>NZ_JBXARE010000013.1:0-149360 GCF_058807935.1 Pseudoduganella sp. GW821-FHT11H04 | reverse complement strand
TGATACTTCGTCGGCAGCGTCAGATGTGGAGAAGAGACAGGCCCGTGTCCGTTTGCTCGACCTGACCCCGACTTTAATCCGGGAAGCGATCGTTGATGGCGAGGGCTTTATCGATGTTTTTGACCATCAGCTCGACATACTTGGGGTCGAGGTGTTGGCCGGCGACTTCGCGCATGTGGGCGACCACTTGCTCGACCGGCCAGGCGTCCTTGTAGCAGCGCTTGTGCATCAAGGCGTCGAATACGTCGGCGACGGCGACGATGCGGGCGTATTCGTGGATGCTTTCGCCCTTCAGGCCTTGCGGGTAGCCGCTGCCGTCGAACTTTTCGTGGTGCTGGTGGGCGATCACGGCGGCGGCTTTCAGGATCGGGCGCTGCGAGCCGTCCAGGATCGATAGGCCGACCGTCGGGTGCTGTTTCATGATTTCCCATTCGGCCGCATCAAGCTTGCCCGGCTTGAGCAGCACGGAATCGGGCGTGGCGATCTTGCCGATGTCGTGCATCGGCGCCGCGTGCTTCAGTACCGCGGTCTCTTCGTCCGGCATCCCGGCAGCGGTGGCCAGCAGGTGGCAGAATTCGGCCATGCGGCGCACGTGGTTGCCCGCTTCGTTGGAGCGCGATTCCACCACGTCGCCAAGACGCATGATCAGCTCCGCCTGGGTATCGGTGATTTCCTGCGTCAGCAGAATATTGTCGAAGGCGATCGCGACGCCGCTGCAGAAGATTTGCAGCAGCTTCTGGTCGATCTCGGAAATCTCTTCCACGCCTTTCAGTATCAGCAGCGATGCCTTGCCGCTGCTGTTGGGGAAGTAGCCGACAAAGGTGTCGCCCGCCATGCGCGAGATGCGATTGCGCTCCGCGTCCTTCAACTGGGCCAGCAGCTCGGGCGTCAGCAGGCTGTCTTCGTCCTGGCCGATCTGGGCCAGCACTTCGTAGTCGGTTTCACCGGTGACGGCGGTGGCGCCGCGCAGGCGCACCAGCATGCTTTGCTCAAGGCGCAGCAGCGCGACCACTTGCTGCAGCAGGCCGTTGGCGAAGTCTTTCAGGTTGCGCTGTTGGAAAATATGGGCCGAGGCGGCGATCACGCGCTCCAGGCCTTCGCGGTAATGCAGCTGCTGCTGGCGCGCTTCTTCCACCTTCATGATGTCGCGGTAGGCGCGCAGCGCGGCGAAGGTGGTGGTGAACAGCTTGGTGCGATCGAGTTCGGTCTTTTCCTTGTAATCGTTAATATCGTAATTGACGATCACGCGTTCTTCCGGCGCCTGGCCTGGCTGGCCGGTGCGCAGCACGATGCGGGTGAACTGGTTGTCCAGGTCTTCGCGCATCCAGCGCGCCACTTCGAGTCCGGAGTCTTCCTTCTCCATCACCACGTCGAGGAAAACGAGGGCAATGTCTTTTTCTTTCGCCAGCACTTCTTTCGCTTCAGCGCCGCTGTAAGCGTGCAGAAAAGTCAGCCCGCGGCCTTCCAGGCGGAAGCGGCTCAGGGTCAGCTTGGTGATGTCGTGAATGTCGGGTTCGTCATCGACCAGCAGGATTCTCCACGGCGCGAGTTTGGGCGTAGCAGAAGACAAGAAAGACATATTGGCAAATTCCAAATGTGACACACAGTCCCTGGGCGATGCGCAATTTTTAAGCGCATCTGAACGATTGTAGTCTGACCTATTGTTATTAACAACAGGCAATACTGGATTAGCTAAATCTTTACAACATCACTGCGTCGCCGTAACGCTTTTGGCAATTCTCGCACCAGAAAGTGCGGCGCTGGGTGAGGCCGAGATGGGCTCGGTGCAGCTTGATATTACAGCGGGGACAATCACGGCGGTTATGCACTTGCCAATGCTTTTTTAATTCGAACGCCTGTTTCCAGGCTTTGAATTCAAAACTGTATTGGCGTGCTTGCTTCACCAGTTCCCTTAGCTTTCCCTGTGGCAATTTACTTACTGTAGAGAGAGGGTGAATGTGCAATCGAAACAATACTTCGTTTTTGATAATATTGCCAACTCCACTAAAAATATTTTGGTCGAGTAAAACATCGCACACAAAACGCTCGGGATTTTCGCGCAGTCTTTTTAATGCCAGGCGCGGACTCCAATGCTCCGACATGACATCGCTGCGCCAATCGTAAGCCAGTTCCAGTTCGCCTGGCACCAGCTTGACTGAGCAGGAATAGAAATTGAGTTCACCGCCTTCTTCGAATTGCAGCGAGAGCCGCGGCGGCGTGCCGTCCTTGCGTTCGTCGATGCGGTAGCTGCCGAACATCATGAAGTGTATGCGCAAGGTGAAGAGCGGCAGCTCGATCAGGAAATGCTTGCCCCAACTGCGCAGTGACAGGATGGGTTGGCCGGGCAGCTCTTCGAAAGGTACGGCCTTGCTGTTGCCGCTGGCGTTAGAGATGGTGCGGCCTTCGAAGCTGTGCACCAGTTCTGTCAGGATGACGATCGACGGGCCTTCGGGCATGGGCTACCTCCTGCGCCCCAGTGTGAGGGCGAGCGGTCCGCCGTGCGGTGCGCTTACGCACACGAAGGTTCACTTTTCCGCCCGGTTTTATTTGTCAGAAATTGTTTCAATGACAGCAGGGGCGTGGGCGAGGAGTATATTTAAGGTTATCTATGAAAGGAAACCAATCATGAAACACGCAACTCGATTCTGGATCGCCGCTGCGCTGTTATTGGCCGCGGCTGGCGCCGCTTCGGCAGGTACGGTGTCGGTCAAGTACCAGGACATGGACAAGTATATGGACGTACCGATGATGGAGCAGGATCGCACGGAAATGCTGAAGCAATTTACCGAGCACTTCCAGCGCCTTGCCCAGCATTTGCCCGCTAAGCAGCACCTGAATATCACGGTCACCGATATTGACTTGGCAGGCCGGGTGGAGCCGCACCGCCGCCACTTCATTGACGACGTCCGCATCCTGCGCGGCGGCGCCGACTGGCCGACCATGGCCTTGAACTATACCCTGGAGCAGGATGGGCAGGTCATCGCCAGCGGCCAGGAGCATTTGAAAAACATGATGTACCTGGAACGCTTGAACCACTATGCGTCCGGCGACTCGCTGCGTTATGAAAAGCCGATGATCGACGACTGGTTCAAGTCGGCCTTTGCCAGCCCAACGCAGCTGAGCAAGAAGTAATCAGTCGATCCAGTTCACGCGGGTGAACTTGGCGCGGAAGTCGTCCGGCATCGGCACAACCTGGGCGTGCGCATAGTTGTAGAACACAAAACCCTGCTTGGCCATGGCAACCAGTTTGCCGTCGGCCGGGCGGGTGACGCGGAAGATCACGTCGCCGCCGTACTTGTTGAAATCCATCACTCCCACTTCAAACAGCAGCTGGTCGCGAGCATGCGCTTCGGCGCGATAGGTGGTGGCCAGGTCGGTGATGATGATGCCGGTGCCGTCGGCCTCGGTTTCCTGCACGCCGAACTCGAACAGGAAGCGCGCCCGCGCTTCCGAGATCATGGAAATCATCGAATCGTTGCCCAGGTGGTTGGCGCCGTTGATATCGGTCACGCGCACCGTGAGCTGGGTCGAAAAGCAGAATTGATCGTCCGGGAACGACAGCGTCAGTCTGGCCATGTCTTGGAAAGGCTAGTGGGAAAGCGCACATTGTAGCGCGCCTTCGCCCCCGCCCGTGGCGGCTATGGCCCCTTCACGATCTGGTACACCTTGCCGGCTTCACTCAGCATGTATAGCTCGCCTGCCCCATCCTGGCCGAAGCTTGGGATCCGGCCGATATCGCCGATCGCCCAGTCCTTCGCTTCGCTCACAGCGCCGTTGGCGAACTGGAAGCTGCGCAGGAAGCCCTTGCAGTAGTCCGAATAGAGGTAGCGCCCGGCCAGCTCGGACACGGCCTTGCCGCGGTAGACGAAGCCGCCGGTGATGGAGCAGCCGTTCGCGTTGCTGGCGCCGTGGTCGTATTCGAACACGGGCTTCACCAACCCTTGCTGCGAGCACGTGGCGGCGTTGTAGCAGCTGGTGCCCTCCATGATGTTCCAGCCGTAGTTGGCTGGCTTCAGCGTGGTGGCGACCACGTTGACCTCTTCCTTCAGGTCCTGTCCGACATCAGCAATGTAGAGAGAGCCAGTGACGGAATCGAAGGCGAAGCGCCATGGGTTGCGCAAGCCATAGGCCCAGATCTCGCCGCGCTTGTCTTGCTGTCCGGCGAACGGATTGTCAGGCGGCACCAGGTAGAGCGGCGCCACCGGTGTGTCAACGTTCAGGCGCAGAAGCTTGCCCAGCAGGGAATCGAGGTTCTGCGCATTGCCGCTGGGATCGCCGCTACCGCCGCCATCGCCAGTGCCGGCATACAGGTAGCCATCCGGACCAAAGGCCAGCAGGCCGCCGAAGTGGTTGTTATAGGTCGGGTGCGGGATGGAGATCAGGCGTTTGAGGGAATTTGCGTCGGCCAGGTCGGCGTTGCCGGTAGATACCTTGCCTTCATCGATGGCGATGTTGTTGAACTTGTCCGTGTAATAGATGTAGAACTTGCCGTTCTGCGCATAGTTGGGATGGAAGGCTATCGACAGCAGGCCGCCTTCGCCATCCGTACTGATCAGGCCGGTTAAATCGAGGAAAGCTGTGCTGCGCAGGCTGCCATCACCGGCCAGAATGCGGATGCGGCCGGCGCGCTCGACAATAAAACGCCGTGTATCGCTGACAGGCGCGGTCAGGAATACCGGGGCCTGCAAGCCGCTGGCCACTTCGCGCACGGCCAGGGTCAAGGGCGCAGGCGTGGGCGGCGTTGGGTCGGGCTTGGGTGGTTCCGGTTGCACCACCGGGCCGGAACCTCCGCCGCCACCGCCGCCGCAAGCAGCGAGCAATGCAGCCATCAGGGTTGCGGCCAGTGTGGCAGCCGGCGAGATTGCGGCGGCCGCGGGCGCAGGCCGGGAATTCAGGTCATCAGCCATCATTTCCTCCGTTGGAATCCAGCACTCGAGATTAGGACTGTACGGTTGGGCGCTCCGTGCGCAGACGCACTTACTGGTATTCGCTTAAGAACAGCAGGGTGTGGCCATGCGCCTCGGCTGCGCTGCGCTGGTGGTAGGTGCTGCGGTGGCTGCAATTGAAGCCGTGTTCGGCTTCCGGGTAAATATGGATCTCAACCTGCTCCTTGTGTTCGAAGCGTTCGGCGATCGAGCGCACTGCCTCGCGTGGGATGTGCGCATCGCGCCCGCCGAAGTGCATCAACAGCGGGGCCTTGATGTCGGCGCTGCGGTCGAGGCAATTCTGGATGCCGCCGCCGTAGTACGCCACGGCGTGATCGGCATGGCCGTTGGCCAGCGCCAGGAAAGCCATCTGTCCGCCCCAGCAATAGCCCACTGCCGCCAGCTTGCCCTCGGCGCCTGGCGTGGCGCGTAAGTTGGCTGCGGCGGCGCCGATGTCGGCCTGGGTTTGCGCCGTGTCGGCGCGCTGCTTGCATTGGGCGGCGCGGGCCCAGTCCGCATCGTCATAGCCGAATTCCAAGCGCTTGTCCTGGCGCCAGAACAGGTCGGGCGCCAGCACTACATAGCCATCGGCGGCGTATTGTTCGGCCACGCCGCGGATGTGTGCGTTGACGCCAAAGATTTCCTGCAAGAGCAGCAGGGCGGGGCCGTGGCCGCTGCGCGGCAGCGCCAGGAAGGCGTCGAACTCGCCATCCGGGCCATGCACGGTCGTCCATTGCGTGCTGAGGTCCATGGCGGCGCCTCAGTGTGTGGGGTGCTGCCGGGCCAGAGCTTGCAAGCAAGCATCGAGCTCGCTGCGCGGCAAGGCAGCCACATTCTTCGCCATTTCCGCTGTCACCAGCTTGCGCGTCTGTTTGTCCAGGCTGTCGCGCAGCAAGCCCAGGAAGCGCGGCGCGGCCACCAGTGCCAGTTGCTGGAAGCGATGCTGGGCGGCCGCTGTGTCGAGCCGGCGGGCCAAGTGACGCGCGAACTGGTGCACTTCATGCTGTACCGGCTCTTCCACGCGTGGCGCGGTATGGCCATGACCATCCGGGCCGGCAAACTGGCCGTGGCTGTCGGACGCGACCTGCTTGTTGTCGGCTCGTCCCAGCGGGTTGGCCAGGTCTTGGATTTCTTCGGCCGGCAGCTGGCCGTCGCGCAGCTGGAAGATACGGGCGTGGCTGCTATCGGCCACAACGATCCAGGTTTTCTCCATGGTCGCCTCCAGTGTGGTTTAGGCGGTTCAGTATAGGTCGCCGTCGCAGTGCCCGGCGCGCGCGAGCCGCGGGGCAAATATTGCCATGTGGTATTAAATGTATGGCCGTGCGAAAATGGTAAGCTCGCAGAGCGAAGGCAGGGGCATATGGACCAAGCAGAAAGCGCATCACCACAGCAGGTATTCCGCACGCGCACCGCTGCGTTGGCGCTGCTGTGCGGATTCACCCTGACCGGCACTCTTTTTGCAGGCGTGAGCCGCCTGGAGGCTCAGCGCGCCCAGCTGGCGTTCGAGCAGCGCGTGCAAGCGCGCGCCTATGTGCTGCGGGAAGGCATCGGCGGCGCCATGGCCAGCCTGCAGGCGGTCAACCAGTTGTTTGTCAGCCGTCCGGCGACCACCCGCGAAGAATTCCAGCGCTTCGTCGCGCCTTTGCTGGCGCGCCATCCCTACGTGCTGGGCACGAGCTACCTGCGTTTTATTGAGCATGCGGAGCGGCCCGCCTTTGAAGCTTCGCTGCAGGCCGTGCACCCCGGCGCCACCGTACGCGAGATGCACGACGGCGTGGCCCAGCCGGCTGCGGTGCGGGCGCGCTACCGCGTTATCGACTACATCGAGCCGTTGGCGGGCAACGAGCCCGCTCTTGGCCTCGACACCCTATATCCCAATCACGACGATTCAGCGCGCCAGCGCGCTTATGCCAGCGGGCAGCCGGCGGCGGGACCCCTGGTCAAACTGGCGCAGCGCGATGGCGGACGTGGGCGCCTGGGCGTGGTGGTGTCGATGCCGCTGTACGGCGCGGGGCGCGTGCTGGGTGAAACAGCGCTGACATTGCAGCCCGGGGAAATGATCGAAAAGATTTTCGCCAATGCCGGACCGGAAGCTGCTGCGCTGGATATGCAGGTGTATGCCAGCCCTGAGCCTTATTCAGGCGCCCTGGTATATGTCGCGCCGCCGGTTTCGGAGGGCAACGGGCTGACCCTGCCTGCCTGGCTCTATCCCGCACACACGGCGCCCGTGAAGCAGCCGCTCGACGTTGCCGGTACGCGCTGGCTGCTGGTGGCATCGCCAGGACCGCACGCTCTCGCCAGCGAGCACCTGGCCTCGCTGGCCGCGCTGGTGCTGGGCGTGCTGACCACCCTGATCGCCGCTGCTTTCGTCGATTCGCTCAAGCGCCGCAAGGAGCTGGTGCAGCGGCGCGTGGCGCAGCGCACGGCGGAGCTCAAGGAGGCCAACCAGGCTTTGGCGCTACGCCAGCGCGCCATCGAGTCGAGCACCAATGCCGTCGTGATCACGGAGGCGGGAAAGCACAATCCGATGGTGTACGTGAATCCAGCCTTCGAGCGCATCACCGGCTACCGTGCCGACGAGGCGCTGGGCCGCAGCCCGCGCATGCTGCTTGGCACGGACCTGGAGCAGCCAGGTTTCGACGAGTTGCGCGCCGCTATCCGCGAGCAGCGCGACGGCCATGCCGTGCTGCGCTGCTACCGCAAGGACGGCACCCTGTACTGGAACGATGTGTATATGTCGCCGGTGCGCGACGAGCAGGGCAGGGTGGCCAACTTCATCTCCATCCAGCACGACATCACGGCCATCAAGGCCTATGAATCGGAGCTGCAGCACCAGTCCACCCACGATGCGCTGACCGGCCTGCCGAACCGCTTGCTGCTGCAGGACCGCCTGGCGCAAACCATCCAGCACTCGGGACGCAAAGGACACGAGCTTTGGCTGGTGTCGATCGACCTCGATCGCTTCAAATTCACCAATAGCCGGCTTGGCCACAAGGGCGGCGACCGCCTGCTGCAAATCGTGGCGGCGCGCCTGCAGGCGGCGGTGCGGCCGGTTGACACGGTAGCGCGGCTGGGCGGCGATGAATTCGCGCTGATGCTGCTGCCGGAACGGGGCGGTCATGCCCCTCGCGCCGAACAATTGAAGCGCGTGCTGGACAGCCTGGCGGCGCCGCTGGTGCTGGATGGGACGGAGTTGTTCCTGACCGCCAGCGCCGGTATTGCTGCTTTCCCGGGCGACAGCAAGGAACCCGGCGTGCTGGCCGAACGCGCCGACATCGCCATGTTCCGCGCCAAGGAAATGGGCGGCAACCAGTACCAGTTCTACACCGCGGCGATGAACGAGCAACTGGGCGAACGCCTGCGCATCGAGACCGCGCTGCGTACAGCGCTGGAGCGGCGCGAGTTCGAGCTGCATTACCAGCCGCAAGTCGACTGCACCACGGGCCGCATCATGGGCATGGAGGCACTGATCCGCTGGCGCCATCCGGAAATGGGCATGGTGGCGCCATACCGCTTCATTCCGTTGGCGGAGGAGACGGGGCAGATCCTGGCGGTTGGCGCCTGGGTGCTGCGCACCGCGTGCCGTCAGCTGCGCGACTGGCAGCAGGCCGGCCGCAAGGAATTGCGCGTCGCCGTCAACGTGTCGGCGCGCCAGCTGGCCGAACCCGACTTCGTGCAAAGCGTGGCCGATGTGCTGGCCGATACCGGCCTGGCGCCGTGCTGCCTTGAGCTTGAGTTGACGGAAAGCGCGGTGATGGACGACGTGGCACACGCCACCGAAGTCATGCACCAGCTGAAGAAGCTGGGCGTGCAGCTGGCGATCGACGACTTCGGCACTGGCTATTCCTCGCTGGCGCACTTGAAGCGTTTCGAGATCGACGTGCTGAAGATCGACCAGACTTTCGTGCGTGATTTGACGGTCGATCCGGACGATGCTGCCATCGTCACCACCATCATCGCGCTGGCCGACAACCTGGGCCTGGAAGTAATTTCGGAAGGCGTGGAAACGCAGGAGCAGCTAGACTTCCTGCGCCGCCACGGCTGCCGCCACATGCAGGGCTACTTCTTTGGCCGTCCGGTGCCGGCGGCCGACTTCCTGGCGCTGCTGGAGCAACACGAGGCTACGCTCAACGTTTCACAAAGCTGAACGGATCGCCTTTCTTCCAAGTTGGCGCAGTCTTGCCATTTGCGAGCTCGTAGCCCAGGTTCAGCGTGAACTGGGCTTGCTGCACCATGCCCGATAAATCCCACTCCGCGTGGTACTGGTCGCGCACCGTGTGATAGTCGCCCTTGAAGGCGACGATCTTTGCGGCTGACGCGTCCTGCGCCTGCTCGAATTCGAAGTGGCCGTCGCCGGAGAACACGGCGGAGCCGACGTTAAAGGCCGGCACGCCGGCCTTGGCGAACTGGAAGTGGTCGGCGCGGAAGTAGGCGCCGGACAGGTCGGGGATGGATGGCGCCAGCTTCAGGCCCATTTGCCGGGCGACGCGCGCGGCTGATTCGGCCAGCGTGCTGCGCTCGGCGCCTGCCACGCCGATGTCCTTGGTGCGGCCGGCGAAATTCATTGAATCGAGATTCAGGTCGGCCAGCGTGCGGTTCAGCGGGAAGGCCGGGTTGGCGACATATGCCGATGCGCCGTGCATGCCCACTTCCTCGGCGGCTGGCCACAGGAAGACCTGCGAGCGCTTGGCGGGCTTCTGTACGGCGGCAGCGGCCATCGCCAGCAGGGCGGCGGCGCCGGAGCCGTTGTCGATGGCGCCGTTGTAGATGCGGTCTCCGCTCTTGCCCAAGTGGTCCCAGTGCGCGGAATACACCACCGCTTCTTCTTTCAGTTTCGGATCGCTGCCCGGCACGATGCCGACCACATTGAACTGCTCGACTTGGCGCACGCTCGAGCGGATTTCACTGTGGGCGCTGATGTTCAGCGCGACGGGTCGGAAGTCGCGTCGTTCGGCGGCGGCGCGCAGGTTGTCGAGGTCGAAGCCGGCGGCCTTGAACAGGCTGCGGCTGAAATCCTCGCTCAACCAGCCTTCAATCTGGTTGCCGGCGCCAGGCGCATGGAAGCGTTCCAGCGAGAAGCTGGTAGCGGGCACGTTCCAGACGTACGCCGCAGAAGGCGTGGTGTGGATCAGCAGGGCGCCGGCGGCGCCGCGCCGTACCGCCTCCTCATACTTGTACATCCAGCGGCCGTAATAGGTGTAGGCCTTGCCGGCAAAGCGGTTCGGCTCCTCGGCGGTCGGCTGCGGGTCGTTGACCATCATGACCAGGATCTTGCCCTTGACGTCTACGTCCTTGTAGTCGTTCCAGTTTTCTTCCGGCGCGATGGCGCCGTAGCCGACGAACACCAGCGGCGCATCGAACACCACTTCGGACTGGCCGCTGCCGGTGCCGATCAGGACATCCTCGCCCAGGCGCGGCACGAACGTGGCGGCGCCGCTGCTGAAGCTGATCGAGCTGCCGGCTTGCAGCCGGGTGCCCTGGAATTTCACCGCCTGGCGGTACAGGCCGTTGGGCAAGGGCTTGAGGCCGATGGCGGCCGCCTGCGTCTCCAGGTAGCGTACGGCCAGGTCGCCGCCGCGCTGGCCGGTGCCGCGGCCTTCGAGCAGGTCGTCGGCGAGGAAGGAAAGGTGGGCGCGCAGCGGCGCTTCCTTTACGGCGGGTGCTTGTTGCGCCATGGCGGAAGCGGCGGCCAGCAGCAGGCCGGCGGGGATCAAGTACTTGGTATTCATGGCGCGGATCTTACTCCATAATGCGTGAAACAAAGGAGACCCCATGCAAGTGATCATCATCACCGGCGCGTCCGATGGCATCGGCGCTGAGATGGCGCGCCAGCTGGCGCAAAAGGGCGTGGCGCTGGTCCTGGCCGCGCGCAAGGAAGCGGCCTTGCAGGCAGTAGCCGCTGACTGTGCGGCGGCCGGGGCGGAAACGCTGGTGGTGCCGACCGACGTGGCGCAGCAGGAGCAGTGCCGGCGCCTGGTGGCAGCGGCCGTGCAGCGCTTCGGCCGCATCGATGCCCTGGTCAACAACGCTGGCCGCTCGGCGCACGCGCTGTTCGAGGAAGTGACGGACCTCGGCTGGTATGAGGACCTGATGAAAGTGAACCTTTGGGGTGCGATCTGGTGCACGCACGCGGCCCTGCCTTACCTGAAGGCGTCGCAGGGGCGGATTGTGGCGGTATCCTCGCTGGCGGGGCTGGTGGGCGTGCCGGGGCGAACGGCGTACGGCGCGACCAAATTCGCCATGGCGGGATTTTTCGAGGCCCTGCGGGCGGAAATGAAGCCACATGGGGTGAGCGTGACCACGGCTTACCCGGGCGTGGTGGATACCCAGATCCGCTACCGGGGCTACAACGCGGCGGGCGGGGAGCTGGGAAAGAGTTCCTTGCGCGAGGATGCGGCGATGCCGGTGGCCGAATGCGCGCGGCTCATTATCGATGGGATGCAGGGGCGAAAGCGGGAGGTCGTGATGACGGCCAAGGGTAAGCTGGGGCGTTGGCTTAAGCTGCTGGCGCCGGGGATGATTGAGAAAATGGCATTGAATGCGCTGAAAGATGACGTCAAGCCGCACACCTGAACCCGGTAAATCGGGGTACGACCCGAGGGTCGGACCCATCCATTGCATGCGGCACTGACAGGGTCTGACCCTTGGGTCTGACCCGGGGTTTCCGGGTTTAAAGGGTAGAATAGCGGTTTCGCGTCGCATCAGGCGTACCAACAATAACCATTCACGAGTGCCGCCATGTCAGACACCATGTTTACCGATTTAAACCTCAGCGCCCCCATTTTGAAGGCGCTGAAAGAAGTAGGCTACGAGACCCCGTCTCCAATCCAGGCCTCCACCATCCCCCACCTGCTGGAAAACCGCGACGTGCTTGGCACCGCGCAAACCGGCACCGGCAAGACTGCGGCTTTCGCGCTGCCGATCCTGTCCCGCATCGACATCAAGCAGGCGGCGCCGCAGGCGCTGGTGCTGGCGCCAACCCGCGAACTGGCGATCCAGGTGGCGGAGGCTTTCCAGCGCTACGCCACCCATATCCCGAAATTCCACGTCCTGCCGATCTACGGCGGCCAGTCCTACGGCCCGCAGCTGCAAGCGCTGCGCCGTGGCGTGCACGTGGTGGTCGGCACCCCGGGCCGCGTCATCGATCACCTGGAAAAAGGCTCGCTCGACCTGTCGCAGCTGAAAACCCTGGTGCTGGACGAAGCGGACGAAATGCTGCGCATGGGCTTCATCGAAGACGTGGAGCGCATCCTGCAGGAGACGCCTGAATCGCGCCAGACCGCGCTGTTCTCGGCCACCATGCCGGCACAGGTGAAGCGCATCGCCACCACCTACCTGAACGACCCGGCCGAAGTGATGGTGGCCGCCAAGACCACCACCAACACCAATATCCGCCAGCGCTACTGGCTGGTGTCCGGCATGCACAAGCTGGACGCACTGACCCGGATCCTGGAAGCGGAGCCGTTCGATGGCATGATCATCTTTTCGCGCACCAAGATCGGCACCGAGGAACTGGCGGAGCGCCTGCAGGCGCGCGGCTTCTCGGCCGGCGCCATCAACGGCGACATGCAGCAGGCGGCACGCGAGCGCATCATCGGCCAGCTGAAGGACGGCAAGATCGACATCCTGGTCGCCACCGACGTTGCCGCGCGCGGCCTGGACGTGGAGCGCATCAGCCACGTGGTCAACTACGACGTACCGTACGATCCTGAGAGCTACACCCACCGTATCGGCCGTACCGGCCGCGCGGGCCGCAGCGGCGACGCGATCCTGTTCATCACGCCGCGCGAGCGCAACCTGCTCAAGCTGATCGAACGCACCACGCGCCAGCCGGTGACACCTATGACGCTGCCAACCATCCAGGCCGTCAATGACGTGCGGGTGCAGCGTTTCAAGGACCAGATCACCGACGCCTTGGCGCAGGAAGGCCTGTCCTTCTATGAAACTCTGGTGAACGAGTACGAGGCTGAGCACAATGTCCCGGCAGTCGAAATTGCCGCTGCGTTGGCGCTGATGGCCAGCGGCGGCAAACCGCTGCTGCTCGACAAGTCGCGCGAGAAGGGCTGGCATGAAGATGGCGCGCCGCGCCAGGAACGTGAAGGCCGTGAGCCGCGCGAACCGCGTGAGCCACGCGAGCCGCGTGAGCCACGCGAGCCGCGTGAACCGCGCCCGAAGAAGGAGCGCATCGACCGCGAGCCGGAGCCGGGTAAGGCGACCTACCGCGTGGAAGTGGGCTACCAGCACGGCGTCAAGCCGGGCAATATCGTGGGCGCTATCGCCAACGAAGGCGGCATCGATTCCAAGTTCATCGGCCGCATCGAGATTTACGACGACTATTCGCTGCTGGACATGCCGGCCGACCTGCAACCGGGCGACATCGAGACCCTGCAGGCGCTTCGCGTGGCAGGCCAGCCGCTGCGCCTGCACCGCGACGGCGAGACGCCGCCTCCGGCACCAGCGGCCAAAGCGCCGCGCGCCGCCAAACCGGAACGTGCAGAACGTGCGGTCAAGCCTGAGCGTGCTGAGCGCGAAGCGCCGCCGCTGTCCACGCGCGACGATGACGACGAGCCAATGTTCGAGGAAGCGCCGAAGCGCAAGAAGAAGGAGATGGCAGGCGAGGGCGGCGCAGCACCGATGCCGATGCGTGCCTACCGCGTGGAAGTCGGCTCGACGGATGGCGTCAATGCGGGCAACCTGGTCGGCGCCATTGCGAACGAAAGCGGCCTCGAATCACGCTTTATTGGACGCATCGAAATCCTGGACGATCACGCCTTCGTTGAAATGCCGGACGGTATGCCGGACGACATCTTCAAGCACCTGCGCAAAGTCTGGGTCGGCGGCAAACAGCTGAAAATGTCCCTGGCCGACGCGATGCCGCCGATGTCCGGCAAGCACACCCCGCCGAAAAAACCGGCGGCCAAGCCGAAGCGCTGAGTCTGGCGAAAACCCGGGGGACCCGGGATTGGGTTCCCCCTTGCACACTCGTCGCACAGGTTTACTGAAAACTACTGAAAATTTTCCCGCTTTAGCGCTATCACCGGTGAAAACCGCAAATTTCAGTAGTTTTCAGTAGTAGTTTCAGTAGTTTTCAGTAGTAGTCTCCGACCGAACCGCGAAGGAGACCGTCGCACGCACTTGTTGCCTGATCAGCTACCCCCAGGCTATCCTGCTGGCTCTTCCGGATACTGCGAGAAAGCCATGCTGAAACTGATCCGCCATTCCCTGTGTGCTGCCGCCGGCGCCGCTGCCGTTGGCGCCGCCGCCGTCACGCCCGACGCCGTCGTCACCAAGCCCCTGACCCTGGATGAATATCTCGCGCTGAAGGGCCCCGCGCCCGACAAGCGCATCGCCTATGGCGCCGCGCCGAGCCAGTTCGTGGAACTGTTCAAGCCCGACGGTCCCGGTCCGCACCCTGTGGTCGTCCTGATCCACGGCGGCTGCTGGACCGTGCACTTCGGCGGCATCGGGCAAATGCGCAATATGGCCGGTGCGCTGACCCGCCAAGGTATCGCAGTGTGGAACGTCGAATATCGCCGCTACGATGAAGAAGGCGGCGGCTACCCCGGCATGTACCAGGACGTCGCCACCGCGGTGGACTTGCTGAAGCACGAAGCAAAAACCAGCGCGCTCGATTTGAGCCGCGTCGTGGCAGTCGGCCATTCCGCCGGCGGCCACCTCGCGCAATGGGCCGTGTCGCGCCACAAGCTGCCTGAATGGAGCCCCGCCTGGGCGCCGCAGCCTTTGCCGATCAAGACCGTGATCAGCCTTGGCGGCCTGGCCGACCTGCGCAACGAAGCGGCGTTGATCCGCCGTACCTGCGACCGCGAAACCGCGCAAATCGCCGGCACTCCCAGCGCGCAGCGCCCCGATGTTTTCGCCGATACGTCGCCCGCGGAAATGCTGCCGGCCGGCGTGCACACCATCCTGATCCACGGCGAACATGACGACATCTCGCCCACCGTGACCGGCGAAAACTACGCCCGCCGCGCCAAGGCCGCCGGCGACAGCGCCGAAGTGCTGGTGCTGCCGGGCGGCAGCCACTACGACGAAGTCTCCGCCGATTCCAAATCCTGGGTCATCATCAGCGCCCAGATCCGCAAGGCCCTCAGCCGCTGAAGAAAGGCCGCCATAACGCCGGGACCATGGATATAATGAATGTGGATAAATTAACAATGAAAACACCATGATTATCTACAAATTCGGCTATCCAGACCCTCAGGTCTCGCCGGATATCAGTCCCTTCGTGATCAAGCTGGAAACCTGGCTGCGCATGTCGGGCATACCGTACGAGACCCGTACGGGCGCCAACCAGGCCATGCCCCACCAGAAGCTTCCCGTGGCCATGATTGCCGGCAGACTGGTTCCCGACTCCACCCTCATCATCCAGCACCTGCAGTATCTCCACCCGCAGTCGATTTCCGACGAGAACCTCTCCGCAAGCGAGCGAGCGCAATCCTGCGCCTTGCGGGCCTTGTTCGAGCAGCACCTGTACTTCGTGCTGCTGCATATCCGCTACGCCGTGGATGCCAACTTCAACGCCTACAAGCCGCTGCTGCTCGATTACGCGAAACGCAGTACGCCCGAATGGCAAAAGCCCTTCCTGAAGACGTTCGCGCCCCTGATTTTCCCCTTCGTGCAAATGAAGTACCGCCGCATGGCCTGGCAGCAGGGCACCGGCCGCCATAAGCTCGAAGATATCTACGCCATGGGCATAGAAGTGTGGAAGTCGGTCAAGGAAATCCTGGGTGACAAGCCCTTCCTGCTAGGCGAGGAACCCAACCTGGTCGATGCGACCGCGTTTGGCTTCCTGCACGCGGAGATCCGCCATCCCTTTGCCAGCCCGATACACGACTACGTCATGAGCCAGCCTGCACTGGTCGCCTACCACGACCGCATCTGGGACCGCTACTGGCAAAAATGAGTCACGCCTTCGGCGGCGGATATTTGATCGCATTGAGCTGGATCTTTTCCAGCGCCGCTGCATGCAGGTCAACATCGAGCTTGTCGGCGATCTGCACCAGGTAAAGGAGCACGTCGGCCAGCTCGTGGCGGATCGCATCATGCTGCCCTTGCGCCAGCTCGCTTTCGCGGCCCGTCTGCAGCCACTGGAAATGCTCGGCCAGTTCGGCTACTTCCACCGACAGCGCCATCGCCAGGTTCTTCGGCGTGTGGTACTGCTCCCAGTCGCGCGCGGCCGCGAAGGCGCGCGTGCGCTCGCGCAGGTCGGTCAGCGAATCCATCATGCCGCCTTCTCCATGAACACGCTGAGGGGATCGTCGGGATAACCGCCGTAAGGTCCGCGCACGCGGTAGCCCAGGCGCTGGTACAGGCCGATGGCTTCCGGCTGCGACGGGCCGGTCTCCAGCATGAACTGGCGGCAGCCGCGCGCCAGCGCTTCCGTCTCAAGCATGCCAAGCAGGCGCTGTGCTACGCCCTGGCCGCGCGCCGCGGGCTGCACGAACATGCGCTTCACTTCGCCGAACTCCGGCGTCACCACCATGGCGCCGCAACCCACCGCCATGCCATCGGCATTGCGCGCCACGGCAAACAGCACGTTGGGCTGCAAAAGCGAATTCATGTCGAGCGCGTACACGCATTCCGGAGGGTATAGCGACAGCTGGTAGGCATCCAGCTGGTCGATCAGGGCCACGACTTCGCGCTGGTCGGGGGATTCGAGTTTGATGTCCATCGTCCAATGGTATCATCCCAGCGCCACCTGACCGGGGCCGGTCAGGGGTGAGACAGAAATAAGGATAACCATGAAATCGCTAGTTCCTCATGCCATTACACTGGCAGTCAGTGCACTCGTCGCTACCAGCGGCATCGCAGCAGATAGCAGCGCCTTTACCCCACGCGCGGAAAACCCTTACCTGAGCCAGACCGATGCCGCCGCCCGTTCGGCGCGCGTATCCAACGTCGCTTACGTGCTGGATTTCACGCTGACTGGCAAAGAGACCTTCAGCAACGCCACTACGGTCAGCTTCGAGCTAAAAGACAACGCGCAGCCCTTGACCCTGGACCTGGACAAGGCCACCGTCAAGCGCCTGGTGGTGAACGGCAAGGCAATCACTGCACCGCAATATAACAACTGGTTCATCACCCTGGCCGCCGCCGACCTGCAGGCTGGCCGCAACACGGTAACCGTTGAATTCGAGCGCAAGCACAGCACCAATGGCGAGGGACTGCACCGCATGGTCGACCCGGTCGATGGCCGCGTCTACACCTATTCCCACTTCGAGCCTGCCGCCGCGCACCAGATGTTCGCGCTGTTCGACCAGCCGGACCTGAAGGCCACCTACCAGGTCAACGTGACGGCGCCGGCCGACTGGACCGTGGTATCCACCACGCGCGAGACGAAGGTGGAAGCAGCCGGCGACGCAAAGCGCTGGACCTTCCCGGCCTCCAAGATCCTGAGCCCATATAACTTCTCGATGCACGCCGGCCCGTACAAGGTATGGGAAGATACCAAGTCCTCCAAATACCCGATGCGCGTCTTTGCACGCCAGTCCGTGGCCGACCAGATCGACGCCGCAGAATGGTTCAAATACACCGCACAGGGCCTGGCCTGGTTCGACGAATATTTCGGCGTGCCTTACCAGTACGGCAAATACGACCAGCTGCTGGTGCCGGACTTCCTGTACGGCGCGATGGAAAATGCCGGCGCGGTGACCTTCGCCGAGCACTCCTTCCTGCATAAGGAAAAAATGAGCGGCGCCGAAAAGCACGAACTGGCCAGCGTGATCATGCACGAAATGGCGCACCAGTGGTTCGGTGACCTGGTCACCATGCAATGGTGGAACGGCCTGTGGCTGAACGAGAGTTTCGCTTCCTTCATGGGCACCCTGGCCACCGCCGAAGCTACTGAATTCAAGGACTCGGCCTGGCAGTACTTCTACTCGCAGGGCAAATCGGGCGCCTACGTGCAAGACCAGCGTGTGACCACCCACCCGATCGAAACCCCGGTGCCGTCGACCGCCAACGCCTTCGACAATATCGACGCCATCACGTATTCGAAGGGCGCCTCCACCCTGAAGCAGCTGCGCCACCTGCTGGGCGAAGACACTTTCCGCAAGGGCGTGCACAACTACCTGGTCAAGTATCAGTTCAAGAACGCCAAGCTGGATGACTTCATCGGCAGCCTGGCCGAAGCGGCTGGCCGCGACCTGGGCCAGTGGACCCAGGACTGGCTGTACCAGCCGGGCGTGAACACCATCACCGCCAACTACAGCTGCAAGGGCGGCAAGATCGATTCTTTCAGCTTGCAGCAGTCCGCGGTTGCGCAATTCCCGACCCTGCGCGAGCAGCGCGTGCAGCTGGCCCTGATGCAGAAGAAAGGCAAGCAGCTGAACGTGGCCAAGGTGCTGGCGGTGACCTACAAGGGCACCAGCACCGAAGTGGCTGAACTGAAGGGCGCCGCCTGCCCGGACCTGGTCTACCCGAACTACCAGGACTGGGGCTTCGTGAAAGCCAAGCTCGATGCACGCTCGGCCGCTACCGCGCGCAAGGACATCAGCAAGGTGGAGGATAAGCTGCTGCGCACCATGCTGTGGCACAGCATGTGGGACAACGTGCGCGATGGCGACCTGCCGCTGAACGAGTTCCTCGACACCGTGCTGGCCAACGCCGCCGCTGAAAACGACTACGTCCTGCTGGGCGATGTACTGGGCAAGACCCAGGGCGCGCTGCGCTACCTGCGCACCATGTCGGCCGACGCCAAGTACACCCGCGACACCGCGGACCGTATCGGCAAGATGGCCTGGGCGCGCGTCAACGCCACTACGGGTGACTTCCTGCGCCGCTGGTTCGACGCCTATATGGCCGCTGCCGGCAACAAGGAAACTCTGGACCGCCTGACCGCCATCCTGGAAGGCCGCACCCAGGTCAAAGGCTTGACCCTGAGCCAGGAACTGCGTTGGGACATCATCTCCATCCTGAACCGCTATGCGGCGCCAGGCGCGGAGGCGCGCATCGCTGCAGAACAGGCTAAGGACAAGTCCGACAGCGGCCAACTCGCAGCCGTGGCAGCGCAAGTCGCCCGTCCGGACGCAAAGGTGAAGCAGGAATGGCTGGCCAAGATCGGCGACCAGCAGACCAAGCTGCCGTTCTCGCGTATCCGTACCGCGATGCACAGCCTGTACCCGTCGACCCAGGTCGCGCTGAACGAGCAAAGCGCCGCCGACCGCCTGGCGCAGCTGCCGGTGCTGGACAAGTCGGCTGGTCCGGTCTTCATGCGTGACTACGCCGGCGCCATGATTCCAGCCACCTGCACCGCAGCCAGCGTGCAGCGCCTGGCCGATGCCGCGGCCGCCAATCCAAACCTGAGCGCGGGTACCCGCCGCGCACTGCTGGTGGCGCATCAGGAAGACGAGCGCTGCGTCGCTATCCGCAAGGCGCTGACCGTTCCGTTCAGCTAAGCAGCTAAGTAGTACGGGTGGCGCTGTGCGGCTTCAGGGCCGCCTGCGCCACCAGCAGGTCCAGCAGCGCCGGCAACGGCGCCGGGCGTCCCAGCAGGTAGCCTTGCAAGGCATGGCAACCGTGGGCTGCCAGGAAATCCGCCTGGGCCTGCGTTTCCACCCCTTCCGCCACCACGCGCAAGCCCATTTGTCCGGCCATGGCCAGGATGGTTTGCACGATCACCACGTCGCTCGCATCGTCCGGCATGTCCATGATGAAGCTGCGGTCGATTTTCAGTTCATACAGCGGCATGCGTTTCAGATAGGCCAGGCTGGAATAGCCGGTGCCGAAATCGTCGATCGAAAAACGCACGCCCAGCGCGGCCAGTTCGTTCATGCGCGCCACGGTTTCTTCCATCTTCTCCACCAGCAGGCCTTCCGTCACTTCCAGGATCAGCAGCGCCGGCTCCACGCCATGCTCCTGCAGGATGCCGCGCACCTGCTGCACAAAGTCGGCCTGGCGGAATTGCTGCGGGCTGACGTTGACCGACAAGGGCAGCGAGAGCCCGAGCGCCGCCATGCGCTGCTGCGCCAAGCAGGCCTGGCGCAGCGCCCACAGGCCAAGCGGCAGGATCAGGCCCGCATCTTCCGCCAGCGGGATGAATATGGCCGGCGCCACCATGCTGCCGTCGTCGCGTTCCCAGCGCATCAGGAGCTCCGCGCCGTGCAGCCGGCCATGGCAGTCGAACTGCGGCTGGTAGACCATCATCAGCCGTTCCTGATCGATGGCCTGCGCCAGCTCGCGCTCCAGCGTCAGGCGCCGTTCGACCTCGGCCTGCATGGCTGCTTCAAAGAAGGCGATGCCGTTGCGGCCTGCCGCCTTGGCGCGGTACATCGCGGTATCGGCCTCGCGCAGCAAGTCGTCGGCGCTCTGGCCGAACTTGGGCAGCAGCGTCACGCCTATGCTGGCCGAACAGCCGTAGCCCTGGCCGCCGATCTCGAATTCCTGTGCCAGCGTGGCGCGGATCTTCTCCGCCACTGCCTGCGCAGCATTGCCGGCGGCCGCCAGCTCCGGGCCCAGGTGCGACAGCAGCACCACGAATTCATCGCCGCCGATGCGCGCCACGGTATCGCTCTTGCGCACCAGCTCAGACAGGCGCTGCGCCGCCATGCGCAGCAAATGGTCGCCTGTGGCATGGCCGCGTGCATCGTTGATGGTCTTGAAGCGGTCCAGGTCAACGAACATGACGGCGCTGAATATTTGCTGGCGCTCGGAACTGGCCAAAAGGCCGGCCAGGCGGTCCAGCAGCAGGCGGCGATTGGGCAAACCGGTCAGCGGATCGTAGAAGGCCAATTGTTCTCCTTCGGCCAGTGAGCGCGCAAGATGGCGCAGCAGAACGCCGCAGCTGAAGGTCAGGATGCCTGCGATGAAAAGGTAGTTGAGCGCGACGATGGCGGCGCGCGTTGCATCGTCCTCGGACAGGCCCATGGCGGCCGGGTCGGGCGGCGGTGCGAAGCCGGTCAGCACGATGGCCACAGCGCCGGCCACCAGCAGCCAGATGGCCTGCTTCAGTCCGACCAGCAGGGCCGCCAGGCAGGGAACGACCAGCAGGTAGGTATGTGCGACGGGGCCGACTTGCAGCATTAACGCCACGCCTACCGCGAACGCAATCAGCAGGAATTGCATGGCGCGCGTGGTGAAGGACACGACGTTTTGCAGGCGCCACAGGGCAGTCAGCCAGGTCAGCGCGATGGCATCCACCACGATCACGCCCCACAGGCCTTCGCGCGCCGACTGCACCATGCTGGGGATGGCAGTGGCCAAGCCCAGGATCAGGACGACCTGCACCAGGCGCGCAAAGATCTTTTCGCGCCAATGCGTGATCTGGTCAGGGGCTGCCATGCAGGTATTCTCCATCTCGCAAGTACGAATGATGGTACGCGCAAACCCAAGTAGTGTCACTCTTGGTAAAATTTGCGCGAAATACAAGCCTTACAGGAGTAAATTGTTGAGTATCATCGATTTCCCGCCGTCGGCCGCACCAATCAAGGTGCTGCTGGTGGACGACCATCCCTTGCTGCGGGCCGGCCTGGCGGATGCCATCGCCGGCCAGGGGGATATGCGGGTGGTGGCCGAGGCGGGAGACGGCCACCAGGCGGTGGCCGCCTGGGCCGCCAGCCGCCCTGACGTGACCATCATGGACCTGGCCATGCCCGGCATGTGCGGGATCGAGGCGCTGCAGGCGATCCGCGCCCAGTTCCCGGCCGCCCGTGTCGTGATGCTGACCACTTTCGGCGGCGACGCCCAGGTAAGGCGCGCGCTGGAGGCGGGCGCCAGCGGTTTCCTGCTAAAGAGCAGCTTGCGCAAGGAGCTGGTGCAGATGATCCGTGCCGTGCACGAGGGCCAGCGCTACATTTCGCCGGAGATCGCGCAGCAGCTGGCCAGCCACCTTGGTGCTTCCTTGCTCAGCGAGCGCGAAGTGGAGGTGCTGCGTTGCGCGGCAGCCGGCAATGCCAACAAGCGCATCGCCGGCCATCTGGCCATTTCGGAAGAAACAGTGAAGGCGCATATGCGCAGCATCCTGTCCAAGCTCGATGCCAATGACCGCACGCACGCCGTCACCATTGCTTTAAAGCGCGGCATTATCGCGCTGTAAAGCCTCGCTCCCGGACAGGACCGCCATCGCCAGCAGCAGTGCCACGGCCGGCAGCAGTCCGATCGCCATGCCCCAGCGCGAAGCCAGCGCACCGGCCACGCAGCCTGCGGCAAAGCCCAGGATGCCGCCGCCCAGCGCCGCCAGCGCGGGCCGTTCGGCGCCGCCCGCCCGGTCCAGGCAATCGATCACCAGTTGCGTGACATTGCCGGTCATGACGGTGCTGGCAGGCAGTTTGGCCAGCAGCAGCTTGCCATAGCCGTTCTGTGCGCCCATGGCGGCAGCGCACAGCAGGCCGGCTGCCATGTCCCAGCGCGCCACCGCTGCTGCCGCCAGCATGAGAGCTGCCTGCAGCAGGTGGGCCGAACGCAGCGCGTCGTCTCCGGCGCGTTGGCGGCGGCGCACCAGGGCGCGCACCGTCACCACCCCGGCCACGAAAGCCGGGAAGGCCAGCAGCTTCAATAGCACGTCGTTGCCGGGAGCCACCAGCTCGCGCCCGAGCAGCACGAAGTTGCCCGTGACGTGGGCGGTGAACAGCCCGTGCAGGGCGACGAAACCCAGCGTGTCGACATAGCCGGCCAGGAAGCTCAGGTTTGCGCCGCGCGCCATGCTCCCCCCTTTCTCGCCAGGTCGTCCCAGGCCACCAGCAGGAAGCCTCCGGCCAGGCCCAGGTGCTCATAGAAGTTGTTGGCGGCCATGAAGCGCTCCATGCCGGCCAACTCCCAATAGCGATTGGCGACGAAACTGGCCGCCACTGTGAACAGGGCCAGCCAGACCGCGCCCAGCCAGCGCAGGCGGCCCGTCAGCACCATGCCTGCCGCACCCAGCTCGAAGGCGATGACGGCAGCTGCCAGCGGCGCCGCCGGCCGCAGCCCGAAGTGTTGCATTTCGCCGACCGCGCTGCCGAAATCCAGCAGCTTGTTCAAGCCGCCCTGCAGGTAGGCCGCGCAAAGCAGGAGGAGTGCCAACCAGCGCAGGACGTGGATGCCGGCGCTGGCGCGGCTGGTACGCAGGCGCGCAGCGCCCGGGGTGTGCGGCGCCATGTCACACCGCCCAGCAGGAGCAGCCCAGCGCGCCCCAGAACGACTTCAGGTCCGCGATCGGCAAGGAGCGCGTCCAGGCCGTGGCGTGCTGGTGGCCGTGCATGCCGCATTGGCTGGAGCAGCCGCATGCCGCCGCTGCAGCCATCGCGGCCGTCCGCGCGTGCCCCGCATTTCCGCCCTGGGCGCCGCGCGCCGTGGCGCCCGGCATCGTGCCCCAGGCGCCATAGCCGCCATACTGGCGCACTGGCGACCAGTCCGGCATTGCGGGAGGCGTCGGCGGATCAAAGGCGCTGAATGGACCGGCGCCGTACACCACCTTGCCGCCGACCACGGTCAGCAGCGAAGTGGTGTCTGCGATTTCGTCCTCAGGACAGCGCAGGAAGTCCCGGTCCGGCACCATCACGTCGGCCAGCTGGCCGACGGCGATGCGTCCCTTCTTGCCTTCCTCGTTGGAGAACCAGGTGACATTTTCGGTCCACATGCGCAGGGCCGCTTCGCGGTCCAGCAGGTTGCGCTGCGGGTAGAGCCGCATGCCGCCCACCGTCCGCCCGGTGGTCAGCCAGGACAGCGATACCCACGGGTTATACGATGCCACGCGCGTGGCGTCCGTGCCGGCCGACACCTTGACGCCCGATTCGAGCAGGTATTTCACCGGCGGCGTCGCTTCCGCCGCTGCCGCACCGTAGCGCTCGACGAAATACTCGCCCTGGTAGGCCATGCGGTGCTGCACCGCCACGCCGCCCCCCAGCGCTGCAATGCGGTCGATGGATTTCGGCGAAATGGTTTCCGCGTGGTCGAAGAACCAGTGCAGCCCCCCGAGCGGAATCTCCCGGTTGACCTTCTCGAAAACGTCCAGCGCGCGCGAGATGGTTTCGTCGTAAGTGGCGTGCATGCGCCACGGCCAGCGGTTCTGCGCCAGGATGCGGATCACGCCTTCCAGGTCGTCTTCCATATTGGCCGGCATGTCGGGGCGCGGCTGGCGGAAGTCTTCGAAGTCCGCCGCCGAGAAGGTCAGCATCTCGCCCGCGCCATTGTGGCGGAAGTAGTCGTCGCCTTGCTGGTACTTGCTGTTCGCCGCCCAGTTCAGGAAGTCGTCCTTTTCCTGCTTCGGCTTCTGCGTGAACAGGTTGTATGCCAGGCGGATCGTGAGCTCGCCGGCATCGGCCAGTTGCTGGATCACCTGGTAGTCTTCGGGATAATTCTGGTTGCCGCCGCCCGCATCCAGCGCACCCGTCACGCCCAGGCGATTCAGTTCGCGCATGAAATGGCGGGTGGAGTTGAGCTGGTATTCCGGCGGCAGTTTCGGCCCTTTTGCCAGCGTGGCGTACAGGATCGACGCATTCGGCTTCGCCAGCAGCAGGCCGGTCGGATTGCCCGCGCTGTCGCGCAGAATCTGGCCGCCCGGCGGCTCCGGCGTGTCGCGGTCGTAGCCCACGGCGCGCAGCGCTGCGCCGTTCAACAGTGCGCGGTCGTACAGGTGCAGGATGAAGACCGGCGTATCGGGCGCCACGGCATTCAATTCCTCGATGGTCGGCAGGCGCTTTTCCACGAACTGGTGTTCGGTGAAGCCGCCCACCACGCGTACCCACTGCGGCGCCGGGGTAATCGCCACCTGGGCGCGCAGCATGGCCATGGCGTCGGCCAGGGAGCGCACGCCGTCCCAGCGCAATTCCATATTGAAGTTCAGGCCGCCGCGGATAAGGTGCAGGTGGTTGTCGATCAGGCCGGGCAGCACGCGCCGGCCTTGCAGGTCGATGACGCGGGTTTGCGGCCCCGCCAGCGGCAGGATTTCGCGCGCCTCGCCTACGTGGGAAAAACGGCCGCCGGTGACGGCGACCGCATCGGCCTCGGGCTGGCTCTTGTCCAGCGTCGTAAAGCGGCCGTTATGGAGTATCAGCTCCGGTGCAGCAGTCATAGCTTGTCCTCCTTTTTACCGGCGCATGGCAGTTCGCCGAAACAATGCGGCTTGACCTGCTCATGCAGCCAGGATACCTGCTGTTCCTTCGGCGCCAGCCACTGGCGAACCAGCGGCGGCACCTGTTCTCCCAGCAGGATGCCGAGCAGCCCCACCAGCGCCACCACGGGCGGCGCCGGCGAGCGCACGTTCAGCACGCCGTACAGGATGCCGGCCAGCAGGCCGGCACCCAGCGAGAGAAGATAAATCTTCACTGGCCTTCCTTGGCGTGGAACATGGTCTGTGCGTAAATGATACCCAAACCGTAGGCGCCGCCGAATTTTTTGGCGATGCCGGTGGTCAGTTCATAAGTATCGCCGCGCGCCCAGTCGCGTTGCAGTTCCAGCAGGTACTGCAGCGAGGTCATTGGACGCGCGCCGGCTTGCACCATGCGCTCCATGGCGCGTTCGTGCGCCTCGGTTGAGACGTCGCCGCAGGCATCGGCAATCACGTAAACCTCGAAGCCCTGGTCCAGTGCGGACAGCGCCGGACCCACGATGCAGACGGAAGTCCACAGGCCGGCCAGTACGATGCGCTTCTTGCCGATGGCGTTGACGCGGCGGATCACGTTTTCGTCTTCCCAGGTGTTCATCGAGGTGCGGTCGGTCACTTCTGCGCCAGGGAAGGCGTCCTTGACTTCATCAAATACCGGGCCGGAGAAGCTCTTCTCGGCCACGCTGGTGACGATGGTCGACACGTCGAAGCCGGCTGCGGCATGCGCCACCAGGGCGGCGTTGCTGCGCAGCGTGACCGCGTCGATCGAGTGGGTGGCGAAGGCCATCTGCGACTGGTGGTCGATCATGATCAGGGTGTGGTCGCGCGGCGTCAGCAGCAGGGAACCCGGGGTGGCTTTAGCGGTAATGGTCATTTGTATTCCTTTCGTGGATTTACCAAATTGGTCGTAATTTATCGAGTGCGGCGGAAACGCCGGCGCCGTAAGCTTCGTCTGCCTTGTTGCAGTTTTCGATGTGGCGCTGCTGGATGGGCAGCGGCACGCCGGCCAGCGAACGCGCGGTGTTGTCGAACAGGGCCTGGCGCTGCTGCGCGTCCATCAGGCGGAACAGGGCGCGCGGCTGGCTGTAATAGTCGTCGTCGGCGCGGTGGTTCCAGCGCGCGGCGGCGCCTTCCAGCGCCAGCGGCGGCTCGGCGTAGGCAGCTTGTTGCTGCCATTCGCCTTTGGAGTTCGGCTCGTAGCCGATGGTGCCGCCCTGGTTGCCGTCGACGCGCATGGCGCCGTCGCGGTGGTAGCTGTGGAACGGGCAGCGCGGCGCGTTGACCGGGATTGCATGGTGGTTGACGCCCAGGCGGTAGCGCTGTGCGTCGCCATAAGCGAACAGGCGCGATTGCAGCATGCGGTCGGGCGAGAAGCCGATGCCCGGCACCACATTGGCTGGAGTGAAGGCGGCCTGTTCGACGTCGGCGTGGTAATTGTCCGGATTGCGGTTCAATTCCAGCACACCTACTTCATGCAGCGGGAAGTCCTTGTGCGGCCAGACCTTGGTCAGGTCGAAGGGGTTGAAGGCGGCTAGCGCGGCCTGCTGCTCTGTCATCAGCTGCACTTTCAGCGTCCAGCGCGGGTACTCGCCGCGCTCAATCGCTTCGAACAGGTCGCGCTGCGAGGATTCGCGGTCCCTGGCGATCAGCGCCGCCGACTCGTCATCGCTCAGGTTGACAATGCCTTGCTGGGTGGTGAAGTGGAACTTGACCCAGTGACGCTCGCCCGCGGCGTTGATGAAGCTGAAGGTGTGGCTGCCGAAACCGTGCATATGGCGGTAGGAGGCCGGGATGCCGCGCTCGCTCATGACGATGGTCACCTGGTGCAGGGCTTCCGGCAGCAGGGTCCAGTAGTCCCAATTGTTTTCCGCGCTGCGCAGGTTGCTGCGCGGATCGCGCTTGACGGCGTGGTTAAGGTCCGGGAACTTCAGCGGATCGCGCATGAAGAATACCGGGGTGTTGTTGCCCACCACGTCCCAGTTGCCTTGCTCGGTGTAGAACTTGAGCGCGAAGCCGCGGATATCGCGTTCCGCATCCGCCGCACCGCGCTCGCCTGCCACAGTGGAGAAGCGAGCGAACACCTCGGTTTTCTTGCCGACGGCGCCAAACAGCGCAGCCTTGGTAAAGCGCGTGACATCGTGCGTCACCGTGAATGTACCGAAGGCGCCGGAACCCTTGGCGTGCATGCGGCGCTCAGGGATGACTTCGCGGTGGAAGTGAGCCAGCTTTTCCAGGTGCCACACGTCCTGCAACAGCATGGGGCCGCGTGGCCCCGCCGTTTCCACGTTCTGGTTGTCCGCAACCGGCGCGCCGGCTGCGGTAGTCAGTTTGCGATCCATGGTTTAGCCCTTGATGAAGGCCAGCAGGTCGGCGTTCAGCTTGTCCTTGTGGGTGTCGGTCAGGCCGTGCGGCGCGCCCGGGTACACCACCAGCTTGGCGTTCTTCAGCAGCTTGGCAGCGGCCTTGGCAGCGGCGTCGATCGGCACGATCTGGTCGTCGTCGCCGTGCAGCACCAGCATCGGGATCTCGATCTTTTTCAGGTCGGCAGTGAAATCGGTTTCCGAGAAAGCCTTGATGCAGTCGTAGGTGTTCTTGTGACCGGCCATCATGCCCTGCATCCACCAGGCGTTGATCATGCCTTGCGATGGCTTGGCGCCTGGGCGGTTGAAGTTGAAGAACGGGCCGGAAGCAATATCCAGGTAGAGCTGCGAGCGGTCCTTCAGCGAGCCGGCGCGGATGCCGTCGAATACTTCGATCGGCAGGCCGCCTGGATTGTTCGCTGTTTTCAGCATCAATGGCGGCACGGCGGAAATCAGGCCAGCCTTGGCGATGCGCTTGGCGCCGTGGCGGGACAGGTAGCGGGCCACTTCGCCGCCGCCGGTGGAAAAGCCGAACAGCGCGGCGTTCTTCACGTCCAGCAGGTCCAGCAGCTGCGCCAGGTCGTCGGCGTAGTGGTCCATATCGTTGCCGTCCCAAGGTTGGCTGGAACGGCCATGGCCGCGGCGGTCATGGGCGATGGTGCGGAAGCCGTGGTCGGCCAGGAACAGCATCTGCGATTCCCAGCTGTCCGAATTCAGCGGCCAGCCGTGGCTGAACACCACTACCGGGCCGTTGCGCGGCCCCCAGTCCTTGTAATAGATTTCCACGCCGTCGCGAGTGGTGAAGGTGCCGGAAGTGCGGCCTGCAGCGGCGCTGCCCTTGGCGGCAGGTGCAGCGGCGGAAGCGGAGAAGGAGGCGCCGGCGGCGACAGCGGCGGTGGCAGCGCCCAGCAGGACGTTGCGGCGGCGGTTGCTGATAGGGGATGGCATGGAGTGGACCTTTCTTTCTTGTGTGGTTGTAGTCACAAGAAGAATAGCCAATGCCGCGCCGCAGCAAATCGCCCATCCGGGGGCGCGCCGCCTACCTCTTTTGGGGGAGGCGGCGCCGGAAGTTCAAGCGTAGGCTTGCTGCGCCGGGATCGCCAGCTGCACCGTGACGCCGCCCGGGCGTCCCGCTGCGATGTCGAATTGCCCGCCCAGCTGCGCGATGCGCTCGCGCATGCCGGTAATGCCGAAGTGCCCGTTCTTGCCATGCTGCGCCACTGCCGGGTCGAGGCCGATGCCGTCGTCACGCACTTCCGCCAGCAGCGCATCGTCGCGGAAAGTCAGGCGCACCTCGATGTGCTGCGCCTCGGCATGGACCACGCTGTTCAACAGCGCCTCACGCAGTACGCTGGCCAGTTCGGCACAGCTATCCGCGCGCAGTTGGCGCGGCTGGCCAACGATGGTGAAGCTCAGGCGCAATTCGGTGTCGGGCGCTGCTTGGGTGGCAGCGTGGCGCAGCGCTGCGAACAGTTCGTCGGCATCTTGCGCGCGGCGTAGCTCCATCACTTCGTCGCGCGTGATGGCTACCACCGATTCGGCGTAATCGAGGGCCTTGCCGACCATTTGCTGCAACTCCGGTTGCTGCCCGAGCTTTTGCTCCACCAGGTGGAAGCGCAGCAGCAATGCCTGCACGGCCTGCAACAGATTGTCGTGCAAGGTGCGGGCAATGCGGCCGCGCTCCTGCAACGTGGCGTCCAGGCGCAGCGCAGCATACTGTTCGGCGCGGCGCTCGATCACGGCCACCCGCCAGCGGTACAGCAGCATGGCCAGAAACAGGCCCGCAAAGATGGCGGCCATGCGGAACCAGGTGGTCTGCCAGAATTCCGGCAGGATCTCGAAGCTGAATTGGGCCCCATCCTTGTTCCAGACGCCGTCCTCATTGGCCGCGATGACCTCGAAGCGGTAATGCCCAGGCGCCAGGTTGGTATATTGCACCCGCCGCTCCAGGCCTGCTTCGCGCCAGTCATGGTCCACGCCGGAAAGGCGGAACTTCATGCGCACCCGTTCCGGGATCGACAGCGAAGTGGCCGTAAACGCCAGTTCAATGGCCGTGGTCTGCTGGGGCAGCTCCAGCTTATCAAGCGGCAGGTATTCCCGTTCCTGTGTGCGCAGCGATTGCAGCAGCACGGTTGGCGGGCGCATATTGCGCTCGATGCGTGCAGGATCGATCCAGCCGATCTCGGAAACGGTAGCGTAATACAGCCGCCCATCATTGGCCACGGTCAGTGACGGCAAAGGACGCCCGGGCGCCGCGACGCCGCCGATGCCGTCTTCAAAATTGAACAATTCGGCTTCCAGCGCTTGGCCGGGCGCCTTCCAGTAGCGCGCCAGCTCCGCGGCGCCGATGCGATGCAGGCCGTCGTTGCTATGCATCCAAAGGCTGCCCTGGCGGTCGATCGCCATGCCGCTGACGTGGTGGAAGCTGTCGGTGCGCTCGGGGCGGAGTGCATGGGCCTTGCCATTTTCGACCCAGGCGGCGCCAAGGTCGCCGCCCACCAGCAGTTTGCCGCCGACGTCCAGCAGGCACAGTACATTGCCCACTTGCAGGCCGGCGCTGGCCGGCAGCAGCTTTGCTGCGCTTGGCGTCAGCTCTGCCAGGCGGCCGCCGGTCAGGCCCAGCCAGGTCTTGCCGCTGCTGTCCGTCAGCATGGAAATCGGCACCGGATCGGAGAAACCTTGCAGGCGCCGGTCCGGCTGCCATTCGCCATCTGTAAAGCGCCACAGTCCGTTGCGCGCAATCGAGACCAGCAGGTGGCCGGGGCCGTCGGCCGCCATCGCCTGGATTTCGCCCGTATGCCCGGCCTCTGGCGGCAGCGCCCAGCGCCGCTCGCTCGTTCCGCGAAATTCCCATAAAGCGTCACCGCCCACCCAGACATGGTCCGGGGCCAGGCGCATGAGTGTCGTCAGGCTCTTCACCGGTGTCGCTTGCCGGCTGCCGTCGGCCTTGAGCCGCAGCATTGGACCGCGGGCAGAGCCGAACCAAAGTTCGTCGTCGAAACCGCGCTGGGCCAGCCAGTAAAAGCTGCTGGGCAGCTCCGGCAGGCGCTGGAATCGGTGGCGCCGCAGGCGCTCGACGCCGCTTGGTGTCGCAAGCCACAGATTGCCTTCGCGGTCAACGGTCGGGCGCAGGATCCCCTCGCGCCCGCTACCGTTGGCGAGTAATTCCACCGGCCGCAGCGTTCCGTCGTCATCCCGCGCCAGCCGCACCAGGCCATCGGCGCGGGTTGCCCATTGTGAGCCATGCGGTCCGGGCGTTGGGGCGATGCTATACAGCTCGGGGTGGTCGTAGCGGCTTTGCGTGACCGTGGGCACGATGTCGACCAGCGCAAAGTCCTTGCCTTCAGGCTTGGCGTACAAGCCTTCCGTGCGCTGGCTGATGCGCGCATTAGACGGCACCTCCACGTGGACAAAGTCCTCGCTGCCGAGCGGGCGCACAAAGTACTCATTGCCAAAATTCGCCCACACGCGGCCGGATGGGTCGATGGAGACCCAGGTCGCCGAGCCTTTTGGCAGCGAGGCCCGTCCCTCCGGCTGCCATTTTCCGTCGCGCAGGACGAACAGGCCGCCGCTGGTTGCGATATGGAGCACCGCCTCCTTGTCGATAGCGATGTCGTTGACGGATCCGCGCGGGAAGTCCCGTCCTGCGACAAAATGCGTCACCGCGCCAGGCTTGAATATACTTAAGCCGCCGAAGTAGTAGCTGATGGCCAGCCCGCCCTGCACCTTGCGAGCCATCCTGATATTGGTCGACGGCAGTGCGTGCCCATATACCTTGTCTACCTTGCGAAAGTGCAGGCCGTCGAAGCTATGCAGCCCGGAAGGGGCCGAGAACCACAGCATGCCGTCGTCGGTCTGGGTGGCGGTCTGCGACAGCAGCGGCGCGCCGTCGGCCTGGGTCCAGCGCCGCAGCTCGTAGCTTTGTCCATCCGGGCGCAGCGCCGCGCTGGCGGCAGCGGCTCCATCATTGGCCCCGTGCGCGGCCGTGGCCAGCCAAGCGCACAATAACAGCCATGCCCGGCCTCGTAAAACCATGCTCTTTCCTGTTCTTTGCAAAAGACGAATATTACTTGGATGCGGTACGTTCTGTAGTGACCGCGCCGCCGCTGCCGGGCAGCCAGCGCCGCAGCTTGCCAAGCCAACTGCCCTGGCGCCGTTCGACGTAGGCCAGTTGTGCCGGCATCTGCAAGCGCACGATGGTACCGCCGGCCGGCGGCGACCACACGCTGCAGGTGGCGCCGATGGCGGCAGCGCGCTCGCGCATGCCGACCAGGCCGTAATGCCCCGGCCGCCCCGGACCGCCGGCGGCGTAGCCCGTCGCGCCCAGCCCGCAGCCGTCGTCGCGCACCTCCAGGCGGAAGGTGAGGCTGTCGTAATCGAGCCGCATCTGCACGCTGCTGGCCCCGGCGTGCCGCGCCGCGTTGAATAGCGCCTCGCGCCCAATCGACAGCACCTCGCCGTGCACCTGGGAAGGCATGGCGCGCGGCGCGTGTTCCAGTTCGAAGTGGAAGCGTTCGTGCAGCAGCACAGCGCCGTACTGGCGCAAGGCTTGCGCCAGCTCTTCCGGTTCGCCGCTGGCGCGCAAGTCCATGATGTAGTTGCGGCCTTCGACCATCAACTGGTCGGCCAGTTCCAGCGTCTGCTCCACCTTGGCTTTTTCTTCGCTGCCGGGCGCCATGCGGGCCGACTGGTGGTCAAAGAACATGATCAGGCTTTGCACGCTTTGCAGCAGGGTGTCGTGCAGGCCGCGCGCAATGCGCGAGCGTTCGGCCAGGCGCTCGTGCAGCAGATCCTGCATGCGCGCCGTCAGGTGGCGTACGCGAAGTGCATACAGCGCCGCCAGCGCCAGACCGCCGGCCAGCACCAGCAGGGCGGTAAACCATGGAGTCTGGATGAACGTGGGGGGAATCTCCAGCTGCAGCGTGGCGCCGTCGCCGTTCCATACGCCGTCTTCATTGGAGGCCAGCACGCGGAAGCGGTAGCTGCCCGGCAGCAGGTTGGTGTAGAAGGCTTCGCGACGGCCCAGCACGTCCTGCCAGCCCTTGTCCACCCCTTCCAGCATATAACTGAAGCGTACCCGCTCCGGAATCGACAGGCTTAGCGCCGTGAAGGCGATTTCCACATCTTTGCTGCCCGTTGGCAGGCGCACCTCGGGTAATGGCTGGTAGGAGGCGCCGCCGGAACGCAATGCGTGGATCTGCACGGTCGGCGCCAGCGTGTTGCGCGCTATTTTCGAAGGGTCGATGCTGGCGACATCGCCTGAGGTGGAGAACCATAGCCTGCCGTCGCTGCCTTGTACCAGCGAGGGCAAGGGGCGGAACTGTTCCGCGCCTCCAGGCAGACCGTCCTGCGCATCGAAGCGCTCGAACCGCACCGGATGGCTGTCATTGCTGCCCGCGTCCAGCAGGCGCTGCACTTCCGGAGATGCGATACGCGTAATGCCTTCCGTACCGTGCAGCCATAGTTCTCCCTGCGGCGTGCGCGCCATGCCGGAGATCCCGCGCAACGGCGCGTTGATGGCATGGAAACCGGCATCATCGAACCAGCCCGCGCCATATTCGCCGCCGGCCCACACTCGCGCGCCGTCGACCAGCAGCGACAGCACATTACCCAGCTCGATGCCGTCGCGTTCGCCGAACACGCGTGCCTTGCCGCCGTCGATCACGGCGATGCGGTTGCGCAGGTAGCCGACCCAGATGCGGCCCCGTACATCGGTAACCAGGGCTGGGGCGATGCCGTCGGGCAGGCCGGTTACGCCGCCGTCCCGGGTCCAGTGCTTGCCATCCGCGCTGACCAGCCCCTTGCGCGATATCGAAAGCCACATGCGCCCGTCGTGGCCGAGCGTCATGGCCTGCACGTCGTGCTGCGCATATTCAGCCGGGTGCGGATACCAGGACATCAGGCCGGACGGCGCTTGCCGCCAGCGCTCATTGCTGTTGCCGAACCAGAGCGCGCCGTCCGGCGCGCGGTAGCCAGCCGACATCTTGCCGATAATGCGCTGCAGCTGTTCGCCAGCGGCGCTGTAGCTGTGGACTGCGCCGGCCATGTCGCCGATCACCACGCGGCCATCGCTGTCGGCCAGCACGCCCGGATGGTCGAGCGGCAGGCTGGTCGACAGGATGCGCAGGCGATTTCGGCGCAGCCGGTCCAGGCCGGCCGAAGTGCCGACCCAGATATTGCCTTCGCGGTCTTCGAACCAGGTTTGCGGCAGGGCGCCGCTGATGCCGTTCTCGCGCGTGAGTTTCTGCTCCGCCGCGTCGCCCGCGCCTGGCAGCGCGCGTTGCAGCGCATCGCCGTTCAACAGCCACATGCTGCCTGCGCGGTCGAAGTGGATGCCGTTGGCCGCAACCGCAGGGTGTGGCGCGGGCAGTCCGGCGGGCGCCTCCGGCAGCAGGCGGTAGCCGTGCCGGACGCCGTCGGTGGCCCATATCGTGCCGTCCGGGCCCTCCGCCAACGACATCAGGTCCAGGTAGGGCCAGGCGCGGCGGAAAGGCTGGCCGGCATCGCGCCAGTACACGCCGCCGCGCACCGACACCCATTGCCTCCCGTCGCGGCTGAACAGGACCTGGCGCACCGGACCGGCCGGTAGTCCGCTATCGGGCATGATGGGGATAAAGCGCGCGGCGCCTGGCGTCAGCTGCGCTAGCCCGCCGCTGACGCAAGCCCAGATGCTGCCGTCCGGCCCTTCGGTCAGGCTCAACACGCCGGATGGCGGCAGGCCCTCAGCCTGGCCATACTCGCGTACCTTGCCTCCGACCAGCGCAGTAATGCCGCCGAAGCGGTGGCCGATCCACAAATTGCCGTCGCGCGTGGCCAGCAAGCCCATGGTGCTGGGAGATTGCAGCCTGTGCCCGCCCAGCGACTCGACACGCTCGAAACGGGCGCCGTCGAAACGATGGAGGCCGCCGGGCGATGAGATCCACAGCCAGCCGTCCGGCGTTTGGGCGAACTTGACAACGTCGCTGGGCGCGCCTTGCAGGCGGGTCCAGGCTGTATGGTTGTAATCGGCGAGCAGGCGTGAGGGCGCTGCTTGCGCGGCCACACCTGCTGCAAACAGGAGGGCAGCAATCAGCGAACGGGGAGACATCCCGTCAGTGTAAGTGATTTCCGGTCAATCTATAAACGCGACATGTCGGGGCCGTTTTTCGGGCCCAGCCAAGTGGCGGCAAAGCGCTTGCGCGCTGCTTCGGAAGCGGCCTGGTCCCCGCGTTTTTCGTACACCGCGATCAGCCCGCGCAGGGCCCAGCCATTGCTCGGCGTTTTGGCGAAGGAGGCGCGGAAGGCTGCTTCCGCCTCATCGAGTTTGCCCGCCTTCAGCAGTGCGGCGCCAAGCGATTGGCGTACCGGGTAATACCAGTGCGGCGGTTCGGTGTAGGGCAGGGCATCCTGCGCAGCCACCGCTTGCGTGAACAGCGTGATGGCGCTGGGAAGTTCGCCTTTGGCTTCAGCCAGTTTGCCCGCTGCCACCAGGCGCGCGGTGCGCACGATGTCGGCCGCCGGCACGCCCCATTCGGTGAAAGGCTTGAAGTCGGCTTTCTGTTCGATGGCGGCGATGCTGTCGACTTCGCGCTGCCCCTCATCCCACTGTCCCTTGCGCGCATAGCCGACAGCGCGGGCGTAATGCCACATGGCGCGCAGCAGCACAAAGCCGGCGCCGGGATCGGGCAGGGCCAGCAGCGTATCCGGGCTGCTGAACTGCACGTGGGCGAAGTAGGGCGCGGCGCGCACCGGCTGCAGCGGCGGCAGGGCGCGCAGCAAGTCCGGCTGTATGGCCCACTCCAGCCGCTGCGTGGCATGCAGCGCCGCCTTGCCGTCGCCGCCCATCAGGGCCGACACCATCGCGAAGTGGATGTTGTGCGGATAGTAGGCCCCTTTGTACACGGCGTCGCTGGCGGCGCCGCGGAAGTATTTTTCATCGATTGCGATGGCGTCGATGTTCGATTGCAGCGCTTCCTTGTACTGGCCGACGCGGTAGTAAATGTGCGAAGGCATATGCACAATATGGCCGGCGCCGGGAATCAGCTTCGCCAGTTGGCGCGCATAGGGCAGGGCCTTGTCCGGATGCGTCGAGGCTTCCACCGCGTGGATGTAGTAGTGGATGGCGCCGGGGTGGCTGGAGTTGCGCTCCAACACACGCTCCAGCGCGTCGAGTAATTCCTGTGTGCGGCCTTTCGGGCTGGCGCCGCCGGCGTCCCAGTAATCCCATGGCGACAGGTCCATCAGCGATTCCGCGAACAGGACTTGAACGGTGTCGTCGTTGGGGAAGCTGTGTGCGGCTTCGGTCATGGCGGCCGCGTAAGCCTGGTCGAGCGGTGCGCGGTCGGCGGGCGGCCGCGCCGCATAGCGTTTGTAGACGGCGCGTACCAGGGCTTGTTCCACCGGGCCCGCCGTATTGGCAACGGCTGCCGCGCGTTCAGCCGCGGCAAAGGCTGGCGTCACGGCTTCCGGGAACATGGGCGCGTTGATGTTCGGCCCCAGCACCAGCGCTTCACCCCAATGGCACATGGCGCATTGCGGGTCGGCCTGCTGCGCGGCGCGGAAGGCACGTGCTGCTTCGGCATGATTAAAGGCGAACAGCAAGCGCAAGCCCTGATCGAAATAGGCTTGCGCGCGCGGGCTGCGGGTGGTGATCGACAGGTGCAGCTTACCCAGGTCTTTGTAGAGTGGCGGCGTGCCCGCCGCATCCGGTTTGCGTTCCTGCTGTGCGGCCTTGAATGGCGCGGTCTCGGCTTGCGCGAGCATGGCCAGCAGCTGCGGGCTTGCGGCGGCAGGGCTGGCGCACATGGTGCCGTCCAGCAGCGGGTCGAAGGCCGGCGCGCGCGGCGCCGGCGTACCCGAGGCGAGCGTACCGACCGCCAGGCACAGTGCGATGGGCAGGGCGCGAACGGTCGGCATGGCGGAGCTCCTTATTTAGTGGTGCAATGGTTTGCTGGCGGACTGGCCGGCGTTGGCGCCCGGATGCAGGGCATGTTCCAGCTTGCTGGTGTCGAAATAGGCGCGCAGCGACCCGACTTTTTCACCGCTCATTTTGAAGACGTGGACGAAGGGATTGTCATAGGCGATCCCGGTGCTGCGAGCAACCCAGCTCGATTCCCCGGCGACCACCAGGGTGTCTCCTTCCTGCACCATGGTTTTGGTTTCGAGATAGGTGCACTGGGTGATCTCGGCCAGCTTCATGAAGTATTCGGCAATCTCTTGCTTGCCGCGATAGCTGCCACCTATCGGCAGGTAATCAGACTCGGGATTGATCATCTCCGCATCGTCGTTGAAGCGTTCGAGCAGGTTTTTCAGGTCGCCTGCTGCAAATAGCTTATAGCCTTCACTGATGAACTTTTTGGTGTCCATGGCATCCCCCAAACACCGGCACCTGCAGCGGCATGCCGCAGGCTGCCGATCAGATAAGCCTAATACGCGGGGGGCAGATGTCAAGCTCAGCGCGGGGCGCCAAAGACCTGGGTCCAGTAGGCCGTTGCGTGCCTGGCCTGGTGGATGCCAAGGCCAGCTCCCATCTCGGTAAAACGTGGGTTCATCAGGTTGCGGCAATGGCCCGGGCTGTCGATCCAGCCATTCACGGCTTCCTGCGCGCTGTTCTGGCCGCGCGAAATGTTTTCCGCGATATTGCGCCAGCTGTAGCCCTGGGCTTCGGCACGTTGCGGCACTTCCTGGCCACGCTTGTTGACGTGGGAGAAGTAGGATTGCTGGGCCATGTCCTTGCTGTGCGCCAGTGCCGCTGCCGCCAGTTGATCGTTCCAGGTAAGCGGCGGGGCGGCATCCATCCAGGTGTCGCCGCATCGCCGGCCTTTGGCGCGGGCGGCATTGGTGGCGTCCAGTACCTCCTGCGCGGCGGTGGCGGGATCGGGCAGCAGTTCCACGGGATTGGGCGCCGGCGTTGCTAGCACGATGGTCCATTCGTTGCCGGCCTTGTGGGCGCCGATGTCGCGGTAGCGCGTGCTGCCCAGCGTGGAGCAGTAGGTTTCGCGCAGGGCGTCGAAAGCGGCGCGCGCATCGCTGGGGCCTTCCACATTCACCGCGTCGGCAACTTCGGGGTCGTAGCCCGCCTGGTCGAGTACTGCCAGCAGGATGGTGCCGGGGCGCAGGGCGACCTGCGACAGTAGCCGGTGCGGTGTCAGCACCGGTACGGCGGCGCGCTGCCGCCCCTGGCATTGGGCAGGCGCAGCGCGCCAGGCGTTGACCATGGCCACCAATTGTTCTGCATCGCCGGCATGTGCGGGCATGCTGTACGCCGCCAGTGCGATTGCGAGAATGATAAGGCGTTTCATGGGGGCACTATACGCGCTCTGGTAAACTGCGCGCAATAAAGGAGTGAATATGGTTTCGTTGCAAGAACAATTGATGAAGGCTGGCCTGGTCGACAAGAAAAAGGTCAACAAGGCGCTGCAGGACAAGTCCAAGCAGCACAAGGAAGAACTGCGCACCGGCGCCAAGGCGGTGGACCAGTCGCGCGAAGCGGCGCAGGAGCAGCAGCGCAAGAACGCCGAACGTGCGCGCGAGCTGAATGCCCAGCGCGATGCGGCCGCCGGTCAGAAGGCCATCATGGCCCAGATGGTGCAGATGGTGCAGCAGCACCGCCAGCCCAAGGGTAATGGCGACGTCGCCTACAACTTCACCCTGGGCAGCAAGATCGACCGCATCTATGTCTCGGATAAGGTGCAGCAGCTCCTGGTCAATGGCCGCCTGGTGATCGTTGTGCTGGACGGCGTAGTGGAACTGGTGCCGAAGATCGTAGGCGACAAGATCTGCGAACGCGTGCCGGAAGTGGTTGTCGCGGTCAAGAAGAGCGCCAGCGAGCAGCCGGCGGAAGACGATCCTTACGCCGACTACAAGATCCCCGACGACTTTACTTGGTAACCAGCACGCCCTTGTCGGCCGATACGGTGTAGTTCACCGTCGCGCCGTTGTAGCTGGCCCAGTTGGTGAGGTCGAAGGTGCCTGCGCCGGACATGCGCTGCGCCTGCAGGCTCAGGTATGTCAATGGCTGCTTGGGTTGGCATACCTGCGGGATACCGACCGATTGCAGGAAGGTTATCGAACCCGCGCCCACGCGCGTGCCCTTGCCGGCTTCCACCAGCAGCGCTGTTTCCACATCCACGCCGATGGCGCGCGCCATCGGCGTCCAGCCATCTTTCACGAGTCGAGCCACGAAGGCGACCATGCGCCCGATGCGGTCGCGCGCGTCCACGTGGGCATCGGTGATGACATTCCCGAGGTCCGGCAAGTTGAGGAAGTCGCGCTCGAAGGTCATGCGCTTGTCGTAAGGATTAGCCAGCGCGTCGGCCGAAGTGATGCTGCCATTCAGCGCCGAGAAGCCGAAGCGGCCCATCACAGCCAGCCCCGCGCTGGTGCCGCCGATCGGGATATTGCGGTTGGCCAGGTCCTGGATCGCGGTCTGCACCGGCGTGCCTTGCCAGAAGTTGATGTAGTCGGCCTGGTCGCCGCCGGCGATGAAGAGCGCTTCGGCATTGCGGATATGTTCGATCACAAAAGGATCGTTGGCCGCCTCGCGGCTGGGGATTACCAGCGTTTCCACCGACTGCACGCCGCCCATGGCGTAGATATAGGGGTTGTAGGCATCGGTTCCGCGGCTGCGGATTACCACGAAGTTGCCGCCGCCGCCTTTCTGGATCATCCAGGCGAAAGCGGCATCCACGTCGGGTCCGCCGCCCATCAGCACCATCGTAGGTTTTTTCGGCTGCGGCAGAACAGCATTACTGCCATCGCCCACGACATAATATTGGTAAGGCTTGCCCGCGTAGGCAGGAGATGCCAGCGCAGCGGACAGCAGCAGGAAGGCGGCGAAGAAACGTGTCAGGCGTTGCATGGCAATGCTCCTCAATGGCTGGGCAAATCGCTCAGCCATTGTACGCCCAACAACTATTAGGAATTAAGCGCGCGCAGGAATTTTCAGGCCACGCGCCACAGCTGGGCGGTCCACAAAGGCGCCCAGCACCCGGCGCACGTTGGTGAATTTCTCATAGCCAACTAAATCGCCGGCGCCGTAGTACTCGATCAGATTGCGCACCCAAGGGAAGATCGCGATATCGGCGATCGTGAACTGGTCGCCCATTACCCATTTGCGGCCTGCCAGGCGCTGCTCCAGCACCGCCAGCAGGCGGGCCGATTCGGCGATGTAGCGGTCGCGCGGGCGCTTGTCCTCGTATTCCCGGCCGGCGAATTTGTGGAAGAAGCCCACCTGGCCGAACATCGGGCCGATGCCGCCCATCTGGAACATCACCCACTGGATGGTTTCATAGCGCGCCGCCGCATCCTGCGGCAACAGCTTGCCGGTCTTCTCGGCCAGGTAGAGCAGGATCGCGCCCGATTCGAACAGCGGCAGCGGCTTCCCGCCCGGGCCGTCCGGATCGATGATGGCCGGGATCTTGTTGTTCGGGTTCAGGGACAGGAATTCAGGCGACATCTGGTCGCCGGTCTCGAAATCGACCAGGTGCGGCTCGTAAGCGAGGCCGGTTTCTTCCAGCATGATCGATACCTTCACGCCGTTCGGCGTAGGCAAGGAATACAGCTGCAGTCGTTCAGGATGTTGGGCGGGCCATTTGGCGTTGATAGGGAAATCGGTGATACCAGTCATGCGCAAACTCTCTCGGTTGGACAATGAAACGCGATTATGCGGCAATCCCGTTTTTCGCGCTCAAGCCCAGCCATCCAAATGTCCACCTTGGGGTCAGGAACGAAAGTGGACATTTCCCTGGGAAATGTCCACTTTCGTTCCTGACCCCAAGGTGGACATTTTTTTACTTTTTAGGGAACGTGGAGCAATCTCGGTGCATCCAATGTCATGAAAACAGCTTGAAACGGGGAAACCAATGAACGACCTAGCCGCATTCGAACAGTTGATGCGTCGCCATAACCGCACTTTGTATCGCACGGCGCGCAGCATCGTGAAGGACGATGCAGAAGCGGAAGACGTGCTGCAGGAGGCCTACATCCTGGCCTTTCGCGGCATGGCGAACTTCCGCGGCGATTCGAGCATGTCGACTTGGTTGACCCGCATAGTCATCAACAAAGCAATCGCCCGTTCGCGCAAGAAGGCCCGTATGGCCGACATCATCCAGCTTGACGGGGAGGCGGCAATGGACGAACACAATGAACAACCGGAACAGGCGCTGTTGCGTGGCGAAGCGCGGCGCCTGATCGAGCAGAAGATCGACGGCCTGCCTGATTCCTTCCGCACGGTGTTCGTCCTGCGCGCGCTGGAAGAGATGTCGGTGGAGGAGACTGCCGCCTGCCTCGACATCCCGGAAGCGACCGTGCGCACGCGCTATTTCCGCGCCCGGGGCCTGCTGCGTGAGGCCTTGTCGCGCGAGCTCGATATTGCGCTGGAAGATGCCTTTGCGTTTGATGGCGCGCGTTGCGACCGCATTGTCGCCAACGTGCTGAAACGGCTGCAAGACTGACCACCCACCAACAAGGAGAAAACCATGTCCTTCCTGATTTCCCTCGACGACGTTGCACAGGGCAACCGCCGTTCCTTCCTCTCCAAATCGGGCCTGCTGCTGTCCGGCGCCGCCGTGGCGCTGCTGGCGGGCGAGGATGCCTTGGCCGCCAAAGGCGCCAAAGAAGGTGAAGAGGATATCCGCATCCTCAACACGGCGCTGGGCGCCGAGCTGGAAGCCATCGCCGCCTACCAGGTCGGGGCGGAAAGCGGCCTGCTGAAAAAGCCGGTGCTCGACCTGGCCGTGACTTTCCAGGGCCACCACAAGGAACATGCCGACATCCTGGCCAAGACCATCGCCAAGCTGGGCGGCAAGGCTGTCAGCGCGAAGGAGAAATACACCTTCCCGACCGAAAAGCTGAAATCGCAGGAAGATGTGCTGCGCTTTGCCGCTGGGCTGGAGAAGGGCGCAGTCAGCGCCTACCTGGGCGCCGTGCCGCTGTTCGGCAACCGCGACCTGGCCAAGGCCGCGGCCAGCATCCTGGGCGATGAGGCGATGCACTGGGCCGTCCTGCGCAATGCGCTCGGCGAAGCGCCGGTGCCGGCAGCCTTCATGTCATGAAACGCGCGCCAGTCTTGATGGCGCTGGCGCTGGCCAGCGCCTCAGCACTCGCCGCGCCACCCGGCAGGGTGGGCAATGTGCAGGCCGGGCAGGCCGTGTATGACCGCTGCCTGGCCTGCCATGCGCTGGAATATGACCGCACCGGCCCGCGCCATTGCGGCCTGTTCGGGCGCCGCGCCGGCAGCGTGCCCGGCTTCGTCTACTCCGACGCGATGAAGCGCTCGCGTATCGTATGGGATGAAAAAACGCTCAACCTTTTCCTGGCCGATCCCATGAAAACAGTGCCAGGCACCAGCATGGGTTATGCCGGCGTCAAGGATCGACAGGAACGGGCCGACCTGATCGCATATTTGAAACAAGCTTGCGCAAAGGTTTGACGACTTTTGGTTTTGCGGTATGCTGGCCCAATGACCGATGCATTAGAGCGCCTGCCCGAGTTGTTGCTGGATGCCGTCTTCATGGTGGAAGAGGGCGGGCGTATCGCTTTCGTCAATCCTGCCTGCCAGGCAATCTTTGGCTACGCGCCGGACGAAATGATTGGCCGCGTCATCCTCGACTTCATTCACCCGGACGACAAGGACCGCACTCTCGCGGAGATGGGCCATGTGCTGAATGGCCGTCCCGGACTGGGTTTCGAAAACCGCTACCTGCGCAAGGACGGCAGTGTGGCCCACATCATGTGGACCGCGCGCTGGTCGGCGCAAGACCGGCTGCGCATTGGTGTGGCGCGCGACGTCAGTGAGCGCAAACTGGCCGAGCAGCGCCAGGCAGGCATGCTGGCCCTGGCGACTGCCGCGCACAGCGCAGAATCACTGCCCGAATTGTTCCGCGCTTTCGACGGTACCCTGCGCGCTCTGTTGCCTTTGCGCGGCATGGTGGCGGTATTGCAGCCCGGCGAGCGCGTGGCCTACGCCAGCGCGCCGGACGGCTCCCTGTCCCCCGATGCTGCGGGCTGGCATCACGTCACCCTGTCCGCATCCGGCATCGCGTTCGGTGAATTGCGCCTGGACCTGCAACGCCCGGGCACCTTGTCGTCCCAGGAAATCGACCTGCTTGAATTTACCGCCGGCCAGGCTGGCGCCGTGATCGAAAGGCTGGCGCTGCACGCCGACCTGGCGCACGCAGCGCGCTACGACGAGCTGACCGGCTTGCCCAACCGCCGACTGTTCCAGGACCGCATCCTGTCGGCCATTGCGCGCTGCCGGCGCGGCCAGTCGCGCGGCGCCCTGCTTTTTATCGACCTGGACGACTTCAAGCAAGTCAACGATGAACATGGCCACCTTGTGGGCGACCAGCTGCTGCAAGCCATTGCACGCCGCATCACCTCCTGCGTGCGCGAGGCCGACACCGTGGCCCGCATCGGCGGCGACGAATTCGTGGCCTTGCTGGAAAACGTGGCTGACCTGACACAGGCCGAAGCGGTGGCCGGCAAGATCAGGCAAGTCATCTCCACCGCCCTCGTGCTGTCCGGCCGCACCCTGCAGCCCCACGCCAGCATCGGCATCGCCCTCTATCCCGAACACGGTGAGGTCATCGACCAGCTGATGCGCCATGCCGACCAGGCCATGTACGCCGCCAAAGCCGTGCGTAAAGCCACCGCTGCCTGATTCCATCATCCCTGAAATATGGTTAAAATGGCACTTTTTTCCAGGGGATAAATCCGCGAATCGGCGCCCTCGGACTGCCGGACGACCTGACGCAGCGCCTGCTGCGCGCCCTCGCGACCTGAGGCTGGGTTATTATTGCTACTTTATGTCGCAGCGCAGCAAGTTTATCTTGCAGCAATATGTCATTAAAGTTCATTTAAATATATTGCAACGCAAATATTTTGCAGTAGATGGCTGATTTGGCGGCTTGATATACTGGGCCGGTTTAACTATTGGGAGAGTTGGTGAACCAACTGAAGGCAAAAGACGTTGGTGTGCCAGCAAAGGTAGCGATCCTGCTCTGTACCTACAACGGGCAGCAGTACCTTACGGAACAACTGGACTCATTCGCGGCGCAGACGCACGCCAACTGGACGGTATGGGCCTCGGACGATGGCTCAACCGACGCTACCCTTGCGCTTCTGGAAGACTACCGTAGCAAGTGGCCCGGCGGTCGCCTGTCAATTCAATCAGGGCCGAAGGCCGGCGTGGTCGCCAACTTTTTGATGCTGACTTGCAACGCAAGTATTCAGGCCGACTATTATGCCTACTCCGACCAGGATGATATCTGGGAAGCAGAAAAACTTGAACGCGCCATTCGCTGGCTGGAAGGCGTGCCATCCAATATCCCGGCCTTATATTGTGCGCGCACCAGGCTGGTCGATGCAGGCAATAAGGAAATTGGTTTTTCTCCTTTATTCAATAAGCAGCCTTGCTTTGCCAACGCATTAATTCAGAGTATTGCCGGCGGTAACACTATGGTGTTCAATAATGCCGCGCGCGCTTTGCTGCAAGCGACAGGGGAACAGCGTTCCATCATTGTCCATGACTGGTGGGCATACATGGTGGTGACCGGGTGTGGCGGCAGAGTGTTTTATGACAAGGTGCCGACCCTGCGCTATCGCCAGCATGGCGGCAATGTCATCGGCATGAACGACGGGTGGCTGGCGCGGTTCAGGCGCATGAGGCTGCAATGGCAAGGGCGCTTCCAGCATTGGAATAAGGTGCATATTGAAGCATTGCGTCCGATGGAAAACAGGCTGACGGCGGAGAATCGTGAGATTTTCAAGCGCTTTAGCGCAGCTCGGGAGATGAGCATGTTGCCGCGTTTGTTTAACCTGAATCGGAGCGGCGTCCATCGTCAAACCCGGCTCGGCAACATCAGCCTGTTGGCAGCAGCTATTTTTAACAAGATCTGACTCAATCACATGAAAATCCTTGTCACTGGCGGCGCCGGCTATATTGGTTCACACACATGCGTTCAACTGATCGAGGCCGGGCACGACATCGTGGTGTTCGATAATTTCAGCAACAGCCATCCGGAGGCACTGGCGCGGGTCGAACGCATCACTGGCCGCAATCCGGTGCTGGTGGAGGGCGATATCCGCGACCAGGCAGCAGTTGAAGAGACGTTGCGCCGGCACCAATGCGAAGCGGTGATTCATTTCGCTGGCTTGAAGGCGGTAGGCGAGTCGGTTGAGCAGCCACTTGCTTACTATGACTGCAATGTGATCGGCACGCACCGCTTGCTGGCGGCGATGCAGGTTTGCGGCGTGCGGACCATTGTCTTCAGTTCGTCGGCGACCGTGTACGGCGAGCCGCAGCGCCTCCCTTTGACCGAGGATCATCCGCTTTCGGCTACCAATCCTTATGGACGCAGCAAGCTGTTCATCGAAGACATGCTGCGCGACCTGTACCGCTCCGACCCCAGCTGGCGCATTGTCATCCTGCGTTACTTCAACCCGGTAGGCGCTCATGCGAGCGGCCTGATCGGGGAAAATCCCCAGGGCGTGCCTAATAACCTGATGCCGTTCGTGGCACAGGTGGCGGTCGGGCGCCGCGAGTTCCTGAATGTCTGGGGCGATGACTATGCAACTCATGACGGGACCGGAGTTCGTGACTATATCCATGTCGTGGATTTGGCGCGTGGTCATCTGAAGGCGCTGGAGCGGCTCGATGCACCGCAATGCACCGCGGTCAATCTTGGAACTGGGATCGGCTATAGCGTCCTGGAAGTGGTGCGGGCGTTTGAACACGCAAGCGGGCAGAAGGTCGATTACCGCGTATCGCCGCGCCGTGCCGGTGACGTGGCGGCCTGTTACGCCGATCCCGCCGAGGCCCTTCGCATCCTGGGCTGGGCAGCCGAACATGACCTGGCCGCCATGTGCCGCGACCATTGGAACTGGCAAAAACAGAATCCGCAAGGATATGCCTGAATGGCATTCCAGCGGGGGAGGCGTATCAAAATGTTAGAATATTCGCCAAATTTGAGTTGCGATAGCAGAATATCCGCGCTGGTTTATTTCGGTAGTGGCAAAAGTAATATGTTTGGTGATTGAAATGCATCACCGAACGAAAAGGCGTTTTTATGCAAGATAACAATACTTTGCCCAAAGTAGCGATTCTGCTCTGTACGTATCACGGCCAGCATTTTCTGGCCGAACAGCTTGATTCGATTGAGCAGCAGGATTACAGCAATTGGGAAGTGTGGGCCTCCGACGACGGCTCGCAGGACGACACACATGCAATTTTGGGGCGCTACCAGGCAAAGTGGGGCGAGAGCCGCCTTTCGGTCCATTACGGACCGGCGGAAGGCTTCGTCTCCAATTTCCTGTCGCTGACCTGCAAGGCCGAGATCACGGCGGATTTTTATGCCTATTCGGACCAGGACGATATTTGGGAACATGACAAGCTCCAACGGGCGGTGGACTGGCTGCGCAGCGTCCCGAGCGATGTGCCTGCGCTGTATTGCACGCGTACCCGCCTGGTTGATGCCGAAAACCGCGATATTGGCCTGTCGCCACTGTTTTCCAAGCCGCCCAGCTTTGCCAATGCCCTGATCCAGAACATTGGCGGCGCGAACACCATGGTGTTCAACGAAGCGGCACGGCGCCTTATTCGCGAAGCGGGTGAAAATATCGAAGTGGTTTCGCACGACAGTTGGGCATATATGGTGGTGACCGGATGCGGCGGCAAGGTCAAGTACGACGCTTACCCGTCCCTGCGCTATCGCCAGCATGGCAGCAATATCGTGGGCATGAACTCGACCTGGGCGGCGCGGCGTGTGCGTGTGCGCATGCTGATGCAGGGCCACCTGCGCACCTGGAACGACCGCCATTTGATAGCATTGCAGCGTTTGCAGCCTCGCCTGACGCCCGAAAGCCGGCACACACTCGACCTGCTGGCGGGAGCCAGGCACCGTTCGCTGTTGCCGCGCCTGATTGGATTGAAGAAATCCGGCATTTACCGCCAAACCTTGCTGGGCAATCTTGGCCTGCTGGCTGCGGCAATCTTTAAGAAAATTTAAAAACATGACTATTCTCGTAACCGGCGGCGCCGGATTTATTGGTGGTAATTTTGTCCTCGACTGGCTGGCACAATCGGACGAGAAAATCATTAATCTCGACAAGCTGACTTATGCGGGCAACCTGGATAGCCTGGGCAGCCTCGACGGCGATGTGCGCCATGTCTTCGTGCATGCCGATATCGGCGACCGCGCTGTCGTTGATGCCTTGCTGGCCGAACACAAGCCGCGTGCGATCCTGAACTTCGCCGCCGAGAGCCACGTCGACCGTTCGATCCACGGTCCGGGCGAATTCATCCAGACCAATATCGTCGGCACCTTCAACCTGCTGGAGTCGACGCGCGCTTACTGGGGCGCCCTGGAAGGCGAAGCGAAAGCAAGCTTCCGCTTCCTGCACGTCTCGACCGATGAAGTGTACGGTTCGCTGGAGCCGCAGGCGCCCGCCTTCACCGAGCAGCATCGCTACGAGCCGAACAGCCCTTACTCGGCGAGCAAGGCTGCCAGCGACCACCTGGTGCGCGCTTATCACCACACCTACGGCCTGCCGGTGCTGACCACCAACTGCTCCAACAACTACGGTCCTTACCACTTCCCGGAAAAGCTGATCCCGCTGGTGATCCACAATGCCCTGGCCGGCAAGGCGCTGCCGATCTATGGCGACGGCCAGCAGATCCGTGACTGGCTGTACGTGAAGGACCACTGCAGCGCGATCCGCCGTGTACTGGCCGATGGCAAGCTGGGCGAAACCTATAACGTCGGTGGCTGGAACGAGAAAGCCAACCTCGACGTGGTGAATACCCTGTGCTCCATCCTGGACGAGCTGCAGCCGCGCGCCGATGCGCAGTCGTACAAGACCCAGATTACTTTCGTCAAAGACCGCCCAGGCCACGACAAGCGCTACGCCATCGACGCCAGCAAGCTGGAACGCGAGCTGGGCTGGAAGCCGGCCGAGACCTTCGAGACCGGCATCCGCAAGACCGTGCAGTGGTACCTGGATAACCAGGGCTGGGTGCAGAACGTCACCAGTGGCAACTACCGCAACTGGGTGGAGAAGCAATACGCATGAAGATCCTGCTGATCGGTAAGAATGGCCAGGTCGGGCAGGAACTGCTGCGCACGCTGCTGCCACTGGGCGAGCTCGCCGCGCTGGGGCGCGACGGACTTGACCTGGGCGACCTGGACGCGGTCAGACGCGTGCTGGCAAGCCAGGCGCCCGACGTCATCGTCAATGCCTCCGCCTACACCGCGGTCGACCGCGCCGAGACCGACGAGGCCGCCGCCACCGCCGTGAATGCGAGCGCCGTCGGCGCCATGGCGGAGTACGCGCGCGAACACGGCGCACTGCTGGTGCACTATTCGACCGATTACGTCTTCGACGGCGCCAAGGATGCGCCTTACCTGGAAGACGATGCCACCGCGCCGCAAAGCGCCTACGGCCGCAGCAAGCGTGCCGGTGAAGAGGCTATCCTGGCCAGCGGCTGCAAAGCCCTGGTATTCCGCACCAGCTGGGTGTTCTCGGCCCGTGGAGGCAACTTCATCAAGACCATGCTGCGGCTGGCGGGCGAGCGCGACAGCCTGAATGTGGTGGCCGACCAGTTCGGCGCTCCGACTTCGGCCGAGCTGATCGCCGACGTCACGGCGCTGGCCGTGGCGGCTTACCGCCGTGGCGCCATCGCCGATGGCATCTACCACCTGACCGCCTCCGGCTCCACCAGCTGGCACGGCCTGGCCAGCTACGCGATTGCGCGTTCGCGCGAGCGCGGCGCCAGCTTCAAGGTCGATCCGGCGCAGATCAAGCCGATCCCGACCGAGGCCTATCCGCTGCCGGCCAAGCGGCCAAGGAATTCGCGGCTCGATACGAGCAAACTGTGTGGCGCCCTCGACCTGCATATGCCGGACTGGAAGGTCCATGTCGACCGCCTTATCGATCAACTCTCCTGAACTGGAAACCGCATGAAACGCAAAGGCATTATCCTCGCCGGCGGCTCCGGCACTCGACTGCACCCGGCAACCCTGGCGATCAGCAAGCAATTGCTGCCAGTGTTCGACAAGCCAATGATTTATTATCCGCTCAGCACCCTGATGCTGGCCGGCATCCGCGACATCCTGATCATTTCGACCCCGCAGGATACGCCGCGCTTCCAGCAATTGCTGGGCGATGGTGAGCAGTGGGGCCTGAACCTGCAATACGCGGTGCAGGAGTCGCCCGATGGCCTGGCGCAAGCCTTTATCATCGGCGAAGACTTCATCGGCGACGCACCGTCGGCCCTGGTGTTGGGCGATAACATCTTCTACGGTCACGAATTCCAGGACTTGCTCAGCAATGCCATGGCGCGCACCGAAGGCGCCAGTGTGTTTGCCTACCACGTGCATGATCCCGAACGTTACGGCGTGGCCGAATTCGACGACCAGCGCCGCGTCCTGTCGCTGGAAGAAAAACCGGCCAAGCCCAAGTCAAATTACGCCGTGACCGGCTTGTATTTCTATGACAACCAGGTCGCGGAACTGGCCAAGAGCCTGAAGCCATCGGCACGCGGCGAGCTGGAAATCACCGACCTGAACCGCCTTTACCTCGAGCAAGGCACGCTGAATGTCGAGATCATGGGCCGTGGCTATGCATGGCTCGACACCGGCACCCACGAGTCGTTGCTCGAGGCCGGTCAATTCATCGCCACGCTGGAAAACCGCCAGGGCCTGAAGGTCGCCTGTCCTGAGGAGATCGCCTTCCGCCAGCAGTGGATTGGCGCCGGGCAGCTGGAAAAGCTGGCCCGTCCGCTGGCCAAGAACGGCTATGGCCAATACCTGCTGCGCATCCTGGACGAGAAAGTGTACTGATGAACGCTACCCGATTGAGCATCCCCGACGTTGTCCTGTTCGAACCCAAGGTGTTCGGCGACGACCGCGGTTTTTTCTACGAAAGCTTTAACCAGGCCCGCTTTGAAGAAGCGATCGGCCGCAGCGTCAATTTCGTGCAGGATAACCACTCGCGCTCGTCCAAGGGCGTGCTGCGCGGCCTGCACTACCAGATCCAGCAGACGCAAGGCAAGCTGGTACGCGTGTCCGCTGGCGCCGTATTCGACGTCGCCGTCGACCTGCGTAAGAGCTCGCCTACCTTCGGTCAATGGGTCGGCGAAATCCTGAGCGCCGAGAACAAACGCCAGTTGTGGGTCCCGGAAGGCTTCGGCCACGGCTTTGTCGTGCTCAGCGACAGTGCTGAATTCCTGTACAAGACCACGGACTACTATGCGCCGCAATATGAACGCAGCATTGCCTGGAACGACCCGGACCTGGCGATCGACTGGCAGTTTGAGGGCACCCCATCGTTGTCGGCCAAGGATGCCAATGGCACACTGCTGAGCCGCGCGGAGGTGTTTGCCTGATGCAGCAGTTTTCCATTGCGCCTAGGCAGATGCTGGCCAGCTCCTGGCACAACCGCGGCCTGATCAAGGCCCTCGTCGAGCGCGAAGTGATCGGCCGCTACCGTGGTTCGGTATTCGGCATCCTGTGGTCGTTCTTCCATCCGCTATTCATGCTGACGGTGTACACCTTCGTCTTCAGCGTGGTCTTCAAATCGCGCTGGAGTGGCGGCAGCGATTCCAAAACGGAATTTGCGCTGGTGCTGTTTGCCGGGTTGATCATCTTCAACTTGTTTGCCGAGTGCGTCAATCGCGCGCCGACCCTGATCTTGACGAATGTGAATTACGTCAAGAAGGTCGTGTTCCCGCTGGAAATCCTGCCTTGGGTCGCCTTAGGTTCGGCCATCTTCCACGCATGCATCAGCTTGCTGGTCTGGCTGCTCGCCTATGTAGTGCTGTTTGGCGTGCCGCATGCCACCGTGCTGCTGCTGCCGCTGGTGATCCTGCCTTTGCCTTTCTTTGTCCTGGGCCTGAGCTGGGTGCTGGCCGCGCTTGGCGTTTACCTGCGCGATGCCACTCAATTCATCGGAATCCTGACCACCACGCTGATGTTCCTGTCGCCGATCTTCTATTCCGCCGACACGCTGCCGCCTGAATACCGGCACCTGATCGCGTTCAATCCATTGGCCCCGGTCATCGAGCAGGCACGTGAAGTCCTGTTCTGGGGCCGCATGCCGGACCTGACCTTGTTCGCCGCCTCCCTGTGCGGCTCGATGCTCATTGCCTGGCTCGGTTTCGCCTGGTTCCAGAAAACTCGGAAAGGGTTTGCCGATGTCCTCTGAAATCGCGATCAAGGTCAGCCACTTAAGCAAGTGCTACCAGATTTACAACCAGCCGCATGACCGCCTGAAGCAATCGATCTTCCCGCGCATGCAGAAGATGGTGGGCGCCCGTAGCAAGCAGTATTTCCGCGAGTTCCAGGCGGTGCATGACGTGTCCTTCGAAATCAAGAAGGGCGAGACGGTCGGCATCATCGGCCGCAACGGCAGTGGCAAGTCAACCCTGCTGCAAATGATTTGCGGCACCCTGAATCCGACCAGCGGGACCATCGAGACGCACGGACGTATCGCGGCGCTGCTGGAGCTCGGCTCCGGCTTTAATCCAGAATTCACCGGGCGCGAAAACGTGTATATGTACGCGGCCGTGCTTGGCCTGCCGCGCGCGGATACCGAAGCCCGCTTTGCCGACATCGAAGCCTTCGCCGATATCGGCGAGTTCATCGAACAGCCGGTCAAAACGTATTCCAGCGGCATGCTGGTGCGCTTGGCATTCGCCGTCATTGCGCACGTCGATGCCGATATCCTGGTGGTCGACGAAGCGCTTGCCGTAGGCGATGCCTTCTTCACCCAGAAATGCATGCGCTTCCTGCGTCAGTTCATGAAGACCGGGACCGTGCTGTTCGTCAGCCACGACACGGCTTCCGTACGCAGCTTGTGCAGCGACGCCATCTGGATTGAAAAGGGGCATATGCTGGAGCGCGGCACGCCGAAGGAAGTGTGCGAGCATTACCTGGAAGCGTTTTACGAGGCCCAGCAAGGCAAGAGCACATCGACCCGCATCAAGGCATCCAGCGCGCAGCGGGTGGCCGCATCCCATGACCAACGGCGCGAATTCATTAATGCGAGCAATTTGCGCAATGACCTCGAACTGTTCGATTTCAATCCGGATGCGCCGTCTTTCGGCAAGGGCGAAGCCCAAATTACGGCCGTGCGCTTCCTGGACGCTGAAAAGCAGCCGCTGGCTTGGATTGTCGGCGGTGAAAATGTGACCTTGCGTGTAGAGGCGCAAGCCCACGGTCCGTTGGATTCGCCGATTATCGGATTCTACATCAAGGACAAGCTGGGACAGAACCTGTTTGGCGATAACACCTGGCTCGATTATATGGAGTCCCCGGTCGCCTGCGCGAGCGGCCAAGCCCTGGTGGCTGATTTCGACTTCCAAATGCCGCGCCTGGCGGCCGGACAGTATTCGATCACCGTTGCCATTGCCAACGGGTCGCAATATAACCACGTCCAACACCATTGGGTGCACGATGCGGTCAGCTTCAAATCCGAGTCCACCAGCGTAGCGGGTGGCCTGATCGGCATTCCGATGCAAAGTATTAATCTTAAAACCATAGCTCACCATGAATGACTTCAATGACGGCTTGCTGCAGGCCGCTAATTTCACGCCAATTTCCCTGCAAGCTCCTAACGCATGGTGCGGCCACTTGCCGTTCGCCGCTTGGTTGATGAAGCAGATGCGCCCATCCCTGCTGGTGGAATTGGGGACCCATTCGGGCAATTCCTACTTTTCCTTCTGTCAGGCGGCGCAGGAAGATGGCGTCGAGGTCAAGTGCTACGCCGTGGATACCTGGCAGGGCGACGAGCACGCCGGTATTTACGGGCAGGATGTATTCGACAAAGTGAACGCGCATAATCAGGACCATTACGCTGGGTTCTCGCGGCTGCTGCGCATGACCTTTGATGACGCGGTCAATTACTTCGCCGACGGCTCGGTCGACCTGCTGCACATCGACGGCCTGCATACTTACGAAGCGGTGAAGCATGATTTTGATACATGGCTGCCAAAGCTGGCGCCAGGCGCCATTGTCCTGTTCCACGATATCAATGTGCGCGAACGCGGTTTCGGCGTCTGGCAGCTGTGGGACGAGCTGAAGGAACGTTATGCCGAGCATCATGAGTTCATGCATTCGCACGGACTGGGCGTATTGCGCATCGGCGCGGCCAGCGACGCTGATACGCCATGGCTGCGTGCCGGCAGCCCTGAGCAGCAACTGCTGCGCAATTACTTTGCAGCCCTTGGCACGCGCCAGGTAGAGCGCATGGACCTGGCCCAGGTGCGTAATGAATTGACTGCCATGAAGACCTGGTGCCACCAGCATACCCAGTCGATGACAGCCCAGATCCATAGCCTGGAAGAGGAATTGGCGCAGCGTCGCGAACGCGATGAACGCATCAAGAACCTGGAAGATGCGTTGGGCCAGCTCACCCAGCGCGATGCGCACATCAAGCACCTGGAACAGGAGTTGACACACAGCCGCGAACAGGAAGCTCACGCTGCCGCCAAGATTGACGAGTTGGCGCTTGAAGTCGGACAGCATGCAAAACAAATGCAGCAATTGCAGGAAACCCGCAGCTGGCGCTACACACGGCCATTCCGCACGGTGCTGGAACGCCTGAAGTAAGCAGGGAACGAAGAAAATGAAACTGCGGATTGAACTGTGCAGGCAGCGAAGCGATGCGGATGCTGTCATGCGCGGCCTTCACGCAGGTGGCCAAAGTGTTCAGCCTTTGCGGCCTGGACGTTTCGTACGTTATTGGATTGGAACAGGAAGCTGAGGCGATGGAAAAAAGTCAGGACCGTCCGGTAGAGGCGCTGCAAAAAGATGAATCCCAAAGCGTCGCTGCCCAGGTGGAGCGTGCGGTGGTTGGCTTGAAATACGAGATTTTCTGCCATAAAAACCACGTCGAACAACTCGAGAAGGCTGTATTCGCAGCCAATCAACGCGCCGAATCGCTGGCGCTTGAGCACAGTGCATTGAGTGCAGAGCACCATGCCATCAAAGGAAATTACCAGGTGTTGAAGAAGCAAATTGATGAAGTCTACGCCTCGAACAGCTGGCGGGTAACGGCGCCGATGCGCAAGATTGGCACCGTGCGGCGCAAAGGCCGCCAAGTCGTAGCCGCTGCCGCACTGGCTTCGTATCGCGCCTTGCCGCTGTCCCACGCCAGCAAGCAAAAACTGAAAAACGGAATCTTTAAGTATTTTGGGTTCGCGTTGAAAGGCAGCGGCGCATATCAGCGCTGGCGCGAGTTCCAGCTGATCAAGCTCGCCCCCGTGGCTGGCCAGGCGCCTGTCGTGACGAGCTCAGGCCTCATGCTGCAGCAGTCGCTGCCAGTAGCCGACGGCATCTGGGAATGGCAGGAACACGCCACCGTCAAGGCTGGGATTGCGCAAGTCAAAGCCAATCGCTTTGAAAACATCGCCGTCAAGCCGTACAGCATGGTCAAGATCGATAGCAGCGACCTGCGCCGCGTCGCAGCGTCACTGGCGTTCCCGCCCTTGGTGGCAACGCCTGATGTGTCGATCATCCTGCCAGTGTTCAACAATATCGTCCTGACGCTCGAATGCCTGGCATCGATCGCTAAGCACGTCGAAGCCGGCCATACATTTGAAATCATCGTAGCCGACGACAGCTCGACCGATGAGACCGAACAAGTCCTGGCCCTCGTGAAAAATATCCGCTACAGCCGTGGCGACACCAACCTGGGCTTCCTGCGCAACTGCAACCGCGTGCTGGATCAGGTCACGGGCCGTCATGTGCTCTATCTGAATAATGACGTGCAGGTGACGGCAGGCTGGCTCGGCGCGCTGCTCAAAACCTTCTCGCTGAAGCCGAATGTCGGCGCGGTCGGCCCGCGCTTTGTCTACCCTAACGGCTTCCTGCAGGAAGCGGGTGTCGCATTCACGCCGGACGGCGCCGCTACTATGGTGGGCCTGAACGAAGATCCTCTGCTGCCACGCTATTCCTATCTGCGCAGGGTCGACTATGTTTCGGGCGCCTGTTTGCTGTTGTCGACCGAGATGGTGAAGGAGATCGGCGGTTTCTCGGAAGAGTTCCTGCCATGCTATTGCGAAGATGCCGACCTGTGCCTGAGCGTGCGCAATGCCGGCTACGATATTTACTACAACCCGGACGCCACGATCATTCACCACCTGTCCAAAACGACAGCGCAGGGTGACAACTCGTTCAAGATGCGTGCCATCCACAACAACCTGACCACGCTGCAAAAGAAATGGACAGCGTCGCTCGAAAGCCGGATGGACCCGCGCCTGATCTGCTTCTTCTTGCCGCAATTCCACCCGATCCGGGAAAACGACCAGTGGTGGGGCCGCGGCTTTACCGAATGGACCAATGTCAGCAAGGCCCAGCCTAATTTCGTCGGCCATTACCAGCCGCGCTTGCCTGCTGACCTGGGCTACTACGACTTGCGCCTGATGGAAGTCATGCAGCAACAGGCGGAACTCGCCCAGCGTTACGGCGTACACGGTTTCTGCTATTACTATTATTGGTTCGACGGCCATCGCCTGCTCGAGCGCCCGTTGGAGCAATTGCTGCTGTCCGATGAGCCTAAGCAGCCGTTCTGCCTGTGTTGGGCGAACGAGAACTGGAGCCGCCGCTGGGATGGCCAGGAGCACGAAGTGCTGATGGCCCAGTCGCATTCGATTGAGGACGACGTCGCAGTCATCAACGACCTGATCCGTTACTTCAAGGACGAGCGCTATATCCGTATCGATGGCAAGCCGCTGCTGGTGGTCTACCGCGTCACGCTATTCCCGAACTTTGCGGAAACCGCTGCGCGCTGGCGTGCTGTCTGCCGCGAGCAGGGCATCGGCGAGATCTACATCTCCATGGTCGAATCCTTCGAGCTGGTGCATGCGGGCACGCATCCATCGGTCTATGGCTGCGATGCCAGCATTGAATTCCCGCCGCAGGGCATGGCTGCAACCAAGCCGCCGAGCGGCGAAATCCTGCGTTCCGACTTTGCCGGCGGCGTCGCCGATTACCGCGAGATCGCTGTGCACTACGCCACGCGCGAAGCGCCTGGATACACGCGCTTCAAAGGGGTGATGCCAGGATGGGACAATACCGCTCGCCGCGGAGGAAATAGCTTCTGCTTCGAGCATGCCTCGCCTGGCGCCTTCCAGGCCTGGCTGGAAGAAGCAATCGACGAAACCCGCAAGCAGAATTACGGCGATGAGCGCCTGATCTTCGTGAATGCGTGGAATGAGTGGGCGGAAGGCGCCTATCTCGAGCCTGACCGTCGCTTCGGCCATACCTATCTCGAAGCATTGCGCAACGCCCAGGATGCCGGCCGTTTGCTGACGAAAAATAACTAAGAATGAGCATGACAACATCCCAACAAAACGAAGTCTGCCTGGTCGGGCATCCTTACACGCCAATTGGCATGGGCGAACATTTGCGCGCCAGTTTCCGTTCATTCCGCGCCGCGGGGGAAGCGCCGCGCCTGCTCGACATCTATAAGTTGGAGCAGCCATCGGATGCAGACAAGGCGGAGTTTGGGCCATCGCTGCAGAATGCCCCTGCGAGTATCAACGTCTTCCACATCAACGGCGACGAGATCAAGCAAGCGTGGAAGCATTTGGGCCATCCCGAACAGATGCCCGGCTATAACGTCATTTATCCGCTGTGGGAGTTGCCGCGCTATCCGGAGGAATGGGCGACCCAGCTTGATCGCTTTGATGAAGTCTGGGCCCCATCGCGCTTCATCATGGAGAGCCTGGAAAAAGTCTGCTCCAAGCCGATCTATCACATGCCTTTGTCGTGCCAGATTTCCTTGAGCGGCTTTGTGGGGCGGCGCTATTTCGGCATTCCCGAAGCCGACTACACTTTCCTGTTCTTTTACGATTTGCGCTCCTTTTCGACGCGCAAGAATCCGGCGGGCGTGTTGCGCGCCTTCCGCAGCCTGCTGGCCAAACGCCCGTATTCCAAGGCGCACCTGGTGATCAAGGTGAATGGCGTCGAAACCAATCCAGCCGCGTTTGTCGAGTTGCAGAAGGAGGTCGCCAATCTCCACAACAATGTGACCCTGATCCAGCGCCTGATGACCGGCAATGAAGTGAAGAACCTGGTGCGTTGCTGCGATTGCTTCCTGTCGCTGCACCGCTCGGAAGGCTATGGCTTCGGTTGTGCCGAGGCGATGGCCCTGGGCCGCCCGGTGATCGCCACCGCCTATTCCGGCAATATGGATTTCATGGCGCCGGAAGCGTCGTTCGGTGTGGACTACAAGCTGATCCCAGTGCTGGAAGGCGAATATCCGCACCACGAAAACCAGGTATGGGCCGATCCTGATTACGACCAGGCTGTCGGCTTCATGGTGGAACTGGTCGACGCGCCGGAGAAGGGCCGTGGGATTGGGGCCGTGGCGCGCCAGCATATGCAAAACAGCTTCGCCTACCGTCCGACCGGACTGAATTACGTTAGCCGTCTGGACGCTATTCGCCGTAGCTTGGGTTGAGCGATGACCAGCATTCACCGATTCAACTTATCGATACCATCCGTCATATTCGTTGCATTCGCCTGCTTCGTGATATTCGCCGCCGGTGTGGGTGGGCCGATCTTTGCATCGGATGAATACGCGTTTTTCATCAGCGGAAAATTCAATCACCAGCTCGAGACCCTGTACCAGCTGGATCCGAGCCTGCAGCGGGTGTCGAATTTCCTGTATTTCTCGCTCGTCCATGCCGGCACCGCGCTGTTCGGCGAGCATTTCCTGACGTCGTACCGCGTCGTCCACGCCATTGAGTTCGTGGCTGCGGTGGGGCTGATCGGCGGTGCGGTGCGTCCGCTGCTGGACCAGCGGCGCATGATGCTGAGCGTCCTGTGCTGCCTGCTGTTCCCGGCGCACATCTATCTCTACGCGGTCATGCCGGAGGTGGATTTGATGCTGCTGGCCGCAGTCCTTGGATTTGTCTTGGTTCGCGTCTATCCGGACCAGCCGCTGCGCGCGAGCCTGCTCGCCGGCGCGGCGCTCGGTGCGGCGATCCTGGTCAAGCCGCATGCCGTGGCGATGCTGATGGCGGCTGTGGCCGCGCAAGGCCTGATGTGGCTGGCCGGCGTTGGACCGCGCCAGTTGTCGTCCGTACTGCGCAATTGCTTGGTCATGCTGGCTTCGACTTATGCCGCCTTAATCCTGCTTGCTTTCGCGTGCACTGGACGCTGGTCGCTTGATCCGACGGTCGCACTGGGCCTGAAATTTTATGGCCAGTATCTGCAAAACCAGGCGGTCCAGGTATCGCTGTTGACCAAAGTTGTCAGCGCCCTGCATTACCTGTTGGCGAACCTGGTCGTAGTTGCCCTGATTTTTGCGCCTGCGCTGGCTTGGTCCATCGGCCATGTGTGGTCCTGCCTGCGCGAGCGGCGCAGTGAGACCCCGCTGCAGACGGCATTGGCGATTTTCGTTCTCGTCATGCTGGGCTCCCACCTCGCCATGACGGCCTGGTTTACTGCCGGCGCTGCAGCGATCAGCGATAGCGAGACCATGCGCTTGCATGGCCGTTACCTCAGCGCTGCCTTGATCTGGCTGCCGCCAGTGTATTTCTTCGCGCTCACTCGGTTGTCGCCACGAATGAGGAGACTGTGCAGCGCCCTGCTGGCAGGCGCAGTCGCGCTGTTCTTGCTGGCGGTGGCGCCCAAGTTCAAGATCTATCCGTGGGACCATCCGCTGTTGATGGCGTTCTTCAATCCGCACAACTGGTACCAATGGTCTCATGGCGGGGCAGTTCCTTACCTTGCCAAATTGCTGGTCGCCGCGGTGATCGCCGGCTTGGCCCTGTCGGTATTCAAGCCAGTGTGGCAGCCGCGCATCCTGGCCGCGCAGTTGCTCCTGATTCTCGGCGCGGCATGCCTGCAGAATTACGCTTGGCTGGGTTCCCACCTGCACGGGACGATGGAAGCCAGCCATAGCGGTCATTCCTTGGGCATGCTGCTGGGTGATAAACAGATTGGCCGCGGCGTGGTGGTGACGGAAGATCGCTATGGCCGTGCTTCTTATTTCTTGTTTGGCTTGGGTAATGCGCCCAAAGTCATTGCGCGACCTGCCGGATCGATCGTGACGCCGGAAGATGTTGCCGGAGCCGACTGGGTCGTCCTCGATGGCGACTACAAACTTCGGTTTGACTACGCGGCGGCAATGTCGTTGGATAAATTGCGCCTCATTACGCTGCGCGCTGCTCCTGTGCAGATCACCCCGCACTTGCTCGCAGCGGCGCGCCAAGCCGTGCCGAAGACTGTGATGGCTGAAGGCGAAGCATTGAGCGTTCCATTGGCGCAGACGCCTGCCAATGGCGCCTTGCTGACCGGCTTTAACCAGGTCGAGGAGTGGGGCGCATGGACGAGCGAGCCAAAGGCGGAGATTGTCCTGCCGCGCTTGCTCGAAGGTAGATTGCGCATTTCCCTTTTCGGCTGGAGCCTGGCGGAAAACCTGAGTGCGCCGATGCAGTTGCAGGCTGGCGGCAAGACTTACCCTTTGCTCCTGACCGGCACTGGTAAAGATATCGTTGTGGAGGTCAACCTGGCCAAGCCAAGCGATCGATTGGTTTTTGAGTCCGGCGTGTACAAGCCGGCGGATTCTGCCCGCACCCTCGGCATGGCCATCGCCAAGGTCAATATCGAACGGTTGCAGAAGTGACTTTTTGTCGAAGAAGAAAAATATGAAACGAATGTTTAGCGAGTCCAAACAAATCGCCGTCGTGATCCCCTGCTACAAGGTCACCAATCATGTACTGGGTGTGATCGCCGCGATCGGCCCCGAGGTCTGGCGTATTTACGCAGTGGACGACAAATGCCCGGATGGCTCGGGCGACTTCATCGAGAAGAACAATGTCGATCCGCGCGTCGTAGTGTTGCGTAATGAAGTCAACCAAGGTGTTGGCGGTGCTGTGATGCACGGCTACCGCCAGGCGGTTGCCGATGGTGCCGGCGTGATCGTCAAGATCGATGGCGATGGCCAGATGGATCCGTCCCTGGTGCCCGATTTCGTTGGCCCGATCTTGCGCGGCGAAGCGGACTACACCAAGGGCAACCGTTTCTATGATCTCGAGGAAATTCGCTCGATGCCGGCGATACGCCTGTTCGGCAATGCCGTGCTGTCGTTCATGACCAAGATTTCATCGGGCTACTGGGACTTGTTCGATCCAACCAACGGCTATACCGCCATCCACGTGGACGTGGCCAGCCACCTTCCGTTCGACAAGATCAGCAAGCGCTACTTCTTCGAGACGGACATCCTGTTCCGCTTGAATACCCTGCGCGCCGTGGTGCAGGACGTGCCGATGGATGCCAGCTACGGCGACGAGGTCAGCAACCTGAAGATCTCCAAGATCGTTGGTGAATTTCTGGCCAAGCACATTCGTAATTTCAGCAAGCGCATTTTCTATAACTACTATCTGCGCGACCTGTCGATTGCTTCCATCGAGCTTCCACTCGGCCTTCTGCTGCTCGGCTTTGGCACGATATATGGTGTGAGCCACTGGGTGTCCGCTGCGCGCGACGGCACAGTAACACCGGCTGGCACCGTCATGCTGTCCGCCTTGCCCGTGCTCATGGGCGTGCAGCTGATCCTGGCTTTCCTGGCCTTTGACATCAGCTCCGTGCCGAAGACGCCGTGGCACCGCCGTGGCCGCGGCGCGGCCTTGAAGCGAGAGAAGGCATGAATATGAACGTGGCCCGCCTGCGCCATTTTTCTGTCTTCGTGGGCGGAGGCTTGCTGTCGGCGGTGGTCGACATTGGCACGCTCAAGGCCTTGCTGGTGGCCGGCTGCACCGCGCCGCTGGCCGTCGCGGGCGGTTTCATGACGGGTCTGCTGGTGAACTATCTCTTCCACCAGAACCTGACATTCAAATCCCAGCCATCGCTCTGGAAGGTTTGCCGCTTCCTGATGGTGGTTGGCATCAATTACCTGATCACCATGGCTTGCATCTATGTTTCCAACAATCTGCTGGGGGTAGGAGTGATTTGGGGTAAGATTTTTTCCTTGCCGCTGGTTGCGGTCAACGGCTTCATCCTGAGCAAGTATTGGGTCTTCAAATGATCACGTATGCACCAGTCAAGCACGATTCAGCAGCGATCGCGAAATATGTGGGCCTGTTCCAGGCCTGCTTCCCGGGCGCAGACAAGTACAACCATGCCTACCTGACCTGGCTGTACCAGGATAATCCGGACGGGCCTGTGATCGGCTTTGACGCCTGGGATGGCGATGTGCTGGCCGCCCACTATGTGACGATTCCGGCCATGGCCAATATCGGCGGTGAAGTGGTGCGCGTGGCTTTGTCGCTCAATACGGCAACCCATCCGAATTACCAGGGCAAAGGCTTGTTCACCAAGTTGGCGGAAATGACCTACGATGCGGCGCGCGACATGGGCATCGACGCCGTGTATGGCGTGGCCAACGCAAACAGTACCCCAGGCTTTGTTCGCAAGCTCGGTTTCCAGCTGGTCGAACCACTGAAGGCGCAAATTGGCGTCGGCGGCGTGTTGCGCTCGCCTTCCGATCAAGCGCTCGGACAATTTGAACGCGTGCACTCCGCTGCCAGCCTGAAATGGCGTTGCGCGAATCCGGAAAACCCGATCTACGCCCGCCGCAACGAGAGAACGCTGGAATTTTTCGCCCCTTCTGTCAAGCCATGGCTGCCAGCATACGCCGAAATTCCGCAAGTCCAGGGCAACGGGCTGGAATTGAATCCGCCGCCGATGATGCAGCCTTTGCGCCTGTTTATGGGACTGGTGCCGAACAACGTTCCTCGGCGCGGCGCATATATCGAAATTCCAAACCGCCTCAAGCCTTCGCCACTGAACTTCATCTACCGCTCCCTGAGCGGGCGGGTGCCCAAGCTGGAGGCCGGCAGCGTCGCTTTCTCCTTCCTGGATTTCGATGCCTACTAATCCAGGAACCCCGCCAGTCGCGCTATTCCTGTTTGCCCATCAGGACGATGAATTCGGTGTCTTCCAGCAGATATTGAATGAGCGGCAGAATGGGCGCATGGTGCTGTGCGCTTACCTGACTGACGGCGCCAGCCCCGGCGTGACCCCGGCGATGCGCAATGCCGAGTCCTTGCGCGTCCTGGCCGCATTGGATGTGAAGGAAGAGAACGTCATGTTTGCCGGCGAACAGCTAGGGATACGCGACGCCGCCTTGCCTGAACATATGCCCGCCGTGGAGGAATACTTGCGCGGCGTCCTGGGCCAATATGCGATTGAGCGCATCTATGTCACGGCATGGGAGGGAGGACATCACGATCATGATGCCCTGCACGCCGTGACGGTCCGCCTGAGCTATACCTTGGGCAGGCAAGCCGAAGTCTTACAATATTCGCTTTACAACGGGAAAAACTGCCCGGGTCCATTCTTTTCTGTTTTAAAGCCAATAGCTGAGAATGGTCTCGCCGAAAGGCAGGCGATATCGTTCAAGAACCGCCTGCGCTTCCTGCGTTATTGCTTGAGCTATCCGTCCCAGCGCAAGACCTGGATCGGCCTGTTCCCATTTGTGGCAATGCGTTACCTGTTGTCGCCTTACCAGCAGTTGCAAGCAGTCAGCCTGGAGCGCCTGAGATCCCGGCCCCACCAAGGGGCTCTCTATTATGAGAAGCGAGAGTTCTTCAGTTGGCAGCGCATGAATGAACTCGTGAACGGCAGTATGGCGAAAGAATGAAATTTTTGTTGAAGGATTAGAGATGAAACCCGTAGAAAAGAAAGCCTTGATCACTGGTATTACTGGCCAGGATGGCGCTTACCTGGCGCAACTGCTGCTGGAAAAAGGCTATGAAGTCACCGGTACCTATCGTCGTACCAGCTCGGTGAACTTCTGGCGTATCGCCGAACTTGGCATCGAAACGCATCCAAAACTGAAACTGGTCGAATACGATTTGACCGATCTGGGGTCCAGTATCCGTCTGCTGCAAGCCGGCAATTTTGACGAGATCTATAACCTGGCAGCGCAGAGCTTTGTCGGCGTGTCGTTCGACCAGCCGGTCACGACTGCCGCCATTACCGGCATCGGCCCAGTCCATCTGCTGGAAGCGATCCGCATCGTGAATCCGAAGATCCGCTTCTACCAGGCGTCGACCTCGGAAATGTTCGGCAAGGTACAGGCGATCCCGCAAGTTGAAGACACGCCGTTCTATCCGCGCAGCCCATATGGCGTGGCCAAGCTGTACGCGCACTGGATGACGGTGAACTATCGTGAGTCTTACGGCATCTTCGGTTCCAGCGGTATCCTGTTCAACCACGAGTCTCCGCTGCGCGGCCGCGAATTCGTCACCCGCAAGATCACCGATTCGGTGGCCAAGATCAAGCTGGGCCAGCAGGATGTCCTGGAGCTGGGCAATATGGATGCCAAGCGCGACTGGGGCTTCGCTAAAGAGTATGTGGAAGGCATGTGGCGCATGCTGCAGGCTGGCCAGCCTGACACTTTCGTCCTGGCGACCAACCGCACCGAAACCGTGCGCGATTTCGTTTCGCTGGCATTCAAGGCGATCGATGTACAGATTGAATGGAAGGGCGAAGCCGAGAACGAGATTGGCCGTTGCGTCAGCACCGGCAAAGAACTGGTGCGCGTCAACCCACGCTTCTACCGTCCTGCCGAAGTTGAGCTGCTGATCGGTGATCCTGCCAAGGCTACCCGCGAGCTGGGCTGGAAGCCGCAGACCACGCTGGAAGAGCTGTGCCAGATGATGGTGGAGGCAGACCTGCGCCGTAACGCTGCCGGCTTCTCGTTCTGAGTTGGTCGACATGAAACGCGCGCTGATTACAGGCATCCATGGCTTTACCGGCCACTATCTCGCGCAATCGTTGCGCGCCGCGGGCTATCGCGTGTTTGGTACAGCCTTGTCGCCGTCTGCGGATGAGCAGGATGTGATTGCGGTTGACCTCGGCGACCGCGATGCGGTACTGCGCATGGTGGAGCAGGTGCAGCCCGATGTGGTGGTGCACCTGGCGGCCATCGCCTTTGTGGCGCATTCGGATATTGCGGCCATGTACCGCACCAATGTGGTCGGCACGCGTAACCTGCTGGAAGCGTTGGCAGGGCTCTCGAGCAAGCCTTCCGCAGTGTTGCTGGCATCGAGCGCCAATATTTACGGCAATACCGATATCGAGCCGATCAGTGAAACCGTGGCGCCGGCGCCGGCCAACGATTACGCAGTCAGCAAGCTCTCGATGGAATACATGGCGCGCCTGTGGATGGACCGTTTGCCGATTACGATGGTGCGGCCGTTTAACTACACAGGTGTGGGCCAGCATGAGAACTTCCTGCTGCCGAAAATCGTCTCGCACTTCCGCCGCGGCGCACGCGACATTGAACTGGGCAACCTGCATGTCTGGCGCGACTTCTCGGATGTGCGCATGGTGGTCGATAGCTACACCAGATTGCTGGAGGCGGGCAGCCAGATTGCAGGCCAGACCTTCAACGTCTGTTCGGGTATCGGGCATTCTCTCGGCGAAGCGCTCGATATGATGGCCGAAATTGCCGGCTACACGATTAATGTGTCCGTCAATCCGGCCTTTGTGCGCAGCAATGAAGTGGCGCGCCTGGTAGGCAGCAATGCCAAATTGCAGGCAGCGATCGGGCCATTGAACCAGCGGCCGCTGGCGGAGACGCTGCGCTGGATGTACGAAAGCTGAGCGCGCTGAATGAGCGAAAAGAACTTTCACCCGAAGTATCGGGCTGATATTGATGGACTTCGTGCGCTTGCAATTCTTCCCGTCGTCGCCTATCACGCCTTTCCACGCTTCGCTCCCGGTGGTTTCGTCGGGGTTGATATTTTCTTTGTCATCTCGGGATATCTCATCTCGCTGATTGTTTTCAAAAGCTTGGCGCACAATGAATTCTCTCTGGCAGAGTTCTACGCGCACCGGGTCAAGCGGATTTTTCCAGCGCTATTGCTGGTGGTAGGCGCCAGCTACGTAGCTGGCTGGGTCATCCTGCTGCCCGAAGAGTTCAAACAGCTGGGCATGCATATTGCTGCGGGAATGGGCTTCGTCGAGAATCTCGTACTCTGGAAAGAGGCGGGGTATTTCGACGTTGCGTCCGAACTCAAGCCACTGATGCATTTGTGGTCACTCGCAGTGGAGGAACAGTTTTACCTGGTTTATCCACTGTTTGTCTGGATCTTGTGGAAGACAAGGTGGAGTATCTCGGTCCTGCTTGGTATTGTTGCTCTTGGCATCGTCTCGTTCGTACTGAATGTCAAAGGAATTCACACTGATGCGGTAAAGACTTTCTTCGCCCCGCAAATGCGTTTCTGGGAGCTGATGGTCGGTTCTGTACTGGCTTACCTTAGTGGTTCCGGCTTGCTTCGCAAGGCAGCAGCGGATCCGGAACGTCCAGCCTTGTTCGCCAATATCTGCTCGATTGCCGGCATATTGCTGATCGTCTATGCGATCGCGGCCTACAATGCCAAGGTGCTGTATCCCGGCGTGCGCGCCGTCGCTCCTGTGTTGGGTGCCGGGCTGTTGATCTTTGCTGGTCCACAAGCGTGGGTGAATCGTCTGCTGTTGTCGCGCAAGGTATTTGTTTGGGTCGGCTTGATCAGCTACCCGCTCTACCTCTGGCATTGGCCCTTGCTGTCATTTGCCCGCATCGTTGATTCAGCTGCACCGTCGCCAGCCCTGCGTGCGGTGGCTGTTGCGATGAGCTTCATCCTTGCAGCACTGACGTATGTCCTCGTAGAGAAACGCATCCGCTACGGCCGAAGCACATGGAAAACAGTCGCTGTGCTTTGCTCGCTTGCGATCATGGCGGGCGTTGCTGGGTATTACACCTATTTGCGCAATGGCCTGGATTTCAGGTTCCCGCCGGTGGTGAACGAGTTGATGTCCTATAAGTATGATTTCAACGCTGCGTACCGGCACGAGACTTGCTTTTTGAATCCGGACCAGGACTACAAGATTTTCGAGAAATGCCGCCCTGAAACGACGCATAGCAAAACCATTTTCCTATGGGGCGATTCGCACGCTGCCCACCTGTATCCGGGCTATAAGCAGCGCTACTCGAATGAATACAGCATCATTCAAAGGAACGCCTCGGGCTGCCCGCCCATCGTGGACCTGGAAATCGTGAGCCGGATTCATTGCAAGAAGATCAACGATTACGTACTTCAGCTGATCAAAGATACCCATCCGGATCGGGTTGTTCTCTCTGCGGTCTGGCCAAATTACGACCTGGCGAACCTGGATAGGACGATTGACATGCTGAAGGGGTATGGCATCCGGGAGATTGAGATCGTCGGCCCGGTCCCGCAATGGAAAGATGGCTTGCCGAAGCAACTGTATTCCTATTACAGGAGCCATGTCCCCCATAAGATTCCGGAACGGATGTCCTCAGGATTGAACGAGAACTTCTCGATCTCGGATAGGGAGTTGAGTTCGAAATTCAGGAACAGCGACGTGCACTACATCTCTGCAAAAGATGCCTTATGCAATAGCGATGGCTGTCTCACGAGGCTTGGCGATGCGGGGAGCTCTTTGATCGCATGGGACTATGCCCATTTGACTGCTCCGGGATCTGTCTACCTGGTATCCAGATTCCCGGAGTTTAAGGCGCCTTTGTCTCCTTAAAGCGCCTGTCCACCGTTCAACCGCGGTGATAGACATCCTCGAAACGGACGATATCATCCTCGCCGAGGTAGCTGCCCGACTGGACTTCGATGAGGTGCAGCGGCAGCTTGCCCGGGTTTTCCAGGCGATGGGTCATGCCGATCGGGATGTAGGTCGATTCGTTCTCGGTCAGCAGGATTTCCTTTTCGCCGCAGGTTACGCGCGCGGTGCCCGATACCACCACCCAGTGCTCGGCGCGATGGTGGTGCATCTGCAGCGACAGCTTGCCGCCAGGGTTGACGGTAATGCGCTTGACCTGGAAGCGCTCACCGATATCGATGCCCTCGTAGCTGCCCCAAGGGCGATAGACCCTGGTGTGATGCAGGTGCTCGGTACGGCTGCTGGACTTCAGGTGATCGACGACCTGCTTCACGCGCTGCACCTGGTCCTTGTGCGCGACCAGCACGGCATCGGCGGTCTCCACGATCACCAGGTCCTGCACGCCGATCGCCGCCACGATACGCCCTTCAGCACGTACCAGGCAATTCCTTGTGTCATCTGTGTACACGTCGCCGCGCGTCACATTGCCTTGACTATCGGCTTGCTGCACATTGGCCAGGGCAGTCCAGGATCCCACGTCATTCCAGCCGATCGAAGCCGGTACCACGACAGCTCGCGCGGTCCGTTCCATGACAGCATAGTCGATCGAATCGGACGGGCAGGCCGTGAAGGCGGCTTCATCCAGGCGGCAGAAGTCCAGGTCGCGGTAGCCCTTGCCGACTGCATCCTCGCTGGACTTGGCCATTGCGGGCTGGAATTGCGCCAGTTCTTTCAGGTAGGCGTCGGCGCGGAACAGGAACATGCCGCTGTTCCAGAAGAAATTGCCGGAATTGATAAAGCTCTGCGCGGTCTCGCGGTTCGGCTTTTCAACGAATTTTGCGACCTTGAAGCAGCCTGCATCAGCCAGGGCTTCGCCGCTCTGGATATAGCCATAGCCCGTTTCCGGCGCTGTCGGCACGATGCCGAAGGTCGCCAGGGCTCCCTGTTGCGCTTGCGTCGCTGCGCGCCGGACAGCGGCATAGAAGGATTCGACATCCTCGATCACATGATCGGCCGGCAGCACCAGCATTACCGCATCAGGATCGATTGCAGCCACGTAATGGGCTGCAGCGGCGACGGCAGGGGCAGTGTTACGTGCCACCGGCTCCAGCAAGATCCCCAGGGGCGCCACGCCGATTTCACGCAATTGCTCAGCAACCAGGAAGCGGTGCTCATTGCCGCAGACCACCAGCGGCGCCATCATGCCCTCGCGGCCCGCCAAGCGCAGCACCGTGTCCTGCAGCATCGTCTTGTCAGTGACCAGGGGCAGCAACTGCTTTGGCAAAGCTGCGCGCGACAGGGGCCATAAGCGGGTACCGGCGCCGCCGGACAAAATGATCGGGTAAATTTTCATGCCTGAGGGTTCACGGTTGAATGCTGAGCCGCGAAGTCTACAACATTTTCTCAATTATCTGAGCGGCGCAAGGTGCGGCACAGGCATGGGATGTAGACAAAAAGAAAACGCCGACCACAAGGATCGGCGTTTTCTTTTTTTATTCTTGGTGGCCCGGGGCGGAATCGAACCACCGACACAAGGATTTTCAATCCTCTGCTCTACCAACTGAGCTACCAGGCCAAGGCGCGCAATTATAGCAGACCGTTTTTGCATTTGCCAAGTGCCTGGCGCAGTACGATAGAATGTTGTCATGAGTGCACCATCCCTCGATTCCGGTCAGATCGCCTTCATGCGCAGCGGCGTATCGATCAGTGTCGCCAGTTGCGACCGCTATGGCATGCCGCAGCTGGTGCGCGCCATCGGCTGCCGTGTCAGCGACGATGGCACGCGCGTCACAATCTTCGTGCCGGAAGCGAAGTCGCAGGCGGTGCAGCGCGATATCTTTGCCAGCGGCGCCATTGCCGTGGCCTTCACCCAGCCCTCCACCCACCGTACCATGCAGTTGAAGAGCCGGGACGCCCGCGTATCGGCCCTCCAGCCGGACGATCCGCAATTGGTCGAAGCCTACCGGGATGCTTTTGTGGCGGAGGTCAGGGCGATGGGCCACCACGAAACCATGGTGCGCACGCTGCTCTCTTGTCCGCCGGACGAACTGGTGGCACTGACTTTCTGCCCGAGCGAAGCATATAGCCAGACGCCTGGACCCAATGCCGGCAAGAAGCTGGAGGCCGGAGAATGAGCGCCGTCACCCTGGACACCATCCGCGAATGTTTCGAGGGCATGGTGCCGGCGGTACTGGGCACGGCCGACCTGAGTGGGATGCCGAATGCGTCCTATCTATCGCAGGTGCAGTATATGGACCGCGAGCATGTGGCGCTGTCCTACCAGTTCTTCAACAAGACCCGCGCCAACATCCTGGCCAATCCGAACGCACGGCTGACGGTGATCAATCCGCACACTGGCGCCCAGTATTCGCTGGCGCTTCAATACCTGCGCACCGAAACCTCCGGCCAGCTCTTCGAAAGCATGAAAGCCAAACTGGCGGGCCTGGCGTCGCACGCGGGTATGGCCAATGTATTCCGCCTGCTAGGTTCGGACGTGTTCCGTGTGACGGAAATCGTGTGCGTCGACCGCGACGTATCTCCGCCGCCGCCGCCGCCGCGCAATACGCTGGCCGCGCTGCGCGTTTGCTCCGAACGTTTGCTGGCTTGCCGCGATCTCGCCCAATTGTTCGACGAAACCATGGTTTGCCTGGACGAGAAGATGGGCATCAGCCATGCCATGCTGTTGCTGCACGACGCGCAGGCGGGCTGCCTGTACACGGTGGCCAGCCATGGGTACGAGCAGTCGGGCGTTGGTTCGGAAATCCCGTTAGGGCAGGGCGTGATCGGCGTGGCGGCGCGTGAAGGCGCGGCGATCCGGATCAGCCATATGACGTCCGAGTACAGCTATAGCCGCGCAATCCGGCAACAGGCGGAGGAGAGCGGGATGGCGCAGGCCTTGCAGACCGAGATCCCGTTCCCCGGCCTTGCCGAGTCGCGCAGCCAGCTGGCGGTGCCGATCCAGGGCTGCGAACGCCTGCTCGGCGTGCTGTACGTGGAAAGCCCGCAAGACCTGCGCTTCACTTACGACGATGAAGACGCGCTGGTCACGCTGTGCGGCCAGCTGGCGATGGCCATGCATATCCTGCAAAACGTGCCGGCGCCCGAGCCGGAACCGGAGCCGGCATCGGCGCCCGATGTGCAAGGCGCACCGCTCGCGGTCCGCCACTTTGCCGACAATGATTCCATCTTCTTCGGCAACGACTACATGATCAAGGGCGTGGCGGGAGCCGTGCTATGGGCGCTGCTGCAGGACTTTGTCGCGCAGGGCAAGACGGCGTTCAGCAACCGCGAACTGCGGCTGGACCAGCGCGTGCGCCTGCCTGATGTCAGCGACAACCTGGAAGCGCGGCTGGTGCTGTTGGCGCGGCGCCTGTACGAACGCGAGGCGCCGGTGCGGATCGAGAAAACGGGGCGCGGACATTTCCGTCTTTGCGTCCAGCGCCCCTTGCTTCTGGCCGAAGCCTGATCATGCCGCCATGGCTGGCGGTGCCGCCAGCGCGGCATCCAGCTTGGCCGCATCGCGCTCGCTGAGCAGGCTGCGGGCCAGGGCCAGCACGCCTTCAAACACAGGCGGCGGCATGCCGGCGCGCATGCCAAGCATCATGCCGGCGCGTTCGGCAGGGTTCAGCGCAGGGATCATCCAGCGCATGGTGGACTGCATTTCCTCCGGCGGGATCACGGCCAGGATGCGCTCGTGGATCAACTCGAGCTCCTGATCCGTATAGCAGGCCCACAGCACGGCATTGTGTTCGGTCTCCTCCAGGTTCATATGCACCAGGTTTTCGCCGACGAAGACCGACATTTGCAGGTGCAGGTGTTCCAGGTGAGGGAAGCGCGCGCCGCCGATGGCAGTGCCGCAGTGGTCGCACAGGGCCAGCAGCTTGTCGATGGCCCAATCGTGGTGGTCGTGGTCGCCCTCCGCCACTTGCGCGGAGCCGGGACGGCGCGCATGCATCGCAGGGTGTACATAGTCGCGCTCATGTTCCAGGTGCTTGCGCATCAGGGCCAGCAGCTCGCGCACCTGCGCCAGGGCGCCGTGCAGGTCTTCGTTGTCGGCGGCATCGGTTCGGGACAGGCGCGCTAGCGTGTCGCTCATGAAGTTGCGCAGCGCCTTATGGATGCCGGCATACATATTGATTCGTGGTTTGCTCATTTCTCTTCATCCTCGGGTTGGTACGAAGAGAATGGTAGGCATTTAAACATCATCGCGTTCTTAAAAACTCCCTCAGCAAACCTTAAAAACTTCTTAAGTTATTCGGGCGAACTTCATAACGGTATGAGAAACGCTTCGTTCCTTGGCGCAAGGGTTGCTGCATATGATGCGGCGCATGGAGGTAACAATATGAGCATCAACCACAAACGTCGCGCAGTCGTCGGCGGCCTGTCCACGCTGGCGCTGGCGCCCGCCGCAGTGCTGGGCGCCGCCGCAGTGAAAGCCGCCGTAAAGCCGAACATCCTTTTCATCCTGGCAGACGATATGGGATGGGGCGACCTTAGCGTGTATGGCCAGACTGAGTACCGTACGCCGCACCTGGATAAACTGGCGAAGCAGGGCATTCGTTTGACCCAAGCCTATTCCAATTCCGCTGTTTGCTCTGCAACGCGCTTTGGCCTGATCACGGGCCGCTACCAGTACCGCTTGCGCGGCGGGCTGGAAGAACCGATTGCCGGCGCGGGCAAGCACGGCCTGCCGCCCGAGCATCCGACCCTGCCTTCGCTGTTGAAACAGGCCGGCTACAGCACCGCCTTATTTGGCAAATGGCACCTCGGTTACCTGCCCGCTTTCGGTCCGCTGAAAAGCGGCTACGACAGCTTCTTCGGAAATTACGGCGGCGCCATCGACTATTTCACGCACAAGCCGGGTGTCGGTCCGAACGTCAAGGAAGACCTGTACGAAGGCGAGGTGCCTGTGAGCCAGGTTGGCTATTACACGGACTTGCTGGGCGACCGCGCCGCTGCTTACATCGGCAAGCAAGAGCCCAGCAAACCTTTCTTCCTTTCGCTGCATTACACCGCGCCACACTGGCCGTGGGAGGGGCCGAAGGACGAAGAAGTCTCGCGCTCAATCAGCGCCATTTCCCATTACGATGGCGGCAACCTGGAAACCTACGGGCGCATGGTGGAAGCGCTGGACGCATCGATAGGCCGCGTGTTGGCGGCGCTGGAGCGGCGCGGCCTGGCCGAAAATACCATCGTCATCTTCACCAGCGATAACGGCGGCGAGCGATTCTCACGCACTTGGCCTTTCAGCGGGCAAAAGACCGAGCTGCTGGAGGGGGGTATCCGCGTGCCTGGCCTTGTGCGCTGGCCAGCCCGCATCAAGCCTGGGCAGGTCAGCCAGCAAGTGGCGATCAGCATGGACTGGCTGCCCACGCTTCTGGCGGCAGCCGGCACGGCACCCGATCCGGCCTATCCACCCGATGGCATCAACCTGCTGCCGGTGCTGCAGGGTGAACAGGTGGCACAGCCGCGCAGCCTGTATTGGCGCTACAAGGCCAATGCCCAGCGTGCCCTGCGCGACGGCGACTGGAAATACCTGAAAATTCATAACCAGGAATTCCTGTTCAACCTGGCCGTGGACCAGCGCGAGCGCGCCAACCTGGCCGCGCGAGAGCCGGAGCGCCTGGCTGCGCTGCGCACGCAGTGGGAAGTTTGGGAAGCCGGGATGCTGCCGATCAGCGCCGATGTGCGTACCTATGGTGCCAACGGTCGAGTACAGGCGGACAAGTACAGCCCCGACGCCAACGCCAATGCGAACTAGGGAGAGCGCTGGCGCGTCTTCAGCGTCGCGCCGTCGGGGTCAAACAGCAGCACGTGCTCGCCCATGCGCGGGCGGCCGTCGGGGCCGGGTTCTGGGCGGCCCGGTGGCGTCGACTGGTAAAGCCAGACTTCACGGCCGCTGTCGAAGCGCCTGCTGAGCTGCGGCGGGCCGAAGGCGGCCAATGCTGCCGTGCGGTCGCGCGGAGCGGCTGGGCTGGCGGACGGCGGGTCGTCCATGTATTCAAAACTCAGCAGTGCGTCATCCGGCCAGTTGCGGTCCCATATCGGGGCGAAGTAGCTGCGATCGAGCAGCACCTGGCAATCGCAGTAGGGCATTTCGCTGGCGGGTGGATTGCCCGCATACAGGTCATGGAAGGGCAGGGTGGTGCGCCGCTCGCCCGCCTGTAGCGTGATGGAGAACAGCGGGCGCTCGGCGAAGAACATATAGTTGCCTTGCGGGTCGCCGCACACCTTGTCCGGGCTGCGCAGGTACTCATCCAGCCAGGCGAACAGGTGGGCGTTGTTGGATACCAGCCCCGCTTCCATGCCGACCAGGCATTCGAGCCGCAAATCGCCCAGGCGGCGCATGCCTTCGGGCACCCCGGGGCTGCGCACCTCCGCACGCCATGTCATGGACAAAGTCTTGCGGTTGGCCAGCACCGCAGCATCTTCACGCCATAGCTGCGCGTCGAAATCGAGGGTGAAGCCGTTGTCGGCCGTTATCGCAACCGGCTTGGCGGTGGTGTCGCCCACTACCTTCAGCTTGATGCCGCGCATATCGGTGCCCGGTTGGCGCTGCAGGAGGCGGAAGCGCAACGTGGCCTTGGGCGCCAGCGCGTGCTCGCGCCCGAATCGTTCCACGCCTTTCAGCATCTTGCGGTAGGACTTGTCCACCGGCGAGCGCGTATTGGAGACTTCCACCGTAGGGACTTCCACCGTGGATACCGACAAGACTGTGACAAGCAGCATAGTCGTTTTCCACATAATTCCAGATTGTGGCATTCTCTTTAAATCCATGCATCCTGAATGCGCCAGCAGTGCGCACCACTACTGATGATCAACGATCCTCCTGTGCTTGAGAGTCTGTCCACCCGTTATGAACTTCTGGTGGCCAGCATCAGCGACTATGCGATCTACATGCTCGATACCGTGGGCCGCATCAGCAGCTGGAACGCGGGCGCCCAGCGTTTCAACGGCTGCAGCGAAAGGGAAGCGCTGGGCACGCACTTTTCGCGCTTCCATACGCAGGAAGACCGCGAGGCGGGACTGCCGCAGAAAGCGCTGGCCACTGCCTTGCGCGAAGGGCGTTACGAGGCCGAAGTCTGGCGCGTGCGCAAGGATGGCACGCGTTTCTGGGCCAATGTGGTGATCGACCCGATCTACACGCGCGAAGGCGCGCATGTCGGCTTTGCGAACATTACGCGCGACATCACGGAACGCAAGCGCACCATGGAAGCGCTGCGCGAAAGCGAGCAGAGTTTCCGCTTGCTGGTGCAGGGGGTGATCGACTACGCGATCTATAAGCTGTCGCCGGAAGGCTTGATCACCAACTGGAACCTGGGCGCGGAGCGCATCAAGGGCTATGCGCCGGAAGAAGTGCTTGGCACGCACTATCGCCGCTTCTTCACTGAGCAAGACAAGGCCGATGGCGTGCCGGAACGGGCGCTGGAAATTGCGGTGCGCGAGGGCCGCTACGAAAGCGAAGGCTGGCGCGTGCGCAAGGATGGTACGCAATTCTGGGCGCATGCGGTGATCGATGCACTGTACGATGATGACGGTGAATTGGCCGGTTTTGCCAAGGTTACGCGCGATATCACGGAGCAGCGCCAGGCGCAGGAATCGCTGGAGCAGGCGCGCGCCGCCTTGTTCCAGGCGCAGAAAATGGAATCGATCGGCCAGCTCACGGGCGGCGTGGCGCATGACTTCAACAACCTGCTGGCGGTGGTGTCGAACGGTATCGACATCCTGCGCACCGCGCCGGCGGAAGCGGCCAGCGCGCGCGTGCTGGACAGCATGCGGCGTGCTGTCGAGCGTGGCGCTTCGCTAACGCAACAGCTGCTGGCCTTCGCACGCCAGCAGCCGCTGGCGCCCAGCGTGCAGCAAGTGAACTGGCTGGTGAGTGGATTCGAAGGTGTGTTGCGGCGCGCTGTCGGGCCGTCCATGGGTTTTGAATTGAATCTTGATCCAAGGTTGCGCCAGGCATCCGTCGATGAGGCGCGCTTTGAGGCTGCGTTATTGAACCTCGTGGTGAATGCACGCGATGCGATGCCAGAAGGCGGTACGCTGGAAGTTCGCACGAGCAATGTCACTCTGGCGCCCAACGAAGCCGACTCTCTGCCGGCGGGCGACTATGTACGCGTCAGCGTAGCCGATACCGGCACCGGCATGAGCGAGGAGGTGCGCCTGCGCGCTTTTGAGCCTTTCTACACCACCAAGGAGGTGGGCAAGGGCACGGGCCTGGGCTTGAGCCAGGTATATGGCTTCATGGCCCAATCGGGCGGCGCCGTGACCATCGATACCGAGGTTGGCAAGGGCACCTCGATCAACCTCTACCTGCCGGCGCTGGAAGAATCGCTGCCGGAGGCGCCTGCTCCAGCGCCGCGCGGCGTGCGTGAAGAGAGGGTGCTGATCGTCGAGGATGATCCGCTGGTGATGGAGTCTGCGCGCGAGCTGTTCCAGACCATGGGCTTCGGCACCGTGCACGCCGGCGACGCAGGCGATGCGCTGCGCACCTTGCAGCGCGATCGCAACTTCGACGTGCTGTTCAGCGACGTGATGATGCCGAACGGGATGTCGGGACTGGACCTGGCGCGCGAAGTGCGAAAGCGCTACCCGGACATCAAGATCATCCTGGCATCCGGCTTTCCCCAGGCGGACGAGGAATTCTCCGTGATCGGCAAGCCCTACCGCCTGGCTGACCTGGCGCGCCAGTTGCGCAGCTAGAGTGCGCTGAGGTAGGCCCAGGGATAGATGCCGCGTTCGTGGCCATCGCTGAACACCAGTTGTACGGCATAGGAACCAACCGGCACGATGCGTAACAGGCGCAGGTCGTTGGCGATTGCTAGCGCCTGTCCCGCGCGCTGGGTTGACAGGCAGTCCGCGCAGCGGCAGCTTCGGCGCAGCAGTGCGTTATCGAGCTTTTGCACTCGCGCGTCGGGCCAGTAGATGGCGGTCTGGCCGGCATCGGCGTCATGTTCGATGGACAGTGGTTTCATGCCTGCTCCAACTGCTGTAAGGCCAGGCGCACCGCCTTGCGTACTTCCGGATCGGGATCCTGGACCGCATGCTGCAAGGCCGGCAAGGCGGAGCGCGCGCCGATTTCGCCCAGGGCCAAGGCCGTTTCGCGTCGCAAGTTGGCAATGACGTGGGTAAGCAAGGGCAGCAGGGCGGGCAAGGCAGCCCGGTGGCGCAGCCGTCCCAGGCTGCGCACCGCCCGCAGCCGCACTTGCCAGAAGTCGTCCTGCAGCGCCGCCGCCAACGCAGCACCGGCCTCGGGTTGCCGCAGCTTGCCGAGTGTGGTGGCGGCCTCCTCGCGCACCTGCCAGGCTGGATCGGCCAGCGCGCCGAACAATGCCGGCAGTACCGTTGCATCGCTGGCCAGGCCCAGCGCGCCCGTTGCAGCGCGCCGTACTTCGGTATCGCTGTCGCTGGTTGCCAATCGAGCCAGGGTGGGCAGGGCGGGCGTGTGTTTCAGGTAGCCCAGCACGGCTACGGCCTCACGGCGCACCGCGGCGTCGGCATCATGCAGCGCTGCCAGCGCCGGCCCGATACTGTCCGATGCACGTAACTCTCGCAGCGCACGCAGGATGGCGGCGCGGACAAAGGCTTGTGCATGGCCTGCATATGGCAGCAGGGCCGGCGCCGATTGCGGCAACTTCAATTCGGCCAGGCTTTGCGCCGCGGCGGCGCGCACCTGGGCGTCGGCGTCGTCGAGACGCGCCGCCAGCGCCGCTGCGGTGGCCGGGCTTTCAAAGTCCGATAGCGCCTGCGCGGCGGCAGAGCGCACGCCGGGGCAGGCATCGTCCAGCGCGGCCAGCAGCAGCGGCGTATCGTTGTCGTCGGCTTCGTCGGCCAGGTCCAGCACCGCGATGCGGCGTACGGTGCTGTCGGCGTGCCGCAAGCGTTCTTCTAATGCGATGGTAGTCAAGCTTCCTCCTCAGGTGGCGTAGCGCAGCATTGGTTCGGCAGGCTGCGGATGCAGCAGCTCCAGGCAGCGCCGCTTCAGGCGTACAAAATCCAGTGTTGTGACCAGGTCGGCGCGCCGCGGACGCGGGAAATCGAGCCGGATTTCTTCGACGATGCGGCCGGGCCGCTCACTCATGACCAGGATGCGGTCGGCCAGGAACAGCGCCTCGTCGATATCGTGGGTGATGAAGACCACGGTGGTGCGGATGCGTGCCCACACGTCGAGCAGCAATTGCTGCATCTTCAGGCGGGTCTGCGCATCGAGGGCGGCGAACGGTTCGTCCATCAGCAGCACGCGCGGGTCATTGATCAGGACACGCGCGATTTCCACGCGTTGCTGCATGCCGCCCGAGAGCTGGGCCGGATAGCTGGCCGCATGCTCCCGCAGGCCGACCAGCTGCAGCAGTTCCAGCGCGCGCTCGCGCCGTTCGGCGCGCGGCACGCCGCGAACCTTGAGGCCGAAGGCGATGTTGTCGAGCACGGACTTCCACGGGAAGAGCGTGTGCTGCTGGAACACCAGGCCGCGCTCGGGATGCGGGCCGCGCACCGGCTGGCCGTCGACCAGCACAGTGCCGGCGCTGGGCTGCAAGTGTCCGGCCAGCGCGCCCAGCAGGGTGGACTTGCCGCAGCCGGATGGGCCAAGTACGCACAGGAATTCTCCCGGACTGGCCGCCAGCGACAGGCCTTGCACCGCATCCAGCGCGGCTTTGCCTTCGCCGAGGCGGATGTGCAGGCCGCTGATATCGATCGCTCCATGACTCATGCTGTTTTCCTCCCAATGAAATACCAGGGCATCAGCGCGTTGCCGGCAAGGCGCACCAGCAGGCTGCTGCCCATGCCGAACACGCCGATGGCCAGCATGCCGACGATGATGTCCGGGTAGTCCTGCACGATGTAGGATGACCAGGTGTAATAGCCGATGCCGAACTGGCCGGAAATCATTTCCGCGGTGACGAGGCAAAACCAGGCCGTTCCCATGCCGATCGACAGGCCGGTGACAATGCTGGGCGCTGCGCCCGGCAGGATCACGTTGGCGAATACCGCCGCGCCGCGTCCGCCCAGGCTGCGCGCCGACGCCACCAGGCGTGCATCGATGCCTTCCACGCCGTGGATGGTATTGAGCAGGATGGGGAATAGCGCGCCGATGAAGGTGATGAACACCATCGACAGTTCGGACGATGGGAACATCAGGATCGCCAGCGGTATCCATGCCACGGCGGGAATGGGGCGCAGTACTTCCAGCGGCGGCAGCAGGGCCGCGGCAAGCAGGCGGGAACGCCCGATCAGCAGCCCCAGCGCGATTCCCAGTGCAGCGGCGACAGCGTAGCCGGCAAACACGCGGCCGATGCTGGCCGACAGGTGCGTGCCCAGCTTGGGCGATTGCAGCAGCCTTGCGGCGGCTTGCAGCGTTTCCTGCGGCGATGGCACGTTGCGGAAACTGGCCACGCCGAAGTCGATATGGTGCGTTGATGCCCAGTTCCAGGCCAGCACGCAGGCAGCCAGTGAAGCGCCGCGCACCAGGCCGCGCAGCAGGCGGGGACTCAGGGTAGCCATGGTCTTCCTCACCCAGCCACGGCGGCCTTGGCGCCTTCGAAGTCCAGCACCTTGCCTTTGACCTTGCGCGCCCAGGCTTCGGCCGACTCTTTCAGCAGGAAGGCGTTGATTTCCTTCTTGCCGCTGCTGACGAACCAGGCGTCGCCGGCAAATAGCTTGATGCCGCTGTTGCGATCCTGGGCGTAGACGGCGCGCACCTTGCGGCCAGCCTTCTCCAGCTTGGCCAGGTCGGCCAGGGCCAGTTCAGGCGAAGCATAGTGGCGCACCAGGTGTTCGCCGCTGACCCAGATCTGCGCCAGGCGCAGGGAGTCCGTGATCGGCTTGCCGGTGGCAGCATCCTTGCCTACCAGCGGCTGTTTGGCGTAGTTCTTCAGCTGGGCATCGTAATCGAGGCCGGCTTGCTGGAAGGCGCTGCGCACGTAGCGGTCGTCGATAAAGCTGTCGGCGTCGAGGTCCTGGTCGGTGCGTTTGAGCAGGCGCAAGGTTTCGATCGAGGTGCGCACGGCCTGGCGGTACTCCGGCTTCCAGCTCAAGTCGCGGGTCTGCAGCCCGAGCGGACCGTGGAACAGGTAGTTCACTTCAGCCTCGATGCCGGTCACCTTGGCCACCAGTTCGCTATATTTCTCAGGCTCGGCGGCGAACAGGCGGTCGGCCTCGATGGCGGCGCGCACGAAGGCAACCACGATCTCCGGATACTTGCGGGCGTAGGCCGCATCAACCAGGCTGCCGTGCAGGGTCGGCGCGTTGGCTTGCGAGCCGTCATAGATCTTGCGGGCGTAGCCGCGGTGCGGGAACAGTTCGGCGAAGGGTACGAAGTCGGCATGGGCGTCGACCTTGTTGCTTTGCAGGGCGGAGCCGGCGATTTCCGGCGCCTGCGTGGTGATGTTGACGTCCTTGTCCGGGTCCCAGCCCTGGGCCTTGACCGCGCGCAGCAGCATGCCGTGCGCGGTGGAGGCGAATGGCACGGAAATGGTCTTGCCTTTCAGTTCGGCCAGCGACTGCACCGCCGATGCCTTTGGCACCACGATGCCGTTGCCGCTGCCGGTGGTGCTGCCGGACAGCACGTTGATGAACAGGCTTTGGCGGCCAGCCTTGGCGAAGGCGGCGCCATTGAAGGAGCCGGGGAAGTCGGCCATCGAGCCCAGGTCCAGCTTGCCGGCCACCATTTCATTGGTCAGCGGCGCGCCTGATGTGAAGTTCTTCCATTGGATATCGTACTGCGCGTCCTTGTACTTGCCGTCGTGCGGCAGGTACTTCTCCAGCAGTTTCAGTTCGCGGATCAGGATGCCGCCGGTGGCGCAATTGATGGTTGTGTCCTGGGTGCCGATAGCGACGCGGATGGTTTCGGCGCTCGCGGCGCCGGCCAGCAGCGCGAGGGTCAATCCGATGACAGGCAGTTTCATATTTGGCTTTCCTAAAGAGTTATCGCAGCAGGTAGGGGATGTCGACGTGAATGGCGCCGGTAGGGCAGTCTTTTTCGCAAGGCATGCAGTACCAGCATTCATCGAACTGCATGTAAGCCTTGCCTTTGATGAAATCGATCGCCAGCACGTCGAGCGGGCAGACATCGACGCAGACCGTGCAGCCTTTGTGCGCAATGCACTTGTCTTCGTCGACGCTGACCGGAACGCTAGTGATGTGCGAGGTGATTGGCATGTTGTGGTTCCTCCTTATTGATGCGCAGGCGCTGGTAGGCTTTCTTTTCTTCCTCGTCCAGCGCGACGATGTATGGTTCGATCGGGCGTTTGAAACAGGCCATCACGCCGTCCTTCTTTTGCAGCTGCACGTGCACGAACCAGTCGGCATCGTTGCTGTGCGGGTGGTCTACCCGGTAGTGGTACAGGCCCCAGCGGCTTTCAGTGCGGTACAGCGAGGCGCGCGCCGCCATTTCTGCGCAATCGCGGATCGCGTGGACTTCCATCGCCCGCATCAGTTCATGCGGGTTGCGCGCCGACATGCGGTCCAGGTCTTCCCGGATGGCCTCGAAGCGCTGCAGGCCGATTTCCATCTTGCGTGTCACCTTGGGCGGCTGCAGGTAGTCGTTCACCATGCGGCGCAGCTTGTATTCGACCTGGCCGGGCGGCAGGCCGTCGCTGCGGCCAAGCGGAGCCCACACGCGCTGGCGTTCCTGTTCGACTTGCGACTCATCCAGCGCAGGCAGCTCGCGGCTGGCGCAGTAGCGTGCCGAGCTCTCGCCGGCCAGCTTGCCGTAGACGAACGCTCCCAGCATGTAGTTGTGCGGAACGCAGGCCAGGTCGCCCGCCGCATGCAGGCCGGGCACCGTGGTTTGACCATGTTCGTCAACCCACACGCCGGATGCGGAGTGGCCGCTGCACAGGCCGATCTCGGAGATGTGCATTTCCACCATCTGCTCACGGTAATCGGTGCCGCGGCCCTCGTGGAAACGGCCGCGGCTCGGCCGCTCGTTGGTGTGCAGGATGGTTTCGATGGTGCTGATGGTTTCTTCCGCCAAGTGGTCCAGCTTCAGGAACACGGGGCCGTCGCCGCCTTGCAGTTCGCGGTAGAACTCCATCATCATCTGGCCGCTCCAGTAATCGCATTCGATGAAGCGTTCGCCCTTGTTGTTCGTCGTGTAGCCGCCGAACGGGCCGGTGACGTAGGCGCAGGCAGGGCCGTTGTAATCCTTGATCAGAGGATTGATCTGGAAGCACTCGATGCCCGACAGCTCGGCGCCCGCATGGTAGGCCATGCTGTAGCCGTCGCCGGCATTGGTGGGGTTTTCATAGGTCCCGAACAGGTAGCCGGAGGCCGGAAGGCCAAGCCGCCCCGCCGCGCCGGTCGCCAGCACCACAGCCTTGGCGCGGATCACGTGGAAGTCGCCGGTACGGCAATCGAAGGCCATGGCCCCGGCGATGCTGCCGTCCGCTGCCGTGAGCAGGCGCGTGGCGACCAGGCGATTGGTGATCTCGATGCGGGTGCGCTTCAGGCGGCGATACAGCACCTTCTTGATATCGTGGCCTTCAGGCATCGGCAGGACGTAGGTGCCCATGTGGTGGACCTTGCGCATGGCGTAGTCGCCGGTTTCGTCCTTTTCAAAACGCACACCCCAGTCGTTCAGCTCTTCGATCATGGCGTAGCTGTTCCGGGCATAAGCCATGACGGTCTTCTGGTTGACGATGCCGTCGTTGGCGGTGGTAATTTCCTTCACATACTGCTCGGGCGTGGCGAAACCCGGGACGACGGCGTTGTTCAAGCCGTCCATGCCCATCGAAATTGCTCCGCTGCGCTTCACGTTGGCTTTCTCCAGCAGGAGAACGCGCAATGCGGGATTGGCTTCCTTGGCTTTTACCGCTGCCATCGGGCCGGCGGTGCCGCCGCCGATGACCAGTACGTCGACAGTCTGGATATGCGTTTCCATGCTTACTCCTGGGTTGGTGTGCGGCGCGCCAGCTGCAGCCGGTACTGGAAGGCGTCGCCGCGAAAGTAGAGGTATTCGAAGTCGAGCGGCCGCCGGGCCGCGGTATGGGTCAGCCGTTCTATGCGCAGCACGGGCATGCCGACGGAAATCTGCAGTGCGGCCGCCACTTCCATGTCGGCCGGCGCTGCATCGATGCTCAGGCTGGCCTGGCCGAGCGCGATGCCGTAATCGTTTTCCAGGATGAGGAAGATGTCGCGCCTTGCCAGGTCTTCGCGGCGCAGGCGGTCGCCCAGCGCTTCGCTGACGTAGGTCAGTTCCAGCGATACCGGTTCGCGGTTCAGCAAACGGATGCGGCGGATCTCCGCGAGCGGCGTACCTTCTCCGACTTGCAGGTGCTGCGCAAGCTTGCTCGTTGCCGGCACAGTGCGGATGCCGGTCACGCGGTTGTAGATCTCATGTCCCTGGCGCGACATTGCTTCCGCGAAGCCTTCGAGCTGGGTCAGTTCCTGGAATGCTTTCGGCTTGCTGACGAAGGTGCCCTTGCCGGGTACCTTGAAGATCAGGCCTTCGATTTGCAGGTCGTGCAAGGCTTGTCGCACGGTGATGCGGCTGACGTCGAAGATGCTGCCGATCTCGCTCTCCGGCGGAAGCTGCGAATGCGGAGGGTAGGTGCCGTCGAGGATGCCTTCACGCAGGCTTTCCTTGACCTGGGTGTAGAGCGGAACCGGCGACAGTGCGAGAGTACGTGTCATAACAAGTCATGATTGATTTGATGGACAAATCTTATCGACGACGTAATTGCGCGGGAACGAATGGATTCGCGCTTGCTTATGCGCACAGCAAATGGCGGGAAAGCAGCATAAGCAAATGCGTAAAGCGAATTCCTGTACTTCAATGGGCTACACTTATGCGCTTCAGGCAATCGGAGACAATAGACATGAAAAAATTGGTATTGGGTGGCTTGGCGGTGCTGATGGCCGGCAGCGCCATGGCGGCATCGGTGCAAGACGTGGCGGAGCGTTACCGCAAGCTGGTGCTGGCGATCGGCCAGCATGACAGCAGCTATGTCGACGCCTATTACGGCCCGCCGGAGCTGGAGAAGCAGGCAGTGAAGAACAAGCAAAGCCTGGCTTCGATTAAAGCTGACGTGGCGGTGGCTCAGCGCGACATCGCGATGCAAAAGGCACACAACGCCGACGAGGCCCTGCGCATTGAATTCCTGTCCAAGCAGTTGAAATCGATGCATGCCCGTGTCGAGATGCTGGAAGGACGCAAGTTCAGTTTCGACGAAGAGACCGCGTTGCTGTACGACGCAGTGACGCCGCACCATGACCGCGCTTATTACCTGGCCTTGGTGGCGCAAGTCGACAAGCTGCTGCCCGGTACGGAGCCGCTGCCTGAGCGCTTGAAGGCGTTCCGCGCGAAGTTCGTGATCCCGAAAGACAAACTGCAAGCGGTGTTCGACGCGTCCATCGCGGCATGCCGCGAGCGCACCGCAGCCTTCATGGATCTGCCGAAGAACGAAAGCTTCGTGATGGAGTTCGTGACCAATAAACCGTGGTCCGGCTATAACTGGTACAAGGGCAACGCGCATAGCCTGATCCAGATTAATACCGAATTCCCGATCTATATCGACCGTGCGGTGGACCTGGGCTGCCATGAAGGCTACCCTGGCCACCACGTCTACAACGCGCTGCTGGAGCAGTCGCTGGTCAAGCAGCGCAAGTGGGTGGAGTTCAGCGTGTACCCGCTGTTCTCGCCGATGTCGCTGATTGCCGAAGGCAGCGCGAACTATGGCATCGAGATGGCCTTCCCGGACGATGAGCGCCTGGCCTTCGAACAGAAGGTGCTGTACCCGCTGGCGGGCCTGGATCCGGCCTTGGCGCCGCAGTACGCTCAGTTATTGAAGCTGCTGGGCAAGCTGAGCTACTCCGACAACGATGCGGCGCAGGCCTATCTGGAAGGGAAATGGACGCGCGAGCAGACCATTGAGTGGCTGGTGAATGTGTCGCTGTACCCGCCGGAGAAATCGGCGCAGCGACTGTCCTTTTATGATGCGAACCGCGGCTATGTGATCAATTACAACCTGGGCAAGGATATGGTCAAAGCCTGGACTGAAAAGCATGTGACGGCCACCGATCCGGCGGCCGCCCGCAAGCAGCGCTGGGAAGCATTCAAGAGCCTGCTATCTTCGCCACGCCTGCCATCCGGCCTGCGTTAAGCGGCTTTCTTCGTGCTCAGGCATTCCTTCATGAATGCCTTGCGCTCATCGCCCTTCTTGCCTGTAGCGTCGGCGTTGCAGGTCTTCATCTTGTCCTGCTGCGTCACTGGCGCGGCAGGTTTCGCGCTCAGGCATTCCTTCATGAATGCTTTGCGCTCATCGCCTTTCTTGCCTTCGGCTTCTTTATTGCAGGTGGTCATTTTGGACTGCTGGGAGTTCTTTGCCGGGGCTGGCGCCGCAGCAAAGGCAGCGGAACAAGACAGAGCCAGGGCAGCAACGATCAGTTTTTTCATGAGGGTTCCTCGTAACAGTTGAGTTGGTCTTGCGACAGTAACTATACATAGAAAAACGCCACCCGAGGGTGGCGTTTTTCTTTTTCAGTCTGCCCGCAATCAGGCTTGCTTGCGGCGGCGTGCGGCCATGGCCGCCAGGCCAAGGCCCAGCAGCGCCATCGAGCCTGGTTCTGGAATGCCGCTTGGATCCGCGGCTCCGAGCGTGATGTTGTCAAAGCCAATCTGGTTGACGGTGCCGCCAAAATCGACCGAATGGGCAATGCCCGCAAACGCGACGCCGATCGGTGTCCAAAGGCAGGCGCCGCCGGTCGGATCGCCCGAGCAGTTGTTAGGAAGGGCGGCGAGATTGATCGTGGCCAGCACATTGCCGGTGCCATTCAAGCCGTCGTAGACGTTGACGAAGCCGCTGGAGAAGGCGGCGTAGTAGAAGGAGAAGCCAGTGTCGAAACCAGCGGCCACGTTCATGGTGGCAGCAGCGCCGCTAGTAAAGAACAGGATGGTGCTGGCCGAAGGTTCATTGGCGAAATTGCCGCTGCCGCCAGCGTCGGAGTCGATCAGGCCCAGGCTGGACGTCGAAAAATTAATGCCGAAATTCGTGCCGCTGTTGCCGGCGCTATCGGTGCCCCCGTTATAAAAATCATTGACGCTGGCCTGGTCGCCGACGCCTTCGAAAGTGAGGCTGATTGGACTGGCGCTGGCCTGGATGGCAGCACCCATAAAGGCCAGTGCTGCAGCCATTTTGACGAGTTTTGCGACACGCATTGTGAGCTCCTTCTGGTTAAGTTTCATGCATATAAGCAGGAGTCATGCCACAAGGAAAAGATGTAAATAATCAATAACTTAGCCGATGGAAATGTTACTCTTGTTTGACAAGTTGTAAATGTTTCCGACGGTCAAAGCATGGCATTGCCGGCCAAACGGCCTATAGTGTAAGTAGCTCTTCGGAAGGGAGGTTGCCATGACCCGTAAATTCATCGATTGCCGCGAATTCCCAAGCGACACCCACTGCAGTGTCGCCATTGCGGCAGACAGCGAAGACGAGTTGCTGGAAACTGCGGTCCAGCACGCAGTCTCGGTGCATAAGCATGCTGATACGCCTGAACTGCGCGCCGCTATCCGTGGCATGATCCACGACGGTACGCCGCCGGAACATGCGATGCCACCGGGCGTTGCCACTGGCGCACCGGAAGGCGCGCGGACGCACTAAGCTGCTTGCTCGTCAGGCTGGGCTTCGAGGTAACGAATCAGGTCGCGGCCGAGCACGCGCAGGCGTGCCGTTTCGACCTGCCGCTTTTTATAGGCGTCGTGGCTGGCTGGGCCTTCCAGCGTGCGGCCATGGCTGACTTTGTCCATCAGCTGGATTTCGTATTCGAAGAAGAAGCCGACATCGTAGTCGGGGCCGCTTGCCGCCGGATCGTCGGACGGTACATGAATCATCTTGCGCACCGTGACCTGGATGCTGTTGAAGCCGGTGCCGCTGTGCGGGTTGTCGGCGCGCGTCTGCGGTGAGGAAATGTCCATCAGCTCAGCATCCATCTTTTCCAGCAGTTCGGCCGGATAGCCATCGGCCGCTTCCAGAAGGCAGCGGTATTGGGTGAAGATTTCTTTGGCCGCTTCCATGTCGAGCAGGGTGTTGCGGGTGCGCTGTGAATCCACATTGGTCACCGAGATCAGGTGGGCGCGTTGCAGGGTGCGCAGGGCCAGCAGACATTCGAAGCGGGTGCCGAACACCATGCGCACGCCGAGATGGTCGAAGATGTCGGCTGCCAGGTAGGCTGCTTTTTGCAGCAGCTTCAGCAGGATGCTGGCGCGGCTCTTGTTGTTCTTGCGGTCAAAATGCAATAAGGGCAGGCAAATCTCGCCATCGCTCAAATAATGCTGGCCGTCCTCTTCGCGGATCACCTCATCCAGGCTGGCGAACACTTGCTGGCGGATGGTATTGAAATAGCGCAGCTTGAGATTGTTATCGATGTAGAACACGCCATGCATCACTTTCAGCACGGCGCAGGACCACATGCGGCGCAATTCGACTTGCTCATTGCCGTGCAGGGAGGCGAACACCAGCAGGTCCAGTGGATCTTCCGGCATGCGTACTTCGGGCGGGATCAGGGCGGCCTGTCCGGGCGTCAGGAAGGCGGTACAGACAAAGTCAAGCGCCTCGCCATGGGCCTTGGCGATCACTTCGCGGGCGTGGGGATTGTCGATGTCGAAACCATATTCGCGCACGAATTCGTGCGCGTCATGCTTATTGCGCAGGGCTAGCCCACCGAGGTCGATTGCCGACACGCCGGAGGCGATCGCATTCAGGTAAGTCCAGTTCAGGGAAAACTTGCCCTGGCACTTGAGAGATGGATGCATGGTAAGGAAAGTATCGCAGCGTTGAGTGCATGCCGCAAGGTGAGGTGTTGTTTGCAGATCTTACTTGTGTGTTACCAAAAGAGTAATGTAGTATTTTCTTCGAGGTAACTTTTATATCAACTTAAAAGGATCAGCCGTGACCAATCCGTATTCCATGCCACAAGCAGAGCTGACAGAACCGGTCAGCAACGAAACCTATATGCCGAAGTTCTTCGCCATCAATGGTCGCATAGGCCGCCTGCGTTATTGGGCGTACAGCATCGGTTGGGGCCTGCTAGTAATGCCGGCCATGTTCCTCGCCGCCGGCGTTGGCGCGCTGACCGGCTCCTTTGGAAATGCCGCCGAGGGTGGCAGCGCAATTGGCATCGGCATCACTTATTTGGCGTCCATCGTGATAACGATCATGCTGGCGCGTCGCCGCCTGGCTGACCTCGGCCACACAGGCTGGCTGGCCTTGCTGATCGTGGTTCCGTTCTTTGCGCTGTACCTGCTGTTCGCACCGGGCAATGCAGATGCCAATGAATACGGCCCTCCGCCCGGTCCCAATTCGATCGGCGTGAAATTGCTCGCCTGGATCCCGGCGCTTTTCTTCATCATCGGCATCGTCGCCGCCATCGCCATTCCGGCATATTCGGGCTACTCCGCGAAAGCGCGCGCCGAGCAGATGGGGCAGTAATTCCGGATGCATAACCCGTACACCGCGCCGCAGGCAGACCTCAAGCTGCAGTCAGAGCTTGCCGATGCGACGCGGCTGTTTGCATGGAATAGCCGGATCGGGCGTGCGCGGTTTGTGGCGTATGGCTTTTCCGGCCTGGCTTTCGCGGTTGTCTATCTCGTGGTGCTGACCACCGTGGAAAGGTCGTTCGGGGTGGTGTACACACGGGGTTCGCTGGTGGGGTGGGGGCATGCGGCCATCGCATTGCTGGCTTCAGCACTGGCGCTGGTGAACGCGATACGTCGGCGGCTGCACGATTTTGATGTCAGCGCGTGGTGGGCCTTTTTACTGCTGTTCCCGATCCTTCAGTTTGTGTTCCTGATCTATCTGCTGGTGGCGCCCGGCACGCCGAACGCCAATCGCTTTGGCCCCGTGCCGCCGCCAACCGAGCGCAGTGTCATGGCTGCGGCGGCGATTGGCGGCCTGGTCCTGCTATGGTTTATAGTGCTCCGCTCTCCTTGATGTCGAGGTAGCGGTTGAGGAGGGCGGAAGCCAGGTGTTCAGGAGCGACGTCGACCAGGTGGCCGGCGCGCAGGCCAAGGCGGCGGATCGCTTCCTGGCGCTGCTGCAGGTAATGTTCGCTGGCGGCAAGGCGCAGGGCATCGTCGAAACCGTTGACAGGCGCGTTGCTTGCGGCGTCCAGCGCTCGCTCGCGCAGGCTGGCGCACATCACCAGGTGGCGCGAAGACAGCAGGTCGACGGCCTGGCGCAAGGCCACGTCATCCTCATCGCGCACATTCGTCACCAGCACCACGAAGGCGCGGCGGCCCAGGCGGTTCAACAAGTCGTTGGCAGCGCGCAGGTAATCGGGCGCTGCTTCGCCCGGCTGCAAGTCGTACACGCCGGCCAGCGTGCGGTCCAGGCCAATGCGGCCTTTGGCCGGCGGCAGCCAGCGGTTGTCCACGCCAAAGCTCATCAAACCCACCGCGTCACCTTGCTTACCCGCGACGAAGGCCAGCGTCAGCACGGCGTATAGCGCGTGGTCGAAATGGCTGGTGTCGCCGTCGCGCGCCAGCATGCGGCGGCCGGTGTCGAGCAGGAACACGACCTGCTGGTCGCGCTCCACCTGGTATTCGCGGCTGATCGGCTTGCGGTGGCGCGCGGTGGCCTTCCAGTCGATCGAACGCAGGCTGTCGCCGCGCCGGTATTCGCGCAGCTGGCGGAAGTCCGTACCTTCGCCGCGCTGGCGCTTAACCAGAGAACCGGCGGTGGGCGCCTGGCGGTCTGTGGCGCGCAGGGCTTGCCCCAGCAGGCGCGCCACGTCGGGGAAGACTTTGGCCGTCTGCTGCGGCCCGATGCGGTGGATCGCTTGCCATAATCCGAGCGGGCCGGCTACGCGCAGCCACGGCGTGCCGAACTCGCCGTCGCCGCGTTCCAGCGGCCGCACGCGGTAGGCGATGGTGGTGAAGGCGCCAGGCGCCAGATGCGTGGCATGGGGCATGCCTTCCAGCTCCCAGGCCGGAGGGTAATCGTCGAAGACGTCGAGCTGCAATGTCGTTGCGCCTTCATTGTGCACCGTCAGCTTCACATCGTGCCAGGCGCCGACCGGCAGCACGCCAGCCAGTTGGCGCTCGACGCGCAGGGCGGGACGGCGTCGCGCCAGCAGCGCATCGCTGGCCGCGGCCAGCAGCAGGGCGCCGCCCAGCACCTGCCACGGCGCCTGCAGCTGCGGCCACACGCTGGCGGGAACGCCAAGCGCTGTCAGGCCCAGCAGGGCGTGGAACATGCGGCGGGTTGGCTTCATCAGTTGCGCGGGGCAGCGACGGATTCGATCAGCGCTGCCAGCACGTCGTCTGCGCCCAGGCCGTCGAGTTCACTTTCCGGCGACAGGGCGATACGGTGGCGCAGCACTGGCAGGCTGGCCTGCTTGATATCGTCCGGCGTGGCGTAATCGCGACCGCCCATCAGGGCCATGGCGCGTGCCAGGCGGATCAGGGCGATGCTGCCGCGCGGGCCGGCTCCAACCGACACGCCCGGCCACTGGCGCGTTGCGCGCACCATGCGCACGGCGTAGTTGGCGACCGTCTCGTCGACACGGATGCGCGCTACCAGCTGTTGCAGAGCCACCAGGGTCTCGGGCTTGATCAGGGTGCGCACCTGGGCCACTTCGAGCCCATCGCCAACGCGGTCCTGGGTCACGGCCAGCAGCATTTCGGTTTCTTCCTTCTCGCTTGGATAGGCGATCTGCGCCTTGATCAGGAAGCGGTCCAGCTGCGCTTCCGGCAGCGGGTAGGTGCCTTCGCTTTCCAGCGGGTTCTGGGTGGCCAGCACCATGAAGGGCGCAGCCAGCACGTGGCCTTCACCCTCGATGGTGACCTGGCGTTCCTGCATTGCTTCCAGCAGCGCCGACTGGGTCTTGGCAGGAGCGCGGTTGATTTCGTCGGCCAGCAGCAGGTGCGTGAACACAGGACCTTTGCGGATGCTGAAGGTTTGCTGGCGCTGGTCGAATACGGCGTGGCCCATCACGTCGGCCGGCATCAGGTCGGGTGTGAACTGGATGCGCGAGAAGTCGCCGGCAAAGGTCTTGGCCAGCGCCTTGACCAGCAGGGTCTTGCCCAAGCCAGGCACGCCTTCCAGCAGCACATGGCCGCCCGCCAGGCAGCAGGCCAGGACTTGCTCAACCACCGCTTCCTGGCCGACGATGGCGCGGCCGATTTCCTCGCGCAGCCGCTGCACGATGTCGACGGCCTGCGTCAGGCGGTCGGCCGGAATAGCGTTATTAGGCGGGAGGGACATGCTATCGCTCATGGTGGGCTCGCAATTGTTGGAGTATGGATATCTGTCTTGTGAAATCGGCGGCGCGTGCGGCAGGGGCGCCCAGCAGGGCTTCGCTCACTTGCGCTTCCGGCAGTTTGGCCAAGCGCGCAAGGCGGCGCGCGCGCTCGTTGCCGTCCAGGGCGTGGAGCTCGGGCAGGCGGCGCAGCAGCAGCAGCATGGTGCGTTTGCGCACCGCTTCCAGCAGCAGGCTGCGGCCTTGCGGCAGCTTCCACAGCCAGCGGCCGCTCGCTTCGATATGTTCAATCAGGGCGCGGCGCGCGCCGGCCGTTGCCGGCAGCAGCGGGCCGAAACGGCGCGTGGCGTTCCAGGTCCAGAGCAGCAGCAGTGCGGCCAGGCCAAGCAGCACCGGACGGTAATGCTGCCACAGCCAAGCGGCCCAGCCTACGGTCTCGTTGTGCTGCACCAGCAGGACCGGCGCGTTGGCGCCGCCCTGACTGGCCAGCAGCAGGAGCAATTCGCCGTGGTCGAACTGGCGCAGGCTGTCGTTGTCGAAATAGTTTTCCATCGCGTCGGATGCCACCATGGCTACCTTGCCGCGTCCTTCCGCGTAGACCAGCACGGACAGTTCATGGGTGTCGCCCCAGAGCGGCGCCGGGCCTTTGCCTTCGAAGCGCTGCAGGCTGTCGGACTGGCGCCGCAGTTCGATGGTGTTGGCGGCGCCGGGCGCGTTCAGGCAGACCAGGTGGGCGGGAGGTTCCGGCTCTTGCTCCTCGTCCTCTTCATCTTCGTCCTTGGCCTTCTTTTTCGCGGCGGCCTGTTTTTCCCGGCGCTTGGCTTCCAGCGGATCGAGCCGGCAAGCTTCGTCGATGCGGGTGCGGCCGGACATCGATACGCCAAAGTGCTTGCCCAGCGGGTCGGGCAGTTCATCGCTGATCGCTTCCGGCTTATCGGACTTGTCGTCGGTATTCTGCACCCAGCCCGGCGTCATGATCAGGGTGTTGCCGCGTTTTACCCAATCGAGCAGCAAGGCGGCCTGGTGCTCGTCCGGCTGGCGCGCATAAGGCGACAGCAGCAGCACGCCGTCCGGCAGCTTGTTCAGGAGCTGGTAATTGAGCATCGGTTCGATGCGTACCTTGTGGCCGCGCGCTTCCAGCAGGCGGGTAGCAGCCAGCATCGGGTTCTTGATCTGCGCTTCGGAGTAGTAGAACTGGCCGCGCCAGACTTTGTGCAGGTAGATATGCCACAACTCGTAGCCGGCGCCGGTCAGCAGCACAGCGAACAGCGCGATCAGGGCCATGTAGCGTGGCTTCATGCTGCCTCGCGATCGAAGTGAGCCTGCCAGCTGCTGCACAGCGTAGCAACGGTGTCGGCGGCCGGCCAGCGCGCGCCGTAAGCCGCGTTCAGCCACAGCGTGGTGGCCTGGTCGGCCAGGGCGAGGCTGGTGTGATCGAGCGAGCCGGCAGCGTTGGCGTTGCGAGCGTGGGCCAGGCATTCGCCCTCCGTATCACCCTCGTGCAGCTTGAGCGACTGGCGGTTGACCAGGCGCGATAGCGTGGCGCGGTAAAGCAGGGCCAGTGCGGCACGCTGCTGTCCTTGCTGCCACAGCGCACGCACGGCGCCGGCCACGTTGTCCGGCAAGCTCTCTTCGCGGATATCGAGACCGCCGACTTCGGTGGCCAGTCTTGGTCCAGGCGCGGCCTCGAAATTGAAGCGCAGCGGCGCTGCGTAGCGCCAAAGCAGCCAGGCTACCAGGGCGATTGCACCGCCGATGGCAAGGGCCTTGAACACGCCGGCCAGAATGGCGGCCAGCCAGCGTGGCAGCAGGGGCTTCAGGCTTTCCTTCTGCTTTTCCTTTTCTGCCGGCGGATCGCGCAACTCCCATTCCTCGGCACAACGGAAGCCGCGCAAATCTTCGTGGGCATAGAGCTGGTCCACCTGGCGGCGAACTTGGGCTTGTTCCGGAGACAGGTTGGCGCCGCGGCCATCGGCTTCGATTACGAGGTCCTTGGGAGGGGCGCAATCTGTCTTGGCGGTGTTGGCAACAACTTCAGCGGCCTGCACGGGCGGCGGCATGCCAAGCAAGGCGATGGCCAACAGCGGCGCCGCCATCAGGAACGCAGCGGCCTGGCGCGCGGTCGGACGGGCAGCTGGCGCGCGCAGCTGGCGCAGCACGATTTCCAGGTCCCAGGCTTCCAGCGTGGCGCGGCGATTCAAGTACAGGGTGAATGTGCAAGCGGTATAGATCGGGCCCATGACGGCGCCGCCCACGCACAAGGCGGCGGTAAGCAGGGCCGATTGCAGCGCCTGGTCTTCCACCCGGAACAGGGCAAACGGATCGGGTGTTTCATTTGGCATGAAGAGGCTGACCATTACCAGCGCCCCGACCGACAAGACCAGCATTTCGAGTGCAAAGCAGCTGACGCCGAAAATGAAGGCGGCGCTGCCTGTATTGCCACGCGCGATGGTGGTGCGTCGCGCTGTGGCTGTTTTTCCGCGCGCCTGCTCCAGCACCCACACCGGCTGGTGCAGGCCGCGCCCGGCCATGAAAGGACGCCACCAGGTCAGCATGCGGAACCAGCCGCCGCCCAGTTCGCGCGGCCATGCGCGCAAGGCTTCGGTCCATGTGGCCTGCTGGCCGAAAACCTGGCGCGAAAGCACGTGCAGCGGCGCCCGTTCCAGCAAAGGCCGCAGCCACCAGGGCAAGAGGAAGAACAGGAACGGGACCTGCCAGTGCCAGCTGGCCAGCACCGCGAGCGCCGACAGCGGCAGCCAGAGCGCAAGCCATGCCAGCCAGGCATCCGCGCCGCCGGCATGCAGCAGGGCGAAGCCGAGGTCCAGGCCCTGGGCATTGCTGCGCGGCCGCAGGTCAAGGCGCAGCTTATCGAGTTGCATGCTTGCCTTTCTCGCGGCCGGCGAAACCAAAGAACAGGAACACCAGGGTCCAGCACACCGCGCCGACGCTGAACTTGATTGCCGGAGCAAAGCTGCTGGCCGACCAGAAGCCCTCGAAGAAGGCGGCGAGCACGGTAAGCAGCGCGGCGCCTGCCACCACGGGGTACATCTGGATGCTGGCTTGCTGTAGCGCTTCGCGGCGGCGCAAACGGCCCGGCTTGACCAGGGCCAGGCCGAGGCGGATGCCGGACATGCCGAACAAGACCAGGCCTGTCAGTTCAAAGCTGGAGTGGGTCACGACGAAAGACCAGAAATTGATGCGGGTAGCGGGATCGAGGCTGAGCCAGGCCGCCACCACGCCCATTTGCATGCCGTTGAACAGCACAATCAGCAAGGCCGGGATGCCGCCAAAGATGCCGCTGGCAAAAGTGCGGAAGCCGATGGAGACGTTGTGCCAGATGTAGTGGCCGAACATCTGCACATCGCCTTCGGCTCCGCCGCGCCCGACGGTGAGGGCCGATGGCGCATACATCTGGTGCATGCGGGCCAGGTTCTCCGGCGAAGAAAACAGGTAGGCATTGTGGGCGTCATGCGCGACCAGCAGGCCGATGGCGATGGCCGGTCCGAGAAGGCACAGTAGCACCAGCAGCAGCAGTCTCCATTCAGCGCGCACGCGGCGCGGCAAGTCGAGACGCAGCCATTGCAGCATCACTGTGGGGCGCTCCACCGCGACCCCGTACAGCGCGTGGTGGCAGCGCGCCACCAGCCCGTGCAAGTAAGACACCAGTTGCGGCGAGTAGCCACGCTGGCTAGCCAGCGCCAGGCACTGGCACAAGCGGCGGTATTGTTCGGGTAAGGTCTCGCGGCCCTCTGCACCCTTGGATAGCAGGGTGTCGATTTCGCTCCACAGGGGCCCGTAAGTGGTTTCGAACTGCGCCTGCTTCATCGTACCAATCCTGCGGCCATGCCGCGCAAACGTTCCAGTGATTCTTCGCCTTCGCGGCCGGTCAGTGGCGCGGCAATGTCGGCCAGCTCCAGCATGCGGCCGTGCGGCAGCCGGTTTTCACGCGCGAACAGGTCGGCCAGCGCGCGCTGCTGCTCCGGTGTCAAAGGGAAGGGCAGCGGAAGCGGCGACGCAGCCGGCGGTTCGACGCGTTTGGGCGGCTTGTGCCGGTACACCACCTGGGTGCCGGCCACGATATCGCCCATGCGGCGGAAATGGCGGTCGCACAGCATGCACACCAGACCGGAGGCATAGAACATCGGCAGGAAGTCTGCCGCCAGCAGCAAGTTGCGCAGCACCGATTCGCGCCAGCGCACTGGCAGGCCGTCGGCGCGCAGCACCTGCAGGCCGACCGCGTATTTGCCGAAAGTGCGGCCACCGGCATACACCTCGCATACAACAGGGTAAGCCCAGTAAGCGAGGAATAGGACCAGCGAATAAATGCCGCTAGAGAGCTTGCCGGAAGGGATGGTCGCGCCCAGGATGGCAGCGATGACGAAAGTGGCAAAAGACCAGGCCAGGAAATCGATGGCCCAGGCGTAGGCGCGCACCACGGGACCAGCGGGAGTCAGTTGCAGGCGCACACCTTCGGGAGTCGTCAGGGACAGGCGGCCATCGAGGAGATGATTCATGTCTTTTATTTAACCATAAAATTTCCTCAATGAAAATGTTTTACGCCTGCGGCCTCCTCTAATTGTCGGTAATCGCGCGACTGGCGCACGGTGCCGATCGCTTGCCAGATCGCTTCGATGCGCTGCGGATCGCGCTGGTAGGCGCCGCGAGCCACCATCAGGTGCAGATTGACCGTGGAGAAGGGCTGGTCCGCTTGCAGCACGCGGCCCTTGAAGCGGGCATCTTCCTGTGCCAGTTTGCTGGCCTCCAGCCCCTGCAGGATGGCGACGTCAAAGCCGCCCGCTGTCAGCATGCGCAATGCGTCGGCAGCGGACTTCACGTTTTCATGCGGGTCGTAGCCTTTGTCGCGCAATTGCTGGGCCACCAGGTAGCCCGATTGCACCACGACTGCTTTGCCGGCGGGCAGCAATTCGCGACCGTCCCAGCTGGCGTTGCCGCCGACGCGCAAGAAGACCAGGGCGGCGTCTTCAAACATGGCGCGGGATGGATCTTCGCTTCCGTCGGGAAGCTGGGGAATGCGCGACCAGGGACGCCGGTTGACGGCATCGGCGGCGCCGATCACGGCATCCACCTGGCCGAGCTTCAATTCGCTCAGGCAGCGCTTCCAGGGTTTGGGGGCATAAGTGAATTGCTCGTTGAGCAGGGATTCGACTCTTTTCAGCAGTTCGAAATTCAAACCAGTACCGCCAGGGGTGCTCCATGGCCGCTGGTCGACATCTTCAAAGCACAGGCGCAACGGCGGGCCTTTCGCGGCATGGGCAGCCATGCCGGTCACCAAAGCCAGCAGCACGCAAAGGCTTTTGTAGCTCATGCGACCAAGATTATCACGCTGGTGTCCCCTCGGGTTGGAATTGTTGGCATAATGACAGCAAACAAACATAACTCCTGGGGCCACAAAATGCGTGCGATGAGGCAGGCAATTTCAAGCGGGGCGCAGCATCTGCGTCCGGTGCATGACGACGCGCTGTCTACGCGCTACGTCGAAATCGGCCTTGCGGTGCGCGAAGCGTTCCGCACTCCTTCTTTGCGGGAGACATTCATCGCCCGCTTGAAGCCGCACCGGCGCCTGATCGCTGGCGCCGTGCCGGCTGGCATCCAGCAGCATGGCTTGTTGCCGGCGCGCGCGGCAACTTGCCGCCTGTCCGATATTTCCGATGCCGACCTGGCGCAATGGCTGGTCGATGACGGCCGCCTGATCTACGGTGAATTCACGCAGCAGGAGCTCGATAATTATTTCAACGAGATGGCGCCTTTCCTGCCGCCGAAAGGTCATTTCATCGACCTTGGCAGCGGGCTTGGCAAGGTGGTCATGAGCGCTGCGCTGGCCTTTCCCGGCTTGCGTTGCACCGGCGTTGAGCTGCTCACTTATCGCCACGAAATGGCGCAGGTGCGGCTGGCGGAAATGCTGGCTGCGGGTGTAGCCGAAAACCGGAATGTGGCCGCCAGCGTGGCGCGCCGCATCCGCCTTGTACAGCAGGACATGTTCAACGCCGACGTCAGCGATGTTTCCCTGGTGTACGTCTACAGCACCTGCTTCGCGCCGCTGATGGACCGGCTGGCCGACAAGCTGGCCCGCGAACTGCAACCGGGCGCGCTGGTGACGACCGTCACCTTCCCCATGCAGCATCCGGCCTTTGAATTGGTGAAGCAATTTTCGCCGCCCAGCGTGGCGTGGACTACGGTGTACCTGTACCGCCGTCGCGCTGCGTTCGACCCGCTGCCAGCGCCGCCGCCGCAAGTGCTTTATGAGCAGGATAGCGCGGCATGGGAGTACGCGGTGCGGGCTGCTTTCTCGGCCTACGATACGACTGCGGGAGCCTGAATGGATATCCGCGCGATGACCTTGCCCGAGCTGGAAGTGGTGCTCGAATGGGCGGCCGAGGAAGGGTGGAATCCCGGCCTGTCCGATGCGATCAGTTTTCATGCAGCCGATCCTGGCGGCTTCCTGCTTGGCCTGATTGACGGCGAACCTGTCGCCAGCATTTTCGCGGTGCGCTATGGCAGCGGTTTCGGATTTATCGGCGGCTATATCGTACGGCCGGCGTTTCGCGGCCAGGGCCATGGCATGGAAATCTGGAGTGCCGGCATGGCCTTGCTTGAAGGCCGCAATGTAGCGCTGGATGGCGTACCGGCGCAGCAAGCCAATTACGCGCGGTCCGGCTTCAAGCTGGCGCATCGCAATGTGCGTTATGAAGGTCGCGGCAGCGCCCTGCCGACGCCTAGCCGCGTCCTGCCGCTTGGCCCGCAGGATATCGACGAGGTGGTGGCCTACGACCGCGCCTTCTTCCCCGATCATCGCGAAGCATTCATGCAGCGCTGGCTGCGGCAAACCGGCAGCGTCATGCTCGGCGTGCGTGGCGATGGTGATGCCTTGCTTGGTTATGGCGTGCTGCGTCCGTGCCGCTCCGGCTTTAAGATCGGCCCGTTGTGCGCCGAAGCGCCCGACGTGGCGGAAGAATTGCTGCAAGCCCTGCGCGGCCGCGTACCCGAAGACGAGCCAATCTTCCTCGACGTGCCAGAGCCGAATGCAGCGGCAGTCGCCCTGGCCAAACGCCACGGCATGCACGCCTGCTTCGAAACGGCACGCATGTACACCGGCGCCGACCCCAACCTGCCCCTCGCACGCCAATACGGCATCACAAGCTTCGAATTGGGCTAATCCCTGCGCCGTTAGTTGCGCTGGAATTGCTTCAACGCAAAACTCGTCTTTCCAATTGCAGCTAATCTCTTTCTGTGCCAATCAGTCAGGGAGAGATCATGTCCAATTTTTACCAGTATTTTCGGCAGAACATGGAATCGCTTGGCTTGCCGGCCCCTGCTTCCATGTTCGGCAGCTTGCAAATGGCCCTCGCGAACGCCGCAGCTTTCATTGCACACGTCGATAAGTTTGGTCAGCGGGTAACTGTGGGTGAATTGGTTGGCGCAGGCCTAAGGGCAGAGAAGCTTGGTATGGTCGCGACCTTGTCCGCCTCGTTTTACGTTGGGGCCGTCATTGGAAGTATCGCTGTGGCGACGGGTAAGACGCTCAGCGGTGGAGTCTCCCTCGCAGACGTGTTGTGGGATATACGATCAACTGGGTTGTACCGTCCTTGGCTAGCGGCCACACTGCGCCGCAATCCAGCAATCTATGAAACGAACACGATAGGGCGTAGTATTTATCGCACGAGGATGATTCGATGATGAAAGACCAGCTATGGCTTTTCTTCTCCGCTGTTGTGAGTGCTTTGTTCGCCTGGGCATTCTGGCACTATCTTGATGCGGATGCGGTGGTTGCGTTGATGACGCTTGCCCTGGTGTCTGCTGTGGCGGATAACCTGCGCTTGCGGCGCAAGTTGCGCGAAACGCAGCGGCGTGGTTGACAGGGCCGCGCGGACGCGCGGAGAATGGCTGCTCCACAACCCTGCTGGATAGGAGGAAGTCATGAAGCTCCGTCGTATCGCGCAGTACCTGGTTGTTGTTGCTGGATTCACCCTGGCTGGCGCTGCCGTCAGCGGTTCACCGGATAAGAAGAAGGCTGCCGCGCCGCCTGATGAAAAGACTGCCATGGAACTCATGGCCAAGGCCGCCACTCCGGGCGAAGCGCACAAGAAACTCGATGCGCTGGCCGGCAAGTTCACCGTCAAATCAAAAATGTGGATGGACCCCTCCAAACCGCCTGAGGAAAGCGACGGTTCCACTGAGCGCAAGTGGATCATGGGGAACCGCTACCTGCAGGAGAGCTACCAGGGCAAGTTCATGGGCCAGCCTTTCGACGGCATGGGTATCCAGGGTTACGACAACGTGACGAAGAAATACTTCGGCAGCTGGATCGATTCCGGCGGCACCGGCATGACCCTTGCACACGGCTCGATGAACGGCCATACCATCAAGTACAAGGGCATGATGTCCGATCCGATGAGCGGCAAGGAAATCCCGTACACGATGAGCGTCGCCATTACCGATAACGACAACCACAAGCTGGAGATGTGGGGGCCGGGGCCGGGCGGGAAAGAAATGAAGTGGATGGAAATGAGCTACACACGCGTCAAGTAATAAAGGCCCCGCGAGGGGCCGGCACGCCGGCGTCAGGATATCCGCACCGGCGTGCGGTTCGCGACTTCCAGCAAGATCCCCCAATCGGTGCGGCAGTAAAAGCCTGGACCGCCGCGCATGTCCTGCACCGGCGACAATCCGTCCACGCCGGCAGCTTCGAGCTCTGCATGCTTGGCTGCGACTTCATCCGCGTCGCCGACAAGGAAGCCGATGTGGAATGTCTTTGGATAGCTTGGCGCCTCGCAGCGGGTAAGCACGAGTACCACTCCGCCTTCGCCGGAAAGAACGGCCATGCCGTGATTGCCCTTGTTTTGCAGCAGGGTGAAGCCGAAATGGCGGGTCAGGAAGCTTGAAGCCGCAGCCACATCGGGCACGGACAGGTCGAGATGATTCAGTTGCATATTCACTCCATAGTCGGTGGGCCCAACGGGAGTGCCTGGATATCGACCGGCCACACCCCGACGAGCCCGAGACGCAAATGCGCCGGGATCGTCGTGGGTTCTCATGCGCACGCGCATGGAGCAGAGCCCTCCGGGAGGAGAGGGACCGGGCTTACCTGAAACCGGTCCTGCCTTTTTCGACAGCGCGGATCATAGCATGACTTCAGCTGCGGCCAAGGCGCGGAAGGCGGCGCGATGGCGAGCCCGCGTTGTCAGCATCGACGCGGAACACGCCGACGGCTTGCAGCAAGGCTGCCGATTGCTGTTGCATGCTCGCTGCCGCGGCGGCAGCTTCTTCAACCAGGGCGGCGTTCTGCTGCGTCACCGCATCCATTTGCGAAATCGCTTCGTTCACTTGCGCGATGCCGGCGCTTTGTTCGTGGCTGGCGGTACTGATCTCGTTGATGATCTGGCGCACGCGATGTACGCTTTCCACTACTTCCTGCATGGTGCTGCCGGCCTGCGCGACCAATGTATTGCCGACGCCGACCGTTTCCACCGATGCCCCGATCAGGTCCTTGATTTCTTTGGCCGCCGCAGCGCTGCGCTGCGCCAGGTTGCGCACTTCAGATGCCACCACCGCAAAACCGCGTCCCTGCTCGCCAGCGCGTGCCGCTTCCACCGCGGCATTCAGGGCCAGGATATTGGTCTGGAACGCAATGCCGTCAATCACGCTGATGATGTCGACGATCTTGCGCGAGGAGCTGTCGATGGAGGCCATGGTCTCCACCACCTTCGAGACAACGGCGCCGCCTTTCTGCGCCACTTCCGAAGCGTTTGCCGCCAATTCATTAGCCGTGCGCGCGCTGTCGGCGTTCTGGCGCACGGTTGCGGTGAGTTCCTCCATCGAGGCTGCCGTTTCTTCCAGCGAGCTGGCCTGGCTTTCAGTGCGCGCCGACAGGTCGCTATTGCCGGCCGCGATTTCGCTCGACGCGGTGGCGATGGTATCCGTCGCCGTGCGCACCGAACTGACGATACGCGCCAGATCGTCGCGCATGCCTTTCAGCGCATTGACCATGCTGCCGTCGTCGTCGCGCTTGACGTCGATCGGCACGGTAAGGTCGCCGCCCGCAATGCTGCGCGCAATCGAAGAAGCGTAATCAGGTTCGCCGCCCAACTGGCGCAGCATGCCGCGCGCGATGAACACGCCTATGCCCAGCAGTACGGCCGCAAGCAGCACGGCGCCAGCAGCGAAGGTAATTGCGCGGCCACGCACCGTGGCATCGACCGTGTCCACGTAGACGCCCGAGCCGAGGATCCAACCCCATGGCTCAAAGCCTTTGACGTAGGAGACTTTCTGCACCGGCTTGTCGCTGCCCGGTTTCGGCCACATGTAATCGACCGGGCCGGCGCCGGCCTTCTTCACCATATTGACGAATTCCACGAACAGGAATTTGCCGGTCGGGTCCTTGTTGCTGCTGAGGTCTTTGTTGTCGAGCTCCGGCTTGATCGGATGCATGATCATCTTCGGCTGCATATCGTTGAGCCAAAAATATTCGTTGTTGCCATATCGCAACACCTTGATCGCCTCCATGGCCTTCTTCTGGGCGTCGGCGCGGGGCAGGGCGCCGCTCGCTTCCTGTTTTTGGTAGTAGTCGAGCACGCCATAAGCCGTTTCGACGGCCTGGCGCACATTGCTTGTGCGTTCCTCAAGGATGAGCGTGCGTTCGGAAATGAGGAAGATTGCGGTGAGGACGATGATGCCGAGAATGGCACCGGCGTTGAGCACTGCCAGTTTCTTCGCAATGCTCATGGACTGCGTGAAATTCATGGTTTGCCTCCAACTGTTTCAATCTTTTTGTGAACCCAGCATGGCATGGACGGCAGAAAAAGAAAAGGCCCTCGGTCGAGGGCCTTGAACTACGTTTGTGTTTTTATTTAGAGCGCTTGGCTGCGCTCTGGTCACGAATCGCGCGGAACTCGGAGTCACCGGACCAGTTTGGCCAATCTTTCGATTCAGCCAGGTCGCGGCCCAGGCTATACAGCACGCCCAGGTCGCGCGCCATGCCGGTGAACGGCCACTCGGCATGCCACTCGTCCGAAGGCTGGTGGTAGTTATGCTCGGTGTAGGCTTCCTGCGCTGCCTTGCCTGCTGCCATGCCGCCTTCGATCCAGTCTTCGCCGGAATCGAGCGACAGCGCAGGCACGCCGCGCTTGGCCATCGAGAAGTGGTCGGAGCGGAAGAAGTAGCCGGCTTCGGTGTGCGGGTCAGGCGTGTAGCTGACGTTGATGGCCTTGAATTTGGCGATCAGCATATCCAGCAAATCCAGCTTGGCGCTGCCGGAGATGGTGAAGTTGCGTGCCGGGCCATTCGGGCTCAGTGCATCCATATTGATCATGCCGACGGTAGTCGCCAACGGATAGACCGGGTTGGCGGCGTAGTACTCGGAACCGAGCAAGCCTTTTTCTTCCGCTGTCACGGCCAGGAACGCCACGCTGCGGCGCGGTGCAGGGGCGTTGCCGTACACGCGCGCCAGTTCCAGCAGCGCTGCGATGCCGGTGCCGTTGTCGATGGCGCCGTTGTAGATCTTGTCGCCTTTGGCATCCGGCTCGCCCACGCCCAGGTGGTCCCAGTGACCGCTGTAGATCACAGTTTCATTCGGGGCGGATGCGCCTTCGCGCACGCCCAGCACGTTCTTCGACTTGATCACTTGCGTGTCCACCGCATAGTGGGCCGACAGGCTCACGCCTTTCAGTTCCATTGGCTTGAAGTCGCGCGTTTGCGCCTGCTTCTTGGCCGCTTCGAAATCGAGGCCGGCGCGCTTGAACAGGTCAGCCGCCACGTCGCGCTGGATCCAGGCTTCCATCGGCGCGTGGGACTTGGCTGCATCCTTGCGCACGATGTCGTACATGGTGTTGGTATTGGAGTTCTTCACCGTCGCCCAGCCGTAGGAGGCTGGCGCGGTTTCGTGCACGATCAGGGTGCCGATTGCGCCCTGGCGAGCCATCTCTTCGTATTTGTAGGTCCAGCGGCCGTAGTACGTCATGGCTTTGCCGCCGAAATCGCCCTGGCCGGTTTCAAAGTCCGGATCGTTGATCAGCACCACGGCAAGCTTGCCCTTCAGGTTCACGCCCTTGAAGTCGCTCCACTTGCGTTCAGGCGCGTTCACGCCGTAGCCAACAAAGACCAGCGGCGCTTTGTCGAAATCCACGCGCTTGGCGCCATTCATTGCCGCGCGTACGGCAATCTGATCGCCCTGCGCGAACGGCATGCTGTCCTTGCCAACATGGGCTTTCAGCGTCATCGGACCCTTGATTTCAAAGCGGCCCAGCGGCACTTCCTGGTACCAGCTACGCTTGCCCTTGACCATATCGCCGCCCGGCTTCAGGCCGGCCGCTTCAAATTGCTTGGCGATGTACTCAGTGGCCTTTACTTCGCCAGCGGTATTCGGGCCGCGGCCTTCGAATTCGTCGGATGCCAAAACTTTAACGTCTTGCGACAGGTGCTGAGGATCGATCTTGGGCACGTCTTGCGCATGCGCTGCGGTAACAGCGAGTAGCACGGTGGCCAGCGCGGTATGGTTCACTGGTAACCTCCTGGTAGGGGTGAATGGATCTAAAACCCGGCAAGTATCGGCCTTGCGCGTCCGCAGGTCAAATCCCCGTGGCTGTGTAACACAGTGTTGCTATTGGGGCCGCCGCCACCCGGGCGGGCTTTGGCTGCGGCATACTTCGGGTGTAATTTTTTCACCGGAGCTTTAACAAATGAAACGCACAATCCTCGGCAGCCTGATTTTCGGCCTGGCCTGCACCCACGCTTTTGCGGCGGACCTGCAATCGGGCATCGACAAGGCCGGCATCGACCAGCAAGTCCGTGCGCAGGACGATTTTTTCCGTTACTCGCAAGGCAAGTGGCTGAGCGATGTGGAAATCCCATCCGACCGTTCGAGCTGGGGTGCGTTCAATGTGGCGCAGGAAAACGTGGAAGGCCAAGTGCGTTCCATCGTTGAAAAAGCTGAACAAGACAAAGCGCGCAAAACCGGTTCGGATGCGCAGAAGATCGGCGACTACTACGCCAGTTTCATGGACGAAGCGCGCCGCAACGCGCTGGGCCTGAAGCCGCTGCAAGCGGAGCAGGCGCGCATTGCTGCGCTGTCCGACAAGAAGGGCCTGGGCGCACTGGTCGCGCACCTGAATATCATCGACGCCGCAGCACCGCTGGATATGGGTGTGCGCCAGGATGCGCGTGATTCGACCCGTTACGTGGTGGGCATCCACCAGTCCGGCCTGGGCTTGCCGAGCCGCGATTACTTCATCTCCGATAAGGATGCGCGACTGAGCGAGATCCGCGCCAAGTACCAGCAGCACGTTGAGAAGATGCTGGCGCTGGCAGGCCACATGCAAGCGGCGGAGGAAGCGGCGCAGATCGTGGCACTGGAAACCCAGATCGCCCGAGCCCAATGGTCCGGCGTCGAGAACCGCGATCCGGTCAAGACCTACAACAAGATGTCGCTGGCCGAACTGAAAGCGCTGATGCCAGGCTTCGACTGGGACGCTTACCTGCAAGGCGTTGGCGTAGCGGGCAAGATCGACTCCGTGATCGTCAGCCAGCCAAGCTTCCTGGCCGCGATGAACAAGCTGATTGAAGCGACCCCGCTGCCGGTGTGGAAGGCTTACTTCGAATTCCACATGATCAGCTCCTTCGCTCCTTACCTGTCGCAGGCTTTCGTGGACGAGAATTTTGCCTTCCGTGGCGCCGTGCTGGCCGGCACCAAGGAAAACCGCTCGCTGCAAAAGCGCGGCATCGCGGAAGTGAACCGCGCGCTGGGTGAAATGGTAGGCAAGGCCTATGTGGCGGAATACTTCCCGGCCGAACGCAAGCAACAGGTTGCGGAGATGGTGCAGAACTTCATCATCGCCTTCCGCGAAGGCATCGACACCCTCGAGTGGATGAGCCCAGAGACCAAGTTGCAAGCGAAAGCCAAGCTGGCCAAGATCAATGTGAAGGTGGGCTACCCTGATAAATGGCGCGACTACTCGAAGCTGAAGGTGGAGCGCAATGACCTGGTGGGCAATGTGCTGCGCTCGCGCGACTTCGCCCACAACTTCAGCATCGAAAAGCTGGGCAAGCCGGTGGACCGTTCCGCATGGAGCATGACGCCGCAAACCGTCAACGCCTACTACAGCCCTTCGCTGAACGAAGTAGTGTTCCCGGCCGCACGCCTGCAATTCCCGCTGTTTGACCCGAAAGCGGAACCGGCCATCAACTACGGCGCGGTAGGTATCTCCATCGGCCACGAAATCAGCCACGCCTTCGACGACAAGGGCTCGCAGTACGACGGCGACGGCAACCTGCGCAACTGGTGGACCAAGGAAGACGGCGAGAAGTTCGCGGCACGCGGCAAGATGCTGGTGGCGCAGTACAACGGCTACAGCCCGGTTGCCGGCTACAACGTCAACGGCGAACTGACCCTGGGCGAGAACATCGCCGACAATGCAGGCCTGATCATGGCAACCCGCGCCTACAAGATCTACCTGAAAGGCAAGCCGGCACCGGTGGTCGACGGCTACACTGCCGAACAGCGAATTTTCATGGGCATGGCGCAAGCCCGCCGCGGCAAGGCGCGCGACGCCGCGCTGATCCAGCAAGTGAAGTCCGACCCGCACTCGCCATCCGAATTCCGCGTGAACGGCAGCCTGAAGAACCACCCAGGCTTCTACGACGCCTTTGGCGTAAAAGAAGGCGACAAGATGTACCTGCCGCCGGATCAACGTGTGATTTTCTGGTAATCCCTTCCATTTAAAAAGTCGGGGTCAGGTCGAGCAAACGGACACGGGCTCAAGCGCGTAGCGCTTGGGCCCGTGTCCGTTTGCTCGACCTGACCCCGACTTTTATCTTTAAAGGTAGCGCGACAGCATTGCGCCATCCAGCCCTTCGTCGAGCTGGATGCGCACGATGTGGCCGCTGCCAGGGGCGATCGTGATGTCGCTGCCGTCGTCCGCCAGCAGGCGGGATAAGGTGATGTCGCGGTTGCCGCTTGGGTGCATCACTTCAATGCGGTCGCCCACCGCGAAATGGTTCTTCACGTCGACGCGCGCCCAGCCGTCTTCAATCCCGATCACGTCCCCAACATACTGGCTGCGGTCAGTCTCCGACCTGCCGCGCATGTAGTTTTGGTGCTCTTGGGTGTGGTGGCGCTGGTAGAAACCGTCCGTGTAGCCGCGGTTGGCGAGGCCTTGCAGTTGGCCGAGCAGGCTTTCGTCGAAAGCGCGGCCAGCCGCGGCGTCGTCGATGGCCTTGCGGTACACCTGTGCGGTACGGGCGGCGTAGTAGGCGGACTTGGTGCGGCCCTCCACTTTCAGCGAGGTGACGCCGATCTTTACCAGACGCTCGACGTGCTCCACCGCTCGCAGGTCTTTCGAGTTCATGATGTAGGTGCCGTGTTCGTCTTCGAAGATCGGCATCAGCTGGCCGGGACGGCCGGCTTCTTCCAGCAGGTAGGTCTGGCTGGCCAGCGGGTGGCGCGGCTGCTGGTGCAGTACGGAGATGTCGCCCGTCGCGTCCTGGCAGCCTTCGCCGACCTTGTAGTCCCAGCGGCAGGCGTTGGTGCAAGTGCCCTGGTTGGCGTCGCGGTGGTTGAAGTAGCCCGATAGCAGGCAGCGGCCGGAGTAGGCCATGCACAGCGCGCCGTGCACGAAGACTTCCAGCTCCATTTCTGGGCAGCGCTGGCGGATTTCCTCGATCTCGTCGAGCGACAGTTCGCGCGACAGGATCACGCGCGTCAGTCCCATGCGCTGCCAGAATTTGACGTCGGCCCAATTGACGGCATTGGCCTGCACGGACAGGTGGATCGGCATGTCCGGCCATTCTTCGCGCACCATCATGATCAGGCCGGGATCGGCCATGATCAAGGCATCGGGCTTCATGGCGATGACCGGCGCCATGTCGCGCAAGTAGGTTTTGAGCTTGGAGTTGTGGGCGAAGATGTTACTGGCGACGAAGAACTGCTTGCCGCGCGCGTGGGCGCCTTCGATGCCTTCCTGCAGCGCCTGCAGTGTGGAGAAATCGTTATTCCTCACGCGCAGGCTGTAGCGCGGCTGGCCGGCGTAGACCGCGTCTGCGCCGAAGTCAAAGGCGGCGTTCATTTTGGCCAGGGAGCCGGCGGGCAGGAGGAGTTCGGGGGCGGTCAGCATGGCAGGCAAAAGGCGCAAGCTTAGCCATGCCCCCGCGGCCTCGCCATGACCTGGATCAAATTCAGCGCAGCTCGCCGTATAGCGCGAGGAATTCCTGGCTTAGCTTGTGGCTGCGGTCCAGGTGAATCATGGGCAGGTTGCGCTCGTGCGATTCGCGGATGCGGATTGAGCTCGAGAGCTTGTTCTCGAACACCGGCAAGCCTTCTTCCTTGAGCTGGTCCACCATGCGCTGCGGCAGCAGGGCGCGTGGCTGGAACTGGTTGACCACGATGCCTTCGATCTGCAGGTTCGGATTGTGGTCGGCCTTGATCTCTTTTACGTTGTTGACCAGGGTGTACAGGGCCTGGCGCGAGAAGTCATCGCAGTCGAAGGGGATCAGGCAGCTATCGGCGGCGATGAGTGCCGATTGCGTGAAGAAGTTATAGGCGGGCGGTGTGTCGACGTAAATTTCGTCGTAGTCCTTTTGCAGCTCGTTCAGCGTGTCGCGCAGCTTGTAGATCTTGTGGCGCGATTCGAGCTTGGACTGCAGGTCGCCCAGCTCCGGATGCGCCAGCATGATGGAGAGGTTGTCGAAGGGCGTGGCGTGCACATACTCGCCGGCGGGCTTGGCGAACATGCTGAAGCTAAGCATTTGCTCGAAGTAGGCGCCCAGCGTGGGCGCCATGTCCTGCGTCGCTGCGCCGAGCACATAGCGGCTGCTATTGCACTGCGGGTCGATGTCGATCAATAGCGTGCGCTTGCCATGGTGCGCCGCAATGGCCGCCAGGTTTACCGCAATGGTCGATTTACCGACTCCGCCCTTCTGGTTGAAGATTACGCGTTTCATTTGCTGGCCTCCGCATGGCTAAGATTGCAACGATTCTAGCATGATGCGGTGCAGCAAAAGCAAGCATTCAAACCTGGTGGCAGGAAGTTGTCTGCATGATGCCTTTCAGGTAGCCGCGCCGCACCTTGCCGGCCAATACCGCAGCTTGCGCTTGGCGCGACTGGCGTTCGGCGCCACTCAGCTTGCGCAGCCAGCCACGGAAGGGGATGGCGCCTTCGACGGTGTTTTGCAGCGCGCCGGTGGCGGCATTGCCGATGGCTTCACGGCCTTGCTCCATGTGGCCAAGCTTGACTTCGGGGACGTCCAGGTCCGGGCCCAGCTCCTCGTCCAGGTCCGCTACCTGCGCCTGCAGGGCCGGGCAGCTCCTGTCGGCTGGGGTTTTATACGGATTGCCCATCGCGTCGCGCAGCACGCCGGGGATTTCAACCTTGGAGATATTCAGGTCGCGCAGCGGCGTCTTTGAAATTTCCTCGATGCGGTCTTGCTCTTTCTGGGTGGCGCACGCGCTCAGGGTGAGCACGGCAATGGCCAAGATTAATCGTTGCATGGTTCCCGAATGGTTGAGAAAAATGCAAGTATAACTAAAGCGGGGCCAGTTTATCCAGCACAGTCTTGCGGTAGCGGCGGCTCATGCGCAGGCGCTGGGTGGATTCCAGCACCACCTCGTACTCGCCGTCCTCGCGCAGCTCCAGTGCCCGCACGCGTTCGAGGTTGACGATGGCCGAACGGTGGATGCGGCGGAAGCCGTGCGGCGCCAGTTCGCCTTCCAGGTCGGACAGGCTGCGGCGCAGCATGTGCGTCTTGCCGCCGGCGTGCAGGGTCGTGTAGTAGTCGCTGGCTTCGACCCAGTCGATGTCGGCGAACTTCACCACGTCCAGCGTGCCGCCGTTTTTGATGATGAAGCGCCGCGTTTCGCCAGGTACGCGCAAGCGTTCCTTTACGCGTTCCAGCACGCGGTCGAAGCGCTGGTCGTCGAATGGCTTAAGCAGGTAGTCGAGAGCGCCGACTTCGAAGGCGCGCAGCGCGAACTGGTGGTGGGCGGTGACGAAGACGATGGCGAAGGGCGGCGATGTGCCGAGCCGTTCCAGCAGTTCGAAACCGTCGCATTCCGGCATTTCAACGTCGAGGAAGACCAGGTCGGGCTTGGCCGCCGGCAGGGCACTCAGTGCGTCCTGCGCCGAATCGCATTGGGCCACAATAGTAATCGCCGGGTCGCGCGCGAGGAGGTGAGCCACGTTGCTGCGCGCCAGAGGCTCGTCGTCGATGATCATTGCACGCAGCATCAATTCTCCTGGTAGGGCAGCGTGACAGTTGCCAGTACGCCGTGCTCCACGTCGCGCAGTAGCAGCGATTGCGCTGCGCCATACAGGGCTTGCAGGCGCTGGCGCGTGTTGGACAAGCCCACGCCGTGCATGCCGCCCGGCGCCAGTGCAGGGCCTTCGTTGTACACGCTAAGGGTGAGTTCTTCGCCATCCCGCCTGGCGCTCACGCTCAGTGCGCCTCCCTTGGCGCGCTTGGCGATACCGTGCTTGATCGCGTTTTCAACCAGCGGCTGCAGAATGAAGTCCGGCACTTGGGCGCGCGCCAGGCTGGCGGGGATGTCGAACTTGCAGCGCAAGCGTTCGGCGAAGCGCAATTGCTGGATCTCCAGGTATTTGCACAGGAAATCCACTTCGTCTTCCAGCGCCACGAACTGGCGCTCGGAGCGGTCGGTTACGCGCCGCAGCAGGTCGCCCAGCGCAGCGACGGTGGCGATTGCCTCATTGTCCTTCTTTTCGCGGATCAGGCCCGTGACGGCGTTCAGCGCATTGAAAATAAAATGCGGTTCGAGCTGCAGGCGGAGCGCCGCCAACTGCGCTTTCGCCAGCAGTTCGCGCTGCTGCGACAGGCGCTTGCGGGTTTCAAAGGTCACACTCAGCGTTGCAATGGCGCCGTACAGGATCACGTCCCCTACCAGGCTGCCGGTGAACTTGGCCTTCCACAGCGGGAGGAAGGGATCGGGGCCTTTGGGATAGGCGAAGGGGTTGGTCAGGTTTTCGAGCATGGCGGCCCAGCCTGTCCAGATGGCGCCAATGGCCAGGCATGCGAGGGCGTGCACCAGCCAGTTGCGCGGCGCGCGCGAAGGCAGGGGAAAGCGCTGCAGCAGTTTCAGTGCGAAGGGCGTAGCTCCGGCCCAGATGCCCCAGGCGGACATGGTCACGAAAAACAGCGTCCACCAGTAATGCTGCATGCCCATGGCTTTCATCGACACCACGGTCTGGGTTGCGTCGAATAGGGCCAGTGCCAGCCAGGCGAAGAAGGGGGCGATTGCGGTCATGGCCGCAATGATAGGGGAAATCCATGGCGGCGGGCCACGGGTTTGCAGCGAAACCACAGCCGCTTGCAGCGAACTGTATCGCGCTTGCCAAGGGGCGATGGGAGACTACAGGCCTCACCAAATCCTGGAGGCCATAATCATGAAAAGAAGAGAGCTGTTCCGCATTTCCACCGCAATGGGCCTGGGTGCTGCCTTGCCCGCACTGGGCCTTGCCAAGGCCCCGGCTGCCACCGCAGGCGTGCCCGCCGCACCGTTGAAACCACCGGCCGAGGGCAGCATTCCGGTGGCCTTCCTCCTGTCCGATAATGCGGTCGTTATCGACTTTGGCGGACCGTGGGAGGTGTTTTCCAATGTCAGCTTGCCGGGGCGCCCGGGACCCGTATTTCAGATGTACACGGTTGGCGCCACGGAAGCGCCCATCACCACCTATGGCGGCATGAAAATCGTGCCGAACTACACCATCAAGAATGCCCCTGCGCCCAAGGTGATCGTGGTCCCGGCACAGACGATCAACGATCTTGCGGTGCTGGACTGGCTGCGCGAGGCGTCGCGCACGGCGGACTTGACGATGTCGGTCTGCACCGGGGCATTCATCCTGGCCCACGCCGGCCTGCTGGACGGGAAATCAGCGACGACCTACCACGGGGCCTTCAAGGACTTCGCCATGAACTACCCCAAGGTCAATCTCAAGCGCGGCGCCCGTTTTGTTGAAGAGGGCAATATCGCCACCGCCGGCGGGCTCTCTTCCGGCATTGACCTCGCCTTGCGCGTGGTGGAGCGCTATTTCGGCCGCAATGTGGCAAGCAATACGGCCTACACGCTGGAGTACCAGGGCCAGGGCTGGCTCGATCCATCGTCCAACAGCATTTATGCCAAGAAGCGCGTTTCGACCGCCGAACACCCGCTTTGCCCGATTTGCGATATGGACGTGGCCAAAGGCGATCCGTCCTCCGTCTATCGCAAGCGCACGTATTACTTCTGCTGCCAGGAGCACAAGCGCCTGTTCGAGGCGCACCCGGAAAACTACAGCTAGTTACAGCAGGGCGACATCGAGGATGGCCTGCGCGAACTCGCGCGGCGCCTCCTGAGGCAGGTTATGCCCGATGCCGCCAGCCAGCGCGCGGTGCTGGTACTTGCCGGTGAATTTCTTCGCATAGGCAGAGGGCGGCGCATGCGGTGCGCCGTTGGCGTCGCCTTCCATCGTAATCGATGGTACCGTGATTGGCGGGCCTTCGGCCAAACGTGCCTCCAGCGCATCGTATTTGCGTTCGCCATCAGCCAGGCCGAGGCGCCAGCGGTAGTTGTGGACCACGATTTCCACGTGGTCCGGATTGTCGAAGGCCGCTGCGCTGCGCGCAAAGGTTGCGTCGTCAAAGGCCCACTTCGGCGAGGCCGTCTTCCAGATCAGGCGATTGAATTCATGGCGGCTGGCCTCATACCCGAGGCGGCCGCGCTCCGTGGTGAAGTAATACTGGTACCACCATTCATATTCGGCCTGCGGCGGCAGTGGCTTCCTGTTGCCCGCCGGGGTGCTGATCAAATATCCGCTGACTGAAACCAGGCCCTTGCAGCGTTCCGGGAACAGCGCCGCGATGATGCAGGCCGTGCGGGCGCCCCAGTCGAAGGCGCCGAAAATCGCTTGCTGGATCTTCAGCGCATCCATCATGGCGATGATGTCGAGCGCCACGGCGGTCTGCTGGGCGTTGCGGAAGGCTTCTTTGGACAGGAAGCGCGTGCTGCCATAGCCGCGCAGGTAAGGCATGATCACCCGGTAGCCGGCGCCCGCCAGCAAGGGCGCAACTTCTTCGAAGCTGTGGATATCGTAAGGCCAGCCGTGCAGCAGGATCACAGGCTGGCCGCTGGCCGGCCCCAGTTCCGCATAGCCGACTTCCAGTTCGGCTGTACGCACCGTGCGCATCTCGCCCAGCGAACGCCCGGCTTTGGCGGGCAAGGCTGCGGCCCTGGTGACGGGCGCGAGGGCAGTCAGGCCGGCCAGTGCGAACGCGCCGCCGAGCAGGGAACGGCGCTGCTGGTTGATTTTGTTTTCCAAAGCTCTCTCCGCAAAGTGTTGGTGGTTGAGCCAAGTATAGGAAGGAAACGTATCTGGATTGTGTCACGGTATATCATGACTGTAGTTTCAACGATATGGATGACGCATGCTTATAGTGACCCACAGCGGCAAGTTCCACGCAGACGATGCGTGGGCTGTCGCTGTTCTGAACGTTTTATTCCCTGACGCCGAGATTGTCCGCACGCGCGACCAGGCCATCATCGATACGGCCGATTTCGCGGTCGATGTCGGCGGCGTCTACGACCCTGCAACGGGCCGCTTCGACCACCATCAAAAAGGCTTTGAGGTGGCGCGGCAGTCTGGCGTGCCTTACGCCAGCGCGGGCCTGGTCTGGCGCGAATACGGCGGGCGTTGCGTCAGCGCCTTGGCCCTGGCGCATACCGGGCAGGCCCTGTCCGACGACAAGGCACGGGAAATCGCCTATGGCATCGATGCCGACGTGGTGCAATACCTCGACATGTCGGACGTCGGCATGGCCAAGAGCGCGCCGGGCGGCTATGGCCTGTCGGCGGTGGTCTCCGGTTTCAACACCAACTGGATGGACGAGGACAGGCTGGGGTACGGCGCGGCAGCCGAGGAATACCGCCTGGCCCAGTTCCGCCGTGCGATGGCGCTGCTGGCCGATGTCATGGTCAATGCGGTGCGCTACCGCGTCGGCGCCTTGCTGGCGCTGGAGCAGGTGCGCCAGGGCGAGGTACTGGAAGGCGGCAAAGTGCTGTTCCTGAAGAACGGGGCACTGCCGTGGAGCCAGGTGGTGCGCAAGGAAATGCCGAAAGTGCTGTTCGTGATCAGCTACAGCATCGGCGAACAGCGCCACATCTTGCATACGGTGCCGGTCAGCGCCGAGAGCTTCGATGCGCGGGCGGATTTGCCGGGAGCGTGGGCTGGCCTGCGCGATGCCGACCTGGCGGCGGTTACCGGCGTGCCGGACGCGGGCTTCTGTCACAACGGCCGCTTCATCGCATCGGCCAAGTCATACGCGGGAATTCGCGCCATGGCGGCGCTGGCATTGGAGGATGTTGCTACCAATATGCAAGTAAGATAGGTCGCTTTCTAAGTGCTTCCTGTACGGGGAAATAGGCTAATCTATAGCCTCAGCTCCTTGGAAAGGAAGCCATGCGCATTTCGACCAAGCTTACAACTGTCATTGCAGCGGTTTTTACCGTTATAGGCATAGCCGGTGTCTTCACTATCGGCGAAATGCGCGAACTTGCGCGGCGTTCTATCGACACCGAGGCGCGCTACGTGGCGGAGGCCATGTCCACCCTGGTGGCCTTCGAAACGGAATACGACACGCCCGCCTCGCGCAAGAAGAGCTACCAAGAGCTGATCGACTTTATTGCAGAACGCGAAAAGCGCGACCTGGAAGTGGTCGCGATGGATCTCACCATCCTGGCCGACGTCACCAAGGAGCATATCGGCACCAAGATCGAAGAGGGCGTGCGGCGCGGCATCATCGCCCAGACCCTGCGTGATGGCCAGCCGCGGACAATGACGGAGGCCGCCACCGAGACTGAACCGGAATTGCAGCAGATCGTGGTGCCGGTGCGTGACTCGGCCAACCGTATCGTCGCGGGCCTGGTGTTCGAATACACGCCGCTGTACAAGGACTTGTCCGGCTTTGCGGCGCAGGCCATGCGCTTGCTCAGCGTCCTTGCAGTGGCCGGGCTGCTGCTGGCACTGGGCAGCGCGCTCTACCTGGCGCGCGCAGTCTCGGCGCCGCTGCGCCAGTTGACCGACGCGGCCCTTGAGCTGGGGCGCGGCCGGCGCGCGATCGCCCAGGTCAAAGACAAGAACGATGAAATCGGCGAGCTGGCCACGGTCTTCAATTCCATGAGCTCCGCGCTGCATTTGCGCGAGCGGGCGATGGAATCAACGTTCAACGGCATCATGATCGTGGACCTGGGCAAGCCGGGCTTCCCGCTCGAATACGTCAACCGGGCATTCGAGCGCATTACCGGCTACAGCGCGGCTGAGGTGCTGGGCAAACCAGCCGATTTCCTGGTGCGCGGCGATGTTGACCAGCCAGGCTTGCATGAAGTCGGATTGGCCATGCGCGAAGGACGCGGCGCCCATGCTGTGCTGCGCGGCTACCGGCGCGATGGCGAAGCCTTCTGGAATGAGGTCAGTATTGCGCCGGTTCACAGCGATGGCGGGCCGCCCAGCCACTACGTAGCCATCATCAGCGACATCACCGACGCGCGCAACGACGCTGACCAACTGGCGCACCAGGCGCAATTCGACACCTTGACCGGCTTGCCTAACCGCAGCCTGATGCTGGACCGCCTGAACCAGGCAATCGGCAGCGCGCAGCGGCATGGCGAACGCCTTGTCGTGGCCTTCATCGACCTGGACGACTTCAAGCTAATCAACGACAACCTTGGCCACGAGGCCGGCGACCAGCTGCTGCGCGAAGTGGCGCTGCGCCTTGAGTCCAGCATACGTCCGCGCGACACGGCGGCGCGCTTTGGCGGCGACGAATTCGTGCTCTTGCTGCGCGATGGAGAGCAGGGTGCGCTGGGCGACGCGCAATTGATTGAGCGCGTGCGCACCGTGCTGGAAAACGTGGCCGCGCCGCTCGCGCTGGCCGGGCGTGATATCCAGATTCATTGCAGTATCGGCCTGGCCGCATTCCCGCAGGATGGCGCCGATGCGGAAATCCTGATCAAGCATGCCGACACCGCCATGTACCGCGCCAAGGAGCTGGGGCGCAACGGCTTCCAGTTTTTCACCGAGGACTTGCAACTACGCGCGCAAAAGCAGCTGGAGCTGGGCGCCAGCTTGCGCCTTGCGCTGGAACGTGATGAATTCGAATTGCATTACCAGCCGCAGGTGAGCCTGCGCAGCGGCCGCGTAGTGGGACTGGAAGCGCTGCTGCGCTGGCGCCATCCGGAGAAAGGCTTGCTGGGGCCGGGGCATTTCATCACCTTTGCCGAAGAATCGGGCCTGATCATCCCTATCGGCGAATGGGTGCTGCGCCGCGCTTGCAAGCAGAATAAGGCCTGGCAGGATGCAGGCCTGCCGCCGCTGCCTGTGGCCGTGAATATCTCGGCGCGGCAGTGCGCGCAAAAGGAACTGGAAGACGTGGTGCGCTCAGCCCTCGCCGATAGCGGCCTGGATGCGCACTGCCTGGAGCTGGAACTGACCGAAAGCATCTCGATGGCCGACCCGGAGCACAGCGTGCCGATGATGGAGCGCATGAAGGCGATTGGGGTCGAACTGTCCATCGATGATTTCGGGACGGGCTACTCGAATATGAGCTACCTGAAGCGCTTCCCGATCGACCGCCTGAAGCTCGATATCTCCTTTGTACGGGAAATCACCACCGACCCGGGCAGCCTGGCCATTTCGGACGCCATCATCACCATGTCGCACAGCTTGCACCTGGAAGTCGTGGCGGAGGGCGTGGAGACGGAAGGGCAGCTGGCGCTGCTGGCCCAGCGCAATTGCGATATCGTGCAAGGCTTCTATTTCAGCAAGCCATTAGCGGCCGAGGCGCTGGAAGAACTGCTGCGCGCCGACTACCGCCTGCCGGGCCACTTGACCGGGCGCGCGCCCGACGCACCGGCATTGCTGGTGCTGGACGACGATACCCATATGCTGGAATTGCTCGACCTTGTATTGAGCAATGAAGGCTACCGGGTGCACGCCACGAGCGATCCCGAACAAGCCTTTGAATACCTGGCCTGCAACGAAGTGGCCGTGATGCTGTGCGATCAGCGCATGCCGACCCTCAGCGGGGTCGAAGTCCTGAGCCGGGTGCGGCGTATGTACCCCGATGCTTTGCGCATCATGTTGAGCGCCTGCGACGACGCCGAGTCGACGCGCCAGGCAATCAATATGGGCGCCGTCTATAAATTCATCGAAAAGCCGGTGCAGCCGGAGACGCTGGTAGCACTGGTGGCCGAGGCCTACCAGCTGTACCACGCCGGCCGCGGCCAGCAGACCGCCTGACGACGCCGGGCCCCAATAAAAAACGCCACCCGAAGGTGGCGTTGCTTGCTTTGGAGGTGCAGGCTTAGAACTGGTTCATGGTGTTGTCTTTACCGGCCGCCTTCAGGGCAGCTTCGCCGCTGAAGTATTCCTTGTGGTCGTCGCCGATGTCGGAACCGGACATGTTCTGGTGCTTGACGCAGGCAATGCCTTGGCGGATTTCCTTGCGCTGCACGCCGGCCACGTAGCCCAGCATGCCTTGGTCGCCGAAGTATTCCTTGGCCAGGTTGTCGGTCGAGAGTGCCGCGGTGTGGTAGGTCGGCAGGGTGATCAGGTGGTGGAAGATGCCGGCTTCGCGTGCTGCGTCGGCCTGGAAGGTGCGGATCTTCTCGTCTGCCTCGATGGCCAGCGCGGTGCTGTCGTATTCGACATTCATCAGCGCAGCGCGGTCGTAGGCCGAAACGTCTTCGCCGGCGTTCTTCATGCGGTCGTACACTTGCTGGCGGAAGTTCAGGGTCCAGTTGAACGATGGGCTGTTGTTGTACACCAGCTTGGCGTTCGGGATGACCTTGCGGATTTCCTTGACCATGCCGCCGATCTGGCCGATGTGCGGTTTCTCGGTTTCGATCCACAGCAGGTCGGCGCCGTTCTGCAGCGAGGTGATGCAGTCCAGTACGCAGCGTGCTTCGCCAGTGCCGGAACGGAACTGGAACAGGTTGGAAGGCAGGCGCTTAGGACGCAGCAGCTTGCCGTCGCGCTTGATGATCACGTCGCCGTTGCCCAGTGCGTCAGCGGAAACTTCGTCGCAATCCAGGAAGGCGTTGTATTGGTCGCCCAGGTCGCCTGGCTTGGCCGTGACGGCGATCTGCTTGGTCAGGCCGGCGCCCAGCGAGTCGGTACGGGCCACGATGATGCCGTCGTCAACGCCCAGTTCCAGGAAGGCGTAGCGCACTGCGCGGATCTTGGCCAGGAAGTCTTCGTGTGGAACGGTGACTTTACCGTCCTGGTGGCCGCACTGCTTCTCGTCCGATACCTGGTTCTCGATCTGGATGCAGCATGCACCGGCTTCGATGAACTGCTTGGCCAGCAGGTAGGTCGCTTCGGCGTTACCGAAACCAGCGTCGATGTCGGCGATGATAGGCACGACGTGGGTCACGTGGTTGTCGATCTTGTCCTGGATGGCTTTCTTGGCTTCGCCGGTAGCGGCGTCCAGCTGGCGGAACAAGCCGCCCAGTTCGCGTGCGTCAGCCTGGCGCAGGAAGGTGTACAGCTCCTTGATCAGGGCCGATACGGCGGTCTTTTCGTGCATCGACTGGTCAGGCAGCGGGCCGAACTCGGAGCGCAGCGCGGCAACCATCCAGCCCGACAGGTAGAGGTAGCGGCGGTCGGTGCTGTTGAAGTGCTTCTTAATCGAGATCATTTTTTGCTGGCCGATGAAACCGTGCCAGCAGCCCAGGGACTGGGTGTACTGGGATGGATCGGCATCGTAGCGGGCCATGTCGGCGCGCATGATCTTGGCGGTGTAGCGGGCGATGTCCAGGCCGGTCTTGAACTTGTTCTGGGCGCGCATACGGGCGGCCGCTTCCGGGCTGATGGCGTTCCAGGCGCTGCCGTTACGTTCTTTCAGGGCGGCGATGGCGTTGATGTCGTCTTGGTAGTGGGACATGGTCTATTCCTAGCAAAAAAGCGGATTAAGAAAGGCGAAGCACTTGAGATAATGATAGGCCGTTCTTTTGCGTTGCACCATGTCTTATATAAGACATATAAGTTATATTTTATCGTTGAATTTCAATGACTTATTTTTCATTTGCCATGATATGAAATGTCTTTTCGTAGAATGAACTCGGCGGCATGGTGCGCCGCCAAGCGATTTTCTACAATGTGGGATTCACTTTTCGCGATGTGGAATTAGCGCGGTAAAACGGGCATGACGCCGCTGTTGCCATGGCCTTCATAGTCGACATTCGCAAAATGGATATGCAGGTCTTGTGCCGGCTTGAAGTTTTTGAGGTGAACCTGGAGCGTCAGGGCATCAAGCTTCCTGAATGAGCCTGGGAAGCACAAGGTGACTAGTTCGTCCGGCTTGCGCTTGACCAGTTTTAGCGTGAAGTCTTCAATGCCGCGTTTCCAGGTATTGCCGGTGGTGAGAATGTAGGAGACGTCGCTGCCGTCGAAGCCTCGGCCGCTATCGATTGTCCTGGCGCGCGCGGCAAGGAAGCTTTGATCAACGCAAAACTTCTGCCGGAACCGTTCATCGAACATTTCCGATCCACTGCCGGCAGCGGCAAATGGCCGGTAGTCGTGGTGGACGCGTACCAGCTTTTTGGCTGCAAATTTCTGCGTCCAGACATAATCGATTTTGACCATCCAGGCCGCTCCTTCCCAGCCATCGATGAACAGGCCCAGCCTGGTCAACTCGCTGGTCTGCTGTTCGCTTAAATAAGGGCCTCGGCGGTTTTCCTGGACAAACAGGTTTGGATTGGCAATTTGCTCGTCATTCAATCCCAGTTTCTTCAACTGTGCTGTCACATCTTTCCCGTCTTTGGTCAGCGCGGTGAGCCGGCTCTTGAACGTGACCGGCTTGCCGTCCACCAGGATGGAAAAGCCATTCGGCTGGCCGTAGTGGGTGTCGCTGGGCTGTGCCTCGGCGGGATAGGGCGGCAAGGGAAACACGATGGTTTCCTCCAAGTCTTTGGCCGACTCGTTCAGGAATTCGTAATCAACGCTGATCTTGTCGTAGCCGATGGTCAGCACTTCCTTTTTCATAGCGATGGCATCGGTCTTGCCGAACACGATGCCGCCAACACCGACCGCGGCAATACCGTCGTTGGCCAGTACGGCGGTGGGAATCATCAGCGCCGCCAGGGCGAATGGGTATCGAGACATGGCTTGCTCAAAAAAAAGAAAAAATTATTATATATGCAACCACATCTGGTCATCATTTTGCTATGAAGCGGTCATGGCGCCGTCACAAAGCGGCACTATCGTGTCAGTTTTTCAACCATGCTGGAAGAACACATGAAATACAAAGCCTCCCTGAAGGCGGCGATCAGCGTCGCCATCGCTGCAATGATTGCCGGCTGCGGCAGTAGCGACTCGACGAATACGTCCACTGACGGTCAAACCAATACCGCGGCGCCAACCAACGTCATCTTCTTCCTGGGTGACGGCATGGGCATGACCACCATGACCGCAGCGCGCATCTACTCGGTCGGCGAAGACGGCGAGCTGACCATGGACACCCTGCCGGAAACTGCCTTCGTCAAGACGTTCTCCAACGATGCGCAAGTCACCGACAGCGCGCCTTCGATGTCGGCCTACATGACCGGCGTGAAGATGAACAATGAAGTGATCTCGATGTCGTCCGACACCAAGGCCATCGACCCGATCGCTGACGCAAACGGCAACAAGCTGGGTAACAACTGCGGCGCCGCCAACGGCAAGGCGGTACCAACGCTGCTCGAGATGGCCAAGAACCAGGGCCGGGCGACCGGCGTGGTAACCACCACCCGCGTCACCCATGCCACTCCAGCCGCCACCTATTCGCACATCTGCCACCGCGACCTGGAGAACGATATCGCTGCGCAAGCAGTGCCTGGCGGCGCCGGCTACAACGCCGCGCTGGGCACCACCGGCCTGGACGTCCTGATGGGCGGCGGTCGCCAGTTCTTCCAGACCGTCAAGGATGGCGGCAAGCGTGCCGACGGCCGCGACCTGATCGCTGAAATGAAGGCCAAGAACTACGCCTACGCCAGCAACGCTGCAGAATTCAACGCAATCGACGGCACCAAGACCGACCGCCTGCTTGGCCTGTTCACCTCCGGCCATATGAGCTATGACCTGGACCGCGATCCTTCCAAGGAGCCTAGCCTGGCCGACATGACCACCAAGGCGATGGACGTCCTGTCCAAGAACAGCAAGGGCTACTTCCTGATGGTGGAAGGCGGCCGTATCGACCACGCGCTGCACGAAACCACCGCCAAGAAAGCGCTGCAGGACACCCAGGCTTTCGACAACGCGATCAAGGCCGCCCTGGCCAAGGCCCGCACCACCGATCCTGAACTGAAGAACACCCTGATCGTGGTGACCGCAGACCACGACCACACCCTGGTGCTGAACGGCTACGCCAAGCGTACCGGCAAGACCACCGCTTCCAACGCCGGCGTGCTGGGCGTGGTGAAGGATTACGTCACCGGCGCCGTGAGCAAGGACTCCGACGGCGCGCCTTACTCCATCATCGGTTTCGGCAACGGCGAGAACCGTACCCAGAGCGCGCGCACCGCCATGGGCAGCCTGGACGACAGCGTGACCAGCGCCAATACCTACCATCAGGAAGCTGTGGTGCGTGTATCTGCCGGTAACGAAACCCACGGCGGTACCGACGTATTCCTGGGCGCAATCGGCAAGGGCGCTGACACCTTCAACGGCACCATCGACAACACCAAGGTCAACTCCCTGGTGAAGAACGCCGCCGGACTGTGATCACACTTTAATAACTGGAACCGAATATGAAGCACACTCTGATTGCCGCCGCACTGGCGCTGGGTTTCGCGAACGTTGCCAACGCTGCGGGCGAAGCCAAGAACATTATCTTTTTCCTGGGCGACGGCATGGGCCCGTCCACCATCACGGCTTCGCGTATCTATAAGTACGGTGAAGACGGCAGCTTGACGATGGACACGCTGGAGCGCACTGCTCGCGTCAAGACCTATTCGTACGACGCGCAGACCACCGACTCCGCACCTTCGATGGCCGCATACATGACCGGCGTGAAGATGGCCAATGAAGTCATCTCCATGTCGTCCGAAACCGTGGCGACCTCGCCATCGAAGGACGTCAACGGCAACCTGGGCGTGAACAACTGCGCAGCAGGCAACGGCACCGCAGCAGCCACCATCCTGGAACTGGCCAAGGCCAAGGGCAAGGCCGTGGGTTCGATCACCACCACTGAACTGACCCATGCCACGCCGGCAGCGACCTTCTCGCACATCTGCAATCGCAACGCGCAATACGCCATCGCAGCCCAGGCCGTGCCTGGCGGTGCAGGTTACAACACCGCGCTGGGCGACGGTGTGGACGTGTTGATGGGCGGTGGCCGCAACCACTTCACCCCATACAACGCCACCACCAACAAGGCCGGCCGCGCCGACGGCCGCGACCTGCTGGCCGAACTGGCTGCCAAGGGTTACACCGTGGCCGGCACTAAGGCCGAGATGACCGCAGCGCCGAAGGGCAAAAAGTTCATTGGCCTGTACAGCAGCAAGAGCCACCTGGAATATGAACTGGACCGCACCGCAACGCCGCCGGTAGGCGAGGGCGCCACCCAGCCAAGCCTGGCAGAAATGACCGTCAAGGCCATGGACCTGCTGTCGCAGAACTCGAATGGCTACTTCCTGATGGTGGAAGGCGGCCGTATCGACCACGCCCTGCACGGCACCAATGCCAAACGCGCGCTGACCGACACCATCGCCTTCGACGACGCCATCAAAGCCGCGCTGGAAAAAGCCAAGCTGACCGATCCGACCCTGGCCAACACCCTGATCGTCGTCACAGCCGACCACGACCACACCCTGGCCTTCAACGGTTACGGCAAGCGCGGCAACCCGATCCTGGACATTAACCGCGACTACAAGACCGGCCAGCCAAGCAAGGACGCCGACGGCAACACCTACACCACCCTGGTTTTTGGTAACGGCCCGAACCGCCCGAACCTGCGCACCAACATCGACAGCTCGGTCGCGCTGGGTAACGACTACCTGCAGGAAACCGGCGTACGCCTGTCCAGCGAAACCCACGGCGGCGGCGACGTCAAACTGTTCGCCACCGGCGCCGGCGCCAAGACCTTCAAAGGCACTATCGACAACACGAAAGTGTTCACTCTCCTGAAGTCCGCCTTCGGCTTCTAACGTAGCACGGTGTCTGACCCTGCGGGTCAGACACCGAATTACCGGTTTCAAAAAAAAATGATCCTCCGCAAAGCAATGATCGCCCTTGCACTGGCCTCCGCTGGCGCCCAAGCCGCCACGCCAACCTCCGCTCCGCCCCTCGACCTCCGCATCCAGTACTACAGCAAAGCCATCACCCCCGAAGGCGTCACCCGCGAAGTCCGCTACGAAGAAACCATGCTGCGCCGCCCCGGCCACGTCTGGGTCACCCGCATCGTCCCGCCGCAAGCCGCAGCCGCAGGCGCCACCCAGGCTGGCGACCACGATCACAGCGTGCATAAGCACTTCAATCCCGTCCTGCTGCCACGCCACGTGCAGCTAGCCGGCGACAAGACCCAGCTCGAATACGTCGACGCAAAAAACAAGGAGGTTATCGCCGTCCCGCAAGGCGAATACGGCAACGTCGATTTCGACGGCTCCTGGACCAACGCTTACTACTTGTTCGACCCCAAGGTCGTGCAAACCATGCCGCTGTCGCAGCGCCCATCCACCGTCGCAGGCGCGCGCTGGCGCGAGCTGGTACGCAACGGCTCCTTCCGCCGCGTACTGTGGGATGATCAGCGCCAGATCCCGCTGGTCATCGAAAGCGGCGACCAGGCAGCCACAGTCTTCCATCGCATGGAAGTCCAGGCCGAGCCCAAGCTCACCACCACGCTGCCATGGCAACAGCTGAAAGGCTACTCCCAGCGCGACTACGGCGACTTCCTCGACTGACAACGTGCCGAAAACGCAAAAACGCCACCCGAGGGTGGCGTTCTTTATTTGGGAACCGCGGACTTAGAAGTAGTAGTTACCCGAAATGCCAACGTGGTTGGCTTTCACGTCGTAATAGCCTTTGCCTTTGAAAGTTTCTTTCACATAGCGCACTTTCATGCCGAATTGCGGAGTAAAGAAGTATTCGATTTCGGCCAATGGGCTGGTGGTGTTGTCAAATTTGGCATCGATGCCCGACGCTACGCCGCTGCTGCTCAGCTTCGGATCCATCACGTAACGCAGGCCGGCGCCGATGCGCAGGTCGTTGTTCACATGGTAGTAACCCAGCAGCTCAACCGGGAAGCGTTGGAACTTGATGTTGCCGTTATTAGCAGCGGTGGTGTCAACGTGGTAGTTGAAAGTGCCCTGGACCGAGAACTGCTCGCTCATGCGGTAGTCGGCTCCGACGGTGAAATACACACCGCTGCCGGCCTTGATGTCTTGGGAGTTGCCGTTGGTGTACTTGGCGGTTGCCAGGTCGTCACCGCCGAAGCTTACGCCGAGGCCAACCACGCCATGCAGGGGACGGGTTTGGGCTTGGGCTGCGCCCATGGTTGCCAGCAGGGCCGCGACGGCGAATACAAACTTTTTCATGCTTATAAAGACTTATGGATTGAGGAAGCCGTGAGTGTAAAGATGTGGTTTCCACAATGCAATTAGTTTTTAAGCAAGTCAAATATGCAATGATTTATCGTTGTATTTTCGCGCCGCGCACGATTCGGCCTGGGCTTCCCCATAAGTTTTTTGGCGCTACATTGGCGCTTCCAGCATAAATAGGCAGGGAGCCAGCCATGACGATCAAAGGAAGTTGCCACTGTGGCGCCGTCGCGTTCGAGATCGATGGCGAAATTCCCCCGCAGCTAACGCGTTGTACCTGCTCGTTCTGCGCCAAGCGGGGCGCGCTCACAGCAAATTTCACACCCGCCCAATTCCGCCTCGTGCCGCCGCCAAGCGGCGACAGCACGTATCGCTGGAATACCCGGTTGGTGGCGCACCATTTTTGCCCCATGTGCGGCTGCGCTACCTACACCGATTCGCCGGCGTTTGAAATCGATGGAAGCTGGGATGGGCAAACCCGCCGGGTGGTTGTGAACGCGCGCTTGTTCGATGACTTTGATGCCGCCACTGCGGATATCGCCGTCATCGACGGCAAGCACCTCTGGTGATCAGCCCTGTTTTTGCGACTTGCCTTGCTTGCGCCGTGCTGCGCCGATGCCGGCCAGGCCCAGGCCGAACAGGAATACGCTGGCTGGTTCTGGAACCGCGTTCGGGTCAATTGGGGTGCTGGTATTCGTGAAGGAGAAGCTCAGATCGTTAAATTCAAAAGGACCGTTGTACAGGTCTTCGAAGCTGACCAGGGTGGTGTTGGAAGCCCAGTTCCCCTGGACGCGCGCATGGAAAAAGCCGTCCGGATTGCGGCCAGCTAAACCTGTGAAGTAATCGGTATTGGTGTTGTTGACGTGCAGTCGGAAGACGAGTTCAGTACCCAGCGCAAAGGCGCCCAGGTTCACAGTGGAGCCAACGGCGGAGCTGTGATTGTTGAAGATGAAGATGTCGTTGCCCGCGATGCCATCGTTTGTGACGAGGTAAAGGTCGTTGCTGTAAGCAGCGGAATTGCCTTCGTAGCGGGCGATGATGTCATCGGTGCCGCTGACAATCACAGGATTGCCCTCGGTACCGGGGGCGGCAATGGGGAAGGCAAAAGCGGACAGCGGGGCGATCAGCGCAACGGTGGCAAGGAACTGGCGGATAGTTTTCATGTTGAGTCCTAAAAGTAAAAATGACTCAGCAGTCTTAGCACGTATCATGCCATAACGACAATATTTCCGGTTTCGCTTGTAGTAACAAGCAGTTACGGCGACGTTTTATCGATGATGCGCTGCGCACCGATAGCGTTGTGTAAAGCTTTCCGACAAACAATGAGGGGCGAAAAGGACTCAGTCGATTGCGTGCTTGATCGCCTCGAAAGCGATCGCGACGTCGAAGTCCGTTGGCGCGCCATTCTCGAACATAAGTCCGATCATATACGGCGCGTCAGCCTTACCGGTAATCCTGTTCCAGCCACGGAGGGCGCGCAATTGCAGGTCTGATTCGATCAGCTTGTTGCCGATCCCATAGGTATGGAAAGCATGATGCTGCGTGCGGTCCTTCCCTTGCTTGCGTTGCCATGTGGTGTGCAGCAATGCGACGCAACGCGAGTCGGCACAGGCCTGATATTTTTGAATCCCGCTTTCATGCCAGGCGCCCGAATCGTCCGGCGCGAAAGACGATCCGGATAGCTTGCCGGCCGACGTAAGAGCTTGAATAATCCGGACGTGCATCACCTGGCCATTGCGATGGTAGGTAAGCGTTAGCGAATCGCTTTGATTTGCAGGGTCTGCACTCCATTGTGCCGGCCCTTCAGCCTGATCCCATCCCGGAATTCGCTGCCGGGTGATGGCGATTTCCTTGCCATGGCGAAGGCGCGCTTCCCCTTGCATCCGCATGTGCACGAAACCGGTTATCGCCACCACTGAAAGGCCTGCGAGCAAGGGCGCCAGGTAAATCTGCCGCGCGGGGCTGGGTATTGGCAGGGCAGGCTGGGGCGGTTCGCTCGGTGCTTTCGCCAGCCGGCTCAGCATGAAAAATACCAGCCCAAGCGTCAGCAGCAATGCCGCCCACTGGATGGCCCCATGGGAGGATAGCGACATTTGCGTGCCGCGCGTCCAGTCAACCAGCACAATGGAATCAACACGCAGCGCATTCGACAAGACACCGAAAAAGGCGCCCAGTAGTCCCAGCGCAGCTACCTTCCAGAATGACTGGAGCACCAGCAAACCTAAGCTGTAGCAAAGGAAGGCGGCAAGCAGCACGTAGGTTTGACCGGTACATTCTTCCACCACGATATAGCGCAGGCTGCCGATATGGATGACAAAGCCATCAACGCGATGGGGCAGGCCGGCAAGTGCGGCAAACAGCTCGATCGACTTGATGGTGGCGCTGCGCAGGATAGGCTGCAGCAGGTCGCCCGCCGGCACCATGAAAAACAGCAAGGCAAGTATCGGGAAAAGCCGCCAATAGGTGCGCCATCCCAGCAAGGCCATCGCGATTCCCTGCAACACGACCACGAGGGCAACATGGCAGCCGACGTCGAGATTCATGGCCGATGCCATGCCCCACAGTGCCGCACCGGTAAGCGTCACCAGAACGCCGGCAAAACCGGGTTGCGGCGTCATGGACAGGATTTCCTGCTGGCGGTGCCACCCCAGCAGGTACACCACCATCGGGATCACGAGCCAGCCATATTGATACGATTCGCTGCCTGACCATATCCGCGCCAGGTCTTGCAATGTTGGCCAAAGGGCTAGCGCGGCGAGCATGAAGCCGGGGAGCCCCCAGAGCAGGACGGTGGCCCAATGTCGGTCAAGTGTGGCCGCAGTAGAAAGCAGGGACGTATTGGAATGCCTGTTGTAAGTGCGGGCCGGATAATGCATGTGGCGCCGGTACAGGAACGGCTGCAGCAAAACACGGCTCAGCCCTGCGTCCTTTGGTTCGTGAAAATATTCAAGCCCGAATCGCGCGACAAGCGCTTGCTCCGGATCCGAGTAAGTGCCGAACAGCCGGTCCCAGACTGGCAGCACCGTCGAGAAGTTGCTGTTGGTCTGGACCTTCAGGTCCGAGTGATGGACTGCGTGTAACGGCGCGGTGACGATCCAGTGCCGCATGACACGGTCGAGGGCAGGCGGCGGATGCAGGTTCGCATGCGAATACAAAGTTACCACGGTGGCGACCAGCAGGTAGATGCCGATGCCGGTAGCCGGAAAGCCGAAGGCATAGATCAGCAACAGCAGGAATGCCGTGCCAAGAACCAATTCCAAAGGATGGTGGCGCTCCGTGGTCGTGACATCCACCTGGGTATCGCTGTGATGTACCAGATGCAGGCGCCAAAGTAGCGGAACACGATGGTACAGCCGATGTTCCCAGTAGCGCAGCAGGTCAAGCACAACGAAGGTCACGACGATCTGCACAGCCATTGGCCAGCCAAGGCGTGCCATCGGACCCGGCGGCTGCGCGTTGGCGAAGCCGACCAGTCCGACCGGAACGATCAGTCCCGAGATCAGGCTGCCAATGACGAGCAGGCTGATGTTGCTTGTCCAGCGGGTGCCGGTTTCAACGGCTTCGCGGCGCCAAGCGCTGGCTCTTTCAAGCAGCAGCAACACGCCGACCGTCGAGAAGAATGCAATTTGAAACGGCGTATTGAACTCATCGACCATTACGTTGCCGCTGGCGAGAAGCCTATCAACCCTACTTGCGGCGCAACATGCGGATGCCGGCGACGAGAGCAACGGCGGCAATACCCATTACACCGGCACCTGCCAGCGGGAGCGCCGAACCGAGCGGAGTCCCCAGTGGTGTGGGAATGCCAGCGAACGCGGAACTTGCCAATAATGAAGCCGCCGCAGCGGATGCCAACAGAACGATTTTCATATTTGTTCCCCTGTGTGAACTTGACAACGAATAACAAGCTGCAATTCCCATGCCGGATTGTGCAATCCATCACGTTAATCCGCATTCTTCATAGTGAGGCCGGAGTCAACCGCACTAGGTTATAAAGGGCAAGCCAGGGGGGAAATGTAAAAAATACCGACACCAATGCTGGCGTCTGAAGCAGAACGCGTTGGCCGTCGAGGGGATGGTGAAACGAAAAACGCCGACCACGAGGGTCGGCGTTTTCACTTTTTATTCTTGGTGGCCCGGGGCGGAATCGAACCACCGACACAAGGATTTTCAATCCTCTGCTCTACCAACTGAGCTACCAGGCCAAGAGGCAGCATTATAGCAGGGAATCCTTGGTTTGCAATAGCCTTTTTCCATTGCGGGAAAGTTATAATGGCTGGATGAACAAGCCCTCGCATCACCATGTGCAGACCGCTGTCTGCATCGTCGGCAATGGCGCCATTGCCAAAACGGCAGCCCTCGCGTTTGCCCAGTCCGGTTTGAGTGTTACTTTGCTGGGCCCGCCGCCGGCGCCGGAGCGCCCGGACCCGGCCAGTTGGGACGTGCGCGTGTTCGCCCTCAACCACACTGCCCACCGCCTGCTCGATTCCCTGAAAGTCTGGGGGGCGATGGACCAGGTCCGTATCGCCCCGGTCGACGCCATGCTGGTCAATGGTGACGGCGCCAAGGCGGGCACCCTGAATTTCGACGCCTACGGCGCCCACACCGGCACGCTGTGCTGGATCGTGGAAGACCGTAACCTGAACCAGGCCCTGGACGCCGCGCTGCGCTTCGCCCAGAACGTGCATTTCGTGCACGGCAAGGCGGTGGCGCTGAAGCATGACGAAGAAGGCGCCGTGATTACGCTGGAAGATGGCTCGCACCTTGGCGCCGCCCTGGTGATCGGAGCTGACGGCGCCCAGTCCTGGGTGCGCGGCCAATGCGATATCGGCCTCGATTACCGTCCTTATAACCAGAGCGGCGTCGTGTCCAACTTCGCCTGCGAACTGACGCACCACGGCGTGGCGCACCAGTGGTTCACCGGCGAGCAGGGCATCGTGGCGCTGCTGCCGCTGCCGGGCAAGCAGGTCTCGCTGGTCTGGTCCGCGCCGGACATGCTGGCCGATGCCATTTGCCGCGAAGGCGCAGCCGCGCTGGCCGATCGCCTGGCCGCCTTTGCCGGTGAAAAGCTGGGCAAACTGACACCATTGCAGCCGGAAGTGGTCAAAGCCTTCCCGCTGCGCCTGATGCGCCCCCACTCCATGGTGGCGTCGCGCGTGGCCCTCATTGGCGATGCGGCCCACGTGGTCCATCCGCTGGCCGGCCATGGCATGAACCTGGGCTTCGGCGACGTGCAGGAACTGGTCAAGGCCGTGTCCGAGCGCGAAGATCACCGCTCCATTGGCGACGACCGGGTGCTGGCGCGCTACGCCCGCGCGCGCAAGGAGGAGGTGAGCCTGATGTTGGCTGCGACCGATGGCCTGGAGCGCCTGTTTGGCGCCGATCTCGAACCAGTGCGCGCAGTGCGCAATTTCGGGCTAAACTTGCTGGATAAATTGCCGGGCGTAAAGCGCCGGCTGATTTCACATGCCCTCGGAAAGCTGTAAAGCGGAGAAACTATGAAGATGAGTAAACTGGGATTGGCAATGGCTTCGGTCATGCTGATGTCCTGTGCGGACGCGCAGAACGCAAAAGAAGAAGCCCAACTGCGCAAGGTGATGACCGAACGCCTCGGCGTCAAAATCGATTCGATCACCAAGACCCAATACGCTGACCTGTACGAGATCCGCGTCGGCAGCGAAATCCGCTACACCGACAAGGCCGGCAGCATCATGGTCGTGGGCCATATCTTCGACCTGAAAACTTCGCAAGACCTGACCCAGGCCCGTATCGATGACCTGAACAAGATCAACTTCGACGACCTGCCTAAAGAACTCGCGATGAAGACCGTGAAGGGCAATGGCAAGCGCGTGATGGCGATCTTTGAAGACCCGAACTGCGGCTACTGCAAACGCTTCCGCCAGAACACCCTGGCCAACATCGACAACGTGACGGTGTACACTTTCCTGTACAACATCCTGTCGCCGGACTCCACGACCAAGTCGCAGAACATCTGGTGCTCCGCTGACCGCAACAAAGCCTGGGATGACTGGATGTTGCACGGCAAAGCGCCTGCAGCCGCGCCGGCCGGCTGCACCTCGCCTAACGAGAAGGTGCTGGCGCTGGGCCAGAAAATTAATATTAACGGCACGCCGGCGATCTTCTTCGCCGACGGCAGCCGCATTGCAGGAGCAGTTGATCAGCGTACCCTCGAAGCTAAGTTTGCCACCATCAAATAAGGAGCTGGCATGGTCACATTGAATATCAACGGGCGCGACGTTCAAGTCGACGCCGATCCCTCCACGCCTATCCTGTGGGCGTTACGAGATAACCTCAATATGACCGGCACCAAGTTTGGCTGCGGCATGGCCATGTGCGGTGCGTGCACGGTGCACATGGAAGGACAGGCGATCCGCTCCTGCATTACGCCGATTTCGGCGGCGGTGGGACAGAAGATCACCACCATCGAGGCCATGTCCGGCGACAAGGTGGGCAAGGCGGTGCAGGATGCCTGGGTCAAGCACGACGTGCCGCAATGCGGCTACTGCCAGAGCGGCCAGGTGATGAGCGCCACGGCCCTGCTGCGCACGAATAAGGCGCCGACCGACGCCGATATCGACAACGCCATGTCGGGCAATATCTGCCGCTGCGGCACCTATCAACGGATTCGCGCGGCAATCAAAGACGCCGCGAAATCCATCGCTTAAGGGAGGCCGCCATGCGCAAAGAATGGTTCATGGCAGCTCAAGCGGACGTCGCGGAATCCTCCGGGGTTTCGCGCCGTACTTTCCTCAAAGCCGGCAGCGGCTTGATCCTCGGCTTCTACGTCGCCAGCGGCGGCGGGCGTTTTGCCCGTGCGATTGCGGCCGACGCGCCGGCCAAGCCGCCGGTGGCGCCCAACGCTTTCCTCCACATCGCACCGGACAATTCCATCACGATCCAGGTCAACCGCCTTGAGTTTGGCCAGGGCGTGCAGACGGCATTGCCGATGCTGATCGCCGAGGAACTGGATGCGGACTGGTCGCAGGTGCATTCGGCGTTGGCGCCGGCAGGTGATCCTTACAAAGACCCTAATTTCGGCATCCAGATGACAGGCGGTTCGACCGCAGTCAAACACTCCTGGCAGCAGTATCGTGAAATTGGCGCCCGTGCACGCGCCATGCTGGTCGCTGCGGCGGCCGAGCAATGGAAGGTGCCAGCGGCGCAGGTGCACGCGTCGAAGGGTATGCTGACTGGTCCTTCCGGCCAGAGCGCGACCTACGGCTCGATGGCCGATGCGGCGATGAAGCAGCCGGTCCCGCAAGTGGTCAAGCTGAAAGACGTCAAAGACTTCACCATCATCGGCAAGCCGACTCCGCGTCTCGACGCGCGCGCCAAGTCTACCGGCACGCAGCAATTCGGCATGGACTTCAAACCGGATGGCGCGAAGGTCGTTGTGCTGGCACATCCGCCGGTCTTTGGCGGCAAGGTGAAGAAGTTCGACGCCTCCAAGGCCAAGGCGATTCCAGGCGTGCTCGATGTGATCAAGGTCGACACCGATCGTGGGGGCAGCGGCCTGGCGGTGGTGGCCAATGGCTATTGGCCGGCCAAACAGGGCCGCGATGCGCTGGTGGTCGAGTGGGATACCGCGGGCCTGGAAAAAGTCAGCAGCAAACAGCAGCTGGCCGAGTACAGGAAACTGGCTAAAACTGCCGGCATTCCGGTGAAGAAGGCCGACGTTGCGGCCATCGCCAAAGCGCCGAAGAAAATCAGCGCAACCTATGAATTCCCTTACCTGGCGCACGCGCCGATGGAGCCGCTGAACTGCGTTGTGGACTTGCGTGCCGACTCCTGCACCATCTGGGCGGGCAGCCAGTTCCAGACCCTGGACGCGGTGGCTGCTGCCAAAGCGGCCGGCATGACGCCTGACAAGGTTACGCTGAACACCATGATGGCGGGTGGCGGCTTCGGCCGCCGCGCGGTGCCGACTTCGGACTACATCGTGGAAGCAGTCAACGTTGCCAAGGCCTGGGGCAAGGGACCGGTCAAGATCATCTGGAGCCGCGAGGACGATATCAAGGGCGGCTATTACCGTCCTTCCCACGTGCACCAGGCCGATATCGGCTTCGACGCCAAGGGCAACATCGTCGGCTGGAACCATGTGATCGTGGGCCAGTCCATCCTCGCGGGCACGCCGTTCGAGCCGATGATGGTGAAGGATGGCGTCGATGCAACCATGGTGGAAGGCATGGGCGACCCGTACTCGGTGCCGATGAACCTGACCGTCCACAACGTGAAAACCAACGTGCCGGTGCTGTGGTGGCGTTCCGTGGGGTCCACCCACACCGCCTTCGTGATGGAGACGCTGATCGACGAGGCGGCGCACGTGGCCAAGATGGATCCTGTCGAATACCGCCGCAAGATGATCGATCCCGCCAAGCATCCGCGCCAGTTGGCGGCGCTGAACCTGGCGGTCGAGAAGTCGGGCTACGGCAAGACCAAGCTGCCGAAAGGGCAGGCCTGGGGCGTGGCGCTGCACGAATCGTTCGAGACCTCCGTGGCATACGTGGTAGTCGCTTCGGTCAAGAACGGCCAGCCCAAGTTGCACAAGGTGACGGCCGGCGTGCACTGCAACCTGCCGGTGAACCCGATGACAATCGAGGCCCAGGTGCAGGGTGCGGCGCTGATGGGGCTTGGCGCGACCTTGCCTGGTGCTGCGATCACGCTGAAGGACGGGGTGGTCGAACAGTCCAACTTCAGCGACTACACGGTGGCGCGCATGACGGATATGCCGGTGGTGGAGGTCTTCACCGTCGCGTCGACCGACAACCCGACCGGCATGGGCGAGCCGGGCTTGCCTCCGCTGGCGCCGGCACTGGCCAACGCTGTGTTCAAGCTGACCGGCAAGCGCATACGCAAGCTGCCGTTCGACTTGTCCAAAGCGTAGGGCAGGGCGTAGCGCGTGTCCGTACCTGAAGCTTCCGTGAGGCCCGGCATCGTCGGCATCCTGCTGGCCGCCGGGAGGGGCAGCCGCTTCGACCCGGCAGGCGCGCGCAACAAGCTGCTGCAGGCCTTGCCCGGCGGCGAGCCCGTCGCCGCCGCCAGTGCACGCGCTTTGCTGGCCGCCGTGCCGCGCGTCGTCGCGGTGGTGCGGCCGGAAGACTTTGCAACGGCAAGCCTGCTACGCGAAATGGGTTGCGATGTCGTGGCCTGCGACGACGCCGGAAGCGGCATGGCCGCATCGCTGGCATGCGGGGTGCAACGGGCGCACGCAGCTTCGGGCTGGCTGATTGCACTGGCCGACATGCCTTTCGTGCGCACGGCCACCATGATGGCCCTGGCGCAGCAAGTAGAGCGGGGCGGGGAGGCGTCGATCGCCGCGCCGATGCACAAAGGCCAGCGCGGCAATCCCGTCGCATTCGGCCGCGCCCATTTGCCAGCCCTGCTGGCGCTGCAAGGCGACCAGGGCGCCCGCAGCATATTGAAGAACAATCCGGTTAACGAACTGGCGGTGGATGATCCCGGCATCCTGCAGGACATCGACACACCGTCCGACATCAAATGAAAAACAAAAAAATCAGCTACGCCATCACCGCCAAAGACCTGGCGGCCCATATGTTCCAGGTCACGATGACCATCGACGCGCCGGAGCCGGAAGGCCAGGTCCTGGTGTTGCCTGCCTGGATACCCGGCAGCTATATGATCCGCGAATTCTCGCGCAACATTGTGCAGATCCGCGCCGAGGCAGGCGGCCAGCCGGTGGAACTGGCCAAGCTGGATAAGCATTCCTGGCAAGCCGCACCCGTCAAAGGCAAGCTCACCGTGCACTATGAGGTGTATGCCTGGGACTTGTCGGTGCGCGCCGCCCACCTGGACCAGACCCACGGTTTTTTCAACGGCACCAGCGTCTTCCTTCGCGCCGTCGGCCAGGAAGACGAACCGCACGTGGTCGACATCCAGCGCCCTGCGCATGAAGCTGCAGCCAAATGGCGCGTCGCCACTGCGATGAAGGAATTGAAGGCCAAGCGCTACGGCTTTGGCACCTACATCGCTGAAAACTACGATGAACTGATCGACAGCCCGGTCGAAATGGGTAACTTTGCAATGGCCAGCTTCAAGGCTCTGGGCGTGCAGCACGACGTGGTCTTCACCGGCCGAGTGCCCAACCTCGACATCGCCCGCGTCTGCGCCGACCTGAAACAGATTTGCGAAACGCAAATCGGCTTCTTCGAACCGCGCACGAAAAAAGCTCCGATGGAGCGCTACGTCTTCATGACGATGGTGACGGGCGACGGCTACGGCGGCCTGGAACACCGCGCCTCCACGGCCCTGTTCTGCGCCCGCTCCGACTTGCCGACCACCGCACAGAAAGGCAAGGAGCCGAGCGAAGGCTATATGAAGTTCCTCGGCCTGTGCAGCCACGAGTACTTCCACACCTGGAACGTCAAGCGCATCAAGCCGGCGGTGTTCGCACCGTACGACTATCAGGTGGAGAACTACACCCCGCTGCTCTGGCTGTTCGAAGGCTTCACCAGCTACTACGACGACCTGCTGCTGGTACGCGCGGGCCTGCTGTCGGAAGACGGCTATTACAAAATGATGGGCAAGACTGTCGGCGCGGTACTGCGCGGCAGCGGCCGCAACAAGCAAAGTGTCGCCGATTCCAGCTTCGACGCCTGGGGCAAGTACTACCGCCAGGACGAGAATTCGCCGAACGCTATCGTCAGCTACTACGCCAAAGGCTCGCTGGTCGGTCTGGGCCTGGACCTGACCATCCGCGCCAAGACCAATGGCAAGCGCTCGCTGGACGACATCATGCGCGCACTGTGGCAGAAGTTCGGCCGCGACTTCTACAACGGCAAGCCGCGCGGCGTGACGCCGGAAGAAGTGGAGGCCCTGTTCGACAGCGTGGCCGGCTTCAAGCTGAAGACCTTCTTTGACAAATACATCAAGGGCACCGAAGACGTACCGCTGGCCAAGCTGCTGCCGCAGTTCGGCGTCGGCTACAAGGACGAACGCAAGGCGTCCAAGCCAAGCCTGGACGTCAACCTGGGCCGCGATGGCGCCGACTGCAAGCTGAGCGCCGTGCATGACGGCGGCGCCGCACAGAAGGCCGGCCTGTCCGCCCTCGACCTGCTGGTGGCAATCGATGGCCTGCGCGTGACCGGTAACCCGTCCAATGTTGACGGCTTGCTGGCGCGCTACAAGGTAGGCGATACCGTGCAGGTGCATGCTTTCCGCCGCGATGAATTGATGGTATTCGACGTCACCCTGCAGGGCGACCGCGCGCCGGGCATCACTATCGCCGTGGAGCAGCAGAAGAGCAGCCTGCGCCGCCCAACTGCCTGAAAGAAGCAGTGAAGTTCGCGCTGGACCCGTTCACCATCCTGTTCACCACCACGCTCACCTGCGCGGTGCTGGCGGTAGCCATGTATTCGGTGCACCTGAGCTTCCGGCGCGAGGTGGCGGGCGTCGGCCATTGGGCATGCGGCCTGGTGGCCATGGTCTGCGCCGGCACCTTGTTCATGCTGCGCGGCGCCTTGCCGGACGTGATCGCGCTGCCGGCCGCCAATGCATGCCTGATGTGCGGCATCGGCTTGTCCATGGTGGGCACGCGCCGCTTCTACGGCGAGCCGCCCGGCTGGAAGATCTTCCATGCCGCCTGGATGCTGGAGCTGGCAGCCATCCTGTGGTGGTTGCTGGTGGAACCGAACTTCCCGCACCGCGCGGCGGCGTTCAGCTTCTTCGTTTCCATTTTCTATATCGACCAATTAAGGCTGGTGTGGCGCCACCGTACGTCGCATTTCACTTGCTGGTTCTTCGGCGTACTGCTGGCGATGCAATCGGTGAACACCTTGTCGCGCGGTGTGGCAGCCCTGTTCATGGTCGACCAGGATGCGGCTAGCTTGATGCGCAATAGCGCGTTGGCCAACGTCTACCTGGCGCTGGCCAACTTCATGGCTTTGCTGATGACGGTAGCCTTCCTCATGCTGGCCACGCGCAAGCTGCAAAAAATCCTGGAGCAGCGTTCCACGCACGACCCTTTGACCAACGTGCTGAACCGGCGCGGCTTCCTGCAATGCTTCAGCCGTGTGCGGGCGCGCCAGCAGCGCATCGACTCGCCGCTGTCGCTGATGGCGATCGACCTCGATCTTTTCAAGTCCATTAACGATCAGCACGGCCACGCGCAGGGCGATAAGGTGCTGGTGCACGTGGCGACGGTGATCATGCGCACTGCGCGCCAGGCCGACTATGTGGCGCGTTTTGGCGGCGAGGAATTCGTGGTGCTGCTGCCGGACACCGCGCTGCCGCACGCGCAGCAGCTGGCGCAGCGCATCCAGTCGCTGCTGCGCGATAGCCAGCAGCCTGGCCTGCCGCCTTGCACGGTCAGTATCGGTATCGCGGGCCAGCAGGCTCCCGGCGAAACGCTGGATAGCTTGCTGTCGCGCGCCGACGCGGCGCTCTACCGCGCCAAGGCCAATGGCCGTAACCGGGCCGAAGTCGCCCCGCCTGCTTCAATCGCCGCCTGATCAGCGCATGGCCCCCAGGCGGTCCTGTGAGCGCAGCAGCGCCTCATTTGCTGCCATTGGCAGGTCCGGTTTGACGCCGGTCTTATCCCAGTTGCCGTTACTGATCACGTTATGCGACCACCCGGTCGGCACCCAGACGCGGAAATGGTCGGACAGCCGGAATAATTCGACCGGATGTGCGCCGCCGCGCGTGGATTCGCCAACCACCAGGGCGCGCTTTTGCTGCTGTAGCGCGTAGGCAAAATCCTCCGCTGCGGAAAACGTGCCGCGGCTGGTCAGGACGTACACCGGCTTTTGCTGGCCATAGCGCGGCCCGTCCAGTTTTTCGGCGGTCCAGCCTTCCACCGCCACTCCTTCGCGCGGGTATACCGTATCGTTCAGGCGTGTGCGCTGGTCGAAAAAGTAGCTGGCAAGGGTCTCTGCCGCCTGGCCGTAGCCGCCGCCGTTATTGCGCAAGTCGACGATCATGGCGCGCGTATCGTGCAGCTTGCGCATCGCGGACGCATATTTCGGCGCGGCCAGGTAGGCGGGCGGGAAGCCGCTCACCCTGAGGTAGCCGACATTACCATCCAATACCGAAACTTCTGTCACGCCGTAATTGCGGAATACCCCGGCGACTGCACGCATGCCGGCTGCCAGCAGGCCGGGATCGGGGCCAAAATCCGGCCTTGAACCTTGCGGCGGTTCTTCGGGAGCCAGCGGGATGGATTTGTATTCGACGCTCAGGTGATGGTCCCTCTGCACACTGTGCAAGTCGCTGGTCAGCGCATTCGCCAGCTGCGCGCCAGCAGTCAGGTGCTCGTATTTGCCGGAGGCTTCGGCCGCTTCGACCACGCGCCGCATTTCCGCGGCTTTTTCCGGCATCAGGTAATAGCCGTCCAGGCGCGCCAGAAGAATCTGGATCATCGCCTTGCGTTCCGCCACCGCCATCGGTTGGCCGGCGCTCTCGCGAGCCTGGGAAACTCCGAACAGCATGGGGGCGATCGCGTAGAAATAAAAAGCCACCAATCCGGCCAGGACAGCGAGTTTGCTTGTGGTTTTCATGTATCGCTAAACTTTATTTTTACCTAATAGTAATTTAACATGCGTTAATTATTTTTTAAGCAGAATTGTATGAGTTACCAGATGCAACTTGCATCCGTGACCACTCCCGAAGTGGACATGGAAGTTTTTCCATTCCTGAACAAACTTCGCGCGGACGCGGGGGAGCAGCCGCCTTCCGCCTTGTTGAAGCGCTTTAATGACACGTTGGCAGCTCTTTTTCCCGATACGCCGTGGTCGGACGGCCATTACGCGGGCGAAGTTGGCCGCCTGACCGTGGTAAGGCGCCGCAAAGTGGTGGTGCCGCATGTGCTGTATATCGCAGGTGAGCTTGGCCTGACCGTGGTGGATAACCAGTCGGGCGAGGTGCATCGTCCACCGACCTACCAGGTGGTGCTGGAAGGTCCGGCCGAAGGCGTGGCCCTGGGCGAAGCCGCCCAAAAGCTGGCGGCCCTGATGCGCAAGCCTGTGACGGAAATGCTGGCGCTGCTGTCCGGCGGCCGCCGCACGGTGGTTAAAAAAGGCGTATCGCGCTTCGTGGCGGAACAGTACTCGCATGCCTTGCGTGATCGCGCCGGTTGCCGTACTACGCTGGCGCACGAATCCGGCCCCGCACCGCGCGAAAAGCCTCCTGCGCCTGCCATCGTGCTTGCGCCGAGAGTTGAAGAGCCGCCGAAGAACGTGATGCCGCCGATGTCGCGCGCCGCCAAGGCCGAAGCGGAGGCTGAAGCTGCCGCCGCTGCGGCGGCTGAAGCCGCGCTAACCGCCAACGGCACCGACGAAGAACTGTATGAAGTGGCGGAGGGCATACGCCTGGTCTGCTGCGCGATTATGCTGTCCTGGGTGCTGCGCGGCATACTCCAGTTGATGCAGCCGGTGCCGTCGGCTTTCAGCGCCTTCCTGTTGATGATGTTGCAGGTGTACGGCATCATGCGTCTTACATCTGGCCTGCGCTATAGCGGGCCAGTGCGCGCTGTGCTGATGCTGGCCGCGTTGTCGCCGATCATTGTCGGGGTCGCCAGCCCGTTCCTGCACCTGACCATGCGCTCAGTGGACATCGCGGTGGTGGTGAGCTTCCTGGTCATGCTCGTACTCGGCCATCTGGGCGCCCGACGCCTAAAGAAAGCGGGCTACAAGACCGGCTTGTTCGGTGCATCCAAGGCGGATGTGCGCTACCTCGGGGCAATGGACGAAGGCGAGCGCCTTCAGTCGACCAAGCTGGCATGGGGTATCTTTTTCCTGGTCTTCGTCATCTACATGAGCAACGGGATGATGGGGAAAAACAAGGGGACGGAAGCGGCGGGCAGCGGCAAGGCGGAGCCCGCGTCGCTGAGGCAGTTGAGCGAATTGCCCTCGTCGGTAGCGCCCTGCGAATACGTGGGGACCTGGGTGGTGGAGAAAGACAGCGGCAAGTATGGATACGAAATCGGCGACGATGGCAAATACCTGGCCTACCCGCTCTCCGGCCAGGGCGGCGGGGAGTTCAGCGGCCGCTGGACCTTTGCCCGTGGTGCGATTTATTGGAGCGATGAGACGCGCACCCCGGTCCAGGTGACCAAGAATCTCGTGGCATCCACCGACCCGGACGCGTTCACTGCGCTGGATTACAAGGCGGGTTCCATGTGGGCGTTCAAGCTCAAGGAACGCGGCAAGTCAGTACGCTGCAACTATTAGTCGATAGATAACGGCAGCCCAAAAGGCTGTCGTATTCTTGCCTAAGAGACTTTTAATTTGCCATAGAGTAAATTAACATCAACCAATTGAGAATTGGCCAAGTTAAAACCTATGTCATATACGCTGCACGTCATCGCCCGCGAAGTTCCAGCCGACGATGCGGATGTTTTCCCTTTCCTGGAACAGGTGGCTGGCCATACCGTCAGCATGGCCCCATCGCAGCAGCTGAAAAGTTTCCGCGATGCTGCATTGAAGATGTTCCCTTGCCTGACCAGCTACGGGCCAGCAGATTCCGGCATCGACGATTGCCCTTGGGCCGATGGCCCCTTGGGTGACAACTTCAAAGGCGGCTATGGCACCGTTGGAATTGCGCGCCGCCACAGCGAAGTGATCCCTCACTTGATTCGTATTGCCAGCGACCTGGGCGTGACTGTGGCGGACGAGCAGAATGGCTCGGTTCACCGTCCGCAGGCATTCCAAGTCGTGCTGGAAGGCCCGCTGGAAGGCGTGGAGGCCGATGTCGCTGCCAGGAAGCTGGCGGAGCTGATGAACCAGCCCCTGCCGCAAATGGTGCAGCTGTTGCATTCGGGCCGACGTACCCTGGTCAAGAAAGGGTTGACTCGCTCACAGGGCGAGATTTACGTCCACGCCTTGCGCGAACGCGCCAGCTGCCGCGCTACGGTCCTTCCAGAATCGCGTAAAGGCGCCAAACCTGCCGCAAGCCAGGCTCGCGCCAAGGTGCCTGCCGCAGCTGCAGCCGCGGATCATATCGGTGGCATCGAAGCGGATGACGCAATGTTCAAGGCCGCCGAGGCACAGCGCCTGGCAGCTATCGCGGTGATCGGCCAGATCGCGCTGGCCGTTCTCGTGTGGGTGTTGCGGATCAAGTCGCCGGTCCTGATGCCGGTGCTGCTGGCAATGGGCGTGCTGGGCGTGTTCGCGGTGGTCCAGCTTGGGCAGGCGCTGGAGTCCAACTGGTTCCGCATGTTGCGCTTTGCGCCGATAGCGCTGGTCCCTGGGCTCGGCACCCTGGTGGTTGCTTGGACCTATTTCCGCGCTGGCGGTGTGTTGAAAGAGGCCGGCCTCACCACGCGGAATGCCTTGCTGTCTACCGGCGAGGTGCGTGAGCTAGGCGGCCTTGATGAGAAGGCGATGCTGCCTTCCATCAAAATCACGCTTGGCTTGCTGGCCGTGGCTGCAATTGCAGGCTTGGTCAGCTCGCCTTACGGGCATTAAGCAAACAGCTTGCGCAGCTCGGCTCCCGGGTCGGGCGCGCGCATGAAGGCTTCACCCACCAGGAAGGCGTGCACGTCGTTCTCGCGCATGCGCTGCACGTCTGCCGGGGACATGATGCCGGATTCGGTGATCACCATGCGCTCTTGCGGAATGCGGGAGAGCAGGCCCAGCGTGGTGTCCAGCGTGACGTCAAAGGTACGCAGGTTGCGGTTGTTGATGCCAATCAGGCGGCTCTTCAGGTTGAGGGCCGCAGTCAGTTCTTCGCCGTCGTGCGATTCAATCAGTACATCCATGCCCAGTTCGTGGGCGCAGGCTTCCATTTCCGCCATCAAGCCGTGGTCCAGTGCGGACACGATCAGCAGGATGCAGTCGGCGCCCATCGCGCGCGCTTCATAGATCTGGTACATGTCGACCATGAAGTCCTTGCGCAGGACCGGGATGTCGCAGGCGGCGCGGGCTTGCTTCAGGTATTCGTTGGAACCCTGGAAGAATTGAGCGTCGGTCAGCACGGACAGGCAGGCCGCGCCGGCCTTGGCGTAGCTCTCGGCGATGTCGGCCGGGCGGAAGTCGGCGCGCAGCACACCTTTCGATGGCGAGGCTTTCTTCACTTCCGCGATCACGCCGGCCTGGCCGGCTTCGATCTTCTTGCGCAGGCTGGCTTCAAAGCCGCGCAGGTTGGCGCGCAGTTCCTTGTCGCCTTCCACTTCGTCGCGCAGGGATTGCAGGCTGCGGTGCTTTTTGGCGGCCGCCACTTCGTCGGCCTTCACGGCCAGGATTTTGTTCAGGATATCGGACATGATGAATCTCAGTTTTGTTCGGACAGTGCCAGGCGCGCGCCGAGGGCGATGAACAGGCTGCCGGTTACGCGGTTAAGCCACAGGGCTACCAGCGGTTTGACCTTCAGCCTCGCGCTTGCGAAGGCGGTAAAGATGGCAAGGCCGTTACACCACAGCATGCCGTTGAAGTTGAAAATGCAGCCAAGGATCAGGAAGGCCAATGGCTTATTAGTCGCACCTGCGTCGATGAACTGCGGTACGAAGGCCAGGAAGAACAGCGCGACTTTCGGATTCAGCGCATTGGTCAGGAAGCCCTGGGCGAAGATTTTGCGGTAGGGCAGTGCAGCCGGCGCTTGCGCTGCTGCCGCCGCGCCATCCGCTGCCGCGTCGCCGCGCTTCAGCCGCGCACGCAGCATGCCGATGCCGCACCAGACGATGTATGCGGCGCCGACCCATTTGACGACAGTGAACGCTGTCGCCGATGTGGCCAGGACTGCCGACAGCCCCAGAGCAGCTGCGCTGATATGGACCATCGTCCCCGAACCAATGCCCAGCGCCGCCGCGCACCCTGCGCGCCAGCCTTGCGTGGCGCTGCGCGCCATGATCAGCAGCGAATCCGGCCCCGGCATGATATTCAGCAGCAGACCGGAAATCACAAACAGCGTCAGGTCATGAATGCCGAACATCGCTTAGCCCTCCTTGCCGAGTTCCTGAGTAACGCGTACGAATTGTTCGAGTTTGGCGACCGCCGCGCCGGACTTCACAGCCTCGCGCGCACGCTTCAGGCCATCCTCGATCGACGAAGCCACGCCTGCCGCGTACAGCGCGGTACCGGCATTCAGCGCCACAATGTCGGAGGCAGGACCCGGTTCGCCGCGCAGCGCTTCCATCACGCGCGCCTTCGATTCCGTTGCATCGGCCACCTTCAGGTTGCGCGAAGCGATCATCGACAGGCCGAAATCTTCCGGATGAATCTCGTACTCACGGATTTCGCCGTTGACCAGTTCACCCACCATGGTGCCCGCGCCCAGCGACACTTCGTCCATATTGTCGCGGCCATACACCACCACCGCATGCTGCGCACCCAGGCGTTGCAGCACGCGCACCTGGATGCCCACCAGGTCCGGGTGGAACACGCCCATCAGGATATTCGGCGCGCCGGCCGGATTGGTCAGCGGGCCAAGAATGTTGAAGATCGAACGCACGCCCAGCTCGCGGCGCACAGGCGCCACATGTTTCATCGCAGCGTGATGGTTCGGCGCGAACATGAAGCCGATGCCGGTTTGCGCGATCGACTGAGCGATCTGCTCAGGTTTCAGATTGATGTGCGCGCCGAGCGATTCGATCAGGTCCGCGCTGCCGGAAGACGACGACACGGAACGCCCGCCATGCTTGGCCACGCGCGCACCAGCGGCTGCGGCGACAAACATCGAAGCGGAGGAAATATTGAACGTGTGGGCGCCATCGCCGCCGGTGCCGACGATATCCACCAGGTTGGAGGTGTCGGCCATTGGCACCTTGGTCGAGAACTCGCGCATGACTTGCGCCGCAGCGGTGATCTCGCCGATGGTTTCCTTTTTGACGCGCAGGCCCATGGTCAGCGCCGCCACCATCACCGGCGACATTTCGCCGGACATGATCTGGCGGAACAGGTGCAGCATCTCGTCGTGGAAAATCTCACGGTGTTCGATGCAGCGAACCAGTGCTTCTTGATGCGTGATAGACATGATGCTTCCTTCTCTTATTTGCGATCGAGGAAATTCTTCAGCAAGGCGTGGCCGTGCTCGGACAGGATGGACTCAGGGTGGAACTGCACACCCTCGATGTCGTACTCCTTGTGCCGCACGCCCATGATTTCGCCGTCGTCGGTCCAGGCTGTGACTTCCAGGCAGGAAGGCAGCGAGGATCGCTCGATTGCCAAAGAGTGGTAGCGGATTACCGTGAACGGGCTGGGTAAGCCCTGGAACACGCCCACACCCGTATGCGCGATAAGAGAAGTTTTGCCATGCATGACTTGCTTGGCTCGGATAACTTTGCCGCCAAAGGCTTCGCCGATGGCCTGGTGTCCCAGGCAGACGCCCAGGATAGGTTTCTTGCCGGCGAAGTGTTTCAGCACTTCCAGCGAGATGCCCGCCTGCGACGGATCTTTTGGACCCGGCGAGATGCAGATGCGGTCAGGATTCAATGCTTCGATTTCGGCGATGGTGATTTCGTCGTTGCGGTGTACGCGCACGTCTTCGCCCAACTCACCGAAATACTGCACGATGTTGTAGGTGAAGGAGTCGTAGTTGTCGATCATCAGCAGCATTTCAGAACTCCCCATCCAGGCCATCTTGCACTTGCTCGGCCGCGCGCAGCACGGCGCGCGCCTTGTTTTCAGTTTCCTGCCATTCCATTTCCGGAATCGAGTCGGCAACGATGCCGGCGGCGGCTTGCACGTACAGCATGCCGTCCTTGATCACGCCGGTGCGGATCGCAATCGCCACATCCATCTCGCCGCCGAAGGACAGGTAGCCGCACGCGCCGCCGTAGATGCCGCGCTTGCTGATTTCCAGTTCGTCGATGATTTCCATCGCACGCACTTTCGGCGCGCCGGTCAGTGTGCCGGCAGGGAAGGTCGCGCGCAGCACGTCCAGGTTGGACATGCCTTTCTTCAGCTTGCCCTCTACATTGGAGACGATGTGCTGCACGTGGGAGTACTTCTCGATCACCATCTTGTCGGTGAGCTTGACCGTGCCGATGTCGGAGATGCGGCCCAGGTCATTGCGTGCCAGGTCGATCAGCATCACGTGCTCGGCGACTTCCTTCGGATCGTTCAGCAGTTCTTCGGCCAGCGCTGCATCGCGTTCCGGCGTATTGCCGCGCGTGCGGGTGCCGGCGATCGGGCGCAGCGTGACCTTTTTCTCGCCGTCAGGCAGGGTCTCGTTGCGCACCAGGATTTCCGGCGAGGCGCCAACGATCTGCATATCGCCGAAATTGTAGAAGTACATATACGGCGACGGGTTCAGCGAACGCAGGGAGCGGTACAGCGTGAGCGGCGAATCCACATAAGGCTTGCGGATGCGCTGGCCGATCTGCACCTGCATCAGGTCACCGGCCAGGATGTATTCGTGTGCTTTGGCGACCGCTTTGAGGTAATCCTCTTTGGCGAAGTCGCGAATAGTTTCAGTGCGTACCGAAGGCGTGGTTACCGGCGCATCGACACCGCGGCGCAGCAGGGCGCGCAGGTCTTTCAGGCGCTGGCGTGCTTTCGAGTAGGCTTCCGGCTGCTGCGGATCGGCGTACACGATCAGGTACAGCTTGCCGGACAGGTTGTCGATGACAGCCAGTTCCTCGGTCACCATCAGCTGGATTTCCGGCAGGCCCAGGTCGTCCTTTGGCTGGGTCTTGGCCAGTGTCTTTTCAATGTGGCGTACGGTGTCGTAGCCGAAATAGCCGGCCAGGCCGCCGCAGAAGCGTGGCATGCCCGGACGCACGGCGACTTTGAAGCGCGCCTGGTATTGCTCGATAAAGTCGAGGGGATTGCCTTCGTGGGTCTCGATCACCTGGCCGTTCTTGACGATCTCGGTCAGCTTGCCGGTGCTGCGCAGGATGGTGTTGGCAGGCAGGCCGATGAAAGAGTAGCGGCCGAAACGCTCGCCGCCTACCACCGACTCCAGCAAGAAGGTGTTCTTGCCGTAGTTCTGGGTTTGGGCCAGCTTGAGGTACAGGGTGAGCGGGGTTTCCAGGTCGGCGAAAGCTTCCGCGATCAGAGGGATGCGGTTGTAGCCTTCCGCGGCCAGGGATTTGAATTCGAGTTCGGTCATGTTCTCTCCGTTCCGCCATGGTTAAGGTGGTGGCGGTAGGTTACAAAAAACCTGCCGGAACACATGTGCGTGCGCCGACAGCAATCAGGACTAAGTCAGGATTGCCAGCGTCGCCACAGCCAGGCCTCAATCGAGCCCCGGTGGGTTACATTGTGTCTTTTGTTGAGAAACATTTGTCTAGTTTGCGCGTGAAATCAGTTCAGCTGCATGAAGAAGCGTGTCAACTATACCATCGGAATCTGTCTCATGTATACCCACTCCGTGGTTATAACCATATGGCACAGTAAGCACAGGACAGCCTGCCGCGCGGGCCGCTTCTGCATCGTTTGAAGAGTCGCCAATCGCCACTACTTGCGCCGGCGGCAGGTCGAAAAATTCGCAAGCCTTCAGCAGCGGCATGGGGTGGGGCTTCTTCTTTTCGAAGGAATCGCCGCCGAACAGCACCTCGAAATAGCCGTCCAGGCCTTTCAGTGCCAGCAGTGGCTTGGCGAAGGCCACCGGCTTATTGGTCACGCAGGCCAGGCGCAGGCCATTGGCCTTCATCGCCTGCAGGCCTGCCACAACGTCGGCATACACCTCGCTGTGGCGGCCGTTGATAACAAGGTAATGGCGCTGGTAAGCCTCCATCGCCTGCGCGAACATGCGCTCAACGCCTTCCTCGTCATAGTCCAGCGCGAGTACGCGCCGTACCAGGTTCTCGGAACCTTTGCCGACCATCAGCTCGATCTGCGCCACGCCGATGGGCGCAAGGCCCAGCTCTTCGCGCATCAGGTTGATGGCTACCTCGAAGTCGGGCATCGTATCGAGCATCGTGCCGTCGAGGTCAATGATGGCGGCCCTTACGCCGCGCAGGACCGCCGCCATACCGATTACACCGAAGCCAGTTGGGCGCGCATCGCGTCGATCACGGCCTTGTAGTCAGGCTGGCCGAAGATCGCGGAACCTGCCACGAAGGTGTCGGCGCCTGCTTCCGCTGCGGCCTTGATGTTGTCGATCTTGATACCGCCGTCGACTTCCAGCATGATGTCGCGGCCGGATTCGTCGATGCGGCGGCGCGCTTCGGCGATCTTCTTCAGTGCCTGAGGGATGAAGGACTGGCCGCCGAAGCCTGGGTTCACCGACATGATCAGGATCATGTCGATCTTGTCCATCACGTGGTCCAGGTAGCTCAGTGGGGTGGCAGGGTTGAACACCAGGCCCGCCTTGCAGCCGTTGTCGCGGATCAGTTGCAGCGAACGGTCGATGTGGTCGGACGCTTCCGGGTGGAAGGTGATGATGTTGGCGCCAGCCTTGGCGAAATCAGGAATGATGCGGTCGACCGGTTTGACCATCAGGTGCACGTCGATCGGCACTTGCACGTGCGGGCGGATCGCCTGGCACACCAGCGGGCCGATGGTCAGGTTCGGCACGTAATGGTTGTCCATCACGTCGAAGTGGATGATGTCGGCGCCGGCGGTAACAACATTGCGGACCTCTTCACCCAGGCGGGCGAAGTCGGCGGACAGGATGCTCGGAGCGATACGGAAAGTGGTCATGGCTGGTCGGCTGGTAAAAAAGATGCGTTATTTTACGCTGGTGTGCGGACGCTGTCCGATTGCTTGGACTAGAATTGCCCAATTGTCACGAAGGAAAGCCCATGGCCAAGTATGAGTTTGCGGTCGAGGTACGTACCCAGTACCTGCCGGAACAGTCCAACCCGGACCGCACCAATTTTGTGTTTACTTACACAATTACCATCAAAAATACCGGCACCGTGCCGGCGCAACTGATCTCCCGCCACTGGGTGATCACCGATGCCAGTAACCACGTGGAAGAAGTGCGCGGCCTTGGCGTGGTAGGCCACCAGCCCTTGCTGGCGCCGGGCGAGGTGTTTGAGTACACCAGCGGTACCCAGCTGCGCACGCAGCAGGGCTCCATGTATGGCGAATACTTCTGCGTGGCCGAGGATGGCCACCAGTTCGAAACCAAGATTCCAGAGTTCGTGCTGTCCCTGCCGCGCACCCTGCATTGATTATTTGTCGCCGTCCTTCTTCTTTTTATTGGACGGCAGAGTCCACCAGACGATGAATACCAGCAGGAACAGCGCCACAACCGCTTCAAGCATCAGATACCACATAGATAACACCTCATGTTTTTGACACGCCGTAGTTTACCCGTTTGCGCCGCCGCCGTCGCGTTGATGCTGGCTGGCTGCGTTACGCCTCCGCCTCCACCGGTTAAACCGCCACAACCCGCGCCGACCGTGCCCGCCCAGCCGCCAGTGCAGCCGGCGCAGCCGACCGTGCCGGCCACGCCGACGCCACCGGCCAAGGCGGAATTCATCCCCGCTCGTTTTGCCGACCTGCCGGGCTGGGGGCGCGATGACCTGCGCGCCGCCTGGCCGGCCTTCATGCTGTCCTGCTCCAAAATGGCCGGGAGCGCGGACTGGAAGGAGCCTTGCGCCATCGCCAAAACGGTGGACGCTAATAGCGAATCGGCCATCCGCCTGTACTTTGAATCCTTCTTCGACCCGCACCAGGTGATTTCTCCCGATGGCGGCGACAGTGGCCTGATTACCGGCTATTACGAGCCGCTGCTGCGCGGCGCCCGCAAGAAGGGCGGCCCGTACCAGACGCCTTTGTATAAGGTGCCGGAAGATATGGTCATCATCGACCTCGGCTCCGTCTATCCTGAGCTGGCGAACAAGCGCGTGCGCGGCCGCCTGAAGGGCAAGCGCGTGGTGCCATACCCGGCGCGTGACGAAATCAGCAAATCCGGCCTGCCGGGCAATGAGCTGCTGTGGGTGGACGATGCGGTGGAAGCATTCTTCCTGGAAGTGCAGGGCTCCGGCCGCGTGCAGCTGGCCGATGGCGAAACCGTGCGTGTGGCGTATGCCGACCAGAATGGCCGCCCATACCAGTCGATCGGCAAATGGCTGGTGCAGAAGGGCGAGCTGACGACCGAGCAGGCGACGGCCCAGGGCATCAAGGCCTGGATCGATGGCCATCCGACCCGCCAGCAAGAGCTGTTCAATGCGAATCCAAGCTATGTCTTCTTTAAAGAGGAAAAGCTGCCGGACCCGAAAGTTGGTCCTAAAGGGACGCTTAACGTGCCGTTGACGCCGCAGCGTTCCGTGGCAATCGACCGCAACCAGCTGCCGCTTGGCGCGCCGGTCTACCTGAACACCACGCTGCCTGGCGACGATGGAATGCCGCTGCAAAGGTTGATGATGGCGCAGGATACGGGCGGCGCCATCAAGGGCGCCATCCGTCTCGACTTCTTCTTCGGCTTTGGCGCCGAAGCGGCCGACCTGGCCGGCCGCATGAAACAGCGCGGCAATATCTGGGTGCTGCTGCCTAAGTTGGCGCGTTAAAGGCCTTTGCTCGGCTCCGGCACGCCCAGCGCGCGCATGATCTTGCCGATATCGGCAGCATACATGCGCGTGCTGGCGTTATAAGGCGTGCGGCAGGGCATGGCCAGCGTCGCACCATCCTTCAGCCCGAGCACTACTTCATGACGCGCGGCGCAAGCCTGCGACATCGCCGGCAGCGCATCAGCGCTGCCGAACAGCGGCAAGCCCTCCACCTGTACCACCTCCACATCCTTGCGCAGGGTCGCGCAGACAGGGTAGCTATCCATTAATACGCTGGCGCGGGTTGGTGTCGTACTTTGCTTGCCTTGGCAATCTTCCTTCATCAATTTGCTCAGCGCACGGTACATCATTGCGTCGGTCTGTCGCTGGGTTGGCGCGACCGGCCGCGCCAGTTCGGTCTCGTCGAGTACCTTTGCCCACTGCTCGCGCATCGGCCCGCTGCCATCCAGCACCGCAGTCAGGACCTTGGGTTTGCAGGGTTGATGGCCGCATTCCATCGCCTGCGCAAAATCGGGCTTGGCGCCTTTACGCACCTGGCGATAGAAATCGTCGACGCGAGCAAGGGCGTCGCCCTTGCCTTGACGTGCCGCCATCGCGTAGACATAGGCGGCAAGGCCGCATTCATATTCCAGGCGGTTTCCACCGATTTCGGATGCCGGCAAATCATGCCAGCTCCGGTCATCGGCAACGAGCATGCACGAGGCTAGCGCACTATCAAGTTCGGCCGCGGCATCTTGCGGCGTTAGCCAGCCCTGGTGCAGCGACACCATCCAGCGCAGGAATTCGCCGCCGCCCTCATGGATCAAGCGGGAGTCGCGGTAAATGTCCACCGCGTCACGCATCTGGAAGCCGTGGCTCACTTCATGCGCCACCAACTTGTTCGCCAGGCGCGATAGCTCGGGCGATGGCTCGGCGGGCCAGTTGATTAGCGCCATATGCACCAGTTCACCCGCATTGCCGGCGATATTCGGATCGCCGGGTTCTTTTGCCATAGTGGCAGCAATGATGGGCCGCCTGAGCGGCGTACCAGGCATGCGCTGATGCAGCCAGGCCGCAGTGTGCTCGGCGCGATCGCGCATCTGGGCCACAGTGGCTGAAGGCAGCGCGGGGTCGTAGTAATCAAGGCTGGTGCCGGATTTCGCCAGGCGGGCAGGGAACAGCATCGCCGCCGCATCCGCAGTTGCAGGCGCCGTGTCCTCATGCCGCGTCAGGCCGGTCAGGATCGATCCTGGAGCTGCAAAGCGGTAGCTGACCTTGCCGCAGGCTTCTCCCACCGCGTAATTCGACATGTGCGCGTATATTCCCTCACCAGTCGGGTAGGAGCCTGGGTAGCCGGTTATCTTCCTGGTCGTTGCAGGTACGCGGAAGGTGAGCGCCTTGCAGCTCTTCGTGCCGCGCGTGAGTGTATCGCCGTCAGCCAGGCCGCAATCGTCGATTGCCTGCCAACGCGAACGAATCTCGGCCGCGCCGCGGCCATTTTTCACAAATGGCAATTGGGGGCAGTCCGCCGGCAGCTCGTAACTGACCTCCAGCGCCTCGGGCGTTGAGAGGCGCACCGTGACACGAATATTGTCGGCTGCGGCGCCGGACATGACGAGCGCTAGCCCTGCCAACAGGTAAATACGCGGCATGCTTATCCTGGGAAGTTGTAAATTCGGTAAATATTACCAAACTCGCAACCATGGCAGGACTATCGCAGCACCAAGACCGGTAGATGGGTGTGGGCGAGGACTTTCTGGGTTTCGCTACCGAGGAATAGCTTGTTCAATCCCTTGCGGCCGTGGGACGCCATCAAGATGATGTCGCAGTGGTGGTCTCCCGCAGCCTTGACGATTACCTCATAAGGATTGACTGCTTCGCCCAGAATGGTTTCGCACTGAATGCCGGCAGCACTGGCGGCTGCCAGCACTTTATCAACAGCCGTCTGCATACTGTTCCGCACCTCGCGGTCGAATATACCCGCATCCGGCAGCACTGCCGCATCCGCCATGGGAACAAAGGGCAGGGGCTGGATCACCGCCACCGCCGTAATGCGCGCTCTATGGATTTTCGCGAACTCGATCGCAGTCTGGGTGGCCCGTTCCGAAAGTTGCGAGCCATCGGTGGGCAGCAAAATCGACTTGAACATGGCGCTTCTCCCGACAAATACTCCAGCCCAGTGTAGGTCTGCCCCTCATTCAAAGGCGCACGCTTCGTACCGAACAGCTACAATTGCCCGATAGCTAACCGACTAAAGGAGATTTTATGGAATACCAGGACCTGCTCGTAGAAGTGCACGACAAAGTCGCACTGATCCGCCTGAACCGCCCAAAGGCGATGAATGCGCTGAACGACAATATGATGAATGAGCTGGGCGAAGCCTTCGCCAAGTTCGACAAAGATCCTGCTATCCACGTAATCGTGCTGACCGGCAGCGAGAAGGCATTCGCAGCTGGCGCCGACATCGCCGCAATGAAGGACTACACCTACCAGGACACCCATCGCGACAACTATATTGGCCGCAACTGGGAGCACATCCTGAAAGTGCGCAAGCCAGTAATCGGCGCCGTGGCCGGCTTCACCCTGGGCGGCGGCTGCGAACTGGCGATGATGTGCGACTTCCTGATCGCAGCGGATAGCGCCAAGTTCGGCCAGCCGGAAATCAAAGTCGGCGTTACCCCGGGCGCCGGCGGCACCCAGCGCCTGCCGCGCACCATCGGCAAGTCGAAAGCCATGGACATGCTGCTGACCACCCGCATGATCGATGCAGCAGAAGCCGAGCGCATTGGCCTCGTGTCGCGCATCGTCCCAGCCGACAAGCTGATCGAAGAAGTGCTGAAAATCGCCCAAGGCATCGCCCAGATGCCGGTATCGGTAGCGATGCAAATCAAGGATTGCGTGAACCGCGCCTTCGAAACCACCCTGAGCGAAGGCGTGAACTACGAGCGCCGCCTGTTCCACGCAGGCTTTGGCACGCCAGCCCAACGCGAAGGCATGTATGCCTTCCTCGAGAAGCGCACCCCGAATTTCGAAGGTCTGTAAATTGACCCTTGCGGTACAGCGAACCCTTTGCTATAGTTCTGTCCCTCGCAACGCAGTGCTGACAAAACAGCAGAGCGAAACGAGAAAAGTTTTTTAGTGCGGGGCATTAAAAAACGGGGTTGACGAGTTGCACGCTGTACCGCATAATCTCGCTTCTCTGCTGCTGACAAACACAACGATTTGTCGCTAAACGCAGCGATCTTTAAAAATCAACAGTCGATAAGTGTGGGCGTTTGACGATATGCCCAGGCCTTCGGGCCTGATGCTCA
>NZ_JBXARE010000012.1:0-151061 GCF_058807935.1 Pseudoduganella sp. GW821-FHT11H04 | reverse complement strand
GCTCTTTAGACCGATGACTTTGCGTCCCACCGTTTCCAGTGGTTTGCCCTTTTCAGATCTTGCTGTACGGAACTATAGGCGCGTAATTGCCGGATAGCAAGCTAATATTTAAAACTTTTTCGACTGTCGCGATTATGTCTGAACATTATGAAAACTCAGTTGTCATGTTTTTATTCGGAGTTTAATTGCTGAGCTAAATCAAGTACTTGCAATATTTCGACTTTGAAATACTGATTAATATCAGGAAACTCGCTTATAATCCGGTTGCATAAGTGGCGAGATGAAGTGTACGACCGTGCGATTCGTGAGGTATAGTAGCTCCTCGGCACCCACATCAAGACAAGAAAGAAGAGACGATAAATGAGCGCAGATTACGCAGTCCACGGTTCCATCGCCGTCATTTCGCTGAATAATCCGCCGGTCAATGGACTTGGCCTGGCAACTCGCACCGCCGCAATCGAAGGCATTCGGCGCGCGGAGCAGGACCCCGCTATCAAGGCGCTGGTATTAACGGGCGCCGGCAAGGCGTTCTCCGGCGGTGCCGATATCAAGGAATTCAATTCGCCGAAGGCGCTGACCGAACCAACTCTGCATAGCTTGATTCGCGCGGTGGAGGGTTGCTCCAAGCCGGTCGTCGCTGCAATTCACTCGGTGGCGATGGGCGGCGGGCTCGAATTGGCCCTGGGATGCCACTATCGTGTAGCGCTGCCGGGTGCGCAGATCGCCTTACCCGAAGTGAAACTCGGCCTGCTGCCGGGCGCAGGCGGCACCCAGCGCCTTCCACGCGTGCTGGGCCTGGAAATGGCACTGAATATGATTGTTTCCGGCACGCCGGTGTTGTCGGAAAAGCTGGCCGGGACTGCTATTTTCGACAAGCTGCTGCCGGCTGGCGCCGACCTCGTCGCTGAAGCCCGCACTTTCGCTGAGAGCATTGCAGATGTGCGCCCGCTGCCTCGGGTGCGCGACCGCAAGGTCGACTACCCGGAGCATGAAGCTTTCATTCAATTTAGCCGCAATACGGTGAAGGCGGTTTCTGGCCCATTCCCGGCGCCGATCGAATGCGTTGAAACGGTAGCGGCTTCGGTGACGATGGACTTTGAGTCTGGCCTGAAGTTCGAGCGCGAACGCTTCCTGCACCTGATGCAGACGACGGAGTGCAAATCGCTACGCTACGCCTTCGTCTCGGAGCGTGCCGCCAGCAAGATCCCGGACGTGCCGTCCGACACGCCTGTGCGCGATATCCGCAAGGCAGCGGTGATCGGCGCCGGCACGATGGGCGGCGGCATCGCAATGAATTTTGCCAACGCAGGCATTCCCGTAATCCTCCTGGAAACGAAGCAGGAAGCGCTGGACAAAGGCCTGGCCACCATCCGTAAGAACTATGAGAACACCCTGAAGAAGGGAAAACTGACACAGGATAAATTCGACCAGCGCGTTGCCCTGATTACCGGCACCCTTGAATACACCGGCATTGCGGATGCTGACATTGTGATCGAGGCAGTGTTCGAAGACATGGGCGTGAAAGAGACTGTATTCCGTAAGCTTGATGAAGTCATGAAGCCTGGCGCAATCCTGGCCTCCAATACTTCGACCCTGGACCTGGACAAGATTGCCGCTTTCACCAGCCGTCCTCAGGACGTGGTCGGCACCCACTTCTTCAGCCCAGCCAACGTCATGAAGTTGCTGGAGATTGTGCGCGGTAAAGCGACCGGCAAGGACGTGCTGGCAAGCACCATGGCGCTGTCGAAGAAGCTCAAGAAAACCGGCGTGGTTTCCGGCGTTTGCGATGGCTTTATCGGCAACCGCATGATTGAGCAGTACTTCCGCCAGGCCGGCTTCCTGTTGGAAGAGGGCGCCACACCGGAGCAGGTTGATAAAGCGATCGAGAAATTCGGCTTCCCTATGGGCCCATTCCGTATGAGCGATTTGGCCGGCAACGATATTGGCTGGTATATCCGCAAGCGCCGTTACGTGGAGAAGCCGGAAGTCGTGTACTCGAAGACCGCCGACTTGCTGTGCGAAATGGGCCGCTTCGGCCAGAAGACCAGCGCCGGATGGTACGACTACAAGGAAGGAGATCGGAAGGCCTACGCAAGCGCCGTAGTCAATGACATGATCGTGAAGCACTCGGCCGACATTGGCGTGGAGCGCCGCCAGATCGGCGAACAGGAAATCGTAGAGCGCCTGGTGTACGCGCTCGTGAATGAAGGATCGTTGATCCTGGAAGAAGGCATCGCACTGCGAGCTTCGGACATCGATATGGTCTACCTGACCGGCTACGGTTTCCCGCTGTACCGCGGCGGCCCGATGTTCTATGCCGACACCGTGGGCCTGTTCAATGTGCTGGGCGCAATTGAGCGCTTTGCCAAGGGCCGCCACGGCGAAGCCTGGAAGCCGGCGCCATTGCTGGTCGAGCTGGCTGCTGAAGGCAAGGGCTTCAACAGCTGATCAGGCAATCCGCTTGCGCATCCGGGACAATGGCACTGCGACATTGCCCGGCAGCGTAAGCGAGAAGTCTTCAATTGGATCAAACCCACAGGCCCGGTACAGTGGCACGCCGGGCATGGTCGCCGCCAGTTCCATCACCAGGAAGCCAGCGACAGTTGCTTCGCGCTCGCAATGCTCCATGAGCATGTGGCCCAATCCTTGGCGCGGCACAGCGGGGTCGACGAAGAAGGCCCTGATGCGGGCTGCTTCCGTAGCTGGATCGAGCAGGGGATCTGGCCCTGATTTGTGCTGGTCGCCGCCGAAAAGTGTGGCGCGTTTGCTCCATCCGCCGCAGGCGAGCAAACTGCCGCCGCGTTCAATGACGAAGTAGGTCTTGTCTTCCACAAGTTGTGTATCGACGCCGAACACGTGGCGCGTTACAGCCGCAGCTTGCTCGTCGCTGTAAAAGCCTTTACTGAGCAGGATGCCGGAACGCCGTATCAAAGCTTCCATTTCTGGGATGTCAGCCGTCGTGGCCGGCCGCAGCGTCACTTGGATAGTCATCGGGAAATGCTATCATAGGGAAGCCCAAAGGGAGGACCCATGCGCAAAATCCTTGCTGCTATCTTCACCTTACTTTTCATGCTGCCGGCTGCCGCCCGCGATGTGCTGGTCATCGGCACTCACTTCGAACGCGTTTATGAGCGCGGCCAGGAAGGCGAAATCGTCGGACTTGGCCCGGAGATCGTACGCATCATCGCCGAACGCCTTGGCCATCGCGCGATATTCGAACTCTATCCCTGGGCTCGGGCCCAAGCCCTGGTGGCACAGGGTAAGGCCGATATCCTGGTTGGTCCATACAAGACTTTCGAACGGCAGCAGATCATGATGTTTTCCAAGCTCCCTTTCTACCAGGACCAGATGGTGTTCTATGTCCGCAAGGGGACAATGGAGGATTGGAACGGCGACTATGCCTCGCTCGGCGAGCAGCGCATTGCCATCGTCAACGGTTGGGCCTACGGGCAGGCGTTCGACAAGGCCAGGCCGCAGCTGCGGCTGGATGTCGTGAACAGTGTTGATAGCGGCTTGAAGATGCTGGCGGCGCAGCACGCAAAAATGTTTGCCAGTAATCGCCGGAATACGGAGCCGGTGTTGGGCAGGTTAGGGCTCGCCGGCCAGCTGTCCATGCTGCCGCGGGTGATCGAGGTGCAGGATGGATTCTTCGCTTTTCCCAAGCGCCCCGCCTCCGACGCGCTGCGCAAGGAATTCGATGCCGAATTCCAGCGCATGGTCGATAGCGGGGAATTGAAGCGTCTCGGCGTGAGACACGAGGTCAACGTGCCTTAGCGGCGTTCTGGAGTAAGAACGGTAGGCAGCGCTTTTGGCAGTGTGGCCGAGTAGTCGCGGCTGAAATGCAAGCCGCGGCTTTCGCGCCGCTGAAGGGCGCTGTTAACTATCAGCGAGGCGACTTCCACCAGGTTACGCAATTCCAGCAGGTCGCTGGTGATGCGGAAGTGGCGGTAGTACTCGTCGATTTCTTCTTTCAGCAGGGCGATACGGTGCTGGGCGCGTTCGAGGCGCTTGGTGGTACGCACGATGCCGACGTAATTCCACATGAAGCGGCGCAGTTCATCCCAATTATGGGCGATGACCACTTCTTCGTCCGCATCGGTGACGCGGCTTTCGTCCCAGTCCGGCAGGTAAGGCGCATCTTCCTTGTCTTGCGCCAGGATGTCTTGGGCGCAGGCGCGGCCGATGACAACGCATTCGAGCAGTGAGTTGCTGGCCAGGCGGTTAGCGCCGTGCAGGCCGGTGCAGGCAGTCTCACCGACGGCGTACAGGCCTGGCAGGTCAGTGCGGCCGAACAGGTCGGTGACCACGCCGCCGCAAGTGTAGTGGGCGGCCGGCACGATAGGGATCGGCTGCTTGGTGATGTCGATGCCCAGTTCCAGGCAGCGCGCATAGATGGTCGGGAAGTGTTCGATCAGCCAGTCGGCTGGCTTGTGGCTGATGTCCAGATGTACGTAATCCAGGCCGCGCTTCTTGATTTCGAAGTCGATTGCGCGCGCTACAACGTCTCGTGGAGCCAGTTCAGCGCGTTCGTCATGCGCCAGCATGAAACGCTGGCCGGCCGCAGCGCCGGCCTCCGGCGGCAGCTTGAGCAAGCCGCCTTCGCCGCGGATCGCTTCCGTGATCAGGAAAGACTTGGCGTAAGGGTGGTACAGGCAAGTAGGGTGGAACTGGATGAATTCCATGTTCGACACGCGGCAGCCCGCGCGCCACGCCATTGCGATGCCGTCGCCGCTGGCGGTGTCGGGGTTGGTGGTGTACAGGTAGACCTTGCCGGCGCCGCCGGTGGCCATCACCGTGTGTTCGGCGGCGACCGTGATGACCTGGCCGGTGGTCACATCTTGTACATACAAGCCGTGGCAACGCGGTTGCGAATGCGGTGGGCGAGGTCCGAGTTTGTCGGTGGTGATCAGGTCGATCGCGCAATGCTGCTCGAACAGGCTGATATTCGGGTGAGCGCGGACTTTTTCTTCCAGCGTAACCTGCACGGCATGGCCGGTGGCATCGGCAGCGTGGATGATGCGGCGCTGGCTATGGCCGCCTTCGCGCGTCAGGTGGAAGCCCAGTTCTGCGCTTTCGTCGCGGGTGAAGGGAACACCGAGATCGATCAGCCATTCGATGGCTTCGCGCCCGTGTTCAACGATGAAGCGGGTGGCGCCCTCGTCGCATAAACCGCCGCCGGCCACCAAGGTGTCGGCAATATGCTGTTCGTGGCTGTCGCCGGAGTCGAGCACCGCCGCAATGCCGCCCTGGGCCCAGTTACTGGCGCCGTCCAGCAGGGCGCGTTTGGAAATAATGGCTACTTTACGGCTTTCCGCCAGGTGGAGTGCTACTGAGAGGCCGGCCAAGCCGCTGCCGACAATCACAACATCGAATTTCATGGAGTTTCGGGCTGATTTTTCGCGTAATAAGCAACAATATAAACTATTTGCCGTTGCGCTGCCTCAAAAGCCCCATTTGCAGCATGCTGCATCATGGGCTCATGACCAAGAAAAAGCTGCTCGTGGTGGAGGATGACCTGGGCCTGCAGAAGCAGTTGCGGTGGGCCCTGGACGCGTATGAGGTGGTGTTCGCCAGCAACCGCGACGCCGCCCTGGGGCAGTTGCGGCGCCACCAGCCGGCGGTGGTCACCATGGATCTCGGCTTGCCGCCGGAGCCAGACGGCGCCGAAGAGGGTTTGCTGCTGTTACAACAGTTGCTGGCAATTGCAACGGATACCAAGGTGATTGTCCTTTCCGGGAACCAGGACCGCGCCAATGTTTTGAAAGCCATGGCGCTAGGCGCATACGATTTCCACCAGAAACCTTTGGACGGTGACATGCTGCGCTTGATGGCGGAGCGCGCATTCTTCCTGCACTCGGTCCAGCAGGAGAACCGCCGCATGCTGCAGAACGAGGAGGATTCTCCGCTATCCGGCCTGGTGACGCGCGATCCGGGCATGCTGCGCGTTTGCCGCAGCATTGAAAAAGTCGCACCGAGTTCCGCCACAGTGATGCTGATGGGGGCATCGGGCTGCGGCAAAGAGCTGCTCGCGCGTGGGCTGCACGAATTGAGCGCTCGCCATGAACACCGCATGGTGGCGATCAACTGCGCCGCGATTCCCGAAAACCTGCTTGAGAGCGAGCTGTTTGGCTATGAAAAGGGCGCTTTCACCGGGGCCGAACGGCAAACCCTTGGCAAGATCGAGCTGGCGGCAGGCGGGACCTTCTTCCTGGACGAAATCGGCGATATGGCCTTGCCATTGCAGGCCAAGATGCTGCGATTCCTGCAGGAGCGCGTGATCGAACGCCTCGGCGGGCGTACGGAAATCTCGGTCGATGTGCGCATCGTGTGCGCGACGCACCGCAACCTGAAGGCGATGGTGGATGAGGGGCGCTTCCGAGAGGATTTGTTCTATCGCCTGAGCGAGATCGTGCTCGTCGTTCCGCCGCTCCGTGAACGCATTGGCGATGCACTCTTGCTCGCACAGCACTTCCGTCATCGCTTCATCCAGTCTGAAGGACGGCCTGCGCTGCCGTTCCATCCGGACGCCCTGGCCGCCATCGAGGCCTACGGTTGGCCGGGCAATGTGCGCGAAATCGAAAACTGCGTAAAGCGCGCCGTCATCATGAGCGAGGGGCCGCATATCACTCAGGAGGATCTTGGTTTGCCGCCTGGTCCACCACAAGCGGAGAACATCGACCTGCGCGATGCGCGCAACGCCGCCGAGTACCGGGTAATGGTCAAGGCGCTGGCGAGAACTGGAGGTAATATCGCCCGGGCTTCCGAACTGCTGGGCGTGAGCCGCCCGACGCTCTATGACTTAATGAGCCACCACGGGATCAAGTGATTGCGCCTCGCGCCATTGGCCCGCTGTTTTTAGCTGTTGGCGCAGTCCGGGCAATGGAAACCCAAGTCCATAAGCCTTATGCGCACAGGCGAGAGCGGACGCCCACTCCTTCAATCTCACTTGCGCAAGGCCCAGGTTATACCATGCGGCTGCGTTCACATCCTGTGTTTCCAGGGCAGCCTGCAACTGTTCGACTGCCTCCTTATCGCGCTTCATTGAAAGGAGGTAGGCGCCGAAGAGGGCGCGCGTGGCGCCGTCTTCCGGCACAAAGGCCAACGCACGCCGGAAATAGCATTCAACGGACAGCGTGGCGCCCGGGGCCTGCAGCTGCTTCGAGCGCATGGCCAGGCGCGCCATCGACGCGAGCGCGCGTGGGTGGTTGGGGAAGTGTTCCAGCGTGTAGCTGATATCCGAGCCGATGGTACCTGTCATGCCGCGCTGAAGTGTTTCGACCTGGGGACCGAAATGGTAGGTCTCGACCACGGTCAACCCCTTTGCGTCTTCGGTATTGTAGTAATCGCCCCCCGTTGCGCCCTTGATGTAGGGCGGGCAATCAGCTGCCAGTGCTGCGAGCAACATCAGGATGCCTTGCATTGGCGTGCTCCTTTCTCGAGTGTACGAGTGTCGAACACAAGTTGCGGCCAGCGCGCTGGCCCGTTTGACAGGTGGAAGTATGGCGGGCGGGGGGCCAGCATCAACTGCCAACGTCCGAGGCGGAAAAACGTTGCACAGCCCATTGAAACGGAGCCGATCCTGGCATGTGCACGTAGCGAGCCCGGATTGAAGGCGGAAATCCTGCTACAAGTCCATTCAATTCCGCGCTCATGAAGTTGTCTATTGGCTTCGTCCCACAGGCGACAGAAGGCCGTTCCAAGCCGCATGCTCGGCTTCACAAATACATCGTAGTCCCAGCATGAGTAAGGCGAAGGGAGGCAGTAGCGCGCCCGGACTTCGTCCTCCTGGTATGCCCCTAGCTGGTACCACAGGATGCCTGCCAGTTCGCCGCCTTTCCAGGCTGCGATGTTGTATCCGCCCTGGCGAAAACGCGCAGCGACAACTTCACGCGGCCTCGGGTAATTGCTTGGCAATTGATCCAGCGATGCGATCGACCCCATGACCAGCTTGCCGGGCGCCGAGCGCATGGCGCCAGCCGCCACTGGCTGGGCCACGAAGTAATAACGGTACATGCTGATTCCCGCGAGCCGCAAGCTGCGGGCAAGCGCGTACCACGCTGTGTTGCAGGCGCCCAGCTCTGCAAGGGTCTGGAGGAATTGCGTGGCCATGGATCCATTACAGCAAAGCTTCACGCGCGCTCTTTGCGCTACCGCAAATGGCGAGGCTGGCGTCTTGCATAGACTGGGCATTCCAGGGAGGAAACGTCATGCTGACTGTGCTAATGGCCACGTTCAATGGTGTGCGGACCTTGCCGCAGGTGCTCAACGCCTATACCCAACTGCACAGTCCCGATGAGGGTTGGCGCCTGCTGGTAGTCGACAACGGCAGTGACGACGGCACGCGCGAATTGCTGATGTCCTACGCGGGACGCTTGCCACTGCACTATGCTTTCGAACCTCGGCGTGGTAAGAACACCGCCTTGAACCATGGACTGGCGCTCGCCATGAAGGGGCCTGAAACCCGCCTGTTTGTGTTCACCGATGACGATGCAACGCCTGATCGCGACTGGCTGTTGCGCTTTGCCGAGGCAGCGACCGAAAGAAAAGGTTTTGCGATCTTCGGTGGGAGCATTGTCGCCGACTGGAGCCAGACTCCGCCCGAATGGCTTCTACGGCTGGTGCCGTGCGGGCTCACATATGGACTCACTAATCCTGAATTACCGGAAGGCCCGGTTTACCCAGGCCTGGTATGGGGCGCAAACATGGCGGTGCGCGGGGAGGTCTTCCGCCATGGTTACCGCTTCGACGAAACGATAGGGCCCGCTGCTGGCGAGTACGCAATGGGCGGCGAGGTCAGTTTTACGCGCTTGCTGGATGGGGCTGGCTTCCAGTCGTGGTTTTGTCCTGCAGCGCGCGTGGCGCATCACATTCGGCCGGTGCAATTGACTGCGGATTGGATCATTACGCGTGCGCGTCGCTATGGCCGCGGCGCATGCCGGTTGGCCAAGACGGGCCAGTTTCCCGAGCTTTTCGGAGCGCCGCGATGGATGTTGCGCAAGTATGTTGAGGAGCTTTGCGGGCTAGCCGGCGCCGTGCTCCTGCGGCAGCCGGAGCGCATCTTCCAGCGGCGCTGGGAGCTGGCCTACCTCGGCGGTTATATTTCCGAAGCGGCAGCGGCATCGAAACGTCCGGCCACCACACGGGTGCTGATCACCAGCTTCTCCGGTGAATTGGGCGGGATGGAGCTGCGCATGCTGGATGAGGCAAGGTTCCTGAAACGCGTGGGCTATGATTGCGTACTCGCGCCCTCGCGGTTTAACGGTGATGATCGCTGGCGCCAGACTGCGCTGGATGAATGCGTTGAAGTAACGGACTTGCACGTACCGCCGCTGCTGGAGGAGTGGCCCTGGCGGCGTTTCAACCGGATGCGCGCCATGGCTTTTTCGGCACCTGCTTTGCGCAAGCTGCGGCCGAACCTTGTGCATATCGCTTTTTGCTGGACCACCTACGGCGCCAGCGCATTATGGCTCGCACATTACTGCGGCGTTCCTTCGGTGATCAGTGTACATAACGCATTTCCGCAAACCGAATTCAATCAGTGGGAGCGCGAATTGCTGCAGCGCGCGATGGCGGGTGTGAAAGGTGTCTACGCTGTTTCCGACTCGGCGATGCGCCATTTCCTGGCCCTGTACAGCGCTTGGCTGCCTTCTGACGTGCGGCTGGCGGTGATACCCAACTGCGTCGATTTGCAGCGTTTCCAAGTTTCGGCTCGCCGGCGAGCTGCGGCGCGCCAGCAATGGGGCATTGCGGAGCATGACGAGGTGCTTGGCAGCGTCGGGCGACTTTCTGCGCAAAAGAAGCCCGAGGAACTGCTCGCGATCTTTACCCACCTGGCGAAGTCAAGGCCGCGCCTCAAGCTGCTCCTCGTTGGTACCGGCCCGCTGGAATCATCCTTGCGTGATGCTGTACGACGCCAACGGCTAAGCCGGCGTGTGATATTTACCGGCTTTCAGTCCGATGTCGAATCCATCATTCCGGCAATGGACCTTCACTTATTGGTTAGCCGGCGTGAAGGTTTCGGTACCGCCACCATCGAAGCAATGGCCTGCGGGGTACCAGCATTGGCAACCCGCGTACCGGGAAGTGAAGACATACTGCAAGACAGCGCCGGCGGCTTGCTACTCGTGCCCGGGGACATCGATCACGCTGTCACGACGATTGCTGCACTATTGGATGACGGGGAACGTCGGAAGGAAATGGGCAGGAAGGGCAGGGCCGAAGTCGAAGCCCGCTACGCGGTTCCCGTGGTGAGCGCACAGGTAGAGGCTTTCTACGACGGGCTTGCCTGAGATGCGCGGGATTGCGCGCAATTTTATGTTTGGCTTCGCCGAGAAGTATATGCAGGCAGGGCTCGCACTTGCGTCTTCTGCGATCCTGGCCCGCTTGCTTTCACCAGCAGAAATTGGGGTCTATTCTATTGCCGCGGTGCTGACCGGCCTGGCCCAGGTATTCCGCGACCTCGGAACGGGACAGTTGCTGGTCGCCCGGCGCGACCTCTCCTTGCAGGAACAACGCGCTCTGTTCACCATTGCATTGGCGATGGGGTGGGGACTAGCGCTGGTCCTTGCGGCACTGGCCGAACCTCTGGCTGCCTTCTATCACCAGCCGGAACTGCGGACGGTGCTTCGCATTCTGCTTTTGAATTTCCTGCTCGTTCCCTTTTCGTCCCAAGTCACTGCCATGTTGCGGCGCGAAATGCGCGCTGGGGCTTTGCTCAAGGTGACGGCCAGCTACTGCCTCGTGCAGTTCATTGCGACCATTGCCTTTGCCTCCACTGGAATGGGGCCGAGTGCGCTCGCTTGGGGAAGTTTCGCCGCCACCCTGGCCGGCCTGCTCGCCGCCCTCATCCTGCAACCTGCCGATATGGCTTGGCGGCCGGCTTGGCGCGGCGTACGCGATCTCGTTCGTCCGGGAGGCCTGGCCATGACAGGCAATGCCATCGATGAGGCCGGCGTAGTGGCGCCGGATCTTGTGGCAGGCAAACTGCTCGGCGCCGAAGAAGTGGCGCTACTCGGTAAGGCGCAGTCGGTGCTCGCGCTCTTCAACCAGGCCGTGACGAGCGCCGTCTCCCCAGTGATCTTTCCTCTATTTGCCAAGCATGCGCGCGAGGGCGGCGACCCACTCCAGGCATACCTTTCGGCGGCTGCCTGCATTACGGCGCTTTCCTGGCCGTTCTTCCTGTTCGCCGGACTGTTTGCTGCTCCATTGGTGACGCTGCTTTATGGTCGCCAATGGGAAGCGAGCATACCTTTGATCCGGATCATGTGTGGCGCTTCCGCGCTGTATAGCATGTTCAATATGGCCCGCTATCTGCTCGTGGCGACGGGGCACATCGGTGAGCAGGCCCGTATTGATGTCATAGCCGTAGCAGGGCGGCTGATCCTCCTGGTGCCAGCTGCGTTGGCGGGGCTGCAATGGCTGGCTGTAGCGGTGGCGCTAAGCATGGTGTGGCGCAGTCTCGTTGTGCTGCGTAGCTTGCGCAAGCTGTATGGCCTGGAGCTGGCGTTTTTACTGCGGCAGTTACGCAAGAGCGGAATTGCGGCGGTAGCGGCGGTCTCCCCGGCATTGCTGCTGATTGCCGCGAGTCCTGGTGCTTCGGAAACGCTGCAGATGATCGTTGGTGCTTGCGCCGGCGCGCTGGGCTGGGGAATCGCAATCCGGTTGCAGCAGCATCCTCTGGCCGGCTTCCTGCGCCAGGCCGGTTGGCAGCATTGAAGGGAGATTGCCATGCGCGTTGGAATCCTGTCCTATCCCATGTTGTTCCAGCGCGAAGGCGGACTACAGGTCCAGGTGCGCGAAACAGTCGCTGCCTTGAACCAGCTCGATGCCGCGATGACGGCAGAACTGGTCGATCCAGCGAGGCAAAAGCTGGACGATTTTGACCTGATCCATGTCTTCTCCGCTTACAACGGCAACTTCCGCGTGGTGGAGTCGGCGGTCGACCTGGGCGTACCGGTGGTCCTCTCGCCGTTGGTTTCGCCAAGCTGGAACCGGAATGCCGGTTTTCGGGCGAGGGTGGCGGACCGATTGGCGGGCCGCATCTGTTCCTACAACCTGCAAACAAGCTATGCGCAGACCAAACGCGCACTGCAGCTCGCGGATCTTGTGATCGCGCTCGGCGAAGCCGAAAGGGAAGCGATCGTCAACGGCTTCCTGACAGAGCGCGCAAAGATCCGCGTCTTCCCGAATGGCATTAGCCGCCAGTTCTTTACCGCAAAGGGTGAGTTGTTTCGTCACCGTACCGGCATTGTCGGCCCCTTCGTCCTGACCGTCGGTTCCGTTTCGCCTTACAAGAACCAGCTTGGCCTGTCCCAGGCCCTGGAAGGTTGCGAACTGCCGCTGGTGATCATCGGGCCTGTTGCACGCGAAGAGCACGAATACCTGCAAAAATTGTTGAAGTCACCCTGGGTCCGCTGGCTTGGGGCTTTGGACCACGAAGATCCTTTGCTGGCCAGCGCCTTTGCCGCTGCTTCCGTGGTTGCTTTGCCGAGCCAGGGAGAGATATTTCCATTGTCGGTCCTCGAGGCGCTCGCAACAGGCACGCCCGTCGTCATGACGCAGGACTGCGCTTTGCAGCTCGATGGATCTGGCGCAATACTGCGCAAGGTAGCCTGGGATGACAGCGCCGGACAGCGCGACGCGATTCTCAGCCTGGCAACGCGACCACCACAACGCGCCAGTGTCCAGGCGATGGTCGAGCAATTCACCTGGCAAAGGGTAGCAACCCAAGTAGCCGCCTGTTATCGTGAGCTGGTGCCAGCCCATGCTATTTAATTCTTTCGGCTTTCTGTTCTTGTTCCTGCCTTTGACCCTGGTGGGCTATCAGTTGATGCGCAGGTGCGGCGTTGCATGGCTTGGCGTTTGCTCCCTGTTCTTTTATGCCTGGTGGGACTGGCGCTTCCTGCCGCTATTGCTGCTGTCGATCTGCTTCAACTACGGTGCCGGGCGCGCCATTTGCAGCCTGGCGGGCCGCCGCCGGGATTTTGGTTTGGTGTTGGCCTTGGCGGGAAATGTTGGCGTACTGACCTGGTTTAAATATGCAGCCTTCCTGTTTGGAATTTCACCCGGGCTGCCTTTACCCATCGGGATATCCTTCTTCACTTTTACGCAGATCGCCTTCCTGGTCGACTGCTGGCGCGGCGCCGCCCGGGAAGCACGCTTTGCTCCCTACCTCCTTTTCGTCAGCTATTTCCCCCATCTTGTCGCCGGTCCGGTATTGCACCACGCGGAAATGATGCCGCAGTTTCGCAACGGACGTTCACTCAGTGCGGAGGACCTGGCCCTGGGACTCACCATCTTTGCACTCGGACTGGGAAAAAAGGTTCTGGTGGCCGACAACCTGGCGCCCCTTGCAAATCCAATATTCGCGGGCGGAATTGCGCCGCAGCTTGCAGATGCCTGGCTTGGCACGTTGGCGTACAGCATGCAGCTCTATTTTGATTTTTCCGGCTATTCGGACATGGCGATCGGGCTTTCCCGCCTCTTCGGTGTGCGCTTGCCGGAAAATTTTGACTCTCCCTATCAGGCACGAAATATTTCCCAGTTCTGGCGGCGCTGGCATATGACTTTGTCCCGATTCCTGCGCGACTATCTCTACATTCCACTCGGAGGGAATCGCAATGGTGAATGGCGGCGCCGGCGCAACCTGATGCTCACAATGGTGCTGGGTGGCGCATGGCACGGCGCCGGATGGAGTTTTCTCGCATGGGGCGCCTTGCATGGCTTGTTCCTGGTGCTGCACCAGCGCTTCGGTGGAGGCATACCGGTGTGGTGGACGCGCCCGCTGACCTTTACTGTGGTGTTGCTTGCCTGGGTGCCGTTCCGTGCGCCGGATCTGGGTTCGGCGCTGCACATATGGGCAGGGATGGCCGGGCTGCACGGCCTGGGTTTGCCACACGCGCTCGGAGGCTCCGGACTGCAATGGCTATCCTCCAGCGGCGCCGGAATGCCAATGCTGCTAATGGCTTCGCTCGCTGCATGGTTCGCGCCCAACACACGAGAATTAATTGAACGCCATTGGGGCGGTTCGTTGCGAAATGCCGGCGCCGTCGCGGCCTTGCTGCTGGCCTGCATTTTCAGCATGAACCGTCCGACTGAATTCCTCTACTTCCAGTTTTGAAATGAAAACATTCCTTGCTGTTGCGGGTGGATTGCCCTTGCTGCTGGTATGCGGCGTGGCGGCGACCAATTACTCGCTTGATCCCTACCTGATTCACCAGTGGCAGACACCCCAGGTGCAGCGCTTGCGGCAGCCGGTCGAAAAGCTGAATGCCTGGGGAAAGACATATGCCATTGCCATGTACCGGCCCGAAACTATCTACCTTGGGAACTCGCGCACTGAACTTGGCCTGGCTGTGCCGCATGGCGGGACAAGGCGGGTATTCAATGCGGCTTTGTCGGGCGCCACCGTCGGTGATGCGCTGCGCATGCTTGGCCATGCGCGGCAGGTCGGAATCGTTCAGGAGGTGATTTGGGGGCTTGATGCACCTTCCTTTACTCTCACCATTGGGAATGCCGAGCTCGAAAACGGCTTGCTCGCGATGGACAATCGTTACCTGGCAAGGCGCTTCCTTTTGGACTTGCAGCGGGCAGTCAGCGTTGATATGACGCGAGAATCATTCGATATGCTGCGTGGAGATCGATTGGCCGTATGCCATCCGAGCCTGGCGCAGTTCGGGCAGCGTGATGCCGCCTGCATGCACCACCGCATTCAGGGCTGGGGCGGCACGGCCCAAGTAAATGAAGCACGTACTCGCGAGTTCCTGCGCGGGGAAGGGCCGACTGCCGGGACGCTGGAGTCCCTCGAGGACGCGATAAAGCGTGCATGTCATTTGCGCTGGCGGCTGTATATCAATCCAACGCATGCAATGACGATTGATGGCCTGTACTGGGCCGGGAAAGGTCTGCAGTATGAGACTTGGCTAGCCGGTCTGGCGGCAATGGGCGCTCGGCTTCGCAACCTGGACTGCGATGTGCGCCTGTTCGATTTTTCGGGTTTCAACGGTGTGACGAGTGAGGCGGTGCCAAGGCCGGGCGACCGCTCGGATATGCTCAATTATTGGGAAACTTCGCATTATCGCGAGCGAGTCGGCAAGGCGATACTCGCGCGCCTGGATGGCGGTGAAGCGGCACCCGATGGATTTGGGGCCGAACTCCTACTCGACTCGATCGAAGATCACGTAGTGACGCTCCGCCAACGTCGCGTTTTGTACCACTCCAGCCATGCGTATGAGGCAGGAATTGCGCACCGCATCGCAGAAAACTACACGCCTGGCTTGTAACGCAACACGGCGGCGCCTTTCTCACAGGGCAGCGAGAGGATTTCCAGCTGGGGAAATTCTTCGGCCCAAAGCTGCAGCGCAGTGCGTTCGCCGGGACGCATCGCATCGTCGAGAAAAACTGCGGCGCCTGGCGCAAGGCGGGAGAACAGGGCGGGACCGGCTGGGTAGCGCGCCGTATCCCCGATGGCCTGGGGCGGACCGTCGATAACCACCATGTCGATCGCCCGGATGCTGGCAAGGCTGCTGCAATCGTACCAAGCCTGTTGGCGCGTCCCGAACGACTGGGTCGTCAGCGGCGCATCAATCACCGTCGCCCAATCGGCCAATCCATGCAATTCCAACTGGCGCCTCGTTCGCTTTGCGTAGGCAGGATCGTGCTCCAGGCTGTAGACCTTGCCGGCGCCGTTAATCTGCATGCAGCGCGCCAGTACCAGGGTCGACGTGCCGCTGCTGCATTCGACGACACAGGTGGGCCGCTCGTCGAGCGCATGGGCGGCCAACTCCTGCAGGAAGTCAGGTGAGGCGGCCCAGCCGCGCGTCCATGGCAGGGCGCGTTGCAGCCCCAGGCTGACGTACAGGCCTTGCAAGGCTTCAAGCTGGCGAAAGAAGCTTGCGTGGTCACGGCGCGAGTCGTCCTTCATTGCGTGCACCAGCAAATGCACATTCCTGACTTTGTGAAGGATGTAAGCACAGAGCAAAAGGAGAACTCCGATGGCGGCTGCGTCCATCATTCGTAATACCCGTAATATTCGGCGCCGGGGAAGCTGCGCGACTTGTTGTAGAGCAGGTTCACATGGCGGCAGTGTTCAATGCGCTGCAGCGCTTCCTGAACTGCAGACTGGGTCGTAGTCTCGGCTTCGACCACCATGACTACCTGGCCCATTTGTGAAACCAGCACGCTGGCTTCCGTAGTCAATAACAGTGGAGGCGAATCGAAAACAATCATCCTGTCCGGATAACGGCTGGCCAATTCTTCCAGGACCTGGCTCATATTCCGGCTCGCCAGCAATTCAGTTGCGTTGCGGTGCGCTGGGCCGGCCGGAAGCAAGGTAAGGGAGGGAACGTTAGTGCGCATGATGACGTCCGACAATTCCACGCCGCCATCCAACAAGACATTCATCAAGCCGAGTTCGGCTTCCAGCCCGAGTACGCGCAGCACGGAAGGGCGCGCCACATCGGCGTCGACCAGCAGGGCGCGGGCGTCCTTTTCCATCGAAATGCTCATCGCCAGATTCACTGCGCAGTAAGTCTTGCCTTCGCCAGGCAGGGCGCTGGTGACGACGATCAGGTTGCCATGTGGGATAGCATTGCTTCCGCTGGCACGTGCATCATTGAGCAGGTGGCGCTTGACGATGCGAAAATCCTCGGCGACCGACGTACGGCCGCTCTCGTGCGTCACCATGCCACGCTGGCGCAGCCTGATTAAATTGATGTCGGCATAACCGGTTTCGATTGGCGGCGCGACTTCCAGCAAACTCGGTGGTAATTGCATTGCGTCTCCGTCTATTGGAAAAGCAGGGTGTAAAGCATCACGCCGCCGTAGCCTAGCAAGAGGCAGGCGCCGCCTGCGCCAAAACCGATCCGGTCGCGCCAGTGCCTGCGCTTCTCTTCATCGGTCCAGTTCATGCTGATGGTCCCCAGCACGCGCAAGCCAGTGGCGGCGCGCAGTTCGGCAGGACTGAGAAAAGTTGGGCGCATTTCCGCCAGGCCCAGCGCGGCGATTGAGCCACTGAGCAGGCCCACTGCCAGCACTGCACTAAAGTACAAGGCTCGGTTGGGACCAATGGGGCGTTGCGGCAGTGTTGGCGGGTCGATGATCTTGAAACTCATCATCTCCGCGGTTGTTGTCAATTCCCCCGACAGCTTGGCAGCTTCGCGCCGTGCGACCAGTTTTTCGTAATTGTCTTTGTTGACCTGATAATCACGCGTGAGCTGGCCGAGCTGCGATTCGAGCTCCGGGACCTCGTCGCGTTGCTGTTGCAATTGAATTTGCCGCTGCTGCATCGCATCGACCCGAGCCCGCAGCGCAGCCACCCGGGCCTCGGCTTCGGCCAAAGCAACCTTCATTTGCTGGTAGATCGGACTGTACTGGCGAGCCGTATCGGATGGGTCGGGCGGTTTATGGCGCTCCTGTTGCCGCTTCTCTTCGAGCTGGGCGATCAGGCGCAAAGCAGATACGACGTCAGGGTGCTGCTCCGTGTATTGCATGCGCAAGCCATCGAGGTTCTTATTCAGCGCGCTGATCCGGCTATCCAGCTCGGAAGTTTCGCCCGGCGCGCCAACTGTCGCCATGACCGGTTCGTCGCCGCCAAACTGCGCTTCCATTGCCTTGCGTGACTGTTCCGCTTCGGCCAGTTCGAGTTGGGCGCCGGCGAGGGCATCGCTCGCGGCAAGCAGTTTGGCGCTATAGTCCTGGCCTTCGCGCGGCAGCAGGTAGTTATGCTTGCGACGGAAATCCTTGACGGAATTTTCCGCCGCCAGCAGCCGCAGTTCGTAGCTCCTGATCTGGTCGTCAATAAATTGAACGGCTTTTTCGGAGTCGCCGCGTTTGCCCTTGAAGCTTCCTTCGACAAAGATCGCCAGCAAAGCCTGGACTACGTCACGCACCTGGCGTGGATCCGAATTTGTGTAGCTGATGGTGTAGATGTCGTAGCTTCCAGTCCCGCTGATCTGTATGCGTTTCAGCAATTCGTCAACCATGTCGTCACGCTGGCGCGGCGAGACGGCGCGCACATCGAGATCAACCATGCGCAGGACGCGTTCGATATTGGGACGGCTAAGCAAAGTACGGCTCATGATCGCGACCTGCTGTTCGACATTGGGAACGCTGGTCATGCCCACCATAAGAGGTTTGAGGATGCTTTGGGTATCGACGAAAACACGCGCGGTGCTCTGGAATTCATTGGGCAAGGAATAGACCTTCGTCCAACCCACCAGCACCACCAGCCAGCTGATGCAGAAGCCCGCCCAACGGTGCTTCCAGATGCCTTTCAGGCTTGACAGCAATTGGATGAAGAGTTGCTCCATGCCGCACTCCCTGGTGTGACGCCTCGGTCTTTACGATTATAGGGACGGGTTGCCGGCCTGCTTGACGAACCCGTCCAAAGCTTGAGGCCTATCAAAAAATGCTCAGGATTTGCGGCGGCGCAATGCTACCGACATTGCCAACATCCCAGCTGCCAGCACAGCGAGCGAATCTGGTTCCGGCAATTGCTGTTGCAACGCATTGGCCAGCGTGTTGTGCTGGATCGTGATCTGGTAGCTCGTGCCCGCTGCAAGCAAGGGTGTGGTCGCCGAAAATGGCGCAGTGGCAGGTGCATAAGTCAGAGTGCCTGGCGTGCCGTCAGTGCGGCTGAGGGCGCTTTGTGCATTCAGTTCTCCCGGCGCGTAAGTAAAGACCGAGGCGCCAGTGGTCAGGTTGACGATATTGATCGACCACGACAAGCGTGCATTCGCGTTGGCATTCGGGCCCGAACCCAGCGAAACATAAGCCTGTGTGTAGGGCGTTGCATCGAACGCGACCGTCATGGTGTCCGCTGCGCCCAGCGTGATGCTGAAGGTGGTTGACGTGCCGACGTCGCAATTGCCAGAGGCAATGGCGTTCATGGCGGTCGAAGCGTCAGCGCGGGTGCGGGCATGTGCGCCTGCAGGATTGCCATTAATGATGATGGAGGCGCCGGTCAAGTCCTGGTCGGCATAACCGAAGGTGCCTGGCACCGGCGGCGGGCTGGCAAATGGCGCAAAGTTGTTGTTGGCCAGGGCAGGGCAGGGTGCGCCAACGCACTGGTGCGCTACGTTCGGCGTGCTACCGCTCAGGATGCCGAGAGATGATGCGCCATTGGCGAACACATTATTGAGCGATGCGGTTGCATGCGCGTCGTTGGTGCCCTGCAGGATAGTGAAGTCGGCGGTGCTGTAGGCGCCGCCGCCAGAATGCAACAGGCGGAAATTGTTGATGTCCAGGATCGCAGAAGCGAAGGTGGATGCCTGGGCTGGCGCGCTGGCAATGCCGACCACGATTGCGGCGGCGCTTGCCAGGAGGGACTTGCGGAAGGTAGTCATGGCTTGAATCTCCCTGAGGATATGCGGCGGGTGTGCCGGCAAGCTCTGTTGAGCAGCATCCGTGCCATGTCGCTATGCCCCGGTGTGCATTGGCCGTGAAAAGAAATCCGACGCGGGCGGAACCTTACGCGATCCTGCGCGTCCAAGCCATATTCCAAGAGGAGGACGCACTGTGGACGACGACACCATTGTTTCCCTGCTGATCGAAGAGAACGCCAGCGGCGAGCAGGCATTGCAAGCGCTGGACCAGCAACAGTTCAATATCCGCCTGGCCAATTCGGCCGGGCAGCGCGAGGCTGCCAGCGTGCTGCTGCAGAAAATGTACGGCTGGCGCGGCTACGAGATCGATCCCAACGCACCGCATGAACCGAACCGCATCACACTGGCTGCCGACAGCCAGGGCGAGACCGTCGGAACCATGTCGCTTTGCCTGGATGATCCCGCCATTGGGCTGCCGGCCGATGAAAACTTTGGCGACATTCTCTCGGGCTGGCGTGCGCAAGGACGGCATCTCTGCGAACCAGCGCGCCTGGCAATCGACCGCGACGTCAATATGCGTGTGTTTGCCGCCCTGATCCACATTTCGTATGTCTATGCCCATAACCTGCATGGCTGCACCGACTATGTGATCGAAGTCAATCCACGCCACGTCATGTTTTACAAGCGCATGCTGGGTTTCCATATAGCCGCGCCCGAACGCCATTGCTCGCGGGTTGGAGCGCCCGCGGTGCTGTTGCGGCTGGACCTGGCGCATATGGAGGAGCAGATCCATCTGCACGGCGGGCGCATGGAAGCTGGGCCCAACGAGCGCTCCTTCTACCCGTTCTTCTTCTCGCCACAAGACGAGGCCGGTATTACGCTGCGCTTGCGCGAAGGGAGGAGTTGACATGGACCGGCTCGATCCTGCCTTGCAGGCCTGGCGCTTGTTGCTGGGACCGTCACGCGTGCTTACCGAAGCAGGGGCGTTGGCGTCTTATGCGGCAAGTACTGCGGCTAATCCCGTCCTTCCGCTCGCCGTGCTGCGCCCCCTTTCCCATGGCGAAGTGGTGGCGCTCGTACGCGGCGCCGGAGAATTTGACATTCCGCTTTATCCGCTCAGCACCGGGCGGAACTGGGGCTATGGCGATGCTTGCCCTAGCGGCGAAGGTCAAGTGATCGTCGACCTGGGCGGCATGAACCGCATTCTTGCAACCGATCCCGAGCTCGCCTATACAGTGATTGAACCCGGCGTAACGCAGGCTCAGCTTGCCGAGCATCTTGCGCAGCAAGGCTTGCCCTTGTGGATGGATTGCACTGGCGCGGGCCCGGATACCAGCCTGGTCGGCAATATCCTCGAGCGCGGTTTTGGGCACACGCCCTACGGCAACCGCATGCTGCAGGTGTCCGGCATGCGCATCGTGCTGGCGAATGGGGAAACGCTTGAGACTGGTTTCGGCCATTTCGCAAATGCGTGCGCCGCCCATCTCTATCCTTATGGCGTGGGCCCGTGGATGGATGGGCTGTTCACGCAGTCTAACCTGGGCATCGTCACCAGCCTCGGCTTCTGGCTCATGCCGCAATCCGATGTGGTGAGTCACCTGCTTGCCAGCGTTACCGATTTTGACTCCATTGCAGCGCTCGTGGATGCCTTGCGTCCGCTCCGCATGGATGGCACGCTACGCAGCGTCGTGCATATCGGGAATGACTTGCGCGTGCTGTCCGGCGCAATGGTATTTCCCTCCGCGCTGGCGCCGCAAGGGCCGCCTTTACCGATCGATGTGCGCGCCAGTCTGTGCAAAAAGGCGGGCATTGGCGCCTGGACCGTCTCCGCGGCATTATATGGCCGCTCCGCACAAGTCGCCGATGCCCGGCGTGCAATTCGCTCAGCCATCGGAGGGCGCGCCCGTTTGCGCTTCATTGACGACAGGGCATTATCACTAGGCGCCACGGCCTCGCGGATACTGGGGCAAGGCAAGCTCGGTTCAAAGCTTGCAGCGCAAGTCGCACTCGGCCGCTCACTATTGAACATGAATCGCGGCATCCCGGATGGGCGCTTCCTGGCCGGCGCCTACTGGCGCCGCAGGGGAGGCTTGCCGCCAGCTTTCCCTGCCGGGGCCAACCCCGCGCGCGACGGCTGCGGGATGATGTGGCTGGCGCCTGTGCTGCCGTTGCGAGGAGCCGACCTTCTTCACGTGCATGCCCTGGTTGAACCAGTTTTCGCCAGCCACGGCTTTGACTTGTTCGAGACCTTCAGCACGATCAATGAACGAACGCTGGGCGGCGTGCTGACTGTCTGCTTCGACCGCGACGATGCAGCGGAAACCACGCGCGCCAAACTGTGCTATCACGCCGCGTTCGATAGGCTGATGAAGGCTGGCTATATTCCCTACCGCGTCGGGCCGCAGTCTTTTGCGGCGCTGGATAGCGGCCACGACACGTTCTGGAGCACCGTCGCGCGCATCAAGGCAGCGCTTGATCCGCAGCAGATCATCGCGCCGGGGCGCTACCAGCCGCGCTGAATGGGCTCAAAGCCTGGCCATCAAGCTTTGCACCTCGGCCCGGTGCGGAAAATCGCGCAGCGCCAGCAATTGCTCGCATTGGCTGCGTGCGCCGCGCTTGTCGCCGCTGCGGAACAATGCGTGGGCGTAATGCAGGCGGATATCGGCTGCCGCCGGGGCGCTCTCCAATGCTCTTTTCAACAAGGGCAAGGCGCGTGCCGGCTTGCCTGTTTCAGCAAAAATCCAAGCCAGGGTATCGGCGACAGCCGGGTTGGCCGGCGCCAGATGGTAGGCGCGCTCGGCGGGGCGAAGCGGATCGCCATCCTTGAGTTGCAGCAGGGTCCAGGCCAGGTCGTTCAGGGCGACGACGTTGTCCGGGTCTCGTGCGATCAAAGTTTCGTATTCCCGCCGCGCCGAAGCGAACTCTCCGCGTTGCAGCAGGTAGCTGGCGTAATACAGCCTGGTGGGCTGGTCGCCTGGGTTCTTGTCCAGCCAGACGACTATGCGGCGCTCCGCCGCCTCAGCCTGCTTGGCAGCATGCAGGGCGCGATGCAGAGCAATCAGCATGGGTCCGCTCGCCTGAAGCGCGAACCCGCGCTCATACTGTGTCACCGCCTCGCTTGGCTTTCCTTGTTCGAGCAAGGCATCGCCTTCGAGTTTGAAGCCGATGGCAGCGTTCGGTTGCCGCTTTTGCGCCGCCTGCGCCAACTTACGCGCGTCGTCGTAGGCGTGGCTGTCCAGCATAAGGGCGCTGGCAAAGAACAGGGCATCTTCCCGGCCGGGCTCGAGCGCAAGGGCTTTATGCACTGTCACTAAGGCCGAAGCTTTTTGCTGAAGGACCAGTTGGGCGTGGGCAATGCGCAACTGGACTTCGGCACTGCTCGCTTGCAGTACGGCGAGCTTTTGCAGGCTGTCCAGCGCGAGTGCATGCTTGCCGGAGGCCACTGCAGCCTGGGCCAGCAGATCAAGGCTTGCCGCCTGGTCTGGCCGCAAGGTGTGCAGGCGCTGCGCTTGCTGCAGCGCCTTCTCTGGCTGCCCGCTACGTAAATATAATGCTGCCAGGGATTGCGCCGGCGCCACGGCATCCGGTTCGGCGGCGGTGGCGCGCTCAAGCCAGGTAATTGCTGCGGGCAAGTTGCCCTGACGGGACTCGAGCTTCGCCAGCGCGGTCAGGAGCGGCACGCTGTTCTTGTTACGCTGTAAGGCAGCCTGGTAGCGCTGGCGCGCCTGAGGAACTTTTTTTTCGAGGATATCCAGTTCGGCCAGGTTGTCGAGTGCGGGGATGTGGCCGGGTTCGAGTTCGAGCGCCCGGATAAAAGCTTTGCGGGCCCCGGCAAGGTCGCCGCTGGCGAGCAGGACGCCACCTTTCAGGTTTGCCACTGCAGGATTCTCGCCTTGCCCCTCCATCCGCCTGACCTGGGCCAGGGCTTCGCCGTAGTTGCGGCTCCTGAGGTGAGTCATCACGAGGAGGGAGCCGGCACGTGCCGCCGAAGCGCCATTTTTACGTGCCGCCTGTTCCAGAGCCTCGACGGCACGGGCGTCCTGACCCTGAATGAGCAGGCCCACACCATTAGCGTTGAGGAGGCTGGCCGATTCCGGTGCGAGGCCGCTCGCCTGCCCAAACCAGCGTGCAGCCAACTCATGCTGGCCGCTACGCATGGCCGCTTCCCCGGCAAGCGCCAGCAAGTCAATATCCTGCGAGCCGCCGGCGATGACCGGCTGGAGCAATGCCAATGCATCCTGCGCCTTGCCTTCCTTCAAATCGCACATCGCTTGCAGGCGCAACGCGTAGGGCTCACCGGCCACACTCTGGCGATAACTCTGGATATGGGCGCGAGCCGGCGCGGTGGTCCCGATAGCAAGCTCGGCCGTTGCCGCCAGCAGCATGCTGGGCAAATGGTCCGGCGCGATGCGCAGCACAGCCTGGGCGTGTTCCAGCGCTGCTTTATGCTGCCCCTCGCCGAGTTCGAGCATTCCTTGCGCATAGACCAGGACTAGGCTCGAAGGCTGGAATTTGCGGGCGGTTTCCAGTTGCTGTTTCGCGAGCGCCGCCTTGCCTTGCTGGAGGTAGATGGCTGCGATATCTGCGTGGGCCTGTACGTTGGCCTGGTCCAGTCCAAGGATGCTGCGGTAAGTGGCCAAGGCTTCGTCCAGCTCGCCCCGAGTCCGCCGCAAATCACCGCGAAAGCGCAAGGCATCGATATCGTCCGGCTTGGCGGCAAATGCCAGCGCGACCGATTCCTCGGCAGCCTTCACATCGTGTTTGAGCAGGGCGAGGCGCGCCTGGCCGAGGTGTGCGGCGACCAGCTTGCTGTCTTTTTGCAGAGACTGGGCATAGAGGCGGCCGGCGTCTTCCGGCTTGCCGAGTCCATACAGGGCATTTCCGCGCCAGGCCAGCACCGCTGCCGTATCCGCTTCTGCATGCAGTTCATCGAGCACACCCTGGTAGGCGCCTTGGGCCAGCAAGGTGCGCATGAGGATGGGTAGCAGCTGCGCCCTTGGCTGCCCCAGGGCCAGGGCGCGGCGCAATTCCTTTTCGGCCGAAACGGCATCGCCCTGTGCCAGATGCAACTCACCCAACATGCGCCGCGCATCGGCATTGCCCGGTTTCTGTTGCAGCAGATTTTTAAGATGGATGACCGCCGCCCGCTCCTCGCCACGCAAATGCGCAGCTCGTGCCTCCTTGAGGACGTCTTCCACGGGTTTCATGCGCTGGCAAGCGAACAGCGCGGCCAGCGTCATTCCGGCCGTGACGGTGATTAATCGAGACATGGCTAACTCCCAGGCTGGTGGAAGTACCAGCGTAGGGTTTGCCTATGAGTGCTTGTTGATCACGCTCAAGAAAGCGTGCAATCGTTGCTGCTGGGGCTTACTTGGCGTGGCGCGGGGTGGCCAGTTGAACGTACAGGGGCCAGGAGTGATCGCTGCTGTTGTTCGCAACAGTCGTGGTATTGGGGTGATAGCGGTTTGAAAGGTAGTCGGCAGAGACCGCATCGCCGGCGAGGGCTGCCTTTTGCAGCAGGCGGATCGCTTCAGTATGTTTGGCAGCATCCAGGGTGTAGAGCAGGCCCAGCTCGCGCGCAGCGACGGCGGAGCCCTGTTCCGCCCATTCTTTCAGGCGGCGTTCAGCCGCGGCGCCACCGTGCTCGGCGAGCTTTTTGGCGACCGCTTCTACAACTGGGGCAGGCGGCTGGACTTCTTCCTGAACCTGGCAGGCAATCAACATGCCGACCATGAGCAGTGTAGAGGTCACGATAACACCCGCCTTGTTGAATATTTCCATATTTCTTTTTAGCCAACTAGAGGATTAGCATTATACAATAAGTTGCCGCACATCAAGCTGCACTGCAACTTGCAAGATTCTATGAAATGCTGGACAAACGGGGCGCACGCCTCGCTAGACTGCGTAATGCTGACAGTAAGGCATCATAACATAGCGATGTTGCGGCGCATCAATACGGGTGGGGTAACAGATGTAACGATTCGTTAGCGGGCAGCGGCGCGGCCGCTGTGTTGGTCCAGCCAGGCTCCTGCATGGTCATGAACCAGTTTCAATTCACCTTCGAGCGCGGTGAATAAAAGGGGGATTTCCATGATCCGGCCTTCTTGCAAGGCCAGCTCGAGCGCAAGGGACGCTGCGACAAAGCGCTTAGCCCCCAGGTTACCGACAGAACCACGCAGGTTATGCAAAATACGCCGCGCTTCCATGAATTTGGCATCGCGAATCGCTTCGCCGGCCATATTGAGCGGTTCTAAACCGGGGCCAATCCCGTCGCGTACGATCTTGACGACGGTATCCACGGCTTTTTCATCCCGCCCCATGTATTCGAGCAGCTTGTCGACGCAAAAAATGGCCTCGTCCGGCGCACTTGCATAAGTCATTGCAGGTCTCCGTTTATCCGCGGAACGTCCAATAGCGTCCCGTCTGCCCCTCCACCGCCTGTAAGCCAAAACGCTCGGCGGCCCGGGTATCTTTCTGCACAACGTAATACATATCGCTCAGGGCTGACCGTTGCTCGGCAAAATACGTATGACCGATGAAGCCCGTATCCACCCCGCTGGCGTCAATTGTCTCGACGCCCGGCGCAACCACTAGTCCTGGACCGCTTTCGCCGGCGCGCGCATAGCCGTGAATCGCTTTTGAGGCGCGCAAAGCGGCATCGTCTGAAGATGCATACAACGTCAATGGGTTGCCCACCCCCGCCAAGGCTGGAACCAGCTGCTGGCGGAATACATCGGCATCAATATCGGGCGCTGCCAGAATCACTTCGCGGATGCGGCTCGCCAATTCGGGCCGCGCCGCGATCACGCTGGCCGTTGCCTTGGCCAGGGCGCGGTTGCCCATGCTGTGAGCGAGCAAGTAAACATGCTCGGCATCCGTCTGCTGCAGGAAGTCAGCCAGGAAAGCGGCCAGGTCGGCCTGGGTCCATTCCACATTAGCTTCATCCAATATATATCCTGAGAGCTTACCTTGCGAGGGCCAACTGTAAAAAATTGCGGCGCCATGGAAGGCTAAGTCGTATGCCAGTTGTCCGGTACGGCGCGCCGCATCTTCAAAGGTGGTGCGGTAACCATGGATAAAGAGTAGGGCGCTGTGCGGGCCGCTGGCGGCAATTGCTTGCTTGAGCTCGGCCATATAGTGCTCCCGCTCCTGCATATCGGCAGCCAGCAGTACCACATGCTGCTCAGGTTCCTCTCGGAATTCGAATCGCAGCAGGGAAGGGGATTCCAGTTCGCCCATGCGGTGGTCGCGCGGGATGCTCACTTCACAAGTGCCGTAGCGTAGCTGGCCGCGGGTGCTGCCGAACAGGCGGGCCGGATGGCGATCGCCGCTGAGTTCGCGGTCGGTGGCAAAATAAACTTTCATCACTGCATGGTCGGGCGCGCCATCCAGGCTTGCGGTCGGGGAAGCGCGCGCACTGCGCCGGCGCTCCACCTCATCGATCAGGTTGCGCGCTGCCGCCCGTAAATAGCGGTCGCCGGCCAGTCCGGCCGCCGCGAGCGCATCGCTCAGGGCGAACTGGCGCGAGCGCGAGCCCGGATCCTCCTCGACATCGGCAATCGCATCGGCGACCGTGGGCGCTTGGCCCGACAGACGCGACTTCAGCATCTGGTAGGCAGCGCTGATGCCGCCCTCGCTGGCACCTGCCGTCACTGCTGTCGTAATGACGTCCATGCTCTTCTCCTGGCTGATTAATGCATATCTGACCACACACGCTACGCCAAGTCCAGCGCCGCATGAATCTAGCGCTCGGGCGCCAATTCCAGGCGGTTAACACGGGCTGCCTTATTGAAATCAATGGCAATTCGCAGCATTTGCGGCTCGCATTTTGCACGGTACACGTAAAGCCGGTCTTCCCCGAACACATTACGCGACAGCAGTTCAAGCTTGAAAGGGCGGACACACCCTCTCATAGCCGCCTGCAAGCCGGGAACGGCAAGATAGGTCGCGCCGCGCTCGGTGAACCGGTCCGTCGCCGGCTTGCCGTCGGCGACGCCTTCAAGCACGTCGATGACCTGGGCCGTGACGCCGGGCTCCTCGTCGGGGATGGCCTGGGCGGATTTCCAGCACAGTAGTGCTAAAAAAATGAACAGAGCGTTTCGTTTCACTGAAGACTCCCTCTAACGTTGTGTGTGTGGTCTATTCATGAATTTTTCAATAGATATACTCGCCTCCACGCTGTTGAGTAGTGACCCGGCGGGGTTCATAAGAATATTACCTAATACTGCTTCAGGAGAGACATACAACATGCGCAACACGACTCGCACCACGATTGCTTCGATGGTTATGCTGGCTTGTGCCGGCCTGGCCCAGGCTGCCGACAAAACCGTTGACAACCTGACCATCTTCACCAATACCAAGGCTGCTTCTGCCGAGGGCGTACTGAAATCGCAAGCGGCCCGCTTTGGCCTGCCAGCCAACTTGAATAACCTGCAACTGGTCGAAGTCAAGGAATCCCTGACCGGCAAGCACTACTACTACCAGCAAATGCTGCGCGGCCTGCCAGTGGACCGCGCCCAGATTATCGTTTCGATCGGCAAGGATGGCGAGCTGCAAAAGATCTTTAACGAGACCCGCCACGTTTCGGCCAAAATGGATGCCGACGCTGTCAACCAGCTGTACAACAAGAAGCAGCTCAGCGAAGACGAAGCCCTGGACAAAGGCTGGAAGAACATGAACGTCCAGCATAAGCTGGTTCATGTACCTTCCACCACCCTGGTCTGGGTGCCAAGCAAGGATGGCATGCAGCTGGCGCGCAAGGTCAATATCGAAGCCGAAATGCCAACTGGTGGCTTCGTCCAGTACCTGAATGCGCATGACGGCTCCGTGATCGATTCCTACAGCACCTCGCTGCCACGCTCCAACAAGGGCGGCGAACGCAGCCTGGCAGCCCGCGCCGCTGCCCCTGGCCAGTCCCTGGACCGCAAGGCCGCCACCGAAGCGGCCAAAGCGAGCGCCACCGCGGCCAAGGCCGGCGCCGGCACCGCTGCGGTGACCGTGGCCCCGTCAGGCATCAACGGCAGCGGCTATGCCTTCGATCCTGATCCGCGCACCGTATTGAATACCGACGCGCTGACCGATACCTCGGCTGCATCGGCCTTCGACGCTGCCTATTCGACCAAGACCCTGCGCGACCTGACCGTGACGGGCGGCGTCTACTCCTTGACCGGCCCATTCGTCAACATCAAGAATATCGAATCCCCAGCGACCGCACCAAGCACCACCACCAACGGTGTGTGGACTGCCAAGCGCGGCAACAACGCCTTCGACGACACCAACGTCTACTTCCACCTGGACCAGAGCCAGCGCTACATCCAGTCGCTGGGCTTTACCGGCACCAAGTCGATCCTGAACCGTTCGATGGATGTTGACACCGATGGCGTGAATGGCGACGACAACTCGCACTTCAGCGGCAGCGGCGCTACCGGTTATCTGGCGTTCGGCCACGGCTGCGTGAACGACAGTGAAGACGCAGACGTGATCCTGCACGAATACGGCCACGGCATCCAGGCCAGCATCAACTCCAGCTGGTCCGGCGGCGACACCGGCGCCATGGGCGAAGGTTTCGGCGACTACTGGGCAGCGTCGTACTCCTACAGCACCCCGAACGGCCAGGTTTACCACCCTGAGTGGGCCTTCAGCTGGGACGGTCACGGCGCTTGCTGGGCCGGCCGTATGCTGAACCGCACCGACGCCAAGTACAACAGCGCCAAGTCCTATGCTGCGCACACCAACGTGACCGAGAACGGCGTGACCTTCCAGTCCGATGAACTGTGGTCGGCACCGCTGTATGGCGCCATGACTTCCCTGATCGCTGCCGGCAAGCCACGCGCCAACATCGACAAGATCATCCTGGAAGCGCACTTCGGCCTCGGTTCGAACGTGAAGATGCCAGCGATGGCAACCGCGATCGTGAACGCTGCGAAGACCCTGTTCCCAGCGGACTTGACCTACGCCAACACCTTCCAGGCCAAGTTCCAGGCGCAGAACATCCTGTCGGCTACCTGCACCCCAGTGTCGATGAACGAAACGGAAAGCAATAACACCATTGCGACCGCCAATGCCATCACCCAGTCGTGCACCACCGCCAGCGCCAACATGAGCGCCAGCACCGATGCCGACTACTTCGCCATCACCGTTCCAGCTGGCAAGACCCTGACCGCCACCATGACCCCGAACGCCTCCTCGGACTACGACCTGAAGCTGTATGACGCTGCAGGCACCCAGTTGGCATCGAGCGTCAACGGCACCGGCCAGGCCGACGCCGTATCGCGCGCCAACACGGGCTCTTCTGCTGTAACTTGGTATGCCAAGGTGTATTACTACGCAGGTGGCACTGGTTCGACCAGCGGCACCTACACCTTGAAAGCCTCCTGGTAATTAAAGAGCGCACCCCCGCGCCCTATACCGCCTCGCCCGCAAGGGCAGGCGGTTTTTTTTCGTCCAATTCGCTTACAATTGGTTCCGCTGAGTCCGTTAAGAGACGAAAAAATGCAAACTGACCTGGGCAAGTTCATCCTCGAAGAAGCCCCCGGGGGCATTATCGCCACAGACGCTCACGACACCGTGATGTTCTGGACCCGGGGCGCAACGCAGATCTACGGCTATAGCACGGAAGAAGCGCGCGGGCAGCGGCTCTCGGAGCTGGTCGGCATGCCCGGCCACCCTGTGCGGCAAGAATTCGGCGCTGATTTTGAGTACCTGCGGCGGCGCAAGGATGGCCAGGCCGTGTACGTCAGTGCAGCTTGCAAGCCGGTCTACACTTCCCAGGGTGAGATAGAGTACATCATCCACAGCCAGAACGACATCACCGACGCCAAGGCCTTGCGCGATGCGCGCCAGGTGGAGTCACGCTACCGTGGCTTGCTGGAATCAATGCCCGATGCAATCGTCATGGCCAATTCCACAGGCCGCATCGTGCTGGTGAACAGCCAGGCGGAGCGCTTGTTCGGCTTTGAACCGCGCGAGTTGCTGGGCAAGCCTGTGGAAGTGTTGCTGCCCAACCGTTTCCGCGGCGGCCACGTCTCCCATCGCGCCCAGTACTTTGTGCAGCCACGCACCCGCACCATGGGCGCTGGCTCGGAGCTGTATGGCTTGCGCAAGGATGGCCATGAATTTCCCGTCGAGATCAGCCTTAGCATGATCCAGATGGAAGAGGGCGCCATCGTCATGAGCGCGATCCGCGATATAGGCGATCGCAAGAAGGCCGAGCAAAAGTTCCGCGGCCTGCTCGAATCGGCACCGGACCCGATGGTGATCGTCAATGCGCGCGGCGAGATCGTCTTGGTCAATACGCAGACGGAGCAATTGTTTGGCTACCAGCGCCAGGAGTTGCTGGGCAAGCCGATCGAAATCCTGATTCCAGCACGCTTTGCCGGCCGCCATCCTGCTGCGCGCAGCAGTTTCTTCGACAAGGCTCAGCCACGCGCCATGGGCGCCGGCGCCGAGTTGTACGCGATGCGGCGCGATGGCTCCGAATTTCCGGTTGAGATCAGCCTCAGCCCGTTGAAAACAGAAGACGAACTGCTGGTATCCAGCGCCATCCGCGATATCAGTGGCCGCCGCCAGATTGAGCATAAGCTGCTGGAGCAAAAGCTGGAACTTGAGCAGGCCAGCAAGGCCAAGGACCGCTTCCTGCACAGCATGTCGCATGAGCTACGCACGCCGCTCAACGCCATCCTCGGTTTTGGCCAGTTGCTGCACAACGAAAAACTGCCGCTCTCCCAGCAGCAGCGTCACGCCTTTGCCGGCAATATCGTGCAAGCTGGACAGCATTTGCTGCACCTGATTAACGAGACCCTCGACCTTGCAAAGATCGAAGTGGGCGCCGTCACGCTGTCGCTTGAACCGGTGTCGCTGGACGACCTGCTGTACGAAGCCAGCAGGATGATCGAAGCCATGGCTGAGGCCCGCAGCGTGACGATCGACCTGGCTGAATCCTGTGGCCTCTTTGTCAAAGCCGACCGCATCCGCTTGCGGCAAATTGTCCTTAACCTGATGAGCAATGCCGTCAAATACAACAGCAAAGGCGGCCATGTCTGGGTCTCGTTCGGCACCGGCGACGTAGGGCGCGCCTGGCTTTCGGTGCGCGATGATGGGCTTGGACTCAGCGGTGAGCAATTGGCCGGACTGTTCCAACCCTTTAATCGACTGGGCCAGGAGGGTGGCTCGGAAGAGGGCAGCGGCATTGGCCTCGTGTTGAGCAAACGCCTGGCCGAATTGATGGACGCCACCATCAGCGTAACCAGCACCGTCGGACAGGGCAGCACTTTTACGGTCGAGATGGAAATCACGTCGCCCCAGCAACTGCCACGCCAGGGCCTGGCAGAAGACATGGGCAAGGCAGCAGGCGTCCATAGCCGCCACAATAAGCCTCTATTGCTGTACGTGGAAGACAATCCGGCAAACTTGAAGCTGGTTCAAGAGATCGTCAAGCTGCACCTGGACATCGACCTGCTGTCCGCCACCGACGGTAATTCCGGCGTATCGTTGGCGCGCGAACACTATCCCGATGTGATATTGATGGATATGAACTTGCCCGGCATTAGCGGCCGGGAAGCGCAGCGGTGCCTGCAGCAAGATCCGGCAACCCGGGAAATTCCCATCATCGCGCTCTCAGCGAATGCCATGCCGCTCGACGTCCAAGCCGCGCTGGAAGCGGGCTTCTTCCGCTACCTCACCAAGCCGCTGAATATTGATGATTTCCTGGAAGTCGTCGGCGAAGCGCTGGAACAAACTCGCTAAGCAAAAGTTTCACGTGTAACGGAGTCTGGAGTGAAAATCAATCTTGCAGCCATGCTAATGCTGGGCGCGATCAGCGGGGAGCCAAAGGTGCTGGACGTTCAATTCGTTGTCAAGGAAGCGGCCGGCCACCCGGTGCTGCATGTCGCGCTTGCCAATCATCTGGCACAGGCAGTGAAGGTACCGCGCTCCCTGGCGACCGAACAGGAGATGTTCGGCAAACTATTCGACCTGCGAGATGCCGAGACGGGCGAGCCTTTGGAATACCAGGGCATCATGGTCAAGCGGGGCCCGTTAACTGAGGAAGATTACCTGCACCTGGCGCCCGGCAAGCGCCGCAGCAACAGCATCGACCTGTCGCGCGCCTACGCGTTCAAGCCGGGGCACCATGCGTATACCATCAGCTACGCTGGGCACTATTTGTTGAATGGGAAGGAAGTACCGCTCACCGTCGGACCGGTACGATTCGAACATACCGGACGGTGAGCGGCGCCCCGCAGCTTATTGCTGGGCAGGGGTGTTCTCGCCGAAATATTCGTGCGAGTCGGCGTTGTCGATGGCCTGGTCAGGATTGCTGATCGCCAGGCTTGCCGCGCCGCTTTGGCCGTAGACGTGGTCGTCGGTGCCGGCAGTAGCGTTGAAGTGGCTCATTTCATGGACCAGGGTACCGCCCTTGGAGTCGGTACCGGTCATTGGCGCGCTCCAGAAAGCCTTGCAGACATAGATCTTGTAAGGCTGGGTTGGATAGACGTAGGCATAGTAGGTCTTCTTGCAGCCGCAATCGACGGTGATTGGCTTGTTGTCGAATGCATCTTTGATGGCGGTGAAGTGGGCCTGCATGGTCGAATAGCGGCTGGAAGTCACGGCGCCAAACCACTTGGTATAGCGCGGGCCCGTCTTGTTGGCTCCCAGATAGCCGTTGGCATCGTTGGACATGTTCTGCGCCGCAGCTTTGGCCGAGGTGATGTCTGCCTGCTGCGAAGCGGTGCATTTGCTGAACGACAGGGCGCCAACGCCTTGTGGTTCGGCTGGCGCCTTGGCCAGGGAGCCACGTGGCAGGGTGCCTTCGATCGAGATGCTCAATGCATCCGACTGCAGGGTGTCGGATTGCTTCTTATCGACTGCCTTGCCGGCTGGGTCGACATTGCTGAACAGCTTGGCCGATTTGGTGCTGTAGCGGATGGTGTAGTCGCCTGAGATGCTCATGTTATACATCTGGGACAATTCGACCGTGGTCTTGTACGACTTGCCAGGCTGGATCACGTAGTAGTCGGCGGCGGTAGGGGCCGGGCGCTTGGCGTGCATGCCTTCATAAGCGACTTTGGCGCCATCGCGGGTGACGTCGAACAGCGATTCTTCGATTTCGCCGAATGGGGTATGCCATTTCAGCAGGTATTGCGGCACGGACGATGTATTGGTCAGCGTCACGTGAACCACCACGTCGTCGCGAGGGCCCAGTGCGCGCTTGTCCATGCTGATGCTGGCGCTCAGGCCATCGGCTGCATAAGCGCCAAAGCTGAAGGAAGCTGCGAGCGCAAAACCGCCAAGATGTTTCAAGTTCATCGGTATCTCCGTCCGGTTGTGGTTGGTGTGTGACTATCTTGACGGCGAGACCACGGCAGTTCAACCGAAATCTTCAGCCATGTAAAAAGCTGTCAGCAATTCAACAACAATTCCGTTAAAGCTTTAACAGGACGCGGGGAACTTGTTTCAAATGAGACATTTGTAACGGGCTTAGCCCCGGTTTTGCCGACGGATGCTCATCAGGATGCCGCAGCCCACACCGAGCGTCCCGAGTGCAGTGCCACCGTAACTGAAGAAGGGCAGCGGGACGCCAACTACAGGCACCACGCCGCAAACCATGCCGATATTAATGAAGGCATAAGTGAACAGGATCATGGTGATGGCGCCTCCGAGCAGGCGCGAAAAACGGGTCGTGGCGCCAGCCGTGATCTGCAGGCCGCGCACGATCAGCAGGGCATACAGCACCAGCAGGACTATGCCGCCGAGCAGGCCGAATTCCTCCGCAAAGACCGAGAAAATGAAGTCGGTGGAGCGTTCGGGAATGAAGCCGAGGCGCCCTTGGGTGCCGTCCATCCAGCCGCGCCCCGTCAAACCGCCGGAACCGATGGCGGTCATGGCCTGGGTAATCTGGAAGCCTTTGCCCATTGGGTCCGAACCAGGATCAAGAAAGGTCAGTACACGCTGCCGCTGGAAGTCGTGCAGCAAGTGCCACACCAGCGGTACGGCTGCGGCGCCGCAAACTGCGAGCCCCGCCAGCACGCGCCAGGACAGGCCGGCCAGCACGATCACATAGAAGCCCGCCGCCAGCACCAGCATGGCTGTGCCGAAGTCGGGTTGCTTGGCGATCAGGCCGACCGGGATCGCCAGCAGCACGGCGGCCGCCAGGAATACCTGCCAGCCTTTCGCGCCGTCTGCACGATGAAAGAACCAGGCCAGCATCATCGGCATCGCGATTTTCATCATTTCGGATGGCTGGAAATCATGGCCGATATTGAGCCAGCGCGTAGAGCCTTTTTTTGTGACTCCAAACAGGAATACGGCGACCAGCAAGGCTACGCCGATGCCATATAGCGTGGCCGCATGGCGCATCAGGACTGGCGGCGGGATGTTCGCTGCGACCCACATCAGGAGCAGTGCAGTGAGCACATTGCGCAGTTGGAGTTCGAAACGGCCCGGGAAATCGGCAGAAGCGGAAAACAATGTCGCCAGGCCGGCGGCGATCAGCAGTCCAACGATGGCAAGCAAAGGCGCGTCAACAGCCAGCACCGGCCGCAAGCGGCGCCAGAATGGGGTACTACCGGTCATTGAAATGCCTGCAGCCAGATCACGCGGCCGGCGAGGATCGCGAAGCCAATAGCTGTCAGCGCGCCAAGCAAGAAAAGGCGGCGGCGGAATTGTTTCTGTTCTTTTTCCATGGCCGAAATTATAAGGCCATGGCTAGCGTTCTCGCACGTAGTTTCCGGGGGCATCACATAGCCAGGGATAGTCGGCGTGGGCTTGCTGCGAAGGGGCCCGCATGTCGCCACAGCGTGTGTGCAGCCATGCGGTCCAATCTTGCCACCAGGAGCCTGGCGTCGGCGACTGGACTGCCAACCAGTCCTTGGCGTCGAGTCCGTCGATCAGCGGCGCCGACCAGTATTGCTGCTTGGCGCTGCCGCCGGGCGGGTTGACGATGCCGAGGATATGGCCGGAAGCGGTCAGCACATAATGCACCGGCGCCCCGACCAGCGCCGCGCTGCGGTAGGTGCTGCGCCAGGGAGTGATGTGGTCGGCGACGGCGCCAACGGCATACAGGGGCTGGCGGATGCGGCCCAAGTCGAGTTTTTGACCCCGAATCTCCAGCTGGTCGGCCTGCGCCAGTTTGTTGCCCTGGTAAAGCTCGCGCAGGGAGAAGATTTGCGTGGCGCGCGGCTGGCGCGTGCCGTCCGCATTCCATGCAAGCGGCGCGAGCGCCGGCGCTGGTTCGCCAAGCAGGTATTTGTGCACCACGTAGCGCCAGATTTGCGTGTTCGGCCGCAGCATGCGGAAACTCCAGCCGATCTGCTGCGAATCGAGGAAGCCCTGGCGTGCCATCACGCCTTCCAGCAATTCAACGCTTTCGTCGTTGATAAAGCTGGCGATATCTCCCGGCTTGGAAAAATCGGTCAGCGTCGCAAGAAGTGTCCAGTGCGCAACCGGAATGTCGCGGACAGCGCGGTGACGCCTGCTAAGCCATGCCATCAACGCCGACAAGGCGGTGCCGCCGATGCAGTAGCCCACCGCGTGGACCTGCGGCACACCCGCAATCGTGCGAGCCGCCTCGATTGCGGCAAGAATGCCCTCGAACAGGTGGTCCTCGAAAGTGACGCCGGCCATCGCAGCGCTTGGGTTCTTCCAGCTGATCACGAAAACATCAAAGCCCTGCGCTACCAGGTGGCGCACCATGCTTTGCTGTTGCGTCAGGTCGAGGATGTAGTATTTGTTGATCCATGGCGGCACCAGGACCAAGGGCACGCTGCGTACTTTCGCAGCGACCGGCGTGTACTGGATCAATTCCATCAATTGGTTGCGCATCACCACACGGCCCGGCGTAGCAGCCAGGTCGCGCCCAAGTTCGAATTGCGCCCGGTCCACCATGCGCAGATCGCCTGCCAGGAGGTCGCGCAGCCATTCCTCGAAGCCCAGGCGAAGGCTGGCGCCGCCGGTATCAAAGGCACGGCGTAGAACTTGCGGGTTTGTGAGCGGGAAGTTGCTTGGTGCGACTGCGTTGCACCAATGCCGCAACCAGAAGGCCGCGCTGTGGGCTACGCGTTCATCGACGCCGGGCGTGTCGTAGATTTGCCGCTCCAGGGTGCGCGTAAAACCCAGGTACTGCTGCATCAGGCCATGAAAGAATGAGTTGCTGCGCCAGGATTCGTCGGTAAAGCGGTCATCGCCTTCCGCCGCTTCCGCGACAGGCGCGGGCATGCCCGTGGCCCAGGCTACGGTGGCTAGTTCGTGCCACGCGCGGGCTAATTCCACGGGATGTGCGAGCCATGCGGCGGCAACCTGGGCGAAAGGGTTTGGCATACAGGCCAGTATAGGCCTAATGCGCCATCAACACTGGCACAGTCATCGTCTGCAGGACGGTGCGTGTGGCACCGCCCAGCATGATTTCGCGGAACCGGCTGTGGCCATAGCAGCCCATCACCAGCAAGTCGGCGTCCACGTCGGCCGCGAACGAAAGCAGGGCGGACCCGATGTCGATCGCGGTCACCTGCGAGGAGACTTCGACCTTGATGTTATGCCGCGCCAGGTAGAGGGCGATGTCGGCGCCCGGTTCGCTGCCGTGGGTATCTGGCTGGCGGCCTGCGTTGAAGACGGCCAGCGTTACTTTGCCAGCAGCCTGCAACAGGGGGATTGCAGCCGTCAGGGCGCGCGTGGCCTCCATGCTGCCGTCCCAGGCGACCACTACGCGCTTGAAGGGCGCTTCAAAGTGTCCGGCATAGGGTACGACCAGCACCGGGCGGGCGCTGTTGATAACCACGTATTCGGGCGTTTCCTCTTCCATTGGCGATATCGGGTCGTCAGGATTCACCTGTCCGACGACTACGAGGTCGCCGTAGCGCGACTGCAAAACAAGTCCGTCCGCCGCCTCATCGTCGATCAGGCGCGCTTCAACCGAAGGCATGTCGAGCATCTGGCATTGGCTGGTGAAACGCATTAGGTTGGCGCGGGCGGTTTCACGCGCTTCGTCCATGCATTGGGCGGCCATGCTGACTCCCATGGCAGTGGCGTGGTCGGCATACAGGAAGCGCGAAATACCGCTCATTGCGGACCCCACCAAATGTCCCATTGCCATGCGGGTGATCTGTCCCGCAAGACGCACCCTCCGCTCAGTATCCGCGGAGCTGTTGACATGCACTACGACGGTCTTGTATCCCATGACGTCCTCCGGATGGTTATATGGGAAAAACTCTAGGCTTTTACGCAAAGACGCGGCATGATCTGGGTCAATTTCAATCTAATCGTCGAGGTTGCAATGAGCAAGCTGCGTGTATCGTGTTTTGCTGTCAGCACTGATGGTTTCGGGGCTGGCCCGGAGCAGAGTCTTGAAAATCCGCTAGGCAAGGGCGGCGTCCAGTTGCATCAGTGGTTCTACCCGACCCAGACTTTCCAGGCCATGCATGGTGACGGGGAGGGCAGCCTGGGGCTGGACAATGACTATGCCGAGCGTGGGATGGAGAATCTCGGCGCCTGGATCCTGGGGCGGAATATGTTTGGTCCTGTGCGCGGACCGTGGCCGGATGAGGAATGGAAGGGCTGGTGGGGGCCAAATCCGCCTTATCACACGCCAGTTTTCGTGCTGAGCCACCATCCGCGGGCGCCGCTGGTGATGGAAGGCGGCACCGTTTTCCATTTCGTCACAGGTGGCTTCGAAGAAGCATTACGCCTGGCCCGTGAGGCGGCCAAGGGCAAGGACGTACGCATAGGTGGTGGGCCAGCAACGATACGGCAATACCTGCGCGCCGGACTAATTGATGAGATCCACCTGGTGCAATCGCCAGTCCTGTTGGGCGCCGGAGAAAGTCTTTTTGAAGGAATTGACCTGGCACAGCTTGGCTATAAAGTGATCGGCCACGAATCGAGCGCAGCTGCCACTCATCTGATCATCGCGAAGCAATGAAAAAGGGCGGCCGAAGCCGCCCCAAGACTTACGGGATAAAGATTAGCGCTGCTGCTTGCGGCGGCGTGCGCCGGCCAGTGCCAGCAGGCCCAGGCCGAACATTGCGGTGGTTGCAGGCTCAGGGACCACTTGCGCTGCGCCGCCGGTGGCGTCAACGATGTAGTCCAGGTAGCTGTGCAGCACGATGCCGCCGAAGTAGGTGCCAAAGGCGCCTGGGGTGAGGCCGGTCGGGGTGCCACCGAAAGTGTTGGTCGCGATCAGCATCAGCTCACCGTAGGACTCGATGAACGAAGGACCGCCGGAGTCGCCGCCACCGATACCGGATTCAACGCTGTTGCCCAGTTGCGCCGAGCAAGCGATGCCCCAGGCGCAGAAGGTGTCCTTGCCATTGCCGTCAAAGTCCGCGTACCAGACTTCATTGGCGCCGCCAAAGCCGTTCTCATCGTCGCCGTCGAACAGGTCAACAATGTTCTGGCCAGTGCGCTTTACACGGAAATCTGGGCCGATGGTGTAGCCGTTGATGCCGTCACCCGAAGTGCCGTAGCCGGCCATGATGATGCGGGTGTTCGCGTCCAGGTTCTGGCCGGCGATTTTGTAGATCTTGGCGGAGGCCGGAGCATCCTGGCCCAGGGTGATCACAGCCAGGTCGTCGTTCACACAGAAGCCTGGAACGCCAACTGGGCAATGGCCGAAACCAGCATAGTTAGGATTCATCTGGACTTTGGTCGCAGTCACGACTGCGCGGCCAGGATCGCCAACGACGTTGGACGCATTGAATACCACGCGCACATCGCTGCCAGGCTTGTTCAGGTCGATCAGGGTGCCGTTACCGGTGGTGTCAACGCAGTGGCCCGCGGACACTACCTGACGCTTGCCAACCAGCGCGCCCGAGCAAATGAAGCTCTGGCCGTCATAGCGGATGTTGATGCTGACCACGCCGGAAAATGGCGAGCTCGGCAGGTTAGCGTCAACGTGTGCTGCTGGCGAATCAGGCAGGCCGCCCGAAGTGATCAACGGCGTGATGACGCCGCCTGGAGCCGCTTGTGCAGTGCCGCTGATAGCAGCCAGTGCCAGCGCGACGCCGACGAGTTTTTTGGTGATGTGTTTTGCCACGACTATGTCTCCCTAGAATAATTGCTCTATGTGTAATAACACATCGGCAATGTCTAGCAGAAATCGTGCCCACTGGAAAACTTTCTTTACTTTCAGGTACTTGCCAAAATGCAGCCCATACTGGGTTGAGGAAATGTAAAGATTTTCGACACTTCATTGCAAATTAATACATTTGAAAAACAAGCTAAAGTTTAGGTACTGCAACGACCAAAAGTTGGGTACCAGCACGGATCTTCGAGATGCTTCAACTGCCTAAAGTGCTGCTTATCGCACCGCACAACGCAGAGCGAATAATCAAAGGAGATTTACAACATGCGAGTCAAGATTAGCGAAGTACCGCTGAGCCTGCGGCGACGCGCTGCCAATCATCTCGAATCGATCCGCGGCACCGACATGGCCATGGGCCACGACCAGATGCGCCTTGGCGACAAGGCATGCCCGGTTTACCGCCCGGACATTAACGGTGTGGCGTATTGGGAGATCGAAGTAAAGGGCGTCAAAGAGCCTAAAGCGCGCGGCCACAATGGCAAAAGCAGCGGCCTGGGATTCCTGATGCTGTCCACTGGGGGGCACGACGTTCCAATTCCGCACTGGAGCCTGGACACCGAGCCGCCAAGCTACGGCCTGGAAGCCAAAGGCAATGGCAAGAACATCGCCAGGATCCACAAACTCGACTCGCTGGCCTACGCTGCGGAAGATTCGAAGGGCAACTACGCGACCCATATCGGTCAGTTCCCACCCAAGATTGAAGCGATGCCCGGCATGCAGACCGCCCCAGCGTTGGGCGAGTTCCGTGCGGAGCCTGAGCACCGTACCGATAATGACAAGAACCCGCCCAAGCTGATGCACGTAAAGAACGACCGCTCGACGCACGGCATCAAGGCATCGGGCTGGAAAGACTGGCACGAAGCCCAGAAGGCATTCCCGGAAACCTTCAAGCCCCACCTGCAAAAGCTGGCCGAACACGCACGCGGCCACTGGGACACTGAAGAGCTGATCGAGACCTTCGGCGAAGGCATTCACGAAGGCCAGAAAATGACCGTGGCCATGCTGCAGCCAGGTTCGGCAAGTCTGAGCGGCGAGGGCGCCAAGTTCGTGCAAATGACCTTGCTGGACCGCCAGGCGGCCGGCGTCACGCTGGAAGCCAAGGCGTCCGGCGCCAGGAACGAACTGTCGTTCGCGCTCGAAATCAAATATGTCGACGGCAGCATGGAGACGCTGAACTTCTTCATCGTCCCGCGCGGCACGCCATCCAATAAACGCGACGTGGCGCCACACCTGGTCGCACAACCTGCAGGAGGTAAATAAACATGGCTTGGACTTATTACTGGGCAGCCGGCGGCGGCGGCCAGCAACCTGCATACAACCAGTTCGACTACAACGGATGCGCAGTCGGTTGCGGACCTGTCGCCTGGGCCATGTTGTTCTGCTGGGCGGACTACCAGTCAGCACACGGGAACGCTTATTGGGCGCCACGCTCCGGTCTTTATCGCGTGGATGGAGGGAAGGGCGCCGATGCGATCGCACCGCTGTACCAGGACAACGGCGTGAACAACGTTATCCGCGAACTCCATAACGAAGTCTCGACCTTCTGCTCGTTCGGTTCCGGCGCGACCTGCCCGTGGGATATGCCGGGCGCCGCCCAATACCTGAATGGCCGCAGCGGCGCGACGATCCAAGCCAACTGGAATTCGCTCGGCATCTGCGAAGACGGCTTGCGCGACAAGGCGATTGCCTCGATTGCCAACCGCCATACGCCGGCCATCATTGGCACCGGCTGGTTGAGCCACTATCCAATGGCATTCGGCTACGCCTGGCAACAACGCACCGTGCGCAAGTGCTTTATCTTCTGCTGGGATGAAACGGTGACCGACCGCTTCTTCTATGTGAATGAAGGCTGGGGCGGCGGTGGTTCTGGTGATTGGGTCGAGGCCTCGACCTGGTTCTGCGGCCAGCTGTATCCGTAAAGACCGCGTTCTGGACCTCCCGGGGAGAGAGGTCCAGATCCTTTATTTGGCGTCGGAATTAATCGTGAATCCGGTCACACGCCATTGCCCGTCCGCCTCCCGCACGGTGGTCACTTTCTCCAGGACGTTGCGGCTGTTCTGGTAATTGCTGACGAAGGTGAGGGTGACCGAAGCCGGTTTGTCGGCGGTGGCGGTGGTGGCGTCGGAGGATTTGAAAGTGCGGCTCTTGAAGTCGCCCAGAGGCGCATGGATGGTGGTTGCCAGCATATTCCATGCGAACTTGGGCATGTCTTTTCGCATATTGGTGGCGCCCGTGTTCCAGGCAGCGGAATATTCCTCAGTGTCCATGAGCTTCATCCAGCGCTCGGCAGCGACGCGGGCGTCGGCAGTTTCCTTAGGGCTTTGGGCAAATGCGGTGGAAGAGATGAGCAGGAAGACGGTAAGTGCGGCTGCAGACAGTTTTTTCATGGCCTTGGCTCAGTAAGTGGAATAGCGCGAAGTCTAGGGATCTTCGCCACACCGGTCGAGGGCCATCGGATGAATTGCAGGATAAGTGGTCCGAAATGCTGAAAATTGGAGGTGGCCGGCGGGTATAATCCCGGCCATGAACGATGCCCTGAAACCCGCTCCGGAACCGACATTGTCCGACGTTGCCGAATTAGCGGGCGTGTCCCGTGCGATTGCGTCGAGGGCCTTGTCGGCGGAGCCGCGCCCGGTTTCAGCCGACAAGCGCGAAAGGGTATTACGTGCGGCCGAGGCGCTGGGCTTCCGCCCGAATTTGCTCGCACGCGGTCTGTCCAGCAAGACGGTCAACCTGGTTGCAATTCTGGTCAATCACATCCACGACCTGTCGGACCTGGACCTGTTCGACCTGCTGCTGGCGGAAATACAAGCCATCGGCAAGCAAGTGATCTTTATTCGCGTTGGCGCCGGCGAACATGCCGAAGCTTTCCTGCGCGATGGCGTCGCCTATCATGTCGATGCGGCCCTGGTGTTTTCAGATTTCGCCGACGCGACTACGGTGCGCCGCATGTTCCGTAACAACGCGGTCCTGATGCTGAACGGTCACCACGATCCGGGGGCGCCATCGGTGACGATGGACGAAGATCACGGCATCCGCGAAGCCGTGGCCGATGCCGCGGCAAAAGGCGTGCGCACCGCGCTCTTGCTGACGGGGCGAACGATGTCGCTGGTGGAACAGGCTCGCATAGCATCCTACCGTGCGGCGCTGGAGCAGCACGGCATCAAGCTGCTGGGCGAATTGGCAGGGGATTATTCGTACGCCAGCGGTCGGGTGCTGGCACAGTTGATCGACGTTGACGCAACCGACGCCGTGTTCTGTACTTCCGACGCAATGGCGATGGGCGTGTTGGACGCGCACCGGCAGCATTTCCCTCAGCACCGCCCAGAACGCTTCCGGCTCTACGGATTCGACAACATCTCGTTAACGCAGTTCGACGCCTATCCTATTTCCTCGATCGGCGCGGACAAGCGCGAATACGTGGCCCAGATTGTGCGCATCCTGAACCAGCCGGCAGAGCTTGCACAGAACAGCGACCAGGTGCTGGTCGCTACTCGCTTCGTGCCGCGCCTTACCGGCTGATATTACTGGGCCGAAGCGGAAAGTGGCGGCGGCGCGTTCTTACTACCCCACCATTTCTTGTAGTTGGCGGCGTAGGCGCCGGACTTGATGTAATCCGAAACGAAAGCGTTCACGAACTTTAATAGCGCCGGGTCCCCCTTGGCCATGGCGATGCCGATCGGCGTATTGCCGTACATCGCAGGCAGCGTTTCCAGCTGGTCGTTCTTGCTGGCCAGGTAGTCCAGCAACGAAGAATCCTCGACGCCGGCATCGGCACGCTTTTGCTGCAACAGCAGGACGCCGTCCGGCGCGAAGTTGTCGGTGTAGACGAATACAGCTTGCGGCGCGGACTCCCTCAGGAATGCATCTGCCGTGGTGCCACGGCCGACAACGACGCGCTTGCCGTTCAAGTCCGCCAGGGTGTTGATGTGCGCGCTCTTTTGCGCGATCACCCGCAGACCGGCGAGGTTATACGGGATGGAGAAATCCACTACGCGTGCCCGTTTCGGCGTGATTGAGACATTCGCCACTACCAGGTCGAGCTGCCTGGACATGAGCATTGAGATGCGCGCATCTCCAGAAACATCCGAAAAGCGCACTGAAACGCCCAGTTTCGCGGCAAGCTGGGTTGCGACGTCTACGTCGTAGCCAACCGGCTCATTGCTGCCGTTGCGAAAACCAACTGGTTCTCCGCCCAGCGAAACGCCGATACGCACATAGCCACGGGCCTTGATTTCTTCGATGCGGCCAGCCAGCGCGGACGTCGCCACAAGCATCAATGCCGCGTTGACGGCGTAGTGTTTCAAGCGATGCTGCATTGATCTGTCCTTTCAGAGTTTGACGGCGCTGGCGACGCGCAATTCCGGCGCGGCCATGCGCTCGTCCCAATACCAGTAGCGAATCTCTTCGTCGCAACGGTAATTAACAACTTGGTGATTGCCCTTGGCGTCAATGGCGTGAATTACTACGCCGGCCAGGAAGCCGGTCTTCAGCTCTGCCAGTTCTTCCACTGCCAGTTTGATGGCATCGGCAAGAGTATAGCCAAGCCGCATTGCCAGCACGATGCTGCGCGAGGTCCCGCAGCGCATGGTCATTTCGCCGGTGTGCGTGCAGGCGGCGGCGCCGTAGCGGCTGTCCGCATAAAAGCCCGCGCCCGGAATCGGCGAATCGCCCAAACGTCCAGGGTATTTCCACGCCCAGCCGGAAGTTGAGGTGACAACGCCAATGCCATCGCTGGCGTCGCGGCCCAGGAAGACCGTCGTGTCACGCACGCGTTCCGGATCGGTGATGTTGTTACTGAGTGGCGCCAATGGAATCTCTGGAAAGGCCGCCAACTGCTCGGGCGACATTTCCTTCTGCAGCCGTTCCCACCAAACGCGCTTGCTGTCCGGATGCAAGACTTCGTCGATGGCGAATCCACGTTCGCTGGCAAAGCGGCGTGCGCCGGCGCCGGTCAGCATCACATGCGGCAGGTGTTTCATGACTTCGTGGGCCAGGGCGGAAACGGGGAGGGTAGCCGGCACCGCGCCGACCGCGCCGACATCGCGGGTCGTGCCGTCCATGACGCCGGCGTCGAACTCCATTTCGCCCAGCATATTCGGCCAGCCGCCGTATCCGACGCTGCGCACCTTGGCTTCGCGTTCCACTTTAGAGATGCCGCTGACCATGGAATCGATGCCGGCGCCACCGTGTTTCAGCAATTCGACCGTGGTCTCAAAACCGGGCCAGGCCTCGGCGTTCGCAAGCAGAATTTTCATGATCTACTCATTTTTGAGAGGAATTGTGCGATGCGCGGCTGCGCCAAGCCACCATCAGCGGAGAAGAATTGCGCGGTCGGTAGATCAGCCAGCAGCCGGCCCTGCTCAAGGAAGACCACGCGGTTCGAAATCTGCCGCGCAAATTCGATTTCATGCGTAACGAAGAGCATGGTCGTGCCTTCAGCTGCCAGCTTGGCGAGGATGGCCAGTACTTCGGCTGTCATTTCCGGATCGAGCGCGCTGGTCACTTCGTCCAGCAGCAGGTAGCGTGGCTTCATCGCCAAGGCGCGGCAAATGCCGACACGTTGGCGCTGTCCACCCGAGAGCTGGGCCGGGTAGGCGTCGGCGCGGCTGGACAGCCCTACGGATGCAAGCAGCTCACGCGCTTCGACTTCAGCCTGGCTGCGCGGCACTTTAAGCACTTCCATAGGCGCTAGTGTGACGTTCTGCAACGCAGTCATATGCGGGTACAGATTGAACTGCTGGAACACGGTACCGGAACAACGGCGCGCCAGCTGCAACTGCTTTGCATCGTCTACGCGATGGCCATCAACCGAAATCGTGCCGCCGTCGAGCTTTTCGAGTCCGTTAATGCATCGGATCAGCGTGGATTTACCCGAGCCGCTGGCGCCGAGGATGGAAACGACTTCGCCCGGCTCGATGCGCAGGTCGATGCCATCCAGCACCGCGTGGCTGCCGAAGCGCTTCGCCGCACCTTCGATAAGTATCACGTTACAAACCCTTCCATTGGCTATGTGCGCGCAATCGCGTCTCGGCGCGCGCGCAGGCCCAGGCAACCAGCCGGGCCATCAGGTAGTACATCAGGCCGATCACGGTCCAGACGATGAAAGGCTTGAGCGTGCGCAGGTTCAGGATCGCTCCGGCCTTGGTCAGGTCCACGACGCCAATCACAGAGATCAGCGACGTCACCTGCAACTGGTTGACCAGCAGGCCAGCCAGCGGTCCGAGCCCGAAAGCCGCTGCTTGCGGCGCAACGACGCGGCATAGCGTTTGCCAGCGGCTCAATCCGAAGACACGCGCCGTTTCCAACTGCTCACGGCCGATCGATTCGATGGCGGAGACCGCGATGACGTAGATGAAGGCAGCCGTATTGCCCGACAGTGTGATGAGGGCGGCCTGCACGGGTGTCAGGTCCATTTGCAATAGCACAGGCAAGCCGAAGAACACCAGGAACAGCTGCACAAGCACGGGAGAATTCTTTAGCAGTTCCGCCAGCGCGGCGGCCAAGGGCGCAAGCAATGGTGTGCGGTAGTAGCGCAGCATCGCCCAGGCCATGCCGATCAGCAGGCCAATGACGGTGGTGGCTGCGAACAGGGAGACAGAAACGGCCAGTCCTTGCAGCAGCAAGAGGAAATCGTGCGAAGTGAAATCTGTGTAGCGCATCAGCCGTGATCCCGGTTCAGGCGACGGTGAAGAGCACCGGCCGACAATGACACGACCCAGGTCATGAGGGCATACAGCACCAGAAGCAAGGCATATACCTCGAAGGGTTGGAAGGTGTCAGCCGCAACGATCTTGGCGCTGCCTGTTAATTCATTCAGCGTGATCGCTGAGAGAATCGACGAGGTCAGGATAAGGTTAACGAACACAGCGCCGAGGGGCCGCACGGAGCTGCGCAATGCGATCGGCAGCACGATGCGGCGGTAGATAGTGAGTCGCGAAAGGCCGCTCACTTGCGCCGCCTCCAGCACGCCCGGTTCTACCGCCAGGATACCGGAGCGGATCACGTCGGAAGTAAAGGCTCCTCCTGCCAGCGACAAGGCGAGCACACCGGTACAAAAAGCGCTCATCTCGACGCCGATTTCAGGGAGTCCGTAAAACAGGAAGAACAGCTGGACGATGAACGGGACGTTGCGGAAGACGTCGACGTAGAACTCCGCAGTGCGCCGGGCCAGAGGCGACGCTGCGGTTCGCATCAGCGCTGCCACGACTCCCAAGCCCAGGCCTCCCGCCAGCGCAAGAGCGCAGGCGAGGGCGGTCAAACGCGCACCAGCAGCCAGGTCGCCAAGGTAGGGCGCAAGTAGGGTCAAGTCGAACGTCAAACAGGCTGCTCCGCCAAAAGTGAAACCGGTTTCACCACAAACCCGACGAGTGTCACATAAACAGCACGGGATTTCAAGTGGAGAGCCGGGTCAGGCCAGCAGAACGGCTTTCATGGCGGCGACTTTACCGGCATCAGTCTGACGGCGTCCGCCGGCATCGAATCCGAATGCTAAAACCGTGGAGGATGCAGCTTGAACTGGCTCTGAGCAGGATGCGTGAACGTCGGTCAGCGGCAGCTGGGCGCGCAAAAGACTGACATTAGCTGCGTTGATGCCAGCGCCGGGCATGATGGCGATTCGGCCGGCTGCCGCATCGAAACAGCTTTTCAAGCCGGACAACCCATCAGGTGCGGTCCGGGCGCCGCCGGACGTCAGGATGCGCTCGAATTCCAGCTCGATAGCCAGATTGACCGCCTGCGCCAGGTCCGGGCAAAGATCGATTGCCCGGTGCAGAGTGCATCGAAGCCCGTGAACTGCGGCCCGACGTACCAGGCGTTTAAGTGTCTGCCGGTCCAATTGGCCGCCCGTGAGCGATGCACCCAGCACCACACCTTGCAAGCCGGCGGCTGCGACTGCGTCAATCTCGTTCAGCATCAACTGGATTTCCGCCTCGTTGAAGCAAAAATCGCCGCCGCGCGGACGAATCATGGCCACAACGGGGATCGGGCTCGTCGAAGCGGCCCGCAGCAAGCCGGCGGTCGGCGTCAGGCCGCCAATTTCCAGCGCATTGCATAATTCAATACGGTCCGCGCCGCCTCGCAATGCAGCAGCCAGGCCGTCAACGTTATCCACACAGACTTCCAGCGTGATCGCATCAGCCATGCGCTTTCCCCAATTTTTCCAGTCCAAGCCATGCCGCGCCGATCAGGCCTGGTTCCACGCCGGATTGGCCAGGCACGATGATTGGCGCCTCGGTCTTGCGAAGAATCGCGGCGCGAACCGCTTTATCCAGGCGCGCGATGAGCGGTGGGCTGTTCGCCAAGCCGCCGCCGACCGGAAGAATTGAAGCGCCAACAGTGTTGACCAGCATTGCCAGTGGGCCGCTAAGCAGGTCAATGAAACAGGCAATGGTGCGTTCGGCTGCGTCGTCGCAAGCCTGCCAGGCCGCAATGATCTCGCGGCTGTCCAATGGCGCTTGGTGCAAGGCCAAGTGCAGCCGTTCCATGCCGCGCGCGCTGCCGACCGTATCCAGGCAACCAGTCTGGCCGCAGCCGCATCGATAGCGCGGAATGGATTGCGGCGGCGAGCCCGCAAACTGGGCAGCCACTGGACCGTGTCCCCATTCGCCAGCAAACCCGCCAGGACCGCTGATAAGACGTCCGCCGATGACGAGGCCGCCGCCGACACCGGTACCAAGGATCAGGCCGAAGACGGTGGCGTGTCCGCGGCCGGCGCCAGCATGGGCTTCGGCCAGCGCGAAGCTGTCCGCATCGTTGATGATCCAAACGGGCAGGCCGAAAGCTTCAGCCAGGTCGGTCGCGAGCGTACGGCCGTCAATGCAGGGAATGTTCGCGCATTTGATGCGGCCATCGGCCGGATCAATCACGCCAGCGATCGAAATGGCGACACCGCGAGAAGGGCCGCCGGCCACAATCAGCGTCCGCATGGTTTCCGTGAAGACGGCAAAATCCTTAGTGGGTGTTGGTACACGGTGAAGCTCGCGAATCTGGCCGTCAGCCGTCGCAACGGCGCATTTGATGGCGGAACCGCCAATATCGAAGCAGGTGATCATTGCCTATACTTTATTTGACATAATATAGATTATGCGAAGTTATGCCTATTACTCAGCCTGAACCCAAATAGCGCGTTGTGACCGAGCGCTGAACAGCGCTCGGTTGAGTGTTTCATTTTTCAGCAGCCGCTTTCGCGCGTCCCGCGTGTAGTTTTTTGTAGCTGTCCAGCAGGCGCTGGTGCCTGTCAAGGCCTTCCAGTTTCATGCCGGTTGGCGTCAGCCCGAAGAATCGCACGGTGCCGTTGACAGAACCGATCACGGCGTCCATACGCTCGTTGCCGAACATCCGGCGGAAATTGAATTCGAAATCGGCCAGCTCCATATCTTCCGCCATTTCGACTTCCAGCACCGCATCGAGGGCTTGGTAGAACAAGCCGCGGTCCACTGTGTTGTCGTTATACTGCAGGAAGGCTTCGATCAGCTCTTTTGCTGCCTCGTATTCGTTCAAGGCCAGGTTAATCAGCAGGCGCAGTTCCAACACCGTCAGTTGGCCCCAGACAGTGTTTTCGTCGAATTCGATGCCGATCAGCGTGGCGATGTCGCCGTATTCGTCCAGCTCATTATTTTCCAGGCGCTCCAGCAGGGACTCGAGCGCGTCGTCGTCCAATTGGTGCAGATTCAGGATGTCTTCGCGGAACAGGAGCGCCTTGTTGGTGTTATCCCAGATCAGGTCTTCAACCGGATAGACTTCAGAGTAGCCTGGCACCAGGATGCGGCATGCGGTTGCGCCCAGATCGTCGTACACGGCAACATAAGACTCTTTGCCCATTTCTTCGAGAATGCCGAACAGCGTCGCGGCTTCTTCGGCGTTGGAGTTTTCTCCCTGGCCGGAGAAATCCCATTCCACGAAGTCGTAATCGGATTTCGCACTGAAGAAGCGCCAGGACACCAGGCCGCTGGAATCGATGAAGTGTTCGACGAAGTTATTAGGCTCGGTAACGGCGTTGCTCACGAAAGTCGGGCGCGGCAGATCGTTCAGGCCTTCGAAGCTGCGGCCCTGGAGCAGTTCGGTCAGGCTGCGTTCCAGCGCGACTTCAAAGCTTGGATGCGCGCCGAACGAAGCAAATACGCCCCCGGTACGTGGATTCATCAGTGTCACGCACATCACAGGGTAAATGCCGCCCAAAGAGGCGTCTTTTACCAGGACCGGGAAACCTTGTTCTTCAAGGCCCTTGATACCTGCGACAATGCCGGGATACTTGGCGAGGACTTCGTCGGGGACATCCGGCAACGCGATTTCGCCTTCGATAATTTCGCGTTTAACCGCCCTTTCGAAAATCTCCGATAGACACTGAACCTGGGCTTCGGCCAGCGTATTCCCGGCGCTCATGCCGTTACTGACGAAGAGGTTCTCGACCAGGTTTGACGGGAAGTACACGATCTTGCCGTCGGATTGGCGGACGTATGGCAGCGAGCAGATTCCGCGCTCGCTGTTGCCGGAGTTGGTGTCGATCAAGTGCGAACCGCGTAGTTCACCGTCCGGGTTGTAGATCTCCAGGCTGTTTTCGTCCAGGATCTCCTTTGGCAGCTTATCGCCACGGCCCGGCTTGAACCAGCGCTCGTTCGGGTAATGCACGAATGGCGCATTGGCGATGTCTTCGCCCCAGAACACACCGGCGTAGAAGTGATTGTTGTTTGTGCGTTCGATGTACTCGCCCAGCGCCGATGCGAGCGCGCTTTCCTTGGTCGCGCCTTTGCCGTTGGTAAAGCACATCGGCGAGTGCGCGTCGCGGATGTGCAGCGACCATACGTTAGGCACGATATTGCGCCACGAGGCGATTTCGATCTTGATGCCCAGCGCCGCAAGTTGTCCCGACATATTGGCGATGGTCTGCTCAAGCGGCAGGTCCTTGCCCAGGATATAGGTGCTCTGGTCGGCGGATGGATTCAGCGTCAGCAAAGACTGGGCGTCAGCATCGAGGTTCTCGACTTCTTCGATGATGAACTCCGGGCCCTGCTGGACCACTTTCTTTACCGTGCAGCGGTCGATCGAGCGCAAGATGCCTTCACGGTCCTTGGCCGAAATATCCGGCGGCAGTTCCACCTGGATCTTGAAGGTCTGCTGGTAGCGGTTTTCCGGATCGACGATATTGTTCTGCGACAGGCGGATATTTTCGGTCGGGATGTTCCGCGTATTGCAGTACAACTTCACGAAGTAGGCCGCGCACAGGGCCGACGAGGCCAGGAAGTAGTCGAATGGGCCTGGCGCCGAACCGTCGCCTTTGTAGCGGATCGGCTGGTCGGCGATGACTGTGAAGTCGTCGAATTTGGCTTCGAGGCGAAGCTTATCGAGAAAGTTGACCTTAATTTCCATGGGAGTATTGCAATGATGTGCTCAAAAATGATTTGGGCATCATTATATTCGCTCAGACGGCTGTCCACACTTCCCGGAGGCCGGTCACCAAGGCGTCGAAAACTGTCCTGCACCGGGCGCTGTTGCGCAGATCAGCGTGCATGGTGACCCAGGCCGTCATCGACAGGTTCATTTCCTTACGCAGCAAACGGACAAGATTATTGTCGCGGGCAGCCAGGCCTGCCTGGGCGACGCCGATGCCGGCGCCGGCGCGGATCAGCGCCATTTGCGCCAGGTTACTGTCGCAGCGATAGGCAAAAGAATCACGCGGCCAGCCGCCAATTGCGTCTCCCGCCATCCTTAGAAACGGGGTTTCTACGTCAAAGCCTATCAGGCTGTGGCTCGTCAGTCCCGCCAGGTCTTTCGGCTTGCCCATCCGAGCCAGGTAGTCCTTGTGCGCGAAGAATCCCAGGGCCACATTTCCGATCCGCTGCGCCAGCAAGACATCCTGTTGTGGACGAGTCATGCGGACCGCGATATCGACTGAGCGCCCTACTACGTCTTCCAGTTCGTCGCTTAATACGAGTTCAATCGCCAATTCGGGATGTGCCGCGCGCAGCGGCGCCAAGATAGGCGGCAGGATCTCGACGCCCACCATTTCGCTGGCTGAAATCCTCACCGCACCACGCACCGCGCTTTGACCATGCGCGCTGCGCTCGATGGAAGCTGCGACTTGCTGCATTTCTTCGAGTTGGGCACGCAGTTGCTGCGCGGCGTCCGTGGGCTGCAGGCCGGCCTGCGAGCGGGTGAAAAGCGCCAAACCCAGGCCGCTCTCGAGCTCGGAGATGTGGCGCCCTACCGTTGGCTGCGTCAGGCCGAGCGAGCGGGCCGCTCCGGACAAGGACTGGGCATTCAGGACATGCAGGAAAGTGCGGTACAAATCCCATGGGATTGAGCGAATCATACAAATTTGTATAGCGACGGTAAATGTTTAGCGGATTTTCGTTTGAGCTGAGTCTGCCCATAATTGCCTTCATCGTCAACCTAAAGGAGAAACATCATGAAAGCAGTGCAAACGGCATTGATCCTCGGTCCTAGTGGCGGCATTGGCGGCGAAATGCTGCGCCTATTGGCCGGTAAAGGCTGGAAAGTGCGGGCCTTGAAGCGCGGCCTTGGCGTGCCGAGCCGCATGTCAGAAGGCGTCGAATGGTTTGAGGGCGATGCGCTGATCGAACAGGACGTCGCCAGGGCGGCCGAAGGCTGTGAAGTGATCGTCCACGCGGTGAATCCGCCGGGCTACCGTGGCTGGGGCGAGCAGGTGTTGCCGATGATCGATAACTCGATTGCGGCTGCCGCAAAGAACGGCGCGACGATTGTCTTACCGGGGACCGTTTATAACTACGGGCCGGACGCTTTCCCGGTGCTGCGTGAGGATTCCCCACAGCGCCCGATCACGCGCAAAGGCAAGATTCGTGCGGAAATGGAGGCTCGCTTGCAGGCCGCTGCGGAAGCTGGCCGAATCCGAGTGATCGTCGTCCGCGCGGGTGATTTTTTTGGGCCGGGTGCGCGGAATAATTGGCTTTCCCAAGGCATGATTCGTCCCGGCGCAGTGCCAACAGAAGTGAAGCTCCCCGCCGCACCGGGTATTGGGCATCAGTTTGCGTACTTGCCCGATCTAGCGGCCACCATGGTCGGGCTACTTGCAATCCGCGAGCGCTTACCGTCCTTCGCGACCTACCATTTCGCCGGATACTGGGATGGTGATGGCACAGAGATCGGCCGCGCAATCCAGCGTATTGTCGCCGCGCATATCGGAAAGGAGCCGAAGCTGAAGGCATTCCCGTGGTGGATGATGCGCATCATCGCGCCTTTCAATGAAACCCTGCGCGAGATGATGGAGATGCGCTATCTGTGGCAGCGGCCGGTCCGGATGGAGAACCATCTGCTGCGCGAAGTGCTGGGTTTCGAGCCACATACGCCGCTCGAAACCGCCCTCACCCGCACGCTTGCGAGCCTGGGTTGCCTGCTTACAGATCCCACTCCGGAGCCAGTCCTTCAGGGTTGACCAAACGCCCGTTACGCTCAAGCGCGTTAATCTCAGCCATATCGTCGGCGCTCAGATTGAGTTCCGAGGCGAGCAAGTTGCTGGCGAGATTCTCGCGCTTTGTCGAAGATGGAATTACCGCGTAGCCAAGCTGCATGGCCCAGGCCAGCGTTACTTGCGCGGGCGTTGCCTGATGGCGTGCTGCGATTGCGCCGATCACCGGGTCGCCGAGAACCTTGCCGTAACCGAGGGTCATATAGGAAGTGACATGAATGCCCTGCCCCTTCAGGAATTCCACCAGTTTTCGGTTTTGCAGGTAGGGGCTCAGTTCGATCTGGTTGGTCGCGATCTGCGCGGCGCCCACCGCGCCGATTGCCCGCTCGACGTAATCAATATTGAAATTTGAGATGCCGATCTGTCGCGCCAGGCCGCGTTCACGGGCGTTGGCCAGCGCCGCCATATATTCTTCAACTGGCACATTGCTCAATGGCCAGTGAATCAGGGCCAGGTCGACGTGGTCTGTGCGCAGCTTTTCAAGGCTTTCTTCAAGGCTGGCCACAAGGCGGCCGGCGTCGAAGTTCTCGTTCCAGACCTTGGTGGTCAGGAACAGTTCTTTACGGGCGACGCCCGATTCGGCCACGGCCTGGCCTACTTCGGCTTCGTTGCCATAAATCTGGGCAGTGTCAATTGCACGGTAGCCTACCGCCAGGGCGTTGCTAACGGAGTCAAAAGCGGCTTGTCCTTGCAGGCGGAAGGTGCCGGCGCCAAACGATGGGATCGTCATGTTTGTGTTCCTTTCGAAGAGGATGACACTCTAACGTCCCAACTCTTTCCAAAAAAGCTGGATTTCCGCGAAAGATATTTGAATATAATTCAAGGATGAAGACGACTCTCGACGAAATGCAGGCATTTATTGCCATTGTGACCAGCGGTTCGATCAGCGCTGCTGCTGAGCAATTGGGACTGACCGTTTCGGCCGCCAGCCGAACCTTGTCGCGGCTTGAGGAGAAGCTGGAGACAACACTGGTGCGGCGAACCACCCGCCGGCTCGAACTGACCGAAGAAGGCAAGGCGTTTCTCGATTGCGCCCGCGGCATTATTGAAAAGGTCGAAGAGACCGAGGAAAAGATGTCGCTGCGCCGCCAGGGGCCCGCCGGACGCCTGAGGATCGATGCAGCAACGCCCTTCATGCTGCATGTGATCGTGCCGCTGGTGAAGGGCTACCGCGAACAATTCCCTCGCGTTGAGCTGGAGCTAAACAGCAATGAAGGCATCGTGGACTTGATGGAAAAACGTACCGATGTTGCCTTCCGCATTGGCCGGCTGAAGGATTCGACCCTGCATGCCACACCCATCGGGAGCAGCCGGGTGCGGGTCTTCGCCAGCCCGGCCTATCTTGAAAAGCATGGTACGCCGGCGACGGTGGCGGACCTTGCCAACCACACGCTGCTTGGGTTTAACCAGCCTTCGTCGCTGAACGAGTGGCCGCTGCTGGACGCCGACGGACAGGCATTGCAGATTACGCCGCACATCTATTCATCAAGCGGTGAAACGCTGATTCACCTTGCATTGAATGGGGCCGGCATTGTCTGCCTGTCCGATTTCATGACCCGCGCTGACCGCAAGAACGGCCGCCTGCTGCAACTGTTTGAGGCGGAAACATTGGAGGTTCGGCAACCGATCAACGCCGTTTATTACCGCAATACCGCCCTGTCGGCACGGATTGCGTCGTTCGTCGGCTACATGAAAGAAAAACTCGGCGAGCGCGGCTTCGACGAGCCGGTATAATAACCACCCTTGCAACTGTAGGGTTATCACAGAATGTCTTTGCTTGCTCACGAGCTCGAATTGCTGGCGCCAGCCAAATCCGCGGAAATTGGCCGCGAGGCCATCTTGCATGGTGCGGACGCTGTTTACATCGGCGGTCCCGCCTTCGGCGCGCGCCACAACGCCAGCAACCCCATCGAGGAAATCTCGTCGCTGGTGGAATTCGCCCACCGCTACCGCTCGCGCATCTTCGTGACCATGAACACCATCATGCACGATTCCGAGCTTGACCTGGCTCGCAAGCAAATCTGGCAGCTGTACGAAGCAGGCGTTGATGCGCTGATCATCCAGGACATGGGCTTGCTGGAAATGGACCTGCCGCCAATCCAGCTGCACGCATCGACCCAGTGCGATATCCGTACCGTTGAAAAAGCCAAGTTCCTGGGCGACGTCGGTTTCTCGCAGCTGGTGCTGGCACGTGAACTGACCCTGGACAAAATCAAGCAAATCCACGCCGAAGTCGATACGCCGCTCGAATACTTCGTGCACGGTGCGCTGTGCGTTGCATTCTCCGGTCAATGCTATATCTCGCACGCCGACACCGGCCGCAGCGCCAACCGGGGCGATTGCTCGCAGGCCTGCCGCCTCCCATACACGCTGTCAGACAACCAGGGCCGCGTTGTGGCATTCGAAAAGCACCTGCTGTCGATGAAGGATAACGACCAGAGCGCAAACCTGGAAGCCCTGGTCGATGCTGGTATCCGCTCCTTCAAGATTGAAGGCCGCTACAAGGATATGGGTTATGTGAAGAACATCACCGCCCACTACCGCCTGCTGCTGGACGAGCTGCTTGAGCGCCGTCCGGAATTCGCACGCGCCGCCAGCGGCCGTACCCGCGTGCTGTTTACGCCGGACGTGGACAAGACCTTCCACCGCGGCCACACCGACTACTTCGCCAACGGGCGCCAGGAAGATATCGGCGCCTTCGATTCGCCGAAATACGTGGGCGTGGAACTGGGCAGCGTGGTACGCATGGGCGGCGATCACATTGACGTGATCACCAACGCGCCAATGGCCAACGGCGATGGCCTGAATTACATGAACAAGCGCACCACGGTGGGCATCCAGGCGAACAAGGCCGAAAAGCTGGGCGACACGGAAGATGGCCAACGCTGGCGCATTTTCCCGAACGAGCAGATGGCTACATTGCCCGGCCTGAAGGTCGGCACCGTCATTCACCGCAACCGCGACCACCAGTGGGAAGCGGCGCTGCACAAGAAATCGTCCGACCGCCACGTTGGCCTGCAATTGGCACTATCCGAAATCGAAGGCGGCTTGCGCCTGTCCATCATCGATGAAGATGGCATCACCAGCTCCACTGATGCGGCCATCGGCTTCCAGCCGGCGCAGAATGCAGAGCAGGCCGAAAACGGCCTGCGTGCAAGCCTGGCGAAGATGGGCAATACCATGTTCGTAGCGGACCACGTAGAGCTGAAACTGTCGCGGCCTTGGTTTGTGCCTTCATCGGCAATCAATGCACTGCGCCGTGATGCAGTTGCGGCGCATGAAGCTGCACGCCTGGCCGCGTGGCAGCGCCCGCAGCGCAAAGCGCCGGCGGAGCCGCTCGCAATCTATCCGGACACGCAATTGAGCTATCTCGCCAACGTCTACAACGAGAAAGCGCGTGAGTTTTATCACAAGCACGGCGTACAGCTGATTGCCGCAGCTTATGAATCGCATGAAGAAGCGGGCGAAGTGCCGCTAATGATTACCAAGCATTGCCTGCGATTCTCGTTCAACCTGTGCCCGAAACAGGCAAAGGGTGTACAAGGGGTGCAAGGCCAGGTGAAAGCCGAACCGATGCAGCTGGTCAGCGGCGATCACACCTATACTTTGCGATTCGATTGCAAGCCGTGCGAGATGCACGTGGTCGGTGCGATGAAGCCGGGCATCCTGAACTCCCCTCCTCCATCCGCAGTACCTTACAGTCCGCTCGTGTTCCACCGCAAGCGGCCCAACTAAGCCACGCTCAGGCTAATAAGGCGCGTGCTTCGGCCAGCAAGTCCTCTGCGCAGGGCTTGCCGGTCTTCGATTCCCTGATTGATACATGCCAGAGGCCGATGACACCGGCCAGCTGGCTTTCGTCTTTTGCGTGTTCGATGCGGCGCACCAGGTCGGATGCCAGCAGGCCAAGGTGCTTGCGCGCGGCGGCGGCCATCAGTTCACGTGCCGAAGTGAGTGCGGCAGCTCCGACGGCGGCCGCGCGGGCCGGCACGGAAACCGCTGGCGCAGCGGCGGCGGCCGTCCTGGCGGCCGGCGGCGGGGCCGACATGATGCCCACCAGTCCTTTGCGCAGCAGGCCTTCCACGGCTTCCAGCATCTCATCCTCGCCCAGCAGGGGCCCGATTTCGGCCAGGGACTTTTGCCCGTCGAGCATGATCAATACCATACGCTGGCGCGCCGTCAGTCCGGCGCTGCGTTGCCCAACTTCCGCCCGGCCGGCTGCGGTCTTGCCAAATACCGTGCCGCGCAAGCGGATTCGATTTTCCTGAGTGAATTGCATGCTGCGATGCTACTAAGCAATTGTGACAAGATCATTTCAGATATGATCATCTCCGTGATATAAATGCAGCACCATCGACCTGTGCGCCCAACCATGCCACTTCGCCTGCGTACGCTAACAGCCCTGCTGCTCGCCGCTGGAGCGTATTATTTGCTGGCGCGCTTCGGACTAATGCTTGCGCTGGCGAACAGCAATGCAAGTCCAATCTGGCCGCCTTCCGGCTTCGCGCTGGTGCTCCTGCTGCGTTTTGGGCGAAGATTGTGGCCCGCAATCCTCGCTGGCGCCTTCCTCGCCAACCTCGCGGTATTCCATAACAACCAGGTAGCAACGCTGCCAATCCTGCTGACAGCGTCGCTGACCATCGCTATCGGTAATACGGCGGAAGCACTGTTGGCTGAATTGCTGTTGCGCCGCTTGGGGATCACCGGCATCCGGCTCGATACCCAGCGCGAAGTGTATAAATTCGGCGGTACCGTGGCCCTAGCGGCACTGGCGTCGGCGTCGGTCGGGGTGCTTTCGCTGCAAGTCACGGGGATTATTCCCGCCGAACTGGCCGGACAGGTCGCTGCCACATGGTGGACCGGCGATTTCCTTGGATTGCTACTGCTGGCGCCTCTGGGAATGGCGATTCCGGACCGTCCGCGTTTGCCGCAATGGTCGGCAGGTCAGTTCGCTTTCCTCGGCATCCTTGCCATTGCCACGCTTGGCGTGTTCCTGATCGATTCGCGCTACGAAGCGACAGAATTCCTGCCCTACTGCCTGCTCTTCTTCCTTGGTCTTGCAGCTGTCAACCGATGGCGCGCAATGGTGCGCATGGCGCTAGTGATCATCGCGGGCATCGCCATTCCTGCCACGGTGCTGAACCACGGGCCCTTTGTCTCCGGCGTGCTGCATCATTCGCTGCTGTCCCTTTCCACCTATCTTGCCATCAGCAGCATCCTGGCCTGGGTCCTGGCAACCGAGGAGGAGCCGGGCCTGGCGGAAGGCTATGTCTGGACGCCGATTCTTACGCTTCTCGCCTGCATGTCGCTTACCGTTGCAGCGTGGGGCTGGATCAGCTTCGACACTGAATCCCGAACGCGAGAACGCTTCCAGCGCGCCGCAGACAGCGTGCGGGAGACGATGCGCCTTCGCATGGAAGGCTATGAAGCGCTGCTGCGCGCCGGCACCGCATTGTTCGATGCGTCCACCAGCGTCGAGCGCGATGAGTGGCAGGCATTCGTGGGCGGTCTGCAATTGCACCAGGAGTATCCCGGCGTGCTCGGCATGGGCTTTGCCCGCTTCGCCCCGGCCGGTGCGCTGGCGAGCCTGAACAAGGAAGTGCGCGTCTGGCCTGAAGGAAACCGGGACTTGTACGCGCCCATCGTGTTCCTTGAGCCGCGCTCTCCGCGCAACCTGGTCGCCATTGGCTTCGACATGATGTCCGAGCCGACCCGGCGCGACGCGATGGTAGCGGCGATGCAAAGTGGCAAGATGACCGCCAGCGGCCCGATCACCCTGGTGCAGGAGATCAGCGGACCGAAACAAGTGGGCTTCCTCGTATTTAATCCCGTCTATTCCAACGATAAAGCCGGCCAGCATGTGCTGAGCGGCTTTGTTTACAGTCCATTCCGCATGGGCGACCTGATGCAAGGCATTTTCGGTGACCAATTGCAGGAAGTCCGGCTCGACATCAACTTCCAAGATCCCAAAGGCCAGTTGATGTACACCAGCGCCCGCAGCGGTACAGGCCAAAGCTTCACACGGCTCAGTAGCGTGGAGAATGTTGAAATCGGTGATAACGGCCAGACCTGGGCGCTGACCATCCGCCCTACCGCTTTGTTTGATGCTTCGGTAGACCAGGCCAAGTCCTTCATGGTGCTGGTGCTTGGCACGCTCATCAGCCTGCTGTTCTTTGGCGCCAGCCGCAACCTCGTGCACGAACGCGCGGCCGCCGTGAAAGCCAAGGACCAATCGGCCCGCAAGCTGGAAGAGCAAACCGCCAGCCTGGAGGAATCGGAAGCCCGCTTTAAGCTCCTGACTTCTCACATCCGCAATCACGCGATCGTACTGCTGGACCCTACCGGGATCATCACCACCTGGAACGAAGGTGCAGAAAAACTGTTCGGCTACCGTGCGGAAGAAATAGTGGGCCAGCCCTTGCAACGCCTCTCGCTGGAAAGCGATAGCCTGACCAGCATGACGCTGGCGCTTGAGCATGGCCAGTACGAAGCCACAGCCGTGCGGCGCCGGCGCAATGGGAGTACTTTCCTGGGCTTGAAACAGTTGTTCCCGGTGCATGACGAGCAAGGGGGCTGTATCGGCTATGCCATGATCGTACGTGATGTGACAGCTGAAAAAGCCGCTGAGAAGGAACTGAACGACGCGAAAACACAAGCCGAATCGGCCAGCGCGGCGAAAAGCGCCTTCGTCGCAAATATCAGCCACGAACTGCGCACGCCAATGAATGCCGTGCTGGGCGTCAGCCAGATCCTGGCGCGCACTCCCTTGAATGCCGAGCAGCGGCAATACCTGGACATGGTGTCCGGTGCCGGCCGTTCGCTGCTGGCCCTGCTTAATGATGTGCTGGACTTCTCCAAGATCGAAGCCAATAAGCTTGAACTGGCTGACGACGATTTCCTGGTTGATGACGTGCTCTCCGCGCTCTCTGCCGTGATGGCCATGACCAGCTCGGAGAAAGACATTGCGCTCTCGCTCTGCGTGGAAGCGGAGGTGCCGATATCCCTGCACGGCGATGTACAGCGGGTCCAGCAGGTGCTGCTCAACCTGATCAGCAATGCACTTAAATTCACCGAACGCGGCATGGTGAGCGTGCACGCCTGCAGGGATCCGGCGCATCCGGGCATGCTGCGCTGGGAAGTCAGCGATACGGGCATTGGCATCAGCAGCGAGCAATTGCAGCGCCTGTTCAGCCCGTTCAGCCAGGCAGATGCGTCAATGGCCAGGCGCTACGGGGGCACCGGCCTTGGCCTGGCAATTTCACAACGGCTGGTCCAGATGATGGGGGGCTCGATCGAGGTGACCAGCACCCCGGGCCGCGGCACCACCTTCACTTTCCTGATGCCACTGCGCGAGGGCGACCTGCCCGATCCGTACGCCCTGGCCGCGGCACGCCGCCAGTGGCGAGTGCTGTACGCCGATCCCAACCCGAACCTTCACAATGACGTGATCCAACTTGCGGCGCGTTGGGGCTGGCATTGCGACACGGTCGATAGCGCCGGTGGTATTGATGCAGCACTGGCGCGCGGCAATTACGACTTGCTGATTTACGACAGCAGCCTTGCCGGCTTAGCACGTAAAACCAGCGTGCCGCAGCGCATCTGCGTCCGCAGCGGAATCCAGGCGGCGATTACCGGCGGCAGCCATGATCCAGAATTGCTGCGGCCGCTGACCCGGAGTGCCATGTTCCATGCATTGTCGGCGCCAGCCGAGCAGCCAGGCACGCCGCCACCAGTGGCGCAGAATGTCTTCAGCAACGGCAGCCGCGCGCTGGAGGGCATTTCCATTCTTCTTGCGGAAGATAATGCCCTCAACCAGTTGGTGGCGCGCAGCATGCTCGAAGCGGTCGGCGCCACCGTTCACATCGTCGAGAACGGCGCCCTGGCCCTGGAATTTCTGCGCAGCGAACATCCTGCGCTGGATCTGGTGCTGATGGATGTACAGATGCCGGTCATGGATGGTTTTGCCGCGACCCAGGCTATCCGGCATGAGTTGCGGCTGGATCTGCCGGTACTGGCGATGAGCGCCGGTGTGACCCTGGGTGAGCGTGCCGAGTGCGATGCGGCCGGAATGAATGGATTTGTCGCAAAACCTGTTGATGCGGATGACTTAATTACAACAATTTTGCATTTTGTTCATGTAAACGAAAGGAATTGAAATCTATCAAATTGACACAAACGCTATAATCTATCGGCAGTCATTATATTTTTGGAAATAAATGAAAAAGCTTCTGCTCGGGGCCACTTTTACCGCCCTGTCGTTCCCGGCCTTTGCCGACACCTTTACGACGATCGAAAACCAGCCGCTGTCCGAACTTTGGGTCAACCCAGGCTTCTATTCCTACCACTTCCAGCGTGATAAAGGCTTCGACGACACCAATCCTGGCTGGGGTGCGGAGTACCGTTTTTCTACCGTAGCTTCCGCCACCGTTGGGCGCTTCCACAATAGCGACCGCCGCATGTCGAATTATGCCGGCGTGTATTACCAGCCATGGGCCATCGGTCCGGTGCGCCTGGGCGCCGTGATTGGCGGCTTCAACGGTTACCCGAAAATGCGCGATGGCGGCTGGTTCCTGGCCGCCATCCCTGTTATTAGCATGGAATTTCAACGCATCGGCCTTAACTTTGCTATCGTACCTACATACAAGGAACGATTGCATGGTGCGTTTTCCGTGCAATTGAAGTTCAAACTGCTGTGATTCAAATGAACAAACGCGCTTTCATTGAACACATGCAGGCCAGCTCGCTGGAAGAATTGCAGCGACTGGCCGGTTTTGTGTGCGGCCAAGCGGTGCCGGCTGAGGCACTGGCTGATGAGCAGCGTTTGTTCTCGCATCTGCCCGAAAACCATACTGATGAGCAGCACGCGGCCCTGGCCGACCTGGCCGCCTGCGTGCGCGCCCAGCAAGGCCTGCGCCAGGGCCTGGCGCGCGCCAACGGCTTCCTGGCCGGCTTCGCCGAACACGCACCGTCCCCGCTATGGATCAAGGACGCAGAGGGCTATTACGTCATGGGCAGCAGCCTGGAATTCCAGCCAGGCGCTGCGCTCGACAACCCGGAAGTCACCAAAACCATGGAGACCACGGATGAGGGCACGCGCCATTGGCTGGTGCATAAATTCCCTATCCATGTGAATGGCGAATCGTTCACCGGCGGCTCCGCGATCGATGTCACCACCGAGGTGGAGAAAGAGCGCGCCCTGATTCGCCATGATAACTTCTACGTGCTGCTGTCGCGCCTGAGCGCCCTGATTCCACGTTCGCGCACGCTTGAACAGCTTTGCCTGGATGCGTGCCGCCTGGCGGCACACCAGCCGGGCCTGGACTGCGCCGCCATCAGCCTCAAGGGCGAGGACGGCTTCCTGCACCTGTTTGCATCCGCCAGCCGCGAAGGCCAGGAGAGACATTGGAGCATCGGCGAGAATACGCCGGACTGGCTGGCGGCTGAACTGGCGGCCCATGTGATGGCGACCGGGCGCGTGCAATCGGGCTCGCGCAGGGGACATGAAATCGCCTCCTGCATGGCGGTGCCGCTATTCGTCAACAACGAACCGTGGGGCGTAGCCACCTTCTATTCGCGCCGCGATCAGCATTTCGATGCCTTCTACCGCGAACGCGCCGGTGAATTGAGCAATGAGCTGAGCTACGGTATCGAACGTCTGGTCAATGCGCAGGAAATGCACCGCCTGGCGCGCACCAATGTGCTCTCAGGCCTGCCCAGCCGCCTCCAATTCGAGGAAGAAATCGCCGCCCTCGCCGCTTCCGATGCGCGCGGGACGGTGCTGCTGCTGAACATCAACCGCTTCGACGAAATCAGCTCGGCTTATGGCAATGCCGCCGCTGTGGGCCTGATGCGCCATATCGCGCAAAGACTGCGTTCCGTGGTGGCCGAAAGCATGCTGCTCGCTCACGTCGGCGTCGGGCGCTTCGCCGTATTCCTGCCGGCACACGGCACCCAGACCGCGGCGGAATTCATCCACGAGACTGCGGTGCCGATGCTGCAAGGTGCTTACCAGGTTAAGGAACACAAGATCTGGTGCACCATCAATGCGGGCGCCGCAGCACTGCCGGACGATGGCACCAGCGCCGATGAATTGCTGGTCAAGGCCTGGGATGCCCTGTCCGCCGCGCGCGACCTCGACCTGCGTTTCGGCCAGTACGACCGCGCTGCCGACCGTGTGGTGGCGCGCCAGATCAGCCTTGAAGTGGAATTGCGCGATGCGCTCGAACGCCAGGAATTCGTCAATTTCTATCAGCCGAAGATCGACCTGCGCACCGGCAAGCTGACCGGCGCCGAGGCGCTGGTGCGCTGGCGCCACCCGCAGCGCGGCTTGGTGTCGCCATCGGAATTTGTGCCGGAACTGGAACGCACCGGCCTCGTGATCGCCGTTGGCCGCCAGGTGATGCAGCGCGCCATGCAGGATTGGCGTACCTGGCATGATGCGGGCCTGGCGCCGCCGCAGATTGCGGTCAACGTTGCGCCGGCCCAGTTCCGCTGCGACTCGTTGTTTGCGGATATCGAGCACGCCCTGAATACTGCGGGGGCGGAATCGCATCCGCTGTCGATTGAGATAACCGAGAGCTCGCTGGTATCCGACCATGACCGCGTGGTCGAAATCCTGAGCAAGGTGCGTGCACTCCAAGTACCAGTGGCGATCGACGATTTCGGCACCGGCTATTCTTCGCTGTCCTATCTGGTTAGCCTGCCTGTGGACGTCATGAAGATCGACCGTTCCTTCGTCAACCGCATGTCGCACGATGCCGGCTATATGGGCCTGGTCAGCACGGTCGTGTCCCTGGCGCACAACCTGGATTTGAAGGTTGTGGCCGAAGGGATCGAGACGGAAGAAGAAGCCAAGCTTCTGAAGCTGTTGCGCTGCGAACAGGGACAGGGCTACCTGTATGGCCACCCTGTCCCGGCCGACGAATTCGCGGCTCTGCTCGACGCGGCTTAACGCTCTTTTACTGCTTGCTTGCGGCGCGCGCCGTTGCCACCTGGTCGAGGATGTGCTTAGGCACAGCAGCATAGTGCTGGAACTCCATGGTGTAGGTCGCCCTGCCCTGCGTCAGCGAACGCAGGGAAGTCGAGTAGCCGAACATCTCCGCCAGCGGCACCAGCGCGCGCACCTGCTTGCCGCCGCCACCAGGGATTTCATCCATGCCCTGCACCATGCCGCGCCGGGTCGTCAGATCGCCCATGACGTTGCCCATGAATTCCTCCGGTGTTTCCACCTCGACGTGCATCATCGGCTCCAGCAACTGCGGATTGGCCTTGCGCATGCCATCCTTGAACGCCATCGAGCCAGCCATGCGAAAGGCGTTCTCGTTGGAGTCCACGTCGTGGTAGGAACCGAAGGTCAGCGTAGCGCGCACGTCGACCACCGGATAACCCGCCAGCACACCTGAATTCAGGGTCTCGCGGATACCCTTTTCCACCGCCGGGATGAACTCGCGCGGCACCACGCCGCCTTTGATCGCGTCAACGAACTCAAAGCCCTTGCCCGCATCCATCGGGTCCAGCTTCAGGACGACGTGGCCATACTGGCCCTTGCCGCCTGATTGCTTGATGAACTTGCCCTCGATATCGTTCACTGCCTTGGTGATCGTTTCGCGGTAAGCCACCTGCGGCTTGCCCACAGTCGTCTCGACGCTGAACTCGCGGCGCATGCGGTCCACCAGGATTTCCAGGTGCAGCTCGCCCATGCCGGACATGATGGTCTGGCCCGATTCCTCGTCCGTGTGAACGCGGAAGGACGGATCCTCTTGCGCCAGGCGGTTCAGGGCAATCGCCATCTTTTCCTGGTCGGCCTTGGTCTTCGGCTCCACCGCCTGCGAAATCACCGGCTCGGGGAAGACCATCTTTTCCAGGATGATGACCTTGTCCGGATCGCTCAGCGTATCGCCCGTGGTCACGTTCTTCAGGCCGACCGCCGCTGCGATGTCGCCGGCGAACACCTCCTTGATTTCCTTGCGTTCGTTGGCGTGCATCTGCAGGATGCGGCCCAGTCGCTCCTTCTGGCCTTTGGTCGGGTTGTAGACGGTATCGCCCGAATTCACGATGCCCGAGTACGCGCGGAAGAAGGTCAGCTGGCCCACGAAGGGGTCGGTCATGATCTTGAAGGCAAGCGCGGAGAACGGCTCCTGGTCCGATGGATGGCGCTCGATTTCCTGGTCGTCTTCATCATGGCCAGCGATTGCCGGCACGTCGACCGGCGACGGCAGGTATTCGATCACCGCGTCCAGCATGGCCTGCACGCCGCGATTCTTGAAGGCGCTGCCGGCCAGCATAGGCACGATCTCGTTGCGGATGGTGCGTTCGCGCAGCGCAGACTTGATTTCGTCCTCGCTCAGGGTCTCGCCGTTAAGGTATTTCTCCGTCAGTTCAGGCGTCGCTTCGGCGGCTGCTTCGACCATATGGTCGTGCCACTTCTGCGCCAGCTCTTTCAGGTTGGCGGGAATGTCCTCGTAGGTGAACTTGACGCCCAGCGTTTCGTCGTCCCACATGATGGCGCGCATCTTCACCAGGTCGACCACGCCGTGGAAGTTTTCCTCGGCGCCGATCGGGATCTGGATAGGCACGGCGGTGCCTTTCAGGCGGTCCCTGATCTGCTGCTGCACACGGAAAAAGTCCGCACCAACGCGGTCCATCTTGTTGACGAAAGCAAGGCGCGGGACCTTGTATTTATTGGCCTGGCGCCAAACAGTCTCCGACTGCGGCTGCACACCGCCGACAGAGTCGTAGACCATGACGGCGCCATCGAGCACGCGCATCGAGCGTTCGACTTCAATCGTGAAGTCGACGTGGCCCGGCGTGTCGATGATATTGATGCGGTGCTCGGGGAAATTGCCGCCCATGCCTTTCCAGAAGGCCGTGGTGGCTGCCGAGGTGATGGTGATGCCGCGTTCCTGCTCCTGCTCCATCCAGTCCATGGTCGCGGCGCCATTGTGCACCTCACCCAGCTTGTGGTTGACCCCGGTGTAAAACAGGATGCGCTCCGTCGTCGTGGTCTTGCCAGCGTCGATGTGGGCGCTAATGCCGATATTGCGGTAACGCTCGATAGGTGTCTTGCGGCTCATCACAATCTCCTTGAACGATGCCTTGCGGGCATCTTCGATTCTATCAGTAACAGGAGTGCGAAGATTGGGCGACTCAACAAGAAATCAAGAGAGAGGTTTCGCCTTTATCATCGCACTTGCACGGGCAAAGTTTCCTGCACCCAGGTGGTGCAAGGTATGGAGGTCGGCATTGTCCTCGCAGAAGGACCAATGTCCGTTCGAAAATACGCGCTCGTCGGCGGCCGCCGCGACCACTTCGGCAAAGCAAGTGTCGTAGGCCTCTTCAGTGTGGCGCTCGGGGATCAGGCGGCATTCGAGCCAGGCCACGCAGCCCGCTGCGACCAAGGGAACGCCGGTCTGCGCGCCCGGCGCCGAGGCAATGTTAAAGCGGCTGAATTTATCGGCGTCGCGGCCGCTGGAGGTGCCGACGGCGTAGGTCAGGTCGGCGGCAGCGGCGCCGGGGATGCAGATGGCAAACACGCCGCTGGCGGCAATCAGTTCACGGCTGAGTGTGCTTTTGTCGATGACGATGGCGACGCGTGGCGGTGTGAATTCCACGGGCATGGACCAGGCGGCGGCCATAATGTTACGGCGCCCCCCATGGGCGCTGGTGACGAGGACGGTGGGCCCATGATTAACCAGTCGGCTGGCGTGATTAAGCGCGACGGGCTTGAAGTGTTCGAATGGCTGAGTCATGCGCCATTCTAGCGCCCTCCAAGCACTCGTGCTGGCAGCAGGACAATTGCCCGCAAGAGTTCGAATACGGCTTCGACACCAATGCCGAGCAGGCGGAATGGCAGCAGCATCAGCCAGACGATCGGGTAAAGCACCAGGGCCAGCAAGGCCAGGGGCCAGCACAGGAACAGCAACACGAGCCAAAGTAAGAAGCCGAACATCTCAATACCTCCGATTGAAGATGTGGCAACTTTAAAGCGGACGTCCACCCCGGACAACGGACATGCGACCAAATGCCGTACAAGGCGACAAATTGCCGAAATCCGGGGATGGGCGGAGGCTTAGGCGGCGAAGGCTGGCAACGCCGGGCTGGCGGTAGTTTCGCGCAGCGCTACGGCGCGCATGGTCGCCTGCAGGGACTGGATCTGGGCGCCCGCGCGGTAAGCAAAGCTCACCTGGACGGTTTCGCCGGTGCTCAGATTGATCGGCTCCGCCAGCGGCAGGGTCATATAGTGGTTGAGCCAGTCGATGGTGCTGTTGCGCTCCGGGACCACGGCCAGTATGTTCTTGGTGATGAAACGCAGCGCGTTCAACTGGCCATCACGCTCGGCGGTGAACTGCCCTTCCCAGCGGTAAACCATATCATTCGGCTGGGTGAAATCAATCAGCGAGTAGACCTGCGGCTGGCTTAACTCGACAGTACCGTTCTGGATCTGGCCGGGCTGCTGGAATTGCACGATTGGGGCGATAAAGCCATCAAATTCGTATTCCTGCTGCACCGGCTGGACGGCCATCAGGACAGCCTCCGGCATAAACACCGGCAGCGGGCCGCCGAAACGCTCGAGGTAGCGCTGCTTGAAGTGCTCGATCACCTCGACCTGCTTTTCGCGCAACATGGCGACGTGGATCATTTCGCAGATGACCAGGTCCACCGGTTCCGGCGGCAGGTATTCGAAGGCGTCGGCATGGATGACCTCGACGCGCTCGCCATGCTTGTTCATGACCAGGAATTTACGGGCTTCCTGCACCATGTCCGGGTTGAACTCCACGCAGTAAACCTTGCTTGCCTTCTGCGCTGCGAAGAAAGACAGCACGCCGGTACCGCCGCCAAGCTCGAGCACCTTCATGCCTGGCTTCACGACGTAATCGATGGCCGCCTTGAAGTTGTGCATGCGGTTGGCATCCATCAGCATATTGTGGTGGTAATGGACCGGGATGAACTGGCCAAGGTAGCAGCTTTCGATTTCGCGTTCATTCAGCATGGCGGTGGCGCGGCAAAGCGCAGTGGGTTTTCGACGATTGAATTGTCGCCCCAACTGGCTTGCGCCATTTGCACGATATGAAAGGGAAATACGGCTCTATTTACGGCCGGGATAGCGGCGGATCTGCTCGGCGATCCATGGTTTTTGGGCGCGCATGGCGAATTCGGCCGCATTTTCTTTCCAGGCGCGGTCTTTCAGGGAGGCGTCGGCCCCCTCTTCCAGCAACAGCTGGACAGCTTCTTCCTGGCCTTCGCGGGCGGCCAGCATCAGGGGCGTCGTACCAGTCGGCGACCCTGCGTCGATGTAAGCGGAGCGGTCGAGCAGCAGCTTCATGATGCCGAGATCGCCGGCAGCGGCGGCGTAATGCAAAGCGGTCCAGCCGGGGCGATTGACCTGGGCTCCTTTAGCCAGCATTGTCAGAACGGCATTCTTGTTTTTTTGAAAAGCCGCCATCATCAGGGCGGTGTTGCCGTTCGGGGCTTGTTCGTCGATTTTCAGCTTGGGATGGGCCAGCAGCAGGTTGGCGATCTTCATCGCGTCATAGCGCATGGCGACAATCAGGCCGGTTTCGCCGCGGCCAGGTTCGCGAACGTTCGGATCGAGGCCCCGGGCCAGGACGGCTTTCACGGCAACATCGTCATCCAGCTGGATGGCGCGGAAGAAAGTGACTGCGTCGGCTTCCGCATCCGTTGCGGCGTACGCCGCCGTGGGCACGGAGGCCAGCGCCAGCGCGGCGCTGGCCATCAGGGCGAGTACTGCGCGGCGCTTCAGCATCAGGCGGCTGCCTTAAACAGTTCGAAGAAGTTGGCGCTGGTTTGCTCGGCGACCTGCTCGACCGAAACGCCCTTCAGTTTCGCGATGAACTCTGCCACATGAGCGACATAGCCCGGCTCATTCATTCTGCCGCGATATGGCACGGGCGCCAGGTATGGCGAGTCTGTTTCGATCAGCATGCGTTCGAGCGGCACTTCCAGCGCTACGGCTTGCAGTTCTTTGGCGCTCTTGAAGGTAACGATGCCGGAGAAAGAGATGTAGAAGCCCTGCTCCATCGAGGCGCGCGCGACTTCCAGCGATTCGGTGAAGCAGTGCATGACGCCGGCTACGCCGCCTTTATCGGTGCCGGCGCCCTCTTCGCGCATGATGCGGATGGTGTCTTCCGAGGCTGACCGGGTGTGGATGATCAGCGGCTTGCGGGTCTCACGCGAGGCGCGGATGTGGGTGCGGAAGCGCTCGCGCTGCCATTCCAGGTCGCCTTCCAGGCGGTAGTAGTCGAGGCCGGTCTCGCCGATGGCGACGATCTTGGGGTGCTTTGCCAGCTCGACCAGTTGCTCCACGGTCGGCTCCGGCGTGTCTTCATAATCCGGGTGGACGCCAACGGAGGCAAAGATGTGCGGATATTGCTCGGCCAGCGCCAGGACGCGCGGGAAATCAGGCAAGTCTACCGACACGCAAAGCGCATGGCTGACTTTGTTTTCCGCCATCTTGGCGAGGATTTCAGGCATCCGGGCGGACAGCTCCGGAAAGTCGATATGGCAGTGGGAATCAATAAACATCCCGGCATTGTATACCGGCCGGGCCAAGCCTGTTTTTTTTGAACTTTTCCGGATAAACCCTGTCCAAGGTCAAAACCGCCTGGCAGTCGCTAGGCCAAAGTAGCGAAATAGCGAAGCGGAGGCGGCATGGATATCGAGGAACGTATGTCGAAAGCCGAGGCAGAAATTGCCGCACTAAAAGAAACTCAGTGCCTCCTGTTACAAGGGCAGGCCGAGTTGCGCGCATCGATGGAGCGCGGCTTTGCAGAACAACGCGCTGCGATGACCGAATTGCGGGGCAGCATGGAACGAGGTTTTGCAGAGGAGCGCGAGACGCGCGAGCGCGCGATCAGCGAACTACGTCAGGAAATGCAGCGCGGATTCCGCTGGACCTTCAGCGCCTTGCTTTCCATCTTGGCACTGATACTCGGAATTATCGCGCGTCTGGCCGGCGCCTGGTGAATCAGGGGCGCAACTCGAACTGCGTGATGAATTGCCTTACGCCGTCAGGATTCGCCGCTTTCCAGGCTTCGAGCTCTGGGCGGTATGCTTCCCGGTACATCAGGAGCATGACGCCTACATTCAAAAAGCCTTCCTGATCCAGTTTTCGGAGGATCTTCAAGTCCGGCAGTGTCAGCTCAAGCTTCTGGTTGCGCTCCATATCGGCAGCAACTTCCATGGCAGCCTTCCAGCAAGCGTAATCGCGCTCGAATGGCGTCCCCTTGGTCTCGTTGCGTCCTTCAAGTACTTCTTGCAACGCGAAGGTAAGCCAGACGGAGTAGTCCGCGCTTTCCTTGGATTTATCGGTGTTGAACATCCGTGCCGTTTCTACCGTCACGGAATCCCCCTCACGGCTGGCCCTCACGCGGCGCTGGATATTCAGGCTTGTCAGCGGCTTGCCACCCGCCTTACGCAATTGGTCAATCCGATCCCAATTGCCCTTCTGGTTTGGCATTGCGGCTACGGCCTGGATTGCCGCATGCACGGTGCCGACATAATCATCCAGACGAGAGCGCGCGTCGGCCAGGAAGCGCCATGCCTGCGCATTCAGTGGCTCAATTTCTGCGGCGCGCTGGAACAGGAATTCTGCAGCAGTCCAGTTCTTTTCAACGAAATAGGCATCACCTTCCATCACAAAGGCAGGAGAAAACTTCGGATCAATCTGCTGCACTTCACGATATTTGGCCCGGGCTTGCTCATATTTCCCCTGATGGAATAAGGCTTCGCCTTCCCTGAACATGGAAGCACCTCGGGCCGAGGGTTCGTTCAATGGCGGCTCTCCCTCATCGTTAAGGCCGCGCATCACCTCATTTGCCAGAGGATCGGAATTGTCCAGCTCAAGCGCTTTCTGCGCCCAAGCGGCAGCCTCCATACGCTGTTTTTCCGCTTCGGGCCGCTTATCACCCGCCACCAAGGAAAACAGCATGAAGGACAGGGAGGAATAGGGGGAGGAGGCCTTGGGGGAGGCTTCACTAGCCGCCTTGAACTTTGCAATGGCGTCCTGGTACTGTCCCTGAGTCGCGAGGGCCTGACCTTCCTTTACCAGGCGCTGTGTCGCTTCATTCCCGAGTATGTCGGCGTGGGCAGCCTGCATTGCCAGCAGCAATACCGTGGCCAGCCACTTCATGCGACGCGCTTGCCGAGGATGATCAGGTCGCGCTCAATGCCGTCGAGGTTGGCGACGCGCGGGAGATTGGCCCAGGTTTCGAAGCCAAACTTTTCGAACAGCGCCAGCGATGGCTTGTTGTGGCCAAAGATGAAACCGAGCACGGTGTGCACATTGACCTGCGGCGCGAAATCGATGGCTTCCTGCAGTGCGTAGCGGCCAACGCCTTTGCCGCGCCAGGCTTCGTCGATATAGATTGAGACTTCAGCGGTGCCGGAATAAGCCGGGCGGCCGTAGAAGTTGGAGTAGGAAATCCAGCCGATGATGCCGTCACAGTCGGCTTCTTCAATCACCCACAACGGACGGCGGCCAGGCTGGTGATCGTGGAACCATGGCAAGCGTGATTGGACCGATACCGGCTCGGTATCGGCCGTCACTTCACGCGAGGCGATCGTGCTGTTGTAGATGGCGACGATGGTCGGCAGGTCGTCAAGCGTGGCAAGGCGGTGGCGGAACTTCGTCATCAATCAAAGCGTGTGTGTGGCGCGGGACGAGCGCAGAGCGGCGCCCAGGATTTCTTCGATTCGCAGGCGGGTACGGGTGCCGGTTTCGTCTTCCGGGAAATGCACGCCGATGCCCTGGGTCTTGTTATTGGCTGCGCCCGTCGGAGTGATCCAGACTACCTTGCCGGCGATCGCGTACTTATTTGGATCGTCCATCAGGGTCAGCAACAGATAAATTTCGTCACCAATCTTGTATGGCTTTTGGGTCGGCACGAACATGCCGCCATTTTTCAAGAACGGCATATAGGCCGCGTACAGGGCAGCCTTTTCCTTGATTGCCAGTGACAGTACCGTCGGCCGGTTGATGGCGACGGCGCTCGGATCGGTAGGGCTTGCGCTCATTTTTTCCTTTCTTCAGCTACAGCAAGCAGTGTAGTCAAGAAGCATATCTTCAATAAACAATTTCGGCGAGAGTGGGTGATCGGAGGTCGCGCGGCGCTCATTGGCGCCCTTGATCGCTCCCATCAGGCGGCTGATATTCACCTTGTCCGCCAGTCCAGCCAGCTCACGCTGGTAACGTGGATAATAACGGATGTTTCCTGCAAGTTTGTACGAAAACAGGTCATAAAGCCAGCGCTGTTGCCACGATACCAATGCAGTCAAAGGTACTTTCTGCAATTTATCGGCAGTTTTCAAAGCTCCTTCCACGCTCGGGCGGGCCAGGTACTGCAAGAATACGTCCAATTCCTCGCGATTGCCTGTTTCGGAGGCAGCTGCCGCCGACAACGGCGAGCCGCCCTGCTCGCGCAGCCAACTGTCGGGATCCGGGACGCCTTGCTGCTTGAGCCAGGCTAGCGCCTCGTCATGGGCCGGCATCGGCATGGCGAACTTGCGGCAGCGCGACAGAATAGTCGGCAGCACGCGGTCCAGGCCATTCGACGACAGCAGGAAGACGGTGCCAGGCGGCGGTTCTTCCAACGTTTTCAGCAAGGCGTTCGAGGCCGGCATATTCAGAGCCTCGGCCGGGTATAGCACGACCACACGCAGACCCTGGCGGTGGGTCGAAATATTCATGAAATCCGACAGTGCGCGAATCTGCTCAATCTTGATCTCTTTCGAAGGCGCCTTCTTGGCGGCTTTCTTGTCTTCGCCCTCCTCGCCCTCGCCCGGCTCGTCTTCCATCACTTCAGGACGCACGCGGCGGTAGTCCGGATGGCTGTGCTGGAGGAACCAGCCGCAGCTTGGGCATTCGCCGCAAGCGTGACCGTCCGGACGAGCGTTCTCACACAGCAGGGCCTGGGCGAACTGCTCGATGAAGTCAGCCTTGCCGATACCCGCTGCGCCATGGAAGAGGATCGCATGGGGCATGCGCTGGCGCAGCGTTTGCAGCTGCTGCCAGGCGCTTTCCTGCCATGGATAGATTTGCGCGCTCACTCGAGCGCTCCGATAATTTGCGCGAGTTCAGCCTGGATATCGGCGATGCTGCGCGTGGAGTCAATCACGCGGAAACGATGCGGCGCTTCGGCGGCGCGGCGCAGGTATTCGGCGCGAGTGGCCATGAAGAAATCAGCTTTTTCGCGTTCGAAACGGTCCAGGTCGCGGGTGGCGTCCAGGCGGGCGCGCGCCACTTCCAGCGGCACGTCGAACAGGATGGTCAGGTCAGGCTCCAGGTCGGGGTGCACCCAATGCGCCAGGATCTCCAGCTTTTCACGGCTCAGGCCACGGCCCCCGCCCTGGTAGGCGAAGCTGGCATCGGTAAACCGGTCGGAAATCACCCAAGCGCCGCGCGCCAGGCCCGGTTCAATCACCTGGGCCACGTGTTCGCGCCGGCTGGCAAAGACCAGCAGGGTTTCAGTTTCCACGTGCATGGCTTCATGCAACCACAGCTCCCGCAGTTTCTCGCCAAGCGGGGTGCCGCCAGGTTCACGGGAGCTGACGAGTTCCAGGCCGCGCGCCTTGACCAATTCGCCTACGAACTGGATATGGGTCGATTTGCCGGCACCGTCGATGCCTTCGAATGTGATGAATTTGCCGCGCTTAGTCATTCTTTATTGTTTTTGGTACTGGTTGACCGCCCGGTTGTGGTCGGTCAGGTTATCGGAGAACTGGCTGGTGCCATTGCCACGCGCCACAAAGTACAACGCGCCGGATTTTGCCGGGTCCAGTGCGGCCGTCAGCGATGCTACGCCAGGCAGCGAAATCGGCGTCGGCGGCAGGCCCAGCCGGGTATAGGTATTGTAGGGCGTATCGGTTTCCAGGTCCTTTTTGCGGATATTGCCGTCGAACTTGGGGCCGATACCGTAGATCACGGTCGGATCGGTCTGGAGCAGCATGCCAACCTTGAGGCGGTTCACGAACACGGCCGCAATCATCTTGCGCTCGGACTTCTGGCCGGTCTCCTTTTCGACAATGGAGGCCATGGTCAGGGCTTCGTACGGGGTTTTATATGGCAGACCCGAGACCCGTTTTTCCCAGGCTTCACCCAGGCGCTTCATCAGCATGGTGTGGGCCTGGCGGTAAATCGCTAGTTCGCTGGAATTCTTGGCAAACAAGTAGGTATCGGGGAAGAACAGGCCTTCCGGGTCCTTGAAGTCGGGATCGATACGCTCCATCAGCTCGCGGTCGCTCAGCTCAGCGGTATCGTGCTTGAGGCCGGTATGCGCGGCGATGGCCTGGCGCATCTGGCGGAAAGTCCAGCCTTCGATGATGGTCAGCGATTCCTGGGCAAATTCGCCGCGCACCAGCTGGTCGATCAGGCGCAACGGGGTTGTGCCAGGTTTGAGTTCGTACGTGCCAGCTTTGAGCTGGCTGCTCTTGCCGGTCGCGCGTGTGAGTACGTTAAACATCAGCGGCTGGATCGGCACACCGGCGGCGGCAATCTGCTGGCCGGCAGCGCTAGCGCCACTGCCCTTGCTGATAGTGAATTCAATAGCCGGTTCCTGGCTGATGACAGGCTGACCTGCCCACCAGGCAAAACCGCCCACAGCGCCAGCTACGGCCAAAACACCCAGTCCAATCGTCTTGCTTAAAAACGCCATTTAGAATGCCTGTTCGATAAATTCCGGACACCCGGCGCAAATTTCGCGGGATCACTATAATGAAGCCCGTAATGATAATGCCTCACCGTCAGGATATGTGAATTTATGAATAACTGGAATCAAGTTTTGACACAGGAACAAGAAATCCTGGCCCCAACCCAGCTGGCGACCGGCTTCGTCGCGCCGCTGAGCGACCAGGGCCTGATCGCCTTCACCGGCGAAGAATCGGCCAGTTTCCTGCACAGCCAGTTGACCAATGATGTAGAGCACCTGGGCCTCGGCGACGTGCGCTTGGCCGGCTATTGCTCGCCCAAGGGGCGCATGCTGGCGTCCTTCCTGATGTGGCGGACCGAAGAGTCGATCTTCCTGCAGCTGCCGCGCGCGATCCAGCCACCAGTGCAGAAACGTTTGCAAATGTTTATTTTGCGCGCCAAGACGAAGCCGGCCGACGTGACGGACCAGTACGTGACGCTGGGAATCGGCGGCGCGGATGCCGAGTCGGTGCTGCAGAACTGGTTCGATGTGTTGCCGGCCAAGCCGTTCAGCAAGATTGATCATGCGCTCGGCACCGTGCTGCGCGTAGCCGATGCGTTTGGTGCGCCGCGCTACCTTTGGCTGGTTTCGGCCGAGACTGCGTCTGTTGCGGCGCCCGTGCTGAAAGAGCGCCTGGCCGTGGGCGGCGATGAGGCCTGGCGCCTGTCGGAGATCCATGCCGGTGTCCCGCAAGTCGGCCCAGGCACCCAGGAACAATTCGTGCCGCAGATGGTGAATTTCGAGCTGCTGGGCGGCGTCAATTTCAAAAAAGGCTGCTATCCAGGCCAGGAAATCGTGGCGCGCAGCCAGTACCTGGGCAAACTGAAGCGCCGAACCGCGCTCGTTTCGATTGCCGATGCAGCGGTGACGCCGGGCGCGGAAGTGTTTTCGCCTGCCGATCCCGAGCAGCCATGCGGCATGGTGGTTAATACGGCGCCCAACGGCGCGGGCGGCGTTGACGCATTGGTGGAAATGAAGCTGGACGCGCTGGAGGCAGGCGATGTGCGCTTTGGATCGGCCAGCGGACCGGCTTTGCAGTTCAAGCCCCTGCCCTACGCGCTGGACAAGCTCGACGTCTGACCATGGACTTCTACGTGTATTACAAGGTGCAGGCCGCGCATGCGGCTGGCCTGCAGGAGGCCGTTATCGCCATGCAGTCGGCATTGTCAACGGCGCACGGTATTGCGCCGCAGCTCAAACGACGCCCGCAGGCGGCTGAGGACGTGCAGACCTGGATGGAGGTTTATCCAGCGGTCGGCGGCGAGGCGTTTCTGGCCTCGCTCGACGCGGCCGTAGCGCGAGCTGGGCTGGCGCAGTGGATCGAGGGTCCGCGCCATATAGAGATTTTTGAGGACTTGCCGCCATGTGCCTGATCGTTTTTGCCTGGCAGGTAGTGCCGGGGGTGCCGCTGATTGCGGCCGCCAACCGCGATGAATTCTATGACCGCGACACAACACCGGCCGCCCCTTGGGCCGATGCGCCGCACATTTACGCGGGCCGCGATCTGAAAGCCGGCGGCAGCTGGATGGGCATCACGCGCCCAACGGCGGCCAGCGAGGCTGCGGCTGGCGCCCTGCCCGACCTGCGAGCCGAATGCGGCGGTAGCGATGCGCCGAACGGCATGCAGCAGGACCGCTTGGCGGTCGCCGCGCCTTCGCGCTTCGCGGCGATTACTAATGTACGCAATCCGCAGGAACACAACCCGCTGGCGCCTTCACGCGGCCAACTGGTGGCGGATTTCCTCGCGGGTGCGATGTCGGCGCAGGAGTACGTAGCGCTGATCGCGCCGCGTGCGCACGAATACAACGGCTACAACCTGGTCCTTTGCGACGGCAAGGAGCTGGTGTGGTATTCGAACAAGGGAAATGACGATCCGCGTAATGGCCAGCCTTTGGTGCCAGGTATTTATGGCCTGTCGAACGCCCTGCTCGACTCGGCCTGGCCGAAGGTGCTGAAGACGAAGGCGCAATTCGCCAGCTTGCTGTGCCTGGGCGCACCGGAGGATGCTTACTTTGAGATGCTGTCGGACACTGCTCGTGCGCCGGACATGCGACTGCCGGAAACCGGCGTTCCGATTGAGCTGGAACGCCTGCTGTCGGCGGTGAAGATCGAGTCGCCGAACTACGGCACGCGCAGCTCCACCGTCGTCAAGCTATACGCCGACGCACCGGCGGAACTGCACGAAGTACAAATCCGTTAAGGCAGCTGCTCGCGCGTGCAGGTCGGCTTATCCTTGCTTACGCGGGTGCAGGAAATCAAAGTGCGGGTGCCGGTGTCGATGGCGTAGAAATGGGTAGCGCCGTTGGCGCTAGCCGGCGCCGCAGCGGCCGCTGGCCAGGTGACGCTGCTGCCGCCTACCTGGGCCTGCGCGGTCTGGAATGGGCTGACGGAACCAGCCAGGAAGCCTGCGGCAAATACGGCGCAGACGCCGAGCGCGATGATCGAACGTTTCATTTTCAACTCCTAGAATTCGTAGTGCATTTCGATGTGGGCGATGCCTGCTTCGTAGAAGACATCTCCGGCCTTGGCGAAGCCGTGAGCCAGGTAAAAATCCGCCGCGTGAATCTGGGCGCTGAGGACTACTTTCTTGTCGCCGCGATTGCGCGCCTTCTCCATCAAGCCCTGCAAGATAGCGCCGCCGACGCCCTGCCCGCGCGCGCTACCCAATACGGCCATGCGGCCGATATGCCCGTCCGGCAGCAGGCGTCCGGTGCCGAGCGGCTGGCCGTCGGCGCCGTAGGCTACGGCGTGCAGGCAAACAGCGTCGTTCGCGTCCATTTCCAGATCGGCCGGTACATTCTGTTCCCGCACAAAGACTTCCATGCGGATCGGTTTTGCGTCGGCCTGCATCGCGGCCCAATCGCCAAAGCGGAGAGAAGTCGTCATGCCGCGCATTCTCTCACAACATGGAGCGCAAGGTCTCGCGTACTTGCGGCATGGCGGCGTATGGGTCGGCTGGATTGGCCTGCGCCACCATGTCGCGCGCGCGCTGTGCCACGCCGTCCAATGCTTGCGGGTGGGTGAAGATGTAGAACTTGCCGCTGGCGATCGCGTCGAAGGTCAGTTGCGCGACGTCCTGCGCGGACACCTTGCCCGACGTGACGGCCTTGCTCACCATGGCTTGCGCCGCCATCTGGCTGGCGGTTGGTTTGCCTTCCATTGGAGCGTCTTCCGGGCGGTTGCGGTGCGACTGGTGAATGCCGGTCGGGACGAAGTACGGGCACAGTACGGAAGCGCCGATTGGCGCATCCACCAGCCCCAGGTCGTGATAGAGGCTTTCGCTCAGGGCCACCACGGCATGCTTGGATACGTTGTAGACGCCCATCACCGGAGGACAAAGGACGCCGGCCATGGAGGCGGTGTTGACGATGTGGCCTTCGTAATCCGGATCGCGCTTGGCGCATTCGAGCATCAACGGGGTAAAGATGCGCACGCCGTGCACGACGCCGTGCACGTTCACGCCCATCACCCAATCCCAGTCGGCTTCGCTGGCTTCCCACAGCAGGCCGCCGAAGCCGACGCCCGCGTTGTTGAAGAGAAGGTGCACGGCGCCGAATTCGCGCATGCCGGTATCGGCCAAGGCCTGTACTTCGGTCGCTTTGCGAACATCGCAGCGCTGGCCGACTACCTGGGCGCCGGAAGCTCGCAATTCAGCCACTGTGGCATCGAGCGCGTCCTGCTGGACGTCCGCCAGCACCAGTTTCATGCCCAGCGCGTGAGCTTTCAGCGCAAATTCGCGGCCAAAGCCGCTGGCGCCACCGGTGATTACTGCAACCTTGCCCTGGAAATTTTTCATTGATTTAGATGAGTTTCACAAGTTGTTTGCCGAAGTTTTGGCCTTGCAGCAGGCCGATAAGGGCTTCCGGCGCGGAGGCCAGGCCCTGGGAAATGGTTTCACGGTATTTCAGCTTGCCCGCAGCGACCAGCCGGCCCATTTCGGTCAAGCCCTGCGGCCAGCGGTCCATATGCTCGGTGACGATGAAACCGCGCAGCGCGATGCGGTTCAGCAGCAGTTTCTTGGCATTGCGGATCGGGATTTCGGCGCCGGTGTAGCCGGCAAGCAGGCCGCACAAGGCCACTCGGGCGAAGGCATTGGTACGACCAAGCGCGGTATCGAATACTTCGCCGCCCACATTTTCGAAAATCGCGTCGATGCCGTTCGGCGTGGCGGCGGCCAGGTCGGCTTTCAGGTTGCCGGCCTTGTAGTCAACGCAGGCGTCGAAGCCCAACTCATCCACCACATAGTCGCACTTCGCTTTGCCGCCGGCGATGCCGACCGCGCGGCAGCCTGCCAGCTTCGCCAATTGGCCGACAGCGCTGCCCACCGCGCCGCTGGCGGCGGAAACCACCACCGTCTCGCCCAGCGTCGGTCGCAGGATTTCGTGCATGCCGTACCAGGCGGTCATGCCTGGCATGCCGACAACGCCAAGATGGGCCGAGGCCGGAATGGCGCCGGCGTCGATCTTGCGCAGGTCTACCCCGTCGGAGACACCCATCTCGGCCCAGCCGAACATGCCGGCCACGAACTCACCGACAGCGAAGTCGGGGTTAAGCGATTCAATCACTTCGCCGACGGTACCGCCGATCATGGTCTGGTCCAGCGGCTGCGGCGTGGCGTAGCTTTTCGCTTCGCTCATGCGGCCGCGCATATACGGATCCAGCGACAGGTAATGGTTACGCACCAGCAGCTGGCCCTCGGCCAGTGCCGGTACTTCCACTTCCTCGAGCCGGAAATTCTCCGGCACGACTACGCCGCGCGGGCGCGAGGCCAGCACGATGCGTTGATACTTGGTCATGCAAACTCCTTAGACTGCCGAGACCCCGCCATCGACGGCAAGGACCTGGCCAGTGATGTGCCGGCCGGCATCGGAGGCGAACAGCGCTACCGCACCCTTCAAGTCCTCCTCGCCGCCCAGGCGCTGCAGCGGCGCTGCCGCCGTCAGCTTCTCTTCGCCTATGGCCTTGATCACGCCGGCGCTGATTTTCGACGGGAAGAAACCCGGCGCCAGCGCGTTGACGTTGATGCCGTACTCGCCCCACTCGCCAGCGAGTGTGCGGGTGAAGTTGATCAAGGCCGCCTTGGACGTATTGTAAGCGACAGTCTTCATGGTCCCAGGGCTGTTGCCCGCCAGGCCGGCGATCGATGCGATATTGATAATGCGGCCGGAGCGGCGCGGGATCATCGAGCGCTTCCCCACGGCTTGCGACAGGAGGAAGATGCTGCGCACGTTCAGGTTCATGACTTTGTCCCATGCTTCCAGTGGGTAGTCTTCGGCTGGCGCGCCCCAGGTGGCGCCGGCGTTGTTGACCAGGATGTCGATGTGGCCGCCCAACGCATTAAGCGCAGCGTCGACCAGCGGGTCGATGGCTGATTCCTTGCCCAGGTCGGCCGCGATGGCGATGGCTTCTACGCCGTTTTCTTTCAGCAGCGCGGCTGCTTCATCGAGGTCGGCCTGCTTGCGTGAAGTGATGACCAGTTTGGCGCCCAATTCGCCGAGCGCCAGCGCCATTTGCAGTCCTAAGCCGCGTGAGCCGCCTGTCACCAGCGCGGTTTTGCCTTTGAGGTCGAACAGTTCCTGGGTGGTGCGCATCAATGTCTCCTGATTATTAAAACCATGCGTCCTGCATGTCGAGTGTTGTAGTGTCGAGGGCGGCCAGCAAATCCAGCTGCGGCTGGATCTTGGGCAATTCCCATTGGTAGAAATAGCGGCAGGCTTGCAGTTTGCCGCGACGGAAATCGTCGTCTTCCGGCAGTTTTTCCACAGCTGCCATAGCTTGCTGGAGCCAGATCCAGGCCACGACCACATGGCCGACGGCTTCCAGGTAGACGGTGGCATTGGCCAGGGTCTTGTTCAGGTCGGGCGCAGCATACAGCGCCTGTGTCACTTGCTCAACGCGGCGCCAGGCGGCGTCGAGGGCGTTGGCGTGCGCGAGCAATTGGCGGGCGTTCGCTCCGCGCGCGGCGTGGACCGTGGCACGGATTTCCTCGGCCATGGTCTTAAGGAGCGCGCCGTCGTGAATGCTGGCTTTGCGTCCCAGCAGGTCGAGGCCGTGAATGCCATGCGTGCCTTCGTGAATCTGGTTCAGGCGATTGTCGCGGTAGAACTGCTCGACGTTGTATTCGCGGGTGTAGCCGTAGCCGCCGTGAACCTGGATCGCCAGGCTGTTCGCCTCCAGGCACCATTGCGAGGGCCAGGACTTGGTGATCGGCGTGAGGAACTCCAGCAGGCGGCCGGCGCGCTGGCGGATTTCCGGCGTTTCGCCGGTGTGCTCGTCGTCCACCAGGCGCGCGCTATACAGGCATAGACCCAGCGCGCCTTCCACGTAAGCCTTTTGCGCGAGCAGCATTCGGCGCACGTCGGTGTGGGAGATGATGGGTAATTGCGGCGATGCCGGGTCCTTGGCAGCGGGGTGGCGGCCTTGCGGGCGCTCGCGCGCGTAGCCAAGTGCGTGCAGGTAGCCGGTATATCCAAGGACTGCTGCAGCCAGGCCGACGCCGATGCGCGCCTCGTTCATCATGTGGAACATATTGAGCAAGCCCTGGCCTTCGCGGCCCACCAGGTAGCCAATGGCGCCGGCCCGGCCGGACGGCTGGTGGCGGCCCTCGCCGAAGTTGAGCAGGCAGTTGGTGGTGCCGCGGTTGCCCATCTTGTGGTTCAGGCCCGCCAGCGCGATGTCGTTGCGCTCACCGTTGTCGAGGAATTTGGGTACGATGAACAGCGAGATGCCTTTGACGCCAGCCACCAGCTTCCCGTCCGGCCCGGGTATCTTGGCCAGCACCAGGTGGACGATGTTCTCGGCCAGTTCGTGTTCGCCGGCGGAAATCCACATCTTGTTGCCGGTCAGGCGGTACTGGCCCGACGCTGCGGAGTCGGGCGCGGCGCGCGTAGTGATGTCGGACAGGCTGGAACCCGCCTGCGGCTCGCTCAGGCACATGGTGCCGAACCAGCGCCCTTCCAGCATGGGCCGCACGTAGTGCTCGACCTGCGCGGTGTTGGCGCATTTGAGCAGGGTATTGGCATTGCCGATGGTGAGGAAGGCGTAGCTGGCGGTGGCCATATTGGCGGCGGTGAAGTAGGCGGTGAGCGCCTTTTCCACCGTCAGCGGCAACTGCATGCCGCCCATCGCATAATCCTGGCTGGCAGCCATCAAGCCAGCCTCCGAGAAGGCGTCCAGCGCACGCTTGACTTCGGGGATCACAGTCACGTGCTCACCGTCGAAATGCGGCTCCTGCTGGTCGCTCAGCTTGTTGTGCGGGGCGAACAAGTCTGTCGCGATCTGCTCGGCCGTGTCGAGGGCGGCGCAAAACGTCTCGCGGCTATGGTCGGAAAAGCGCGGACGCGCGGCCATGCCTTCGACGGCCAGCCAGTCGAACAGCATGAACTCGACGTCGCGCCGGTTCAGGATGCGAGACATCACACCACCTCGAACAGGCCCGCAGCGCCCTGACCGCCGCCAATACACATGGTGACCACCACGTACTTGACGCCACGGCGTTTTCCTTCGATCAGCGCGTGCCCGACCATGCGCGCGCCTGATACGCCGTACGGGTGGCCGACTGCAATCGCGCCGCCGTTCACGTTCAGGCGGTCCATCGGAATGCCCAGCTTGTCGGCGCAGTACAGAACCTGCACCGCAAAGGCTTCATTCAATTCCCACAGGCCGATATCTTCCACTTTCAGGCCGGCCTTCTTGAGCAGTTTCGGGACGGCGAACACGGGGCCGATGCCCATTTCGTCCGGCTCGCAGCCAGCGACAGCGAAACCACGGAAAATGCCCAGCGGCTGCAAGCCCTTGGCTGCGGCAGCGCTGTCGCTCATGACGATGGCGCAAGACGCACCGTCGGAGAACTGGCTGGCGTTGCCGGCGGTGATCACGCCGCCCGGTACTGCGGTGCGGATGCCGCGCACCGCTTCGATGGTGGTGTCGGCGCGAATGCCTTCGTCGGCGGAGATGGTGACCTTGCGCGTGCCCAGGGTGCCGGTCGCCTTGTCGGCTACGCCCATGGTGACAGTGATCGGCACAATTTCTGCGTCAAAGCGGCCAGCGGCTTGCGCAGCGGCAGCGCGCTGCTGCGACTGCACGCCGTATTCGTCCTGGCGCTCTTTCGCGATGCCATAGCGCTTGGCCACGATCTCGGCGGTCTGCAGCATCGGCAGGTAGATGGCCGGCTTGTGCTCCTTGAGCCAGACGTCTATATACATGTGCATATTCATTTCCTGCTGCACACAGGAGATCGATTCGATGCCGCCAGCGGCGAAGATGTCACCCTCGCCCGCCAGCACGCGCTGGGCGGCGGTGGCGATGGTTTGCAGGCCCGAGGAGCAGAAGCGGTTGATGGTCATGCCCGGCACGGTGACGGGAGCGCCGGCACGCAGCGCGATCTGGCGCGCGATATTGCCACCGGTGGCGCCTTCCGGGTTGGCGCAGCCCATGATCACGTCCTCGATTTCGCCCGCCTCAATGCCGGCGCGGACGATTGCCGCCTGCAGCACATGACCGCCGAGCGTAGCGCCGTGGGTCATGTTGAAAGCGCCTTTCCAGGACTTGGCCAGGCCGGTGCGGGCGGTCGAAACAATCACTGCGTCGGTCATGAGGGTCTCCTTGGTGAAATAGTCTCAGGCCAGCATAGCACAGCTTTAGCACGGTCGTGCTATAAATTGTTTGCCATGTAAGTTTTGTGTAAGTTTCAAGCAAGCATGACGTAAGGAACAGGGTCCAGACTCCATCCTGCCGTTGAAGCATTTGAAATACAAACTACTATATTGGAGATAAGCATCATGGCAATTAGTTCTGGCACCGCCGACGGGCGGAGCGTTGGCAGCGGTAAATCCGCGCCGATGACCAAGGAAGAGAAGAAAGTCATCTTCGCCTCTTCCCTCGGTACCGTGTTTGAATGGTACGACTTTTATCTATACGGTTCGCTGGCTTCGATCATCGCCAAGCAGTTCTTCGTCGGCGACCCTACCACTTCCTTTATTTTCGCCCTGCTGGCTTTCGCTGCCGGCTTCATTGTGCGTCCTTTCGGCGCTATCGTATTCGGCCGCCTGGGCGACATGATCGGCCGCAAGTACACCTTCCTGGTGACGATCCTGATCATGGGCTTGTCCACCTTTATCGTGGGCCTCTTGCCAAACTACGCCAGCATCGGCATCGCGGCGCCGATCATCCTGGTTGCGCTACGCCTGTTGCAAGGCCTGGCGCTGGGCGGCGAATACGGCGGCGCGGCAACCTATGTGGCGGAACACGCGCCGCACGGCAAACGCGGCTTGTTCACTGCATGGATCCAGACCACCGCCACGCTGGGCTTCTTCCTGTCACTGATGGTGATCCTGGCTTGCCGTACCTCGATGCCGCTGGAAGAGTTTGAAGCCTGGGGCTGGCGCATTCCGTTCCTGGTCTCCGTGGCTCTGTTGGGCATTTCGGTGTGGATTCGCCTGTCCATGAACGAGTCCCCAGCTTTCGCCAAGATGAAGGCCGAGGGCAAGACCTCCAAGGCTCCGCTGAGCGAAGCTTTCGGCCAATGGAAAAACCTGAAAATCGTGATCCTGGCGTTGGTGGGCCTGACCATGGGCCAGGCGGTGGTATGGTACACCGGCCAGTTCTACGCGCTGTTCTTCATGATCCAGACGCTGAAGATGGATATCGCCACCGCGAATATCCTGATCGCCATCGCCTTGGCGCTGGCGACCCCGTTCTTCATCTTCTTCGGCAGCCTGTCGGACAAGATCGGCCGCAAATGGATCATCCTGGGCGGCTGCCTGATCGCCGCTGCGACCTACTTCCCACTGTTCGGCGCGCTGACTCATTACGGCAATCCTGCGCTGGAAGCAGCGATCAAGAATTCGCCAGTGGTGGTGGTGGCTGACCCAGCGTCCTGCCACTTCCAGTTCAATGCGACCGGCGAAAAGAAATTCCCGTCGTCCTGCGATATCGCCACGTCGATGCTGTCGAAGGCGTCGGTGGCCTACACCCGCCAGGACGCGCCTGCCGGCAGCGTGGCCGTTATCAAAGTGGGCGACAAGGAAGTACAGTCGTTCAATGCGACCATGACCGCCGATGGCCTGAACTTCAATGCCGATTCGAAAAAGCTGGAAGGCGCGCTGAAGAAATCTGTGGCTGACACGGTGAAGGCTGCGGGCTATCCAGCCAAGGCAGATCCTGCACAGATCAACAAGCCGATGATGGTGCTGATCCTGTGGATCCTGGTGCTGTACGTAACCATGGTGTACGGACCGATCGCGGCCATGCTGGTGGAACTGTTCCCAACCCGCATCCGCTACACCTCGATGTCGCTGCCATACCATATCGGTAACGGCTGGTTCGGCGGCCTGCTGCCAACCACCGCCTTCGCTCTGGTGGCATTCAAGGGCGACATCTACTACGGCCTGTGGTATCCGATTGTGATTGCCCTGGCGACCCTGGTAATCGGTGCGCTGTTCGTCCGTGAAACGAAAGACAACAACATTTACGCGCAAGACTAAAGGGATCTCAATGCCCCCCTGAAAGCCGCCCTGCCCGGGCGGCTTTTTTATTTCCTAACGACGCTTGCTTGAATGCTCCAGCGCATAAGTGGCGGTACGGTCGATGATGTTGCCGCCGAGGTCGGCAATCTGAGCCGCGAAGCCGGAATCGCCGATGGTTTCGCTGAGCGCGACGAAAGCAATGCCGCCTGCCATGGACAGGGTGTAGTCTTCCAGTTCATCAGGGCGTGGTGGACGCGGCGGGCGCGGCCAGCCTGGCCATTTGATAGGCGGACGCGGCACGGTGCCGCACCAGTCGTCGAGGATGGCTTGCAGGAAGCCTTTGGTGTCGCCTCCCTGCGTGTAGATGGCAGCCGCAGCATCGGTTTGGCGCTGCGCGAGCTCAACGGCGGCAAATTGCGCTGCTTCGAGCCAGGGTGCGGGTTCCGGTTCGGCAGCCAGGGCCGCCAAATGGACCTTCTTGCCAAGCGGGCCGCCGCCGATCACTTCCCATACTTTGGGATTGATGCGGGCGATGATCTTGGCCAGTGTGGAGCTGATGTGCAATAGTTCTGACATGGCGTCTCCTCCAGAACAGTTGGGGTACCGGAGACGCCGGAGCGGCGGCTCCAGCAAAGACTTTACGCTGCAATTCTCCGCACATATTCACGCATTGTCACTGCGGCATACGCGCAACAGTAAGCAAGCTGGACAGGACCACAACGAGAATCAGAGCACCGCTAAAGCCCATAAAACAAGCGCCTCCCACGAGTATCACTCGATGGCAGGCACTTGCTGGTGCTGCGTATTGATTTGGATCGGTATGCGGCCGCGATCAGCCGATGATGCGCAGGGAGAAGTCGGTGGCCTTGATATCTTTGGTCAGGGCGCCGATGGAGATGCGGTGCACGCCGGTTTCGGCGATGGCGCGTACGGTGTCGAAGTTGACGCCACCGGAGGCTTCCAGCAACGCGCGGCCGCCGTTGAGCTGCACGGCTGCGCGCATCATGTCGAGGTTGAAGTTATCGAGCAAAATCGAAACCGCGCCTGCGGACAATGCTTCTTCCAGCTGCTCCAGGGTTTCCACTTCAACCTGGATCGTGACCTTGGCGTCGAGGCGCTTGGCCGCGGCCAGTGCGGCGGTGATGCCGCCGGCTGCTGCGATGTGGTTTTCCTTGATCAGGATGCCATCGTACAGCGCCAAGCGCTGGTTCTGGCCGCCGCCGACACGCACCGCGTACTTCTGCGCCAGGCGCATGCCCGGAATCGTCTTGCGGGTATCGAGGATGGCGGCCGTGGTGCCGGCAATCACGTCAACATAGCGGCGGGTGGCACTCGCCACCCCAGACATCAGCTGCATGAAGTTCAGTGCCGAGCGTTCAGCGGTGAGGATGGCGCGTGCCGGGCCGACAATGGTGCAGACTGGCGAGTCAGCAGCCATCAGGTCGCCTTCCGCGTAGTGCCATTCGATGCCGATCGATGGGTCCAGCGCTTCCATCACGCCTTCAAACCACGGGGCGCCGCATAGCACGGCTTCTTCTCGCACGATCACGCGGGCGGTGGCGCGGCCGTCTTCCGGTACCAGCTTGCCGGTCAGGTCGCCGGTGCCGATATCTTCCATCAGGGCGGCCAGCAGGTTGCGTTCGTACGCGCCCGCCAGCGCATCGTCAAACGGTGCGAATTTATTTTTCAGGGTGCTCATGCGGGACCGATATTCTGGAACAGTTGCGCCTCCTTCGCCAGGTCGGCGCCTGGAGCGATCTTGGCTTTCTTGGCGGCGGCGAAATCAAGCATGCGGTTGATCGAACGCTGCGCCAGCTTGCCGACTTCAGGATCGACGTGGATTTCGTTGTTCATGTTTTCCAGCACGTCGGCCAGGTTGCGCAGGCCATTCATCGCCATCCACGGACAGTGCGCACAGCTCTTGCAGGTGGCGCTGTTGCCGGCAGTCGGCGCTTCGATGAAGGTCTTGCCCGGTGCGGCCATGCGCATCTTGTGCAGGATGCCGTTGTCGGTGGCGACGATGAATTCGGTGTTCGGCAGGCTGACTGCGGCGGCGATCAGCTGCGAGGTGGAACCCACCACGTCGGCCTGGTCGACCACCGCGGCCGGCGATTCAGGGTGCACCAGCACTTTGGCATTTGGGTGCTCGGCCTTGAGCAGGTCCAGTTCGACGCCTTTGAATTCGTCGTGCACCAGGCAGGAGCCCTGCCACAGCAGCATGTCGGCGCCGGTCTGCTTCTGGATGTAGCCGCCCAGGTGCTTGTCTGGCGCCCACAGGATCTTCTTGCCCTGCTCGTGCAGGTGCTTGACGATATCCAGCCCGATCGAGGATGTCACCATCCAGTCGGCGCGCGCTTTGACGGCGGCGCTGGTGTTGGCATACACCACGACGGTGCGGTCCGGGTGCTGGTCGCAGAAGGCGATGAAGTCTTCCGGCGGGCAGCCCAGGTCCAGCGAGCAGGTCGCGTCCAGGTCCGGCATCAGGACGGTCTTTTCCGGGCTCAGTATCTTCGAAGTCTCGCCCATGAATTTGACGCCGGCCACCACCAGGGTCTTGGCCGGATGGTCGCGCCCGAAGCGCGCCATTTCCAGCGAATCGGACACGCAGCCGCCGGTTTCTTCAGCCAGGTCCTGCAGGTCGGCGTCCACGTAGTAGTGGGCCACCAGCACGGCGTTACGCTCGCGCAGCAGGGTCTTGATGCGTTCCTTCAGCAGGATCTTTTCATTGGCCGGCACGGGTGCCGGGGTGCGCGCCCACGCATGGGCCACGCAGCTGCCGCCTTCGACTGGCTTCTCGAATTCGACAGTCTTGATCGGAGTTTCAATCATTACTCGATGCCTTGGCTCTTCAGGTAGTCTTCATAGCCGCCGCGGAAGTCCACGACTTCATTTGCCTTGATCTCGATGATGCGGGTGGCCAGCGAGGAGACGAACTCGCGGTCGTGCGACACGAAGACCAGGGTGCCGGCGTACTTTTCCAGGGCGATGTTGAGCGACTCGATCGATTCCATGTCCATGTGGTTGGTCGGCTCATCCAGCAGCAGGACATTGTGACGGCCCAGCATCAGCTTGCCATACATCATACGACCTTTTTCGCCACCCGACAGGACCTTGACCGATTTCTTGACTTCGTCGCCGCCGAACAGCAGGCGGCCCAGCGAGGAGCGCACGGCCTGGTCGTCGTCGCCTTCCTGGGTCCACTGGCCCATCCAGTCGGTCAGGTTAATGTCGGATGCGAATTCTTCGGTCGGATCCTGCGGCATGTAGCCGACGTTGGCATTTTCGGCCCATTTCACCAGGCCGGTGTCGCTGGTCAGGCCAGCGATGTCCTGGCCGCCGATGCAGCGCAGCATGGTCGTCTTGCCGGCGCCGTTGGCGCCGATAATCGCGATACGTTCGCCCGCTTCCACCGCCAAGTCGACGTTCTTGAACAGAGTGCGGTCGTAGGTTTTGCCGATGCCCTGGGTTTCCACTGCCAGGCGGTGCAGCTTCTTCTCGCCGTCGAAACGCACGAACGGATAGGCACGCGAGGACGGCTTGATGTCTTCGATCTTGATCTTGTCGATCATCTTGGCGCGCGAGGTAGCCTGGCGGGCCTTGGACTTGTTGGCCGAGAAGCGGCGTACGAAGTCCTGCAGCTCGGCGACTTTGTCTTTCGCCTTGGCGTTATTGGCCAGCTGCTGGTTGCGGGCCTGCGTCGAGGCCAGCATGTATTCGTCATAGTTGCCTGGATAGATCTTCAGCGTGCCGTAGTCCATGTCGGCAACGTGGGTGCAGACCTGGTTCAGGAAGTGGCGATCGTGGGAAATGATGATCATGGTGGAATCGCGCTGGTTCAGCGTCTCTTCCAGCCAGCGGATGGTGTCGATATCCAGGTTATTGGTCGGCTCGTCCAGCAGCAGGATGTGCGGGTTGGAGAACAGAGCCTGCGCCAGCAGCACGCGCAGCTTCCAGCCTGGCGCTACGGCGCTCATCGGGCCCTGGTGCAGGCTGATGTCGATACCGGCGCCCATCAGAAGCTCGCCGGCGCGCGCTTCGGCGGTGTAGCCGTCGTACTCGGCGACTTTACCCTCTAGTTCCGCCGCTTCCATGTAGTCGTCGTCGGTCGCTTCCGGATTGGCGTAGATGGCGTCGCGCTTGCTCATCGCTTCCCACATCTCGGTGTGGCCCATCATGACCACGTCCAGCACGCGCATTTCTTCGTACGCAAACTGATCCTGGCGCAGCTTACCGAGGCGCTCGTTGGCGTCCAGGCTGACGTTGCCGGCGGACGGTTCGAGGTCGCCACCGAGGATTTTCATGAAGGTCGACTTGCCGCAGCCGTTCGCGCCGATCAGGCCGTAGCGGTTACCGTCGCCAAACTTGACGGAAATGTTCTCGAACAGCGGCTTGGCGCCGAACTGCATGGTGATGTTTGCGGTAGAAAGCATGCTGGGGGAAATGGTGAGAGAAAGCGAATCGAACATTATACCCCGCCGACCGAGTGCCCGCCTAGGAGCGCCCCTCTGCTTGCGGCTCAAAGGGTTGCAAGCAATATAAGAATATGGGAGCACAGGGTGTCCCTATTCAATTGGGTCGAAAAGCCTGATTCGGTCTTATTCGGACTTTTTAGGTCTCCTGGAGTCTCTTTTGGTCTCCAGATGCATTGCTTTCGTGCGTAGCGTCTTCGCATGTTTCCACTCGGCTTCATTGGGATAACGCAACCATATTGTCCGCCACGCGTTTCTGCTGCATTGGGCAACCTCATCTACAAAGTGGGCTGGCGAGACACTTCACCCCTCGAATCGAACCTCACTGCCTTGCACACAAAATTCAGGACAGGCTCTTCATGGCGCACTCTCCTTTTCAAATTGCACGCCAACTTAGATCGAAACCAGACCAAAAGAGTTCACGGGAGACCAAAAAAGTTCATGGGAGACCGTTTCAGACTTTCTGGGTTTTTCGACATATCCCCCCTACTGCCGCATCCAGTCGCGCAATTCGCAATACCAGTACGTGAGCTGGGCGGCCAACAAGCCGGCTGGACCGGCCGTGGTGGGTAGACCCCAGGCGGCAAACTGGTCGACTTTGCTTAGTTCGCCCATCAGGGCTGCGGAGAGGACGTCACCGGCAAGTGAAGTTGGGCCAACGCCATGGCCGCCGAAACCCATCCCGTACCAGACGCCGTTCGGCAGCTTGCCGAGTTGTGGCATTTTGTGGCGGCCGTAGCTCATCAAACCGCTCCAGGCATAGTCGACTTTGGCGCCCGCCAGTTGCGGGTAGACTCTCAGCATATCCTCGTACAGCAGGCGCGCCACATCTTCCGGGCTGCGGGAACGGATCGAGATCCGCCCGCCCCACAACAGGCGGCTGTCCCGCAATGGCCGGTAATAGTCGAAGGCGAAGCGCGTATCGTAAATCGCGGCGTCGGTCGCCAAAGCTTGCGGCATTCGCTCGCCCAATGCCTCCGTCACCATCACGTAGGTCGCGATCGGCAGGATCGCGCCAGCCAACGCGGGATAAAGGCGCTCAATATAGCCACCGCAGCAAACGACAACTTCGTCGCAAATCACCTCGCCGGCAGCAGTCGCGACGCGCCAACGGGACCCGCGGCTGCCGGCGTTCGGGACGGCGGACGTGGCGTCGGGAAGCTTCTCGATCACGGTTGCGCGGCTCGATTCGTGAACGCGGACGCCGCCGGAATGCAGCGCGCGGGCCAGGCCTTGCGCGTATTTCAAGGGATGGAAATGGAACGCGTTTTCTTCATACAGCGCGCCGAAATAGCGTTCGCTGCGGGCCTTGTCGGCGAAATCGGCAGGCGAAATGCGCTGCCATTCAACGCCCAGATGATCGCGCATGAAATCCTGGCGTTCATCGAGCACACTGGGATCGTCGAACCAGTTCGCCAGGTAGATGCCGCCATGCGTGGCATCGCAATCGATTGAGTATTGGCTGATGCGGCGGCGGATCTGATCGACCGCTCCGAGCGTGAGCTGATAGAGTCGCCTGCCCTGCTCCGCTCCGACTGTCGTGAGCAAAGCTTGTTCATCGAGGGAATAACCGCCGAAGACGAAGCCGCCGTTACGGCCCGAAGCCCCATGGCCGACGCTCTCCGCCTCCAGCAGCACCACATCGCGTTCGCCGTGCTCCATCAGCGATAGGGCAGTGGCGAGACCTGCGAAACCAGCACCAATGATGCAGACCCGGGCTTGTTGGCGTCCTGCCAGCGCGGCGTATTGCTCGCCCGGCGCAGTAGCGCGGTAGTAGCTCTCCGCGCCGTTCATCATAAGGTTGGATACCCGCTTACAGTCAGGTCAAAGCCGTCCGCATCGGAAACGAGGTGCGCATGCGCGCCAAAAGGCAAGGTGCAGCGTTCCTCACCGTGGCCGAACGGGAGCCCGGTCAGGACTGGCACAGGCAGCAAGCCGCGGATATAGGCAAGCATGGAATCGAAGTCATAGCCATTATCGTTAGGGCCCAGCCGGTAACCGGAAAAATCGCCCACCACAATGGCACGCTGGCGCGCCAGCACCCCGGCAAAATGCAGCTGCAGCAGCATGCGCTCGATTCGGTATGGATGCTCGCCGATATCTTCGAGGAAGAGGATGCCGCCATCAATATCCGGCCAGAACGGTGTGCCGATCAGGTGGTTGACCATCGCCAGGTTGCCGCCCCACAGCGTACCCTGTACGTCGACCGGCGGGTTGCCCGTTGCCGTACCGCGTACGGAATGCGTCGGTCCGCGCAGGCAATCCCAGAACTGGCGCAGCGTGTACTCAACCTGCTCGTCGCGGGTCAGGTCAAGCGACATTGGCCCGGCAAAACTGATACGTCCCGTGGCCCGGTACAAACCCATATGGAAGGCGGTCAGGTCGCTGAAGCCGCTGAACAGCTTACCGCTATCGGCCATGGCGCGGAAGTCGATGTGCGGCAGGATGCGGCTGATACCGTATTGACCGCGCAAGGCCAGCACGACCTGGCAATCGGGATCGGCGGCCGCCGCATTGAGCTGGGCTAGCCGGCTCTCATCCGTGCCGGCAAATCGCTGGAACTTGTGCTCCGGTTCGTAATAGTTATGAACGATGTGCCCCTGCGCTTCAAGGCGGGCAATGCCGCGCGCCAAGGCCGCGTCATCGATGGGGTAGCCGCTGGTTCCGGCAATGGCGATTCCGATATTTTTCACCCGGCCATCTTACCCCGGAGGTGTTGATCGAGCAAGGTTAGCAGCCTGCCAACCAGGGCCGGCGGCATATCATGCCCCATGCCCTCGATCAGCTCGAGCCGGGCGCCCGGAATCTGGCGCGCCGTATCGATCCCGCAAGCGCAAGGCACCAGGGGATCGGCATCACCATGGATCACCAGCGACGGGCAGCGGATAGCGTGCAGCAGCGCGCTGCGGTCGCCCGAAGCGGCAATGGCCACCAGCTGGCGCGCCACGCCGTCGCCATTCACATTGCGCGCCACCGCCTCACCAGCCATCTGGCGCAGCAGTTCCTCGGGCATCGGATATGCCGGGCTGCCAATGGTACGGAATGTGTCCACCATCTGCTCCACCACGCGCGCCCGGTGATGGGCGCTGGCAGTACGTCGCAGCAGGATACGGCGCGCCGCCGGCGTGGGCCCCGGCAAGCCGGGACGCCCGCTGCTCGACATGATGGAAGTCAGGCTCAGGGTGCGCTGCGGATAACGCGCGGCCATGATCTGCGAAACCATGCCGCCCATCGATACCCCAACGATATGCGCCCCCGCCACGCCCAGCGCATCGAGCAGGCCGACCGCGTCGCCGGCCATATCGTTCAAGGTGTAAGCGGCGCGCTGGCGCCAGCCGAACAGGTGACGCAGATAGGCCAGCCACAAATTGGGCGCGCCGAGATGGTCGAACTGGGAAGACAGCCCGGCATCGCGGTTGTCGTAGCGGATCACACGGTAGCCGCGCTGCACCAGGCCATCGACGAATTCATATGGCCAGGAAATCAGCTGCAGGGCCAGGCCCATGTTCAGCAGCACAGCCGGGCCGGCCGGGTCGCCGCTGGACTCGTAGGTAATCGTAATACCGTTTATATCGACGCTGGCCATAGCTCAGCATAGCACCGCGATGACGGTGCGTGGCGCGCCGTCAGGCTGCGTTGTTTTTGCGCACGGCGCGGCGCTCGGCGAAGAAGTCTTTCAGCACCTGGCCGCAGTCGTCGGCCAGCAGGCCGCCTTCCACCTCGGCGTGATGATTCAGCTGTTCGCTCTCGAAGACATTGACCACCGAGCCGCAGGCGCCGGTCTTGGGATCGGTGGCGCCGTAGATAACGCGCGACAGGCGGGCGTGCATCATGGCGCCCGAACACATCACACAGGGCTCGAGCGTGACATACAGCTCGCAGCCCGGCAGGCGGTAATTGCCCAGAGTTTCTGCCGCGGCGCGCATCGCCATGATTTCTGCATGGGCGGTCGGGTCGTGGCGGCCGATCGGCTGGTTATAGCCACGGCCAATCACTACCCCGTCCTTGACGACGACGGCGCCCACCGGCACCTCGCCCTCAGCCCAGGCGCGGCGCGCTTCAATGAGCGCTTCGCGCATATACATCTCATTCGACAATTTCGGCCCAGCAGTTAGGGGTTTCGTGCAGCACCAGCTTGTGCAGGTGCAGGCCGGTGCCATAGTGATCCTTGAAGGCCGCCTTCAGGATGTCCCAGGCCACGGCCGCCAGGTTTTCCACCGTCGGGATGCGGTCGATCACCACGGTCTTGTGGTTAGGCAGCGAGGCCAGGAAATCCTTCACCGAAGCGTCCTTCTCGTACACCAGGAAAGCGTGGTCCCAGACGTCGACCAGGTGTTCCTTGGCGATGGTCTTCACGTCGGAGAAGTCCATGATCATGCCATTGTCGGAATTGCCTTCGGCGTCGATCACTTTGCCGGTCAGGGTGATTTCGAGGGTGTAGCGGTGGCCGTGCAGGTTGCGGCACTGGCTCTTGTGGTCGGGAATACGATGGCCGGCATCGAATTCCAGCTTGCGGGTAATAGTCAGCATTGCTTAAGGAATATTCAACAGTTTATGGGTTTGCAGGCTCAGTTTCCATTTCGGATTGCGCTTGCAGGTTTCGATCGCCAGCGTGGTATTGAAGGCTGCCAGCGGGCCATCCATCGGCTGCACGAAGAAGTTCTCAAAATCCAGGCCTTCGTAGGCGGCCAGGTCCTGGTCCTTTTGCGGGATCACGACCTTGATTTCATTGCCTTTATGGACCACCAGCTGTGAGCCCATTTTCGGGCTGACGCAGATCCAGTCCACGCCCGCCGGCACCTCGATGGTGCCATTGGTTTCAATGGCGATGGTGAAGCCCACCGCGTGCATCGCGTCGATCAGCGGCGCGTCGAGCTGGAGCAGCGGTTCGCCGCCCGTAAATACCACATACTTGTGCCCCGCCCCGGCCGGCCACAGGCTATTGATTTCCTCGGCCAGCGCCGCCGGCGTGGCGAATTTGCCACCGCGCTCGCCGTCCGTGCCCACGAAATCGGTATCGCAGAACTGGCACACCGCGCCGGCACGGTCCTGTTCGCGCCCGGTCCACAGGTTGCAACCGGCAAAACGGCAAAACACGGCGGGACGCCCGGCATGGGCGCCTTCGCCCTGCAGGGTGTAGAAAATTTCCTTGATGCTATAAGTCACGGGGTGAATCCACTGGTCGGCAACCCTACATTATAGCGCGTTTCACGAAACGAAATGGCTTTGCGCTTGGTCAACATTTACTACCGGCACCAGCGGCACAATCGAGTTCCAGACGCAGTGAATAACAAGGGGCGCCGCCAAATGAATAGTCTCCTCAAGATCTCCCATCAGATGGAAGCACCTTCGTCCGAGCAGCCGCAAGGCTTCGCCCTCAAGCTGATGGAGCTGCTGGTCATTCCCACCTTCGTACTCGATGCCCAGGGCCGGGTCATCATCTGGAACCGCGCCTGCGAGCGCCTGACCGGGATCCAGGCCGAGGAACTGCTCGGCACCAGCGGCCATTGGTGCGCCTTCTACGCCGCCCATCGCCCCACCTTGGCCGACCTGGTGATCGCCGGCCGCACCGGCGAAATCCTCGACCTCTACGACGGCCAGTCGCGCGGCCCGGCCGCCACCCGCGACAATCTTTGTGCGGAAAACTGGTGCGAGATGCCGCGCACCGCCGGGCGGCGCTACCTGGCTGCGGACGCCAGCCCGATTTATGACAGCGATGGCCAACTGGTGGCCGTGGTCGAAACGCTGCGCGACCTGACCGAGGAAAAGCAGGCCCAGATCGCGCTCGAGCAATTGGCCACGCGCGACGGCCTGACCGGGCTGGCCAACCGGCGCTGCTTCGACCACACCTTGCTGGCGGAATGGCAGCGCGCCCTGCGCCAGGCGCAACCGCTATCGCTCCTCATGGTCGACGTCGACAACTTCAAGCAGTACAACGACGCCTATGGCCATGTCGGCGGCGACGATTGCCTGAAGCGCATCGCCACCGCGGTGGCCAGCGAAATGCGCGCCAACGACCTGGTGGCGCGCTACGGCGGCGAAGAGTTCGCCGTCATCCTGCCCAACCAGTCGCTGAAAGGCGCGGCCATCGTGGCCGAACGGATACGCTGCCGCGTCGAGGCGCTGCGCCTGCCCAATATCGGCGCGCCGTCCCACTTCGTCACGGTCAGCATCGGCGCCGCCACGGCCATTGCCTCGCACGAGCACCAGCCGGCGCAACTGGTGGCTACGGCCGATGCGGCGCTTTACCGCGCCAAACACATGGGGCGTAACCGAATCAGCTTGCCAGGCACGTAGCCGGCGCGGCGCGGCCCATGCTGGCGCGGTTGCGGCCCGTGCGCTTGGCTTCGTATAGCGCCTTGTCCGCCGCTTCCAGCAGGGTTGCCGGGCTGTCGTTTGTGGACGGCGCCATCGAGCATAAGCCGACGCTGATGGTCACATGCCGCGCTACCGGCGAAGCCGCATGCGGCAGCTGCAATGCCGCCACGTGCTGGCAAATCCAGTCGCCGTAGCGCAGCACTTCCTCCTCGCAACTGTTTGGCAGGAGCACCACGAATTCCTCGCCGCCGTAGCGCGCGACCAGCTCACCCGGACGGCGCGTGCAATTGGCCAGCGCTTGCGCTACCGCACGCAGGCATTCGTCGCCCATCTGGTGGCCGTAATGGTCGTTGTAGAGCTTGAAGTGATCGACATCGACCAGGGCCACCCCCAGCGCGGCGCCCTGGCGCCGGTGGCGCGCCACTTCCAGCGCAATCTGCTCGTCGAAATAGCGCCGGTTATGCAGGCCGGTCAGGCCGTCTTTACGGGCCAGGTTGTCCAGGCTGGCCAGCGCGGCCTGCAAGCGCAAGTGGGTGCGCACGCGCGCCTGTACCACCGGGCCGCTCAGGGGCTTGGTGATGAAGTCCACCGCGCCGGCATCCAGGCAGGCGATTTCGCTTTCCACGCCGCCGCTGGCGGTGACGAAGATCACTGGGCAATGGCCCAGGTCAGGGTCGGCCTTGATGCGCTCGAGCACCGCAAAACCGTCCATGCTCTTCATCTGCACGTCCAGCAGGATCAGTTGCGGGCGCTGGGCGCGGGCGATTTCCAGCCCCGTCATGCCATTGGTGGCAAACAGCACCCGCGCCTGGTCGCGCAACATGGCGCTTAACAGGCGGATCGTGTCGGGGTTGTCGTCGATGATCAGGATGGTGCTTTCCATGCTTCCTCACTCAGGACATCCAGCGCCGTACCAAAGTCCAGCGCTTCAATAGCGGTTTCCAGCTGGGCGGCGGCGGCATCGCCATGCCGGCTGGCCAGCTGTGGGCGCAGCTGGCGGAATTGCGCCAGCGCGTCGAGGTCTTGCCGTTGCAGCATTTCGGCCAGCGTCTGCATGGCCGCCTGCAAATCCTGCTGCACGCCGGCTGCCGGCAAAGCATTCTCCAATTGAAGCCAGTGCGAGGCTGCTTGCAGCGTTGCTGTCAGCGCGCTTTGCGCCTGCGCAAACTGGCTGCGGGCGGTCCTGTCATCGCCGCTGCGCAGTGCTTGTTCGATGGCCAGGGTGGCGTCGGCGAAGTTGCGCGCGCCAAGGCTGCCAACGCCGCCGCGCAGGGAGTGCAGCGCCGCAGCGGCGCCTGTCGTATCGCCTGCTTGCCAGCGCGTTTGCGCCGCTTCGAACTCGTCCTGCGACTGGCGCACCACGCGGCCGACCAGGGAGACAATGTTTTCGCGCTGCGGCGTGTTGCCGATGACCGCGAGCAGTTTGCGGATGGCGAAGACGCCGGGCTGCTGGTCGGCTTCGTCCGGAGCCGCGACCGGCGATGCGACCACGGGTGCGGGCGCCGAAGAATCCGCGGCCGCCTGACGCAAATGGGCCGCGACAGCGGACAGCATTTGCGTATAGTCAACCGGCTTTGGAATGAAACCATCCATCCCGCACTCCTGGCATTTGCTGCGCTCCGTATCGAGCACGCCTGCGCTCATGGCCAGGATGGGAATGCGCAAGCCCTGCTGCTGGCGCAGGATGCGGGTCGCTTCGAAACCATCCATCACGGGCATCTGCACGTCCATCAGCACCAGGTCGAAGCCCGCGGGCGCACTGCGCAGGATGTCCACCGCCTGCTGGCCGTTCTCAGCTATCGTCACCAACGCCCCAGCCGGTTCCAGTACGCCGCGCGCGACCACCTGGTTGGTCGGATTGTCTTCCACCAGCAGGATACGGGCGCCGTTCAACGCCGGCTCCTGCGGCTGCAGGATCAGGCCAGGTTCCATGCTCCGTTCGGATGCGGCGACGCGCTGACGCACGCCTTGCAGCAGCAGCCGCAGTGCCGACGGCAAGACGGGCTTGGCCAGGGCGGCCGCTTCGCCGGGGCCGGGCTGGCGATCGAGGCTGCGATTCAGCGCCACCAGGCACAGGCCTTCATAGCGCTCAGGGCCCTCGCTGTCGAGCAGCACGGAATCGACCAGCGCCACGTCGCGCGCGCTGCCGGCGCCGGAAGCGGCGAAGGCCGGCGGGGTATCGTGGGTGTCCACCACGCAGCCCCAATGGCGCAGCTGCGCTTCGAGGTAATGCAGCGTCGGCACATGGTCGTCCACCAGCAAGACACGCAGGCCGGCCAGGGAACCGGCTTCGGTGTCTTCCTGGCGCTGCCGGCGCGCCAGCTGCAGCGGCACCGACACCACGAATTCGCTGCCATGCCCCGCTTCGCTACTCACGCTGATGGTGCCGCCCATCAGCTGCACCAGTTGCTGCGAAATCGACAGGCCAAGACCGGTGCCGCCAAAGCGGCGCGAGGTCGAGCTCTCCGCCTGCTCGAAAGGATTGAACAGGCGCCCAAGCTGCTCGCCGCTCATGCCAATGCCGCTGTCGCTGACCGTCAGCTGCAGGATTTCCATGGTGCTGCCTGGTGCGCTCACGCCGAGGTGCACGCGCACCTCGCCTTCGGCCGTGAACTTGATCGCATTGCCGACCAGGTTGAGCGCCACTTGCCGCAAGCGCTGCAAATCACCTACCAGGCCTTGCGGCATGTCCGGCTCCAGCGTGAGCAGCAAGTCCAGGCGTTTGCCGACGCTGGCCGCCTGCATGGCCGCCGCAATCGCCTCAGCCAATTCCTCCAGCTGGAACGGAGCATTCACCACCGCCAGCTTGCCGGCCTCGATCTTGGACAGGTCGAGGATGTCGTTCACCAGTGCCAGCAAGGCGCCGCCGGAAGCGCGGATCAGGCGCACATATTCCTGCTGTTCCGGCGCCAGCGGCGTGCGTTCCAGCAGTTGCCCGATTCCTAGCACCGCATTCATCGGCGTGCGGATTTCGTGGCTCATATTGGCCAGGAAGGCGCTCTTGGCGCGGCTGGCCTCCTGCTGCTGCAATTCGGCCCGCTTGCGCGCGGTGATGTCGAGCGCCACGATGTGGAAGCCGCATACCTCGCCCTGCGCATCGGTGTCGGGGATATAGTCGGTCATGAAATGGCGCGGCCAGCCGGCGCGCTCGGTATCGGTCTCAAAGTGCACCCGTTCCCCGCGCAGCGCCGCCGCCACCTGCGCCTCGATCTGGCCATACAGCACGCTGCCCAGCACTTCCTCCACGGTGCGCCCGATCATGCCGGCCGGGTCGAGGCCAAGCAAAGTCTGGTAGCTGCGGTTGGCGAAGCGGTAGACCTGGTCGCGGTCGACATAACCGATGGCGGCCGGGTTGTGGTCGGCCACCGTGCGCAGGAAGCGCTCCTTGTCGGCCAGTTCAAGCTGGGCGCTGGCCAGCGCCGACAACTGCTCCGCCGCCGCCTCTTCGCTGCGCCGGCTGTCCGTCACGTCGGTCACGAACACCACATAGCCGGGCAAACCATCGGCCGCATGCCGCGCCAGGGTCAGCTCCGCATCGAAACGTGCGCCATCACGGCGCCAGCCGGTCAGCACCAGCGGCTGGCCCACGCTGCCATCGGCCAGGCCGGCAAGCATCGCGCTGCTGGCGTGCAGCAGCTGTTCGATCGGCTTGCCCAGCACTTCCGCGCGCTGCCAGCCAAAGACTTGTTCGGCGCGCGCATTCCAGTCGCTGACCAGGCCTTCGACACGCAGGCCGATGAAAGCTTCCTGCGTCGCATCGAGCAAGGCCAGGGTGCGCAAATCGCTGGCAGCGCCCTGCGCCTGCGCACGCTCAAGGTCGGCGCCCAGCAAGTCGATCCGCTGCGCCAGCTGCGCCTTGTCGCGTTCCAGTTGCAGGCCGTCGCGCTGCAAGCGCTGCAACAGCGCATTGCAGGCCTGGCGCAGTTCTTCCAGTTCGCCAAAGCCGCCTGCGAGCGGCGGCAGCACTGGCGCGGCCCCCTCCTGCACCGCTTGCATCGCTTGCGCCGCCTGCTGCACAGGCTGGGTCACGCGGCGCGCGGCGCGCCAGCCTGCCAGCGCCACCAGCAGTGCCAGCGCGGCGCCCCAAAGCGCAACAGTCGTCTGCAGCCGCCGCACCGGGGCCATCGCCAGGCTGGCGTCTTGCCGCACCAGCACCGTCCAGCCCAAGCCCGGATAGCCATCGTAGCCGCGCGTGCGGGCATAGCCGACCAGGTAGTCGCGGCCGTCAGGCCAATGTTCTTCGCCATAGCCAGCCGGTTGCAACCGCGCTTGGGCAAGGCTGGCGCTCGGCAGCTGCTGCTCGAACAACTCGTCCGGTCCAGCCAGCACTTTGCCTTCGCGCGATAGCAGCAGGACGTCGCCTGCCAGCAACTGGCGCGCCCAGTTCCAGTGCAGCTGCACGCCCAGCACGCCGGCCGGATGGCTGGCAGCATCAAAATAGGGGAAAGCCAGGTCGAGTACGCGCAGCGCCCGGCTGCCATTTGGCGGCAACAGCTGCGCCAGCTGCGCGTCGGCATGTACGTCGTGTACATACACGCCCTTCGGCGCATCGCTGAACCAGGGACGCCGCGCCAGGCTGGCGCCTTCCAGCACCTGGCCGGTCGAGGCCTGCACTTTGCCGTTGGCGTCCGCCAGGCCAATCCAGGCATACAGGGGATAGGTGCGCTGCAAATCTTCCAGCAATTGGCGACGCGCTGCGGCGCCGTCGATCTGGGCGGCGCGGCGCGCCAGCAGCTGTACTTCGCGATAGCGCTCGAACATGGCCGCGTCGAGCTGGTCGGCGCTCTCGCTGGCGCGTTGCGCCAGGCCCTGGCCGAGGCTGGATTTGAGTTCTTCGGCTGTGCGCCAGCCAAGGCCCCACACCGCCAGCGCGGTCAGCAACAGCACGGCGGCAGCCAGCGCGGCAGCAAGCATGGCGCCCAGGCCCAAGCGGTGGCGCAGCGTAGGTCGCGCGGGCAGGACTTCCTCAGGCATGGCGGCTCCGCTAATCCGATGCCCAGAGTATAACCGACTCTCCCTCGAAAAGTTGCCTGAAAGTCTTGCTGTATGACTTAGTCAATGCATCCTACTTAATGCACCTTGCGTCCGCTGCGCGCTTTTTGCGCCTTGGTTTCGCCGTGCTCCTTGCGCTGTTTGTTCACGATACGTGCCGCAACTTCCTCTTCGCGGCCGGGATAGCGGTGTTCCTTCTTGAACTCCTGCTTGAGTTCCTTGTACTCGCGCTCCCGTTTCGGGCTGGCTCCTCTTGGCATCATGGCCTCCTTGTGTGGCGTCCTGCCATCATGCTAGCGAAGCTTTGCCGGGCACAGCGCACGTAAGCGGCTGGCACTTTCACTACTTAATCGACATGCAAGGCAATTGTCCAGACAATAAGCTCATCACAACACTGGAGAATTTGCATGCCGGACCACTACGCCAAGGCCCATCGACTTTTCATCCCCATCCTGTGGCTATTGCTGCTGATGTCATTTGGCCTTGCGCCCTGGTACGGCACCTGGAAGCCTGCGCTACTGGCCGGCCTGCCCGCCGCGCTCTTGCCCACCCTGCTCACCTGGCGCGCACCGCAAGCACTGGCCAGCCGCATGGCCGTGGGTATTGCCTGCATGTGGTTCTGCGCCCTGCACATCCAGCAAGCCATGGGCATGATCGAACTGCATTTCGGGATTTTCGTCCTGCTGGCTTTACTCGTGGTCTACCAGGACTGGCGCGTGATCATCGGCGCGGCGGCCTTTGTCGCCGTGCATCACTTGCTGTTCAACTTCCTGCAGCAGGCCGGCTTCGGCACCATGTGCCTGAGCGCCCCGTCGCTGCCGGTCATCATCGTGCACGCGCTCTACGTGGTGGTGGAAACTGCTGCCCTGTGCCACTTTGCCATCAGCTTCGCCCGCCAGCGCGTCCAGACCGAGGCCGACCGCTCCCGCCTGCAGGCCAGCTTCGACCGCATGCACCGCACCGTGACCGAAGCCCACGTCGGCATCGACGCCATCAGCGACGCGGCCCATGCAATCGCCAGCGGCAACCAGAACCTGTCGGCGCGTACGGAACAACAGGCCGGCGAGCTGCTGCGCACCCTTGGCACCGTGCAGCAGCTGGCGCAGACCGTGCGTCAGAACGCGGACGACGCGCACAGCGCCAGTGAGCTGGTGTCGGCCGCCTCGCAAGTCGCGGTGCAAGGGGGCGCCATGGTGGCGCAGGTGGTGGCGACCATGGGCGCCATCCATGACAGTGCGCGCCGCATCCATGACATCATAGGCGTGATCGACGGCATCGCGTTCCAGACCAACATCCTGGCGTTGAATGCGGCCGTGGAAGCTGCGCGTGCAGGCGAACAGGGACGCGGCTTTGCCGTTGTCGCCAGCGAGGTGCGCAACCTGGCCCAGCGCAGCGCCACCGCGTCCCGGGAAATCCGCCAATTGATCGGCGATTCGGTGAACAAGGCGCAGGAAGGCAACCAGCTGGCCGGCGCCACCGGCCAGGTGATGGACAAGCTGGTCGCTTCGGTGCAGGAGGTGGCGGGCTTGATGGAGGCGATCACCGCCGCCAGCCGCGAGCAGTCGGCCGGCATCGAACAGGTGACGGATGCCGTGGGCGCCATGGACCGGGGAACGCAGCAAAACGCCGCGCTGGTGCAGGAAGCGGCCAGCGCTTCGGCCAGCATGCTGGAACATGCGCGCCGCCTGGCGCAGTTGATGGGCGAGCAGGGCGCGCCGGAGCAGCGCGCGCTGGCCTTGCGCTAAAGGCTTAGAACTGTTCGACCCACGCCGCCAGTTGCGACGGCGTGAGTTCGGCGTCGGCTTGCACCAGGCGGCATTCCACGCCTTGCGAACCGCTCGCCATCTGCAGCGCGGCGCCGCGCTTGCCAAGCCACAGCAGGCAAGCCAGCCAGAAGGCGTGCTGCGACGACACCGGCGCGCTGGTCGGCGTTTCCAGGAATTCAGTCAGCTGCGACGCTTGCAGGAACAAGGCCTGTTCGGCATCAAGCGCGCGGAAAGTCGGGCCGAAAGTTTCCCCCAGCAGCGCGAAGACATGCGCCGGCTCTGCGTCCGGGTAGCGCGAATCGAGGTCCTGCAAGTGGTCGCGCACGGTGCAGCCAAAAGCGGCGCTGCGGAAGGCTTCGGAACTGATCAGGTCCGAGTGGTCCAGCATCAGCCAGTCCGGCTCGGGCGGGGTCATGCCCGCGCTCAGGGCGCCGGCCAGGTAGCTTTCCACCGGCACGAAAGATGGACCGGCGGACAGGCTGGCCGCCAGCGTATACAGGGTACCGATACGGCTCGCCACGGCCTGCTTCTGGCGCACCAGCAGCTTTTCGCGCAGCAGCTGCGAATGTTCTTTCTGCAGCTTGGCCAGGGCCAGGGCCTGTTTCAGTTCCATGCGCAGGGCCGCGATATCCCAAGGCTTCTGGATGTAGCGGTGGATCTGGCCCTGGTTGACCGCATCGACCGTGTGTTCCAGTTCCGAATACGCCGTGGTCAGGATGCGCACGATGTGCGGATAACGGTCCCACGCATAGAACAGCAATTCATTGCCATAGGCGCCGGGCATGCGCTGGTCGGACACCAGCACTGCGATTTCGTCGGCATGCTCGTCGAGCATGCGCTTGCCGTCCTCCACCGACTCGGCCACATACACAGGCGCCAGCGAACCGAGCGCGCGCTGGAAGTATTTGAGTGCGGTCGCCTCGTCGTCGACGTACAGGATCGCCGGGGCCGGTCGGGCCGTTTGTATCTCAGTCATGCTGGTTCCTTCTCTAAATCCGGGAAATTCATGGTGACGGTGGTGGAGCAACCCTGTTCCGACTGCACCCGCAGGTGGCCGCCGAACGATTGCATCACGCGGTTGCAGAAGATCAGGCCCCAGCCGCTGCCGCCCTCAGCGCCGTGCATGGACACTGGGTCCAGCAGCAGGCGGTTGAGCAGTGCCGGCGCAATGCCCGGGCCATTGTCTTCCACGATGATGAAGGGGCGCTGGTCGACGCCCACGGTGATCCTGACGCGCGGCTGCGGATGCTCGTGCAGCGCACGCAGCGCATTGCTCAGCAGCGAAGACAGGACCAGCGCCACGCAGTTGGGCGCGGCGCGCACGGTGAAGTCGGCTTGCACCTCGACTTCGATAATGTTGCGCTGACTGGCGGCCAATGGATACACACCCAGCAAGGCGGTGACCATCTGCTGCGCGCTGCCGCTGCCCAGGCGGGCCGTCGGCACCACGCTGGCGCGCTTGACGGACTCCACGAAGGACGACAGCACCGACAGGCAGTAGCGCGCATTATCATTCATATGGGCCGCCGCATTGCCGATGTCGGCTTTGAGCGGCAGGCCATTGTCCGGCCCCTGGCCGTTGACGCGGCGCTGGATATTGCGCGCGAAGTTGGCGATGGTGGCCAGTGGCGTATTCAATTCGTGCGCCAGGAAGGCCACAGTTTCTTCAATCGCCAGCAGGCTTTGGCGGCGCATGGCGCGTTCGCGCGCATTCTCGCTGGCCAGGCGCAGGGCATGCCGTACAGTGCTGGTATCGAGCGGCTTTTCCAGGATGCGGAAGATGTCGCCGCCGTTGATGGTTTCCAGCAGCACTTCCTTGTCGGCGTAAGCCGTGACGAGGATGCGCACCAGGTGCGGGTAATCGCGCTCAACCTGGCGCAGCAAGTCGCCGCCCACGCGGCCAGGCATGCGGTAATCGGTCACCAGCACGTCGACTTCGTTGTCGGGGCGGGCCAGGATTTCCAGCGCTTCGTCCACGCCGGGGGCCGTCAGCACCGTGAAGTCGCCTTCCACGGCGCGGGCAAAGTATTTGCGCGCGAGCTCCTCGTCGTCGACGTAGAGGACGGTGGCGGGCTGCTTACGCTGTTCATTCATTTCTCGCCTCCCGTCACACGCGGCAAGTCGAAGGTGAATTTGGTCCATTCTCCGGTTGTGCTTTCAGCTGCCAGCACGCCGCCGTGGCGCTGGATCACGCTGTAGCAAATCGACAGTCCAAGGCCCAGCCCCTGGCCCACCTCGCGGGTGGTGAAGAATGGTTCGAACACGCGGCCGATGTTCTCCGGCGCGATGCCCGGTCCGTTGTCGCGCACCGTTACCTTCAAACGGTCGCCGCGCGACTCGGCATAAACATCGATGGCCGGTTCGCGCGTCGCACCTTTGCGCATGGCCAGGGCTGCGTTGCTGAGCAGGTTGATCAGCACGCCGATAATGGCTGCTTCGTCGCCGCGCACCAGGGTGTCCGGCTGCAGGTGGCGATTGACCTTGATGCCCTTGATTTCGTGGCCCACCAGGCGCACCGAGGATTCCAGCGCGCGCTCGAACAGGAATTGCGCGCTTTCGTGGTCGGTGCCGGACTTGCGGTAGGCGAAAGTCTTGAGGTCGGACACAATGTACTGCACGCGCTGCATGCCCGACTTGGCATCGGTCAGGCATTCATGCAGCACTTCATTGGACTTGGCCGCCTGCTCTTCCATCGCGATATCGATTGCCATCATGCAGAAGTTGACCGGGTTGTTCACCTCGTGCAGCAGGCCGGCAGCCAGGGTACCCAGCGCAGCCATTTTTTCCTGCTGCAGCATCTGGCCTTTGATCTCGGCCAGGCTGCGGTTATTCGCTTCCAGCTGGGCGTTCTTGTCCGCCAGCTCCGCCTTCAGCTGGAACAGGTTGAAGCGCGCCTGCTCATTGAAGTAGGTGCAGACCGCGCTGGCGATGGCGCTGAAGGCCAGCAGCAGCGAATTGACGGCAAAAGCGCCGCCGCCTGGCACCTGGCCGTCGTGCACCCAGCAAGCCGCCGCGTACAGCATATAAGTGAGCAGGCCAAGCGTCAGGTTCTGCCACATGCGGAAGGCGAATGCGATGGCGGATGCGAATACGCCCAGGTTCAGGCCCGCGTAATAAATCGACGAAGCGCCTTCGGTGACGGCAATCATCCACGCAATCATCACTTGCGGCAGCATCAGCCAGGCAAAGCTCATGGCTTCGACATTGCGCGCACCCCATGGCTGGCGCATCAGGCCAATGATGCCAAGGATGCCCAGCGAGCAGCCTACCCGCGCCAGCGTAAATTCGAACAGGTGGGATGGATACAGGCTGTAATCCAGGCCGATGCCCAGCAGGACGAGCGCGATGCCGGTCCAGGCGCCGCCGCGGCTGAAACGCAGCCGGTATGCGCGCAAATCCGATTCATAATCCGAATGCTGGTGGGCGCTCATCAGGGTCCCCACGTCAGGTGCTGGTCCAGTCATGGCAGCGACGCTTCGGCAAAGACATTGACGCCGGTCGCATCGACATAAGTGGAACGTGCGCGCGTCTGGGGCGGCAGCAGCTGCTCCATTTTCGCTTCGTCGCGGTAGATCAGATACCACTCCAGCAAGTGCTCCATGCCCGGACGTTCAGGATTGTTGCTGTGGACGTTGGTCACCAGCAGGCGGCCGCCGCCCTTCATGCAGGAAGCGAAATAGCTTAGCAAGCGGCTGCACACCTTGTCCGACAGGTAGTCGAACAGGCCGGCGCAATAGACCACGTCGAAATCCGCGCCCAGCTGCGGGCCGTCGACGCGGCGTTTCAACAGGTTGTGTACCGAATCCTGCACGAAGCGGATATCGGGCTGGCGCGCCAGGCCGGCGCTGATGGAAGCGAGTTCGCCGCGCGTCCAGGCCAGCGTTTCTTCGCTGAAGTCCACCAGTTCGAACGAGAGCCAATGCGGTTCGTCGTACTCGCGCAGGAAGCGCTGGATTTCCTGCGCCGGGCCGCAGCCCACGTTCAGTACGCGGAACGGACGGCCCACGCGGCGCGCCTCATCGGCGTGGCGCTTCAGGAAATCGACCAGGATATCAATCCGGTTGCGGTGCGCCACCGCCACTGCCGTTTGCAGGAAGGCGGCATTAACGATCTGGAAATAAGTGCTCGGGCCCTGGCGCGCATCGCCGAGGATCTGGTTCACCATCTGGTAGTCGCCCGCGTAGCCGAGCGGCTTGCTGAAGGTGCGGAATACGAAAGGGGCGCGCAGTATCAAGGGATGCAGCGCCGCCTGGGCGAAAGCGCGATGGGCCGCGGACGCATCCTGCTCCACCATCGCGGCTTCGCGGTTCAAGTCGTCGAAATAACGGCGCACGCGCACGATCAGCGGTTCGGCCAGTTCGGCGAATACGTCGGCGCGCAGGCGACCGCCCTCTTTCGGCAGCGAGTCGGACAAGTCGACCTGCTCCACCCAGCGCGCCACTTCGGCCAGGTAGGCACGCATTTCATTGACTGCAATCTGGTAATCGCGGCGGATGCGGAAGCGGTCATCCCAATCGAGCACGAATTTGCTCGCTTCGCGGCCCACTGCGCCAGGCAGCAGCACCACTTCGCTCAGTTCGCGCCATTCATCGATCAGGGTCACCGACACCACGGCCGTCAGGCCGGTGTTGACCATGCTGATCACCACGGCCTTGCCGATATAGGCACTGGCCGTGCCCATGCGCACCGTCAGCTCGCTTAATACCTCGCTGACCTGGACGATGGAATACGGGTTATACACTTCCATCACCAGCGATTTGCGCTGGAGCGTCACGATGGTGCCGCGGACTGCTTCACCCTGCGTGTTCAGGAAACTGACGACCGGATCGATTTGCGCCTGTGAATACACTGTTCGGGACTAAATGGTTGCCGTGAATTAAATTGAGTGTACTGACTTGTGGAGCAAATCGCAATATTTCCCCTAAGAGATTTCGATTTTCGATAAAGGTAATTAATTGCGAAGCAGCCAGTGCATTTATTTAATTGGCAAGTATTACGACCAAAAGTACGCTGCCGCACAGACGCGACCATTGCATGCTGCCAAACTTGCGGCAAGCAATGGAGAACTTGAAATGGATCAAATAGGCCGACAATCATCCGCTGAGTTGGAGCGCGCTGAATTCCACGAACGCTTTGCCCGCAGTTTCAGTGATGCCCGTTTTGATGGGGTGCGCGATGCAGTCGCGGCATTGGAAGAGCTGGCCTGGCGCCACTACTGTGAACAACGCCAGGAGCGTAGCCCGCACTAAACGTTCGCCGCCAGCAGCTCCAGGCGGGCTGCCAATCTCTCCGCCATATGCGCCTGGGTAAAGCCGGCGTAACGATTGGCCATGCCGCGCGCCGCCATCAAGGTGCGGCCATCCATCAGCAGGCTGCGCACCACACTGCGCCAATCGACCGTACCGGGCAAGCGTCCGCCATTCACCGCCACGCCGGATTGCTCAAGCCGCGCCGCCAGCAAATAGCGTTCAAGCTGGGTCGGCAGCAGCAGCATCGGCACGCCACCCAACAGCGAGTGCGCCACCGTACCCTCGCCCGCCTGGCTGACGCAGATGCGCGCTTCTGCCATGGCGCCGGCCAGGTCGACCGGTCCGCGTGCATAAGCCAGGCTGGTCGCATGGACCGGCGGCACGGCGCCGGCAGCTACTTCCGGTTGATAGCACAAGACGCGGCAGCCTTCCATCACGAGCGCGTGCAGCACAGCGATATGGGCCGGATGTTCCTGGCGCAGGTAGACAAAGACTTTGTGGCCATGGCCCGGCGGCCATTGCGGCGCCTCACCGGCTGGCGTGACGAAAGCCGGGCCGAACCATTGCTGGCTTTCCGGCGGGCGGCCGTAGTGGTCGGTTTCCGGCCAGGCGCACAGGAAATGCTGTCGGCCCAGCAGCGAGTCGGCCGCCTGCACATAAGGCACGCCGCCGTGGTGCACCAGCACCGTGTTCATCACCTTCAGGATGTGGATCTCGGCCCCGGCCAGGCGCGCCAGGTCGACCGCTTCCCATGGACGGAAATTCGGCAGCGGCTGGCCTGCCGGCGGCAGTGTAAAGCCGGCGCCAATCGCGGCAGTCGGGATATCCATGGTGCGCGCCGCCAGCAAAGCGGTGGGAGCGAATTCGGCCACCACCACGTCGGGCTTCAGCAGCTCGAAGGACGAACGCCAGCCGCGCACCAGGGCATCGAGCGTCTGCGCTTCGCGGTAGCCGGAGGCGAGCATGATTTCGGCCAGGCTGGACGCGTGCTGCGCCGTGCTGTGCAGCCAGAGCGGCGCTTGCAGCATCGTCACGTCCAGGTCGCCAAACAGCCGGCGCGCGGGACTGAGGTCGCGCACCGACAGGCTGACGGCATGGCCGCGTGCCAACAGGGCTTGCGCAATGACCCGCAAGCGACCTGCATGGGCGGCATCGCCGCCTAATTCCCAAGCCAGGTGGAAATGAGCCATCGGTCAGTTCGTCCGGCCAAGTGTCATTGCATTTTTCACATTATTTCCAATCATTGCTATGCCATGGATTTTAGAACACACTGGCAAACAGGTGTGCAATACTAGGCCATGGCCTCTTCACGACTGCTACCACGGAGCTTGCGCGCGCGCATGACCTGCGTGGTCATTCTGTTCGTGCTTGCGGCCACCACCATCCTGACCTGGCTGGCGCTTTCCATGTCCGAGAAAGACATGAAGAGCGTCATCGGCCAACAACAATTCAACCTGCTATCCCTCGCTGCCGCCAATATCGACGAACAACTGGCAGGCAAACGCCTGCTGCTCGCGTCCATCGCCGACGACGTCCCGCCGCGCCAGCGCACGCCGGCGGCGATCCGCGCTGCCATTGAACGGCATGCTTCGGCTTCAGCGGAGTTTGCCAATGTGGCGGCCTTCGACGCCAACGGCCGCTACCTGGCCAGCCTGCGCCCGCCGCAGCAAGAAAACCCCACGGTGAACGACCGGCCCTATTTCGAACAGACTTTGGCGCAAAAGCGCGCAATCATATCTCCTCCGCTGCGCGGACGCGTGTCCAGTTTGCCGGTTGTGGTGTTGACGCATCCTATTATTGACAGCGGCGGCGATGTGCAGGTAGTCCTGGTCGGCAGCATCGATTTGCTGAACTCGGACTTCTTCCAGCATTTCAACACCATGAAGCCGGGCAAGACCGGCTTCATGTTCATCATGACCACCGAGGGCATCCTGGTCAATCACCCCAGCAAGGGACGGCTACTGGAGCACATCAACGCGCGGCCCGGAGTCAACCTCGGCACCCAGCGCGCACTGGAAGGCTTTGAAGGCTGGATGGAGGCCACCAATAAGGACGGCGTCGACGGCATCTACTCGTACAAAAGACTGAACACGACCAACTGGATCGTAGCCGCGCGCTATCCGACCGACGAAGCGTTTGCACCAATGATACGCATGCGCCAGCAAGCGGTATTGGCGGCCACCCTGTTTGCCGCCGTGGCGGGCCTCTTGAGCTGGATGACGATCCAGGTCCTGCTGGCGCCCTTGCAGCGGCTGCGCGCTAACCTGCACGCGATCCGCACGCGCAGCGGCGACATCAGCCTGCTGCGCAGCGGCGCGAAAGACGAGATCGGTGAATTGAGCGAAGCGCTGTATGAATTGACGGCCGAGCGCCAGGCCGCGCAGGAGCGCCTGGCGGAAAGCGAAAAGCGGGCGCGCGTCATCGCCGACAATATTCCGGCCCTGGTGGCCTACATCGATCGCGACCTGCGCTACCGCTTCACCAACGAGCATTACCAGTTCCTGCTGGGGATCGACCCGCGCGGCATGGTAGGCAAGCGCGTCGACGAAGTATTCGGACCCCAGGTCCTCGCGCGTTGGCAAGAGTGCTTTGACATTGTGCTGGCCGGTCGCCGCATCCACCTGGAACGGCCGGGCGAGGAAATGGAGCGCTTCCTGCACCTGATGGTGGAACTGGTGCCGGACCTGGCGCCTGACGGCAGCGTGCCCGGCTTCTACATGATGTGCACCGATATCACCGAGCGCAAGACCGCGGAACTGGCGCAAGCGGCCAGCGAAAAGCGCCTGCGCCTGATCGCGGACCACCTGCCTGTGATGATCAGCGCCATCGACCGCGACCACGTGCTGCAATTCGGGAACGCGACCTACCGCCGCTGGCTGGACACCGATCCCGATACGCTTCCCGGCCGCCCCATGGCCAGTGTGACCGGTGATGCCGCCTACCAGGAAGCGCGTCCTTCGCTGGACCGGGCCTTCAGTGGCCAGGTCACCGAATATGAGTCGACCGCGCGCCTGCATGGCGAGCCGCGCGTGCTGGAAACCACCTTCGTGCCGGAAGTACGCAAGGACGGCAGCGTGCCCTTCGTCTATGCGCTGACCACCGACGTCACGCGCAGCCGCGAAGTCGAGGCCGAGCTGCTGCGCCAGGCGCGCCGTGATCCATTAACCGGCATCCCCAACCGGCGCCAGTTCGAGGATGTATTGGACCAGGCCATCGATCGCGTGCGACGCCAGGACAGCCAGATGGCCTTGGCCTACCTCGACATCGACAACTTCAAGCATATCAACGACAGCCTGGGCCACGCCGGCGGCGACGAAGTTCTTAAAGAATTCGCGCTGCGCCTGTCCGGCAATGTGCGCACCACCGACACCGTCGCGCGCCTGGCCGGCGACGAATTCGTCATCGTGTTCGAAAACATCCGGCACTCGGAGGAAGTCCAGCTGCTGGCCGAAAAAGTCATGGATGCCGTGGCGCCCGACTTCACCGTGCTTGGCGCACCGCTGCGCGTCACCACCAGCATCGGCATTGCACTCTATGCGGGCGGCACCGAAACCGCAGGCGGCCTGATTGGGCGCGCCGACATGGCCCTTTATGACACCAAGCGGCGCGGCCGCAACGGCTTCACCATCGACAATGGCCGCGGGCTGCCGGAGCCCGCAGCTACACCGCCTTAAGGAGTTCGATGAAACGGCGCCCGGCCGGTCCCGTCGGGACGTCCTTGCGCCAGCTGGCGTACATCGAGAACGCCATGCCCAGCACCGGGCTTGCCTCCAGTGCCAACTCAACCAACGATCCGCGCGCCAGTTCATCTTCCACCATATGCCGCGGCATGCCGCCCCAACCCAGGCCTGCGCGCAGGAAGGCGTGCTTGGCGCCCAGGTCGGCCAGGCGCCAGACCTGCTGGCCCACCACGCCGAACTGGCGCCCTTCGGTCAGCTTGGACCGGTCGGTCAGGATCAGTTGCACATGCTTTGCCGCCTCGCTGCGCGCAATCGGCGCAGGCATCGAAGCCAGCGGATGCGCGGCCGCGCCCAGTGCGGTCAAACAAGGCGAAGCCGACTTGCATCTCAAGATTTGCGAGGGTCTGGCTGACCACCGACTGGGCCCGCCGCAGCTTGCGTCCCGCCGCTGAAAAACTCCCCTCTTCCGCCGCCGCGATAAAAGTTCGCAATTGGTCCATCGACATTGCATCGAGCATGTGCAATCCTATGTAATACGTCCATGTAAGACTGATCTTACATTGTGGCGCGCTCCTCTCTGCTAGGAAACATTGGCTTGCACTTGGATACTGGTTGCCATGATGACCACACTTCCACTTAGCCGCAGCGCCCAGGGCACTGCGGGCGGCCCGTCGCGACAGCTCTATTTGCTGCTGCGGGAAGCGCCTGACCGTGCGCAGGCCACGGCTTATCTACAGCGCCGGCTGGCCGAAGCCGCGGCCCTGCCTCCCGCCTGGAGCGGCGAACTGGCGGGCCTGGAAGCCTGGCTGGAACTGCGCACCCGCAATCGCGCCGAAGAATTCCGCCAGTACCAGGCGGGCCGGCAGGAAGGCGGTCCGCGCCGCCATTTCGCTACACTGGCGCAAGCGCGCCGCTTCCTGTGCGTGCAAGCGCCAAGCCTGCTGGTGGAAGGCGCCTGGCTGCATGTCGTGCTCGACCATTGGCGCCAGCCGGCCTTCATGCCACTGATCAAGCTCTATCTCGATTACCTTGGCAAAGGCGTTCCCGGGACCAATCATGTTGCGCAGGTGCGACAGGTGCTGGCCGTGCAAGGCTGCAGCAATTGGCAGGAATTGGAAGATGGCGGCTTCGTGCAAGGTGCAATCCGCCTCGCGCTGGCGAGCGCCGGCGAACGCTACTTACCGGAGCTGCTTGGCTACCAACTGGCGGTGGCCGACCAGCCAGCGGCACAGCCTTCGCTGCTGCTTGAATTGGCCGAGCTGGGAATTGCCCTCCCGCCGCCGCCGGTGTCCGAGACCATCGTGCTCGATGTGCTGCGCGCCCTGCTTGGAGCGGCCGAACCGGCCCAGGTCAATGATTTCCTGATGCGCCTTGAACTAGGCTATGGCCTGGGCCGCATCGGCTTGCAAACCCTGCCCGCCACACCGGAAGACGGTGCACCGCAGGACCCGCCCGTGGCTGGCGCCATTGCCGCCATGTTCGCTGCGCCGCCGGCCAGCGTTGGCGCCGCGCTGGATACCGATGCCGCCATTGCATCCAACGCCGAAGAAGAGCCGCGCGGCATCCTGCGCCACCATTTCGCCGACGACGAGCATGCATGGGAAACCATTACCAGCGACCTCGGCTTACTGGAAGCCCAGATCGCAGCCTGCGCCAGCAAGGGTGAAGCGATGACCATGCTGGCGCGCCACATGAGTCCCGCCGTGCACCACCAGCCGCTAGGCCTGATGGCGGCACGCGTCTACTCGCAGCTCTTCGCGCTGGCTTGAACCGCTGCGCTAACTGGCTAGCGCAGCGCGCAGCAATGCAGGCGTCAACCCTGTCCATCGCTTGAACGAGCGGCGGAAATTGGCCGCATCGTGGAAGCCGAGGTAGTTCGCCACCACTTCGTTGTCAGCCTGCTGCGACTGAAACAGGTGCATTGCCACGTGCGTGCGCACCTGGTCCAGCTCCGCAACAAAATGGGTTCCGTAGCGCGTCAGGTGGCGCTTCAGCGTGGCCGGGCTCACACCGAAGGCGGCGCTTGCGCGCTCCAGCGTCGGGCTGCACCGGATCTCGGCCAGCAAATAGTCGTACAACGCGTCGGCCAGGCTGGGCGCGGGCACCTGGCCGGCGAACGTGGACATTGCAGCCACTGCCGCCGCGCTGGCTTCGGCACTGGCGCCCGGCCAGGCCCGCCGCGCCGACGCCGCGTCCAGCAGCATCGCATCCAGCTGGCAGTCGAAACGCAGTTCGCCGCCCAGATGCACTTCATGCTGCTCAACATGGCGCGGACGCGCGCGATTGAAACAAAACCGCCACGGCAGGCGCTCTCCGCCCAGCCAGCGCGCCATAGACACGACCGCAGTCATATGCATTTCCACCAGCGCAGGGCGCAGGCCGGGCGTGCCGTGACTGTCGGTCCAATAAAGCACCAGGTTCCCTTCAGCCGAGACATGCAAGCGCGGTCGCAATAGCGGCAGCAACCGGCCGTTCCATGCGCATAGGATTTCCAGCGCATGCTGCACGGACTCCGCGTGACGCAGCGCCTCCGCCAAAGGCGCGCAGGCACCAGGAAGCATGTGCTGGCCGAGCATGAAACTGGTATCGGCACAATCCAGTTCGCGCAGCGTGTTGGACAAAAGCTGCAAGCATTGTGCTGGACTAAGCATAGTGCCCGTCAGCGGCATGCTTCCATCACCCGGCATCCCGCTCCCGCGCGCAATGACGGCGGGCAAAGCGTCGCGATTCAAGGCGTAATCGAGGACCTGCCATGGCAAGCCGTGCGCGGGAATACTCGCTTCGTCCGGCAGTGCGTATCGCATCACGCTGCGATCGCAGCCGAGAGCTGCGCCAGCATGACATCGGCCTCCCCTTGCGCCGGTGAGCAGGCAAAGCGCAGGCTGACCGCGATCGCCTCCTGCGCCCCGCCCTCTCCATGGTGCCGCATCATCGTCACCATCTGGCACAGGTGCTGCGCCACGGCCTTTCCCTCTGTTTGCCCCATGCCGGGCAAGAGCAAGGCGAATCGATCGCCTGCATAGCGGCAAAGCAGGTCCTCGTTACGCAGGTTAAGCAGAAGCATATGCCCTACGGCCTGCAAGACCCGGTCGCCTTCGCGCGCGCCATGTTCCCGGTTAATACGGTGGAAGCCATCGATGTCCAGCAAAACCAGCGCACAAGGCCCCGCCGGAGCGCGCTCCTGTTCGAGGCGGATCTGGTGGCGCAGATACGCGGCATCAGCGAGCTGCGTCACACGATCAAAGGCGCGATGCTGACGGAACAGGCGCTCGCGTTTGGCCAGGTGGTCATTCAGCATGAATTGCTCGCTGCGCCAGTAGTAAATGCCGGCCGTGAGGATCAGCATCCCGAACGGCACCAGTGCCTCCAGCCAGTTATCCCAAGTCGCTGCCTTATCGATGTGAAAAAACTCGTCGAGGCAATCAGCCCAGGAGCCCAGCATGATGGCCGCCAGGCCGCCGGCCAGCAAGCGCGTCACAAGGCCGCGCGGCCGGCTGCTCAGGGTCATAAGGAACCACAGGCCCGCCATTGCCGCCACGCCGCCTTCCGCAATGATGTCCATCCATTTCCAGCTATTGAATGGCTTGGCAGTGCCCGCGCTTGCGTATATGACCAGGAAGCCCACGATGGCGAGGCCTGCGGCCGCTAAATAATGTCGGTGTAGTTTCAGCATAACCGCGCAGCTTAGCCGTCCGATATGACGGCTTTGTGACGCCAGCCGGGTCAATTTGGCTCACAGCGGCGTAACCAGCTTGTCATCGATGGTTCACATAATCCGCTGCATCCTTTCACTACCATCAGTAAAAACAATGAAGAGCCAAATCCCACGGGCGATGCGCCCGACTGTCTTTGCCGCCGCCGTTCTCACGCTGGCCAACAGCGCCGCCGCCGATGCGGTCGATGGATCCCTGGCCGGCGCCAGCGTCGTCATCACTGGCCAACGCGCAGTGTTGGCCAAGTCCATCGCGGCGCAGGACAAGGCGGACAATATCGTCAGTGTCCTGAGCAGCGACGATATCGGCAACCTGCCGGATAAGAACGCCGCTGAAGCGCTCGCGCGCTTGCCCGGCGTGTCCGTGCAGCGTGACCAGGGCGAAGGCCGCTATGTCACCGTGCGTGGCTTGGGGCCTGACCTGAATGCTGTCACCATCAATGGAGCATTGGTGCCTTCGCCGGAGGCCAGCCGCCGTGCGGTGGCGCTCGACGTGCTCCCTGCGGGCCTGATCCGCTCCCTCGAAGTGACCAAGACCTTGACGCCGGATATGGACGCAAATTCCATCGGCGGCACGGTGGAAGTGAAGACACTGTCGGCCTTCGATCTTCCAGGTTCGCTGTTGTCGGTGAGCGCCGCCGCTTCGCATGACCAGAACACTGGCCAGAATAGTCCATCCGCAGGCATGGTATGGGCCAGCCGCTTCAGCGAAGGCAAATTCGGCGTCGCTGTCGGACTTAGCGGCGAAAAGCGCAAGTTCGGCTCGGACAACGTGGAAACCGGCGGGGCCTGGGATGGCGATCGCCTGGGCGGCTTTGAAATGCGCGATTACCTGCCGGTACGCGAGCGCCGCGCAGCAGCCCTGAACCTGGACTTTCGCCCGCAGGCCGGCAGCAGCTGGTTCCTGCGCAGCTTCCTGAGCCGTTTCAGCGACGACGAGGTGCGTGACCGCATCTCTGTAAGCAATGTCACAGGTGGAGCGCTGATGGAAGACGTGCCAGGCACCGGACGCCTCGAACGCCGCCTTCGCCAGCGCAAATACACGCAGAAGATCGAGTCCACCATCGTTGGCACCCAACAGAAGATCGACGGCTGGCAGCTGGACCTGCAAGCAGGCCGCAGCAAAGCCGACGAAGATACACCGGAAGCGCTCAACGACGGCCGCTTCCGCGGCAACGCCAATTTCAAAGGCATCAGCTTCACCGACGGCCGGCGCCCGACCTTGCAAGCGCCTGCGGCAGCCTACGATCCGGCCAGCTACAGCCTAAACGCTATCACCCTCCAGCAGCGCTATTCCAAAGACACGGAGCAGCACCTGAAATTCGACATCGGCCACGACTCCCATCTCGGCGAGATGCGTTCGGCGCTGAAATTCGGCGCCAAGGCCAGCCGCCGCGAAAAGGACAATGACACCAACCAGTGGAGCTACCCTGCCAAGGCCGTTCCCGGCTCGCTATCGATGGCGTCGTTCGTGGGCGACCACCAGCTCGATTTTCCGTTCGCGCCAATCGGCACCGCACTCGACCCGGCGGCAATCCGAGCCCGCGTTGCAGGGCTGGACCGCAACGCCGCGCGCCTTTCCACTGAATCGGCCATCAACGACTTTACGCTGAACGAAAACATCGGTGCGGCTTATTTCCAGGACACCCTGTCGCATGGCGATTGGCGGCTGCTCGCTGGCGTGCGCGCCGAACGCACCTCTTTCGACGCCGCCGGAGTCCGCACCAGCGGCAACACCATCACGCCCCTGAAACGCAGCCGCACTTACACCGACTGGCTGCCTTCGCTGCAAATGCGCTATGACCTGGACCGCGAAACGAGCCTGCGCAGCGCCTGGACCAACTCCGTAGTACGCGCCAATTTCAGCCAGCTGGCGCCGGGCATCGCCTTGGCCAGCGCCACCGAAGCAACCATCGGCAATCCGGACCTCAATCCGCTCAAGTCGCATAACTTCGACCTTGGCGTCGAGCGCGTGCTCGGCAGCGATGGCGCGGTCTCCGCCTATCTGTTCTACAAGGATATCAAGGATTTCACCTACACCACCAACCTGGCCGGCAGCGGCCAATGGGCTGGATTCACCTCCGCCACCACCTATGCCAACGGCGACCAGGCCAAGGTCAAAGGGATCGAACTATCCTGGCAACAAGCGCTGCGCATGCTGCCGGCGCCATTCAACGGCTTGCTGATAGGAGTGAACGGCGCGCTGACCGATTCCCGCGCAAGCATTGCCCGCTTCGACAGCAAAGCCGGTGCGATGGTCTCCCGCCGCATCTCAATGCCGGGCCAGTCTGACCGGGTGATGAACCTGTCGCTGGGCTACGAGGCCGGCCCCCTCAGCACCCGCATCGCCGTCAACTACAAGTCTCCCTACCTGTTGGAACTCGGCTCGGACATCCTGAATGCCTCCCAGGACCGCATCGTCGATACGCAGAAGCAGGTCGACTTTTCGCTGTCATGGCAATTAGCCAAAGGTATTCAGCTCGGTTTCGATGTCGCCAACCTGAATAATGAAAAGTACTACGTGTACCAGGGCGTCAATCAGCACAACGCACAGTTCGAGCAGTATGGCCGCACCTATAAATTGAGCCTGAAAGCGAGCGTGTTCTGATGCGCAGCCTGCCACTTCGCCCTTTGCTCGCCCTGTTGCTTTGTTATGTCATGCCTGTCCATGCCGCTGAAAACGTCGCACTGGCAGGCGGCGCCACGCTGATGCTTGACAAGCGTGCCTTGCAACTGCGCTCCGCCGACGGCAAAGTGCGCGCAAGCATGCCGATGCGCGGCCGCCATCTTGATTATCGCAACGGCGTCGCACTGGTCGTCGACGCCAACACGGAACGTGCGATGGCCATCTCCGTCGACTCGGCCGCCGGCACGCTGCAAACGCAAGCCGTGCTCGATGGCGCAGCCATGGCTCCGGAAGCCACGTGCTTGTACCGCGATGGACAGGGCCTTCTGCACGCCTTCCTCGCCGGGAAAGACGGTCAGGCCGAACAATGGCTGCTGGCGCCGGACGCTCGCCCACGCCTGGTGCGCAAGCTTGCCTTGCCGCCGCACAGCGAACAATGCCTCGTGCATGACGCCAGCGCCACACTGGTGGTCAGCGAAAAAGACATGGGTGTCTGGGGCTACAACGCCGAAGCGGAGGCGCCGCCCGGCCGCCGCGCCCTGGCCCTAATCGCGCCCTACGGCAAGCTGCCTGGCGACGCCGCCGGCCTGCCTATCCTGCTCCCCGCCGCCGCAGGCGTCTCCCTTGCTGACCATGCGGGCAAGGTCCGCCGGACGATTGCGCTCGATAGCGGCCAGCCGCCTGCGGTCATTGTCCAGCCGCTGGTTCAGACCGAGGCCATGCCGCGCATGGGAGACGCCGCCGATGATCCCGCAATCTGGATCGATCGCCAGCACCCAACCCAGGGCCGCGTACTTGGCACAAACAAGAAGCAAGGCCTTCACGTATACGACCTGCAAGGCAAGCAGCTCCAGATGCTGGAGTCGGGCCGCCTGAACAACGTCGACCTGCGCCAGGGCGTTGCGCTCGATGGCCAGGCTTTTGACCTCGCCCTCGCAACCCAGCGCGACGAGAATTCTCTTGTGCTTTACGCCATCGATCCGAACGGCATGGTGGCCGAAGCCGCACGGTTCGCGACACCGCTTGAACGCATCTACGGCATTTGCCTCTACCAACCGGTCAATGGCGGACTTGAAGCATTCGTCAACGACAAGGACGGCAGCTTCCTGCAATATCGCATCGGCCGCAAAGCCGGCGCCTTCACTGCGGACCTGGTGCGCCGCTTCAAACTGGCCAGCCAGCCCGAGGGCTGCGCCGCGGACGACCGCAACGGCCGCCTGTTCGCCGGCGAAGAAAAACGCGGCGTATGGACGATCGACGCCCGCGCCGAAGCCAAAGCCGATCCGAAACTGGTGATCCAGGTTGGCGGTCCGCTGCGCGCCGATGTGGAAGGCATGGCGATCTACTACGGCGAAAATGCCAACTACCTGGTCGTCTCCAGCCAGGGAAGCAATAGCTACGTGGTCGCCGACGCTGCCCCGCCGCACCGCATTCGCGGCAGCTTCCGCATCGGCATGAATGTCATGGCCGGCATCGACGGCACGTCCGAGACCGACGGCCTGGACGTCACTTCGGCCAACCTCGGAGGCCGCTTCGCCAAAGGCATGCTGGTGGTGCAGGATGGCTACAAGCGCATGCCGGATGGCGCCCAGAACTTCAAATATGTAGCTTGGGACGATATTGCGGCTGCCCTGGGCTTGCCGTGATGGTATGCTCCCCGGTATGTCAAATCGGGGAGCACTTGTGTCCATCGTAGAAAAATTATTCAAACTCAAGGAAGCCGGCAGCGATGTGCGCACGGAAGTGGTGGCAGGCGTCACCACCTTCCTTACAATGGCCTACATCATCTTCGTCAACCCCGCCATCCTGGGCGACGCGGGCTTGCCGAAAGATGCAGTCTTCGTCGCCACCTGTCTGGCGGCGGCGCTGGGTACGGCCATCATGGCCCTGTACGCCAACTACCCGATCGGCATGGCGCCGGGCATGGGCCTGAATGCCTATTTTGCCTACGCAGTGGTGCTAGGGATGGGTATCAAATGGCCGGTGGCCCTGGGCGCAGTCTTTATTTCCGGCTGCCTGTTCCTGATCGTCAGCTTGCTCGGGCTGCGCGAAGCCATAGTTAACGGCATTCCGCGCTCGCTGCGCATTGCGATTACTGTCGGCCTGGGCCTGTTCCTGGGATTGATCGCGCTGAAAAGCGCCGGCATTGTGATGGCCAACCCGAATACCATGGTCACCGTTGGCGACCTGCATAAACCACCCGCACTGCTGGCGGTTGTCGGCTTTCTGTTGATCGTCACGCTGGACCGCCTGAAAGTAAGGGGCGCAATCCTGATCGGCATCATGGCCGTAACGGTGTTGAGCTTCTTCTTTGGCGGGAATACCTTCCACGGCGTGTTCTCTGCGCCGCCGTCGCTGGACGCCACCTTCCTCAAACTGGACGTTTCGGGCGCATTTGGTGTCGGCGTACTGAACGTGGTGCTGGTGTTCTTCCTGGTCGAACTGTTCGATGCCACCGGCACCCTGATGGGCGTCGCAAGCCGCGCCGGCTTGCTGGTGAGAGGCAAGATGGAGCGATTGAACAAAGCACTGCTGGCCGACAGCACCGCCATTGTGGCCGGTTCTATCCTTGGCACTTCCAGCACTACGGCTTACCTCGAAAGCGCATCCGGCGTGCAGGCGGGCGGCCGCACAGGCCTTACCGCGCTGGTGGTCGCCGTGCTGTTCCTGGCGTCGCTGTTCATCGCCCCGCTGGCGGGCGTGGTGCCGGCCTACGCCACCGCACCGGCACTGCTGTTCGTCGCCTGCCTGATGCTGCGCGATCTCGGCGACTTCGATTGGAACGAGACCACCGAATGCATTCCGGCCGCGATTACGGCCTTGCTGATTCCATTCACCTACTCGATCGCCCACGGCATCGCATTCGGCTTCATCACCTACGCGGCGCTGAAGCTGCTGACCGGCCGCTTCCGCGAAGTTAAGCCGATTGTTTGGATCATCGCGCTCGTCTTCAGCTTCAAGTACGCCTATATCGGCGCATAAACGCGCTGCTGCACCCTGATCTTCAACACCCCGATCAGGTTGCACAGCCGCATCCGGGCCAGTACGAGGGCATCTTCGCCCTCGGCGGCCACATCCAGGTCCAGGTTCATGCCGTGGACGCCCGGTGCCATGCGCATTGCATGGAGCTGGACGCCGCCGCGGCGCAGGGTCGCCAGTACGGCCTCGGCCGCATCCATGGAGGAGCAGCGGTCAAGGCGCAGGCGAAAAGTTCTCTGTTCGGTATTCATATGAAGATTATCCGGCTACGCTGCCGGAATAGGCATCCAAAGTTTGCCTCATTTTCCATGTAAAATAGAAGGATCTTCTTCAATCCGAGAAAATCATGGAACAACTCGATGAGATCGACCGCAAAATCCTGAGAGAACTCCGCCGGGATGGCCGTTTAAGCAATACCAAACTAGCCGAAGCGGTAGGACTTTCCACGACCCCGTGCTGGAATCGGGTGAAAGCAATGGAGGAACGCGGCGTCATTGAAGGGTATACTGCGCTGCTGAGCCAGCAAGCCCTCGGTTTGCCGGACATTGTCATTATCGAAGTCACGCTGGACCGGCACGATGACGACATGCTGCACAAGTTCGGCCTGGCGCTGGCCGAGCTTCCGGAAGTAATGGAAGCCTATCTGCTCACTGGCGAATACGACTACCTGATCAAGGTGGCCGTAGCCGGAACGGCAGGATATGAGGAGTTCCTGCGCCGCAAATTGTATAAACTGCCCGGCATCCGCCACAGCCGCTCCACATTCGTGTTGCGCTGCCTGAAACGGGCACACTCTGTAGAGCCCTGATAGAATTCAGTTATGAAATACCTGACCACCCTGATCCTGGCCTCCGGCCTGGCTGCCGGCAACGCCTTGGCAGCCGATGAAGACATCGAACATTCCAGCAACGTGATGGTTTCCGCCGAAGTCGGCGCGATTACCACCAGCGGAAATACCGCAGGCACTTCGGTGACCGGCCGCTTTGAAGTGTTGCAAGACTTGCCACTATGGAGCAATGAGTACACCGGCAACGGTTACTTCAAGGAAGACCGCACCCGTGTGGACGGCGAAGAAACCACCCAGCGCTCGGCGCAGCGCTACCAGGTTGGCGCGAAAGCCGGCTACAAGCTTCTGGAAGAAAATGCGACCCTGTTCGTCCTGGCGAACCATTCCGAAGACAAATTCGGCGCTTACACTCGCAGCTCCAGCCTTGGCGTCGGTCATGGCTTCCGCTGGTACCAGTCCTCGAACAAGACCCTGGACATGGAAGTAGGCCCGGGCTATTTCAGCGCCACCCGCGCCAACGGCGAAAAAGAAAACGGCATGGTGTTGCGCGGCCGCGCTGCCTTCCGCTGGAAACTCAGCGACAACGCCGCTTTCGCGCAAATGCTGACCGTGGAGCGCGCCGGCTGGAACACGCACTCGACTTCTGAAACCTCGCTCAGCACCCGCATCAACGGTTCGATGCAAATGAAGGCGGCGTTCAGCGCCATCAACGACAGCAGCGTACCGGTAGACAAGCAGAACACCGATACGCAAACTTCGGTGACCCTGGTTTACTCCTTCTGATCCAGCTGCTTCTGCGTCTGGTACAACCGGGCGTAGATGCCACCTTTCGCCAGCAGGGTGTCATGACTGCCCTGCTCCGCGATCGCGCCGGCCGACATCACCACGATGCGGTCGGCGTTTTCAATTGTGGACAAGCGGTGCGCGATGACGACCGTAGTCCGGTCTTTCATCAGCGTTTCCAGCGCAGCCTGTACCTGGCGCTCTGACTCGGTATCGAGCGCACTGGTTGCCTCGTCGAGGATCAGGATAGGCGCATCCTTGTACAGGGCGCGCGCGATCGCCAGGCGCTGGCGCTGGCCGCCAGACAAGCGCATGCCGTTCTCACCCACTTCGGTTTGGTAGCCGTCCGGCTGGCGCATGATGAAGTCGTGGGCATAGGCGGCGCGTGCCGCTTTTTCAACTCGCACCAGATCAGGCGCCGGATCGCCGTAAGCGATATTGGCTGCGAGAGTGTCGTTGAACAGCACGACGTCCTGGCTGACCAGGGCAATCTGGCTGCGCAGGTCCGGCAGGCGGTATTCGCGCAAGTCCACGCCATCCAGCAGGATGCGGCCGCTGCCCACGTCATAAAAGCGCGGCAGCAGGCTGGCCAGCGTGGTCTTGCCGCTGCCTGAACCGCCAACCAGGGCCACCGTTTCGCCGGCGGCGATATCGAGCGACACCGACTTCAGCGCAGGCGGCGCCTCCGGGTCATCCACGTTATAGCGGAAGCCAACGTCTTCCAGCTCGATACGGCCCTTGACGTTAGTGGCAGTGCGGGTGCCGGTATCGGCTTCCATTGGCGCGTCGATCAGGCCGAACACCGATTCGGCTGCAGCCAGGCCGCGCTGCAGTGGTTCATTCAATTTGGTCAGGTTCTTGATCGGACCCTGCAAGGACATCAGGCAAGTAATGAAGGCAACGAAGGCGCCCGGCGTCAGCGCTCCGGCCTGCGCACGCAACAGCGCGTAATAGATCACAGCCGACAGCGTGGCGCCGACCATCAGCATGATCAGGCCCGAGTTCATCGCCGCAGTCGACGCATGCTTCACAGCCAGTTGGCGGTTCAATTTCACTACTTCATCGAAACGCTTCTGCTCATAAGGCTGGCCGCCGAAAATCTTCACCACGCGCTGGCCGCCGATGCTTTCGTCCAGAACTCGGGTCAATTCGCCCATCGCTTGCTGGGCGCTGGAACTGAGGCGGCGCATGCGGCGTGCCGCGACAGTAACCACCAGGGCCACGAACGGCAGCAGCACGAGACAGAACAGGGCCAGCTTCCAGTCGATATCGAACAGGTTGCCGAGGAAGCCGACTACCGCCACGGTGTCGCGCACGGCGATGGTGAAAACGCTCAGGCCGGCCTGCGTCACCTGCGTCGCGTCGAAGGCGATGCGGGACAGCGTGGTGCCGGTCGAAGATTGGTCAAAGTAACGGTTCGGCAAGCGCAGTACGCGCGCGAACATCTTCTCACGCACATTTGCCTGCACGCGCTGGGTGAGCCACGCCGAACCATAATCGCCGGTGAAGGTACTGATCATGCGCAGCACGCCCAGCGCCATAATCAGGGCCGGAACCGCCCACAGCGCTGCGGCGCCTGGATCGGTAGGCAGGATGCGGTCAAGCCACCCATGAATGACTGCCAGCGCACCGGTTTGCGGCACCGCGCTGCCTGCGGCGTGCGGCTGCACTGCATCGACCACATTCTGGAGCTGGCGAATCAACAGCACGTCGGTCAGCGAAGCCACGCCCACGCCGACCAGGGTCACCAGGGCAGCCCATTTATAGGGAAGGAACTCCTTCAGGAGGCGAATATATAATTGGCGGCTTTGCACTATTTAATGGTTTCGATGCTCGAAAGGCAGCATTGTACCCTGTCCTCACGCAGCTCACGGCGCAGGATTTTCCCCACCGGCGACTTGGGCAAGGTCTCGCAAAACACCACTTCCCGCGGCCGTTTGAAGGGCGTCAACTGGTCTGCGCACCAGGCCCGCAGCGCTTGTTCGCCCAGGGCCTGATCCTTCTTCACCACATACAGGGCGACCGCCTCCCCGCTCCGCTCGTCCGGAATGCCGATGACAGCGCATTCCTGCACGCCCGGACAAGCCGCCACCACTTGCTCCACCTCGCTGGGAAACACCTTCAGGCCGCTGACGTTGACCAGGTCCTTCTTGCGGTCCAGGATGCGCAAATAGCCAACAGCATCCATGACGCCGATGTCGCCGGTGCGCAGCCAGCCATCAGCCGTCATGGCGAGGGCCGTCGCCTGCGGTTGTTTCCAGTAGCCGGCCATCAGCTGCGGGCCGCGCAAGGCGACTTCGCCCTCCTGGCCGGGCGCCAGCTGCCGCCCCTCTTCGTCCAGGATGCATAAATCCATGCCGGGCATCGGAATCCCGGCCGTGCCGGTGAATTCAGCCAGGTCCAGCCGGTTGCAGGTGGCGGCGCAACTGATTTCAGTCATGCCATAGCCCTCGGCCATCGGGCAGCCGGTCGCCTCCAGCCAGCGCTTCGCCACCACTTCCTGCGCCGCCATCGCTCCCGAAATCGTGAGCGTCAGCTCGCTGAAGTCCAGGCTCTTGAACTCCGGATGATTGAGCAAGGCGTTGAACAGCGTATTCACGCCAGGGAAAACGTGCAGTTTATGGTGACGCAGGGCCCTGATCGTGGCATTCAGGTCGCGCGGGTTGGGAATCAGGAAGCAGCAGCCGCCGTAACGCATGGTGCAAAGCATGCAGGTGATGAAGGCAAAGCAATGGTACAGCGGCAGTGCGCAGACCACATTGAACTGTGAGTCTGTCATGGTCCTGGCCTTGTCCTGCGCCGGCTGCGCCCACGCCTCGGTCGCCAGCACCGCTGCAATCAATGCAGAATTCTGCAGCATGGCGCCCTTGCTGCGGCCTGTGGTCCCACCCGTGTATTGCAGCAGCCCCAGGTCGGACGGAAGCATGGGCGGCGTGGAAAGGACCATATTGGCGCCCATGGCCAGCGCATGGTTGAAGCGCACATGGCCCGGCAAGGTCCATCGCGGCACCATCTTGCGCACGTAGCGCAGCAGGAAGTTCACCAGCGCGTCTTTCGGAAACTTGAACATATCACCAATGCTGGTCACAATAATGTGTTCGATGCCTACGTCCGGCAAGACGCGCTCCAGCGTCGCGGAAAAGTTTTCCAGAATGATGATGGCCTTGGCCCCCGAATCCATCAGCTGGTGTTCCAGCTCACGCGCTGAATACAGCGGGTTCACGTTGACGATCACGCAGCCTATGCGCAGGATCGCCGCAGCGGCGATCGGGAACTGCAGTATGTTTGGCAGCATGATCGCAACCCGGTCGCCAGGACGCAGGCCGTGCGCCTGCAGCCATGCGCCGAGCGCCCTGGATGCAGCCTCCACTTCACCGTAGCTCATGGCCTGGTCCATGCAGACAAAGGCCGGAAGATCCCGGAAGCGCGCGAAACTTTCATCAAGCAAGCCAGAGAGGGAATGGTAGGCCGAGGTATCCACCTCCGCCGGCACGCCTTCAGGATACTGCTGTAGCCATGGCCGCATCATGATGCCTCCCCATCCGGTTGACGCAATCCAGACCATTGTAGGACACCGGCAAGCACCGCCAAAATGTGACATTATGCAAGGCCATTTTGAAAGGATCACCATGCGTAATGACACTCTCTTTCAGGACTTGCACCAATCCGGCATGCTGATGCTGGCGAATTGCTGGGACGGCGGCAGCGCCCGCATCGCGGCACAAACCGGCGCCAGGGCGCTAGCCACCAGCAGCGCCGCCGTGGCCTGGGCCCATGGTTATGGCGACCGCTCGCTGCTGCCAACCGCCCTGCTGCGCGAAACTGTGCGCGACATCGTGCACGCCAGCGCCTTGCCGCTGACAGTCGATATTGAAGATGGCTATTCTTCTGACCCGGAGGTGGTGGGCCAACTGGTCGGCCAGTTGATGGAAGCCGGCGTGGTCGGCATCAATATTGAAGACGGCAGCGATGCGCCGGAACTGCTGGCGCGCAAAATCGCTGCATGCCGCGCCGCCGCAGATGCAGCCGGCGTCAAGCTTTTCATCAACGCCCGATGCGACGTCTACTTGCGCGCCCTGGCGGATCCAGGTGCGCCGCGTGTGGCCGAAACCTTGCGCCGCGCTGCGCTCTACCAGCAAGCCGGCGCAAGCGGCCTGTTCGCTCCCGGCGTGACGGATGAAGGCGAGATCGCTGCCCTGGTGCAAGGCAGCACAATGCCGCTCAATGTGTTGGCACGGGTAAACCTGGCATCGCCAGCCCGGCTCGCAGAGCTGGGCGTGCGCCGCCTGAGCGCCGGGTCAGCCCCGGCGGAGGCGATGTTGGGCCGGCTGCGCGTTTATATGGAACGCTTCTATCAGACCGGCGCCATCGACGATGAACAGGCGCTGGGCTACGGCGAGCTCAACGAACTGATGGCTACTGGACGATAGTTGCTGGTTCGTCCCAGTAGAAATACAGCTCCTTGGTGTGGCCCGGCTGCACCACCATGTCACGCCGTATCACCTGGCCATCTACCGCAGACGCAGTCACGCGGTAGCGGCCAGGCTCCAGGTTCACATACATCAGCGGCCCGGCTTCCTGGGCGCTGACGCTGACGCGGCCCTTGCTGTCTGCAATTTCGACTTGCACGTCAGAGCGGTAAACGCCGCTGCCGCGGGTGGCAAAGACCATGTGGACGTTGTAGTTCTCTTTGCTGGCCAGCATCTGGCCGCGCTCTTCCATCCCAACGCCGCCGGTCTTGAATTGGCTTTGACCGGCCGCTGCAGCTGAGCCAAGGGCGCCGCAGGCCAGGGTGAAGGCAAGAGTAATGTTGCGAATAAACATGATGCACTCCTTTCCTTTTAACAGGCTTGCGGCCAGTATTCGCCTGTGGCGTCCGGCGCGCTATCGGCCATCGCGTCGCAACTGTGTCGGGGAAAGCCTACAAAGCCCCTATTTGGAAACAAAATGAACTGTTAGACTCTAGTACTTTTGCAAGCCACTGCGGCAATATTGCCAAAACAATCATACAAAGCAGGGCGTTAGGGGTTATTCATGTCCAATCGCGGGGCGCAGCTGCGTCCAAAACTGCTGGCCGCCGCCGTCGCCAGCGTCCTTTGCGCGCCCGTTATGGCGCAGAGCCAGACGGAAGACCAGTTGCCGGAAGTCCTGGTGACGGCCCAGCGCGTTGTCGCGCCGGAATCGCAGACACCCGTCGCGATGTCCGTGCTGACGGCCCGCCAGCTCGACAAGCTGGGTATCGATAACGCCGCCGGCATCGGCGCCCGCCTGCCGAATGTGCACCTGGACGGCGCGGCCGACGGCTTGCGCATCACCATCCGCGGCGTGTCGAATTCAGATGCAACTGAAAAGGGCGATCCATCGGCCGCCTTCATGCTGGACGGGATTTATATCGCCCGCCCCCAGGCCCAGACCCTCAGCTTCCTCGACGTCGACCGAATTGAAGTACTGCGCGGCCCGCAAGGCACGCTGTATGGCCGCAACACCACGGCTGGCGTCATCAACGTGATCAGCAACGCGCCAGTGCAGCACCTGGAAGGCGCGGCCAGCCTGGCGCTGGGCAATTACTCTTCGCGCGTAGCGACCGGCATGCTGAATGTTCCGATTAATGATGCACTCGCATTGCGCGCTGCCGTGGCGATCAACAAGCATGACAGCTACCTGCGTAATGGCCAGGGCACCAGCTATGAGCCGGGCCAGGACCGCGACGACCGCTCGGCGCGCCTGTCGGCCAAGCTCGCGCTGGGCAAGACGGCCTCGCTGCTGCTGCGCTTTGAGCACGGCACTCAACGCGGCAATATCGACAACATCGTCCCGGACAGCAATTTCTTCAAAGGCATCGAGACCGGTAAGCCGCAATGGTATGGCGCGAGTACCGAGGAGCGCCTGACCAACCGCTTCAAGCCATTCAACACCAAGCTCGAACAAGGCTACAACCATAAGTCGTCGGACGCTTTGGGAGCGGAACTGTCGTGGAATCTCGGTACGGCCACGCTGGACTACCTGGGCTCGCACCGCAAGAACGAGAACGACTTCCTCGCCAACTTCTATTACCGTGTGCAGCCCACGCTGGCAATCGGCGTGCATGAGAACTTCTGGGGCGACCAACGCCAGGATTCCCACGAGCTGCGCCTGTCCACCAATGGCAGCGGCCCGTTGAAGGCGCAAGGCGGCTTGTATTACTTCCGCGAAGAGTCGCACCAGCTGTATGTGTTCCGCGACCTGCAGATCCTCACGCCGCTGCACCTGCCGCCTTATTACGTATTCCCTCACGGCCCGACTATCGCCCGCAGCAAGGCCGCCTTTGGCCAGCTGACCTATAGCGTGCTGCCGGAATTGCGCGCCACGGCTGGCCTGCGCTACACCGAGGATGACAAATCGCGCGTCGGCTCCACCAATTTCCAGCAGGGGCCGGTATTTAACGCCGCCACGGATTTCATGTTGCTGAACGACGCCGCAATCAACACCCACAAGACAATCTGGAAGCTGGGTGCGGAGTATGACCTGGCGCCTTCGGCCATGGCCTACGCCAGCGTGGCCACCGGCTACAAGTCGGGCGGCTTCAACGACGGCTGCGTCGCAGGTTCCAGCGCTCTGGGCATTCCTTGCCCGGCGCCGCTCGCAGTGCCGGGCAAGGACTTGTACTACCAGCCGGAGACACTCAAATCATGGGAAGCCGGCCTGAAAGCGCGCTTCTGGGACAAGCGCGCCAGCGTGAACCTGGCCGTGTTCAATTACGACTACAGCAACCTGCAGCTTTCCGGCGTCGCCATCGTCGCCGGTGCGCCGCGCTTCGTCACACAGAATGCCGGCCAAGCAAGCGTCAAAGGCCTGGAACTCGATGGGCAGGTTCGCGCCGGCGCAGCCGATAACTTCACTTACGGACTGACGCTACTGGATGCACATTACGTCACGTACAAGCCGGACGTAGTCACGTCCTGGGCCGGCGAACCGCTCGACCGAGCACCGCATTCCGTCCTGAACCTGGGCTGGGAGCACGGTTTCCGCTTGCCTGGCGCCCTGCTTTCGGCCGGCATCAATGCACGCCGCAGCGCCGCTTATAACATCAGCGTCTCGAGCCAACTGCTGCAATACCGCATTCCGGCGCGCACCAACAGCGACTTCACACTTTCATACCGCCCCGACGCTTCAAGCTGGAGCCTGATGGCGCGCGTGAAGAACCTGGAAAACAAGGTGCAACCTATCACTATCGATAGCTTCGGCATGAGCGTGCCAAGCGACCCAAGGACTTTCGACATTCGTTTCGACTACCACTTCTAATAGGAGCCGCATGAAGTCGCTGCTGAACCAACTGCCACGCATTACCCTCATCCTGCTGGTGGCCTTCCTTGCCGCCCTTGCCGCGCGTAGCTGGGGCGAGACGACAACACTGCTCGTGGTCAGCTCGATCCTGATGTTCGCCTGTTGCTGGGCCAGCGCAAGCCATCTGCTGGGTCCCTCCGCCGCAGCGCGCTTCGTTATGATCGGCGTGGTGCTAGGCTGGATTGCGGAAGAACTGGGTGCAACCAAAGGATGGTTCTTCGGCTCCTACACCTACACTGAGGTGCTTGGGCCGCGCATCGGCTCCGTGCCCTTCATCATTCCGCTGATGTGGTTCGCGCTTTGCTATGTCGCTTACGTGATCGCCAACCTGATTGTCTGGCAGTCGCCATCCGACGGCGCGCCGTCCGCAAAACAATCGCTGGTGATGTCCTTCATTGCCGCAATGATCGTCACGGCCTACGACCTCGGCGCCGATCCCTATATGGTGTTCACGCTGAAAGCCTGGATCATGACCAAGACCGACGGCGGGTGGTTTGGCGAAACCTTGCAGGGCTTTGTCGGATGGATGGTCGTGGCGTTTGCCATCATCTACAGCTTCCGCTTGACCTTGCGCCGCAGGCCGCCGGTTGCGGCCACCGGCGTCTCGCCGCTCCATGCACTGGTGCCGATGTTCATTTACGGCGGCAGCATGATTTTCCAGTCGCTGCACGGCAGCCCGATTGAAACCCGCGCCATCGCGCTGTTCGCCATGGGCATCCCGCTCCTGACCGCCCTTTGCGGCTGGACCCGCTGGAAGGCGGCGGCATGAGCGCCGTTGCGGCTTCGGCGCCGACGCTGCGCGCCGATCCACTGGCCGACGATGCCATTGCAGCCATCTTTGCCGGCCACGAAGGCGGCCAATGGGAAGCCATTGCCATCGTCAACCGCCTGCTCGGGCAGTGGCAGTCAAACGCCATCGTGAGCGCCTGGCGTGCTCCGGAAGGCACACCCCAGCATATCGCCTTCGCGCTCGAATCCTACCTGGCGGCAGGCTCACGGCTGCCTGATTGGGCCGACACCGGAAAAATCGCCCGTGCAGAACAACTGTTCTACGACATGAGCATGCTGTCTTGCAGCCTGCTGTTCTGCGCCAGCCTGCCTGAGTGCTATGTCGTGCCGGACCTGGCCGGCGTGCTGCATGTAGCCGGCCAACTGGAGGCGCACTGCGATTATCGGGTGCGCTCCACGGCGGCCATGATCTTCCCGGTGATGATGCACGGCGGCCTGTATGGCCCGGATGGCAGCGGCGTTGCGCAAATCCTCAAGGTGCGCCTGATTCACGCCACCATCCGTCACCTGATCTTGCGCGGCAATCCTTCCGATTCGGTCGCTGACGGCAGCGTCGCAGTCGCGCCGCTTGATGCGCCCTGCCGCAACGTCTACGACACCTTGTACAACAATGGCTGGGACCTCACCGCCAACGGCCTGCCCTGCAACCAGGAAGAGCTGGCATATACCCTGCTCACGTTCCATTACATCTTCCTGCGTGGCCTGCGCCAGCTTGGCCTTGGCCTGCCGCAGCAGGACGAAGAAGCTTACCTGCACACCTGGAATGTCGTTGGCCATGTGCTGGGCATCGAAGACAAGCTGATGCCGGACACGATGGCGCAAGCGCAATCCAGCTTCGACGCGATCCAGGCGCGCGCCCGGCTTTCGTCCTACCTTCCCGACCCGCGCCCGGCCCTCGGCGCAGCGTTGATGAAGGCGATGCAGGATGAGATTCCGCTGCGCATACTGAAACCATTCCCGGTGCTGCTTACCCGTTACCTGTGCGGCGACGCCGCCCGTATCGACCTCGCCCTGGACCAACGGGTGAACCTGCTCTCGCGCCTCCTGTTCGCCGCCGGCATGGGCTTGGCGCGCGGCATCGATGCGCTGGTGCGCGTGGTATTGCCCGGATTTTCCATTTGCCGCATGATCGCCCGTATCTTCGGCTACCAGTTCACTGTCAAATTCCTGATGGACCAAACCCGCCCACTGAAACTCCCGCCAGCAGTGCTGAACCAGGTCGATAGCGCCGTACGCGGCTGGGGCAACGACCCCAAGGCCCCAGGCTGGATGAATGCTCTCGAAGCACGCCTTGCAGGCCGCCGCGCCGCAAAAGCGGCCGGAGGCCAGCAGCCATGCTGAAGCGCTTCCTGACCGCATTGTTCCTGGCCCTCGCCGCCAGCCTTGCACTGGCGCAGGCCGGGCCGACTGCGGCCGTGGTCCTCGACGAGCACTCGGGCACCCACGATGCATGGCCCGCCGTTACCGTCCTGAAAGACCATGGCGGCGCCCTCACCGCAGCGCAAGCGCTGGCCTCCGCCGGCCGGTTCCAGAAGCCGCAATCGGCCTACGCCACGCTGGGCGTCAACAAAGGCACCGTGGTCTGGGTACGAATTCCTGTCGTCGTCCCGCCCGAAGGCAGTGGCGAATGGACGCTCAATATCGACTACTCGCAGATCAACCGCGTCGACGTTTTCGCAGCCACGGACGGCATACTGCATAGCCACACCGTGACCGGCAACCTGCAGCCTGTCGTTGCACCTGCGGGCGGCGGGCGCACGCCGGCTGCGGTGCTGCGCCTGACTCCGGGCAGCGAACATACCGTATTGCTGCGGGTCGAGAATATCGGCTCGATGATCTTGCCGATCCACTTCTCCAAGGCTTCGGTCTACCACGCCTCCGCCCTGGCCGAACAAATGCTGCAGGGGATCCTGATCGGCTTGAGCCTGTGCCTGCTGCTTTACAGCCTTGCACAATGGGTCAACCTGCGCGAACCGCTGTTCGGAAAATACTCCTTGCTGATCGCCGGCACCACCTTGTTCTCCGTGGAGTTCTTTGGACTGGGCAGTCAATACCTTTGGCGCGACAACGTCTGGATGACCCTGCACGCGGGCGGCCTGTTTGCCCTGATGGCATCGTGCGGCGGCTACTTGTTTGTGGAGCAGGCCCTGGCCCGTCCAGGCGTCGATCGCATATTTTCGCTGCTGATGAAAAGTGGCGCGGCCCTGGCCACCCTGTTCGCCGTCGCCTACTGCCTCGATATCATCAACGTCGACGTACTGGTGATCGTGGTCAGCACGCTCGGCCTGCTGCCCATGCTGCTTGGCCTGCCGGGAGCCTTCATGCGCGCACGCCGCGGCGACTCGGTCGGCATCTACTTCCTGATTGGCTGGGCGGTCAGCTTCCTGTCCTCCGTGATCCTGAGCCAGGTTATCAGCGGCAAAATGGCGGCCAACTTCTGGACCATGCATGCGCTCCAGTTTGGCAATGCCTTCGATATGCTGGTCTTCATGCGCATCCTCGGCCTGCGTACCAAGGCAATGCAGAACGCCATGCTGCGTGCGGAGGCGGCGACGCGCCTCAAATCCGACTTCCTGGCCAATATGAGCCACGAAATCCGCACGCCGATGAACGCCATTATCGGCATGAGCCGCCTGGCCCTGATGGCCGATCCGAATCCGAAACAGCGCAACTACCTGGCCAAAATCCTGGGCGCCGGCGAACATCTGCTGGGCATCATCAACGACATCCTGGACTTCTCGAAAATCGAGGCGGGCAAGCTGTCGCTTGAAAAGGTGCCATTCAGCCTGGATGAAATGCTGGACCACCTTTCCACGCTCACGGCCGTCAAGACCGATGCCCGCAAGGTGGAACTGGTGTTCCGCGTCGAACGCGGCGTCCCGCCCAAGCTGCTCGGCGATCCGCTGCGACTGGGACAGGTGCTGATCAACTTGACCAATAACGCCGTCAAGTTTACCGAACGCGGCGAAATCGTCGTGGCGGTCAAGGCGCTGGAACGTGCAGCGGACAGCGTAGTGCTGAAGTTCAGCGTCAGCGATACCGGCATCGGCATGGATGAGGAACAACTGGCGCGCCTGTTCCAGTCCTTCAGCCAGGCCGACAGCTCGATCACCCGCAAATACGGCGGCACCGGCCTTGGCCTGAGCATCTCGCGCCAACTGGTGGAACTGATGGGCGGCAGCATCAAGGTCACCAGCACGCCGGGCGTCGGCAGCCGCTTCAGTTTCACGGTCAAGCTGGGCCTGGGAGACGCGGCGGCCGAAAACACCGCATCGCCGACCGCCGCCCTGCAGCAAGCGCGCGTGCTCGTCGTCGACGACAGCGCGAGCGCACGCGAAGCACTGGTAGAGATGCTCGGCTCCTGCGGTGTCGCTGCCGATAGCGCTAGTTCCGGCGAACAGTCGCTGAACATGCTGGTGCGCGCCGTGGAAGCCGGCACGCCTTACCAGGTGGTGCTGATGGACTACATGATGCCGGGCTGGGATGGCGTAGAAACCATTCACCGCATCCACGCCGATCCACGCTTTGCCGCGCCGCCCTCAATCCTGATGGTCAGCGCCTGCACCCGCGAAACCGTTTTGCAGCAGGAAGGCGAACTGCCGCTGCAAGGCTTCCTGACCAAGCCGGTCGGCCCTGCGCTCCTGTATCACAGCCTGCTGCAGGTACTGCGTCCCGAATTGGCCCATCCCGCCGCCGTTCGGCACGAGCAGCGCGGCCTGCCACCGGAGGAGCTGGCCAAGCTCCATGGCGCCCGCATCCTGCTGGTCGAAGACAATGCCAACAACCGCGAAGTCGCCATCGACTTCCTCGAAACCGCTCGCGTACAGGTTGACGTCGCAGTGCACGGCGGTGAAGCTGTCCAGATGGTGCAGCAAACCGACTATGACCTGGTATTGATGGATGTGCAGATGCAAGTGGTCGACGGCCTGGCCGCCACCCGTCAGATCCGCGCCATGCCGGGCTTTGACAAACTGCCGATCCTCGCAATGACCGCCCACGCCATGCCGGAAGACCAGGCCAAGAGCCTGGCAGCAGGCATGAACGCCCACATCACCAAGCCGATCGAGCCGGACCTGCTGTTCCGCGCGATGCTGAAGTGGATCGATCCGGCGCGCCTGGTCGGCCGCGCCTTGCCCGGCGCTCCAGCCGCGGCGGATTCGGCGGCAGCTACGGCTGCAGCGGTGGCCTATCCACCGCTGGCAGGCGTCGACTGGCAATACGCACTGGCGCGCTCCGACCGCAATCCGGCCATCCTCGCCAAACGCATGCGCAGCTTCTGTACCGAATACGGCGATGGCCCGGGATTGCTGGCGGCTGCACTTGCCGGCGGCGACTGGGCCCCCGTCGAGCGCCTGGCGCACAACCTCAAGTCCAGCGCCACCTACCTGGGCGCCGCCAGCCTTGCGCAGTTGTCCGACATCGTGGAAGCGGGCGTACGCGATGGCAAACCCGAGCGCTGCACACGCGAAGCGGCCGCCATGGCGCAATCGCTGGAAATCATCCTGGCCGGCTTTGGCAACGCCGTGCAGCCGCCTGCCAGCAGCGAGAGCCAGGCGGCGGACTTCGGCCGCCTCCTGCGCGAACTGGATACCTACCTGCGCGCCGACGACGCCCGTGCGGAAGACCTTTTGACAGAGCTGAGCGCCCTGCTGGCCGCATCTTCCCATGCCGCACTGCTGGCCCGAATCCAGCGTGCCGTCGATGAAATCGAATATCATGATGCCTTGAAACCGCTGGCCGAACTGGCGCGGGCATTGGACGTCAATATGGAAATGAGTGCATGAGCCAGGAAACGCAAAAGGTCCTGATCGCGGATGATGACGGCATCAACCGCCAGGTCCTTGCCAGCCTGCTCAAGCCGGACCACGTGGTGCTGCTGGCGAAGACTGGCGAACAAGCCATCGAGCGCGCCCAGCGCCACCTGCCCGACCTGATCATGCTGGACGTGATGCTGCCCGATATGGACGGCTATGAAGTCCTGCGCCGCCTGCGCTCCGATCCTGCCACCGCGCGCATCGAAGTTATATTTATCACCGGCATGGGCCGTCCGGAAGACGAGGCGAAAGGCCTCAAGCTGGGCGCGGCCGATTACATTACCAAGCCTTTCAACAGCACGGTCGTCATGGCGCGCGTCGCCACCCACCTGCAGGTCGTGCGCCAGCGCCGCCTGCTGGAACACCTGGCGCATATGGATGGATTGACCGAACTGGCCAACCGCCGCCGTTTCGATGAAACCTACGCCAGCGAATGGCAGCGCGCTACGCGCCATGCCCACACCATGTCGGTGGCGCTGATGGACATCGACTGCTTCAAGCAATACAACGATCACTACGGGCACCCTGCCGGCGACCGCGCCCTGCGCGCCGTGGCCCGTGTTGCGCAAGGCGCCATGCGCCGCCCCTGCGATTTCGCTGCCCGTTACGGTGGTGAAGAACTGGTGATCCTGATGCCGGAAACTGATGCGGCGCAGGCCATGTATGTGGCGGAAGGCATCCGCGAGGCGGTCTCACAGCTTTTGATCCCCCACGAACAATCCATCGCCAGCCCGGTGCTGACCGTGAGCATCGGCGGCGCAACCCTGCCCCTCGGCCAAAACGAAAGCGCAGCGGACCTGTTCGAGGCCGCCGATACCGCCCTGTACCGCGCCAAGGAGGCCGGCCGCAATCGCGTCAACTGGAGGATGTGATGGCGAAACGATTGATGATCGAAGGCTTGGTGCAAGGCGTCGGTTATCGCTACGCCTTCGCCGAACGCGCCGCCGCGCTTGGCCTTGCGGGCTGGGTGCGCAATCGCAGCAACGGCGCCGTGGAAGCCAGCGTGCATGGCTCGGCCGACGCGCTGCAATCCATCATCGACTGGTCGCAGAGGGGCCCAAGCGCCGCGCGTGTCAGTAACGTTCACGTCACGGACGACGCGGAACCGGCGCCGCCTGACGCCAGTTTCGACATCCGCCCGACCATCTAACCCTGCCTGCTCACGTTCCAATAATCCTGAGCAGGAGCCAGGCCGGCAGGACCAGGTAAAGAACGATATGCCCCATCCGTTCGAGCCCTTGCCTGATGCTAGGCGCGCCGTCGGGGCGCACTGCCGCCGCCAGCAGCGCGCCCGATTCAATCAAAGTCCGCAGCAAGGCAGCGCCCAGCGTTACCCCAACCGTCCAGGCGGCCCACCACAGGCCGAAGGCGGACAGATAGGCCATCAGGCCGAAACTGTAATATTCACCAAACGCGCTGCCATAGGCGATGTGCTGGTGCAGGTGGAAGGCCGGAATGGCGAGGGCCAAGGGCAGCAGTACGAATTTCGCAAGCGGATGATCGAGCCACCCGCCAGGCATCCCTGCCAGCCCAAGTCCCAGTCCGAACGCCGGCGAAGCCGCCAGCGGGGTCCGCGCCTGCAGTGCCGGACCGCCGGCCCCGGCCACGGCGGCAGCAAAGCGCAACGGGTCGACCAAGGCCAAGGCATACGCCCATCGCTGCCCTGAAACCAGTCGCAAGGCCACTCCCGGCCCTGGCAAAGGCAAGCGCCAGGCATCCAGCGCCGCGACCTGCTTCAGATCGAGCTCCAGGCGCTGCGAGCCTCGGACGAGCACCAGCTTGCCCGACTCGATCGATACCTGCGCAGCGAAACCCATTAGCACGCACCACGCGATTGTCTCCGGCAGCATGAATACGAGAGCAAAGATGCGCAACTGGGCCAGGGTATTACCGCGCAGCGGCTCATTCAGCAACAAGGCGAGGCACATCCCCAGCAAACCCGCGCGCGCCACGGCACGGAGTACACCCGAAACGACACGTGCGCCCGGCGACAGTACGGCAGCCCGCATCGGAAATACCGGCGCCGCCGGCTGGCTGTCCGCAACGCGCCCTCCGCGAGGCCGCCACGACAGGCCAGCCGCCCACGCAGCCAGCACTGCCAGCAGCCCACAGCAAGCGATGCCCACCCAGTCACCCCATAAGACCATCAAAGTCGGCGCCGGCGTTCGGACAGGGAGGTCTGCAATGACCAGCGCAGGTTCGCCAACACACGTCCCAGCCAGTACGTCGCCATTCGCGTCTATCGCCGCGCTATAGCCGTTGGTCGTGACGCGGAACTGAGGCAAGCGCGTCTCCACGCTGCGGAATGCCGCCGCTGCCTGGTGCAATCGCGCTCCAGGACCATCCTCGCTGAACCAGGAATCGTTCGACATGGTCACAATAACCTGCCCTCCCAGGCGCGCGCCGGCAATCGCGAGCGCGGGATCGACGTCATCGCGGCAAATCAAGGGCAGTACCGGGATTTCGCGCCCATCGGCCAGCTGCAACGGCAGGACGCGCGCACCGTTACCCGGCAGCCAGGCGCCGGCCCAGGGCATCAGGCGGCGCGCCAATGGACCATCCACCCAGGCCGGCAAGTATTCAGTGAACGGGAACAGGTGGGCCTTTCGATAGGCGCCTACCAGACCCGCTCGCGGCTGCACAAACGCCGCAGCATTGTATTCGCCGTTGCTGTCACGGTCATACGTACCGAACACCAGCGGCACGTTGGCGGCCTTTACGTAATCGAGAATCTCGCGATCGAACTCCCCACCCGCTTCGCTCTTTGGCTGGCCAAAGGTGGTTGGGTAGGCGGTCTCAGACCAAACCAGGGCCTGCGCCCCCTGGCGCGCGACAGCGTCATATCCCATGGCAAAGTGCCTGTCCAGCACTTCACGGACCACTGCATAAGCCCCCACCTCCTGCCGCCGCTTCTCATAATCCGCCAAATTGGCCTGGATCAGCCCCATACGCAGTGGCTTGCCGGCCGGCGCCTGTACGCCCGAAAGGACGAAGGCGCCATAGCCCGCGAGGAGCGCCGGCGCCAAAGCCGCCAGCGTCAGAGGCTTCGCCACCGCGCGCCAGCCTTGGCCGCGCTGCGCAATTGCAGCAGCCACCGCTTCGTTAGCGAGCAATAGCGAAAGGGTCAGGCCCGCAGTCCCGCCCAGGTCCGCCGCCTGACGCAGAAAACGCGCCGGATACAGCCCATATCCCAGCGTATCGCCAAGCAAGCGCGGCACCAGCCATTCGCATGCCACCCATGCGGCCGCCGCGGCCAGTGCCTGCAGCCAGCGGCCATGCCATTTCGCCGCCAGGCGCCGCACAGCGGCGTAAGCAAAGAACTGGGGTTGGAACAGGGGCGCGGCGAGCAGCAGCAAGGCCGTTCCCGCCAACTCGCCAATCTGCGTATAGCGCCCAAAGGCTTGGCCAAACCAAGCAAAGCCGGCGGCGGTGAAGGCCACCGACATCCCCCAGGCACACAGCAAGGCCCCAGCCAGCGTCCGCCGCCCATTGAGCGCCAGCAGCCAGGGGACCAGCAGCACGAAACCCATCACCCACCCCACGCCTCCGCGCGCATAAAGGGCAGTCATCGCCGCACTGGCGAGAATGCAGGCAAGTATCTTCATCGTTCGGAAGTATCGATAGGTGGAGGAATGACAATGCGCCGCAGCGGCAAGCCCGCTGGCGCCAGCTCGGGCGGCACCACGCGGTCCTTCGGCATTTCAAGCGGCCGGTTCGAGGCATCGTACAGCCGGAAATCCGGCGCAAACATCAGGATAGGCTCAATAGTCTGCCCATCATCCGTTACCTGGTGATGGCGCACAAAGCCCGGCGGAAGCACAAAGTCTTTCGGTACCGCGAGGCCCACCATGGGCGGATTGGTGCCAGGAGGATTGAACGCACCAAGCCCAGTATGGACGCCTTGCTCATGCAGGCGTTTGATCACCTCATTCATGGTCGGCTTCTCGCCCCGCATGACATAGCTGCGCAGGTCGCGCGTTGGATCGGCGTCGCCCTCCGGCGCCGGCCGGGATGCATCTTGCGCACCTGCAGCAGCAAGGACCGGTGCAGGCGCGCCGACGGGCGGCGGCCGGACGACGGCGAGGCTTGCAGGCGCCGGCTGGCTTGGCTGGACGCCCGCATCGGGGCGCCCGAAATACCAAAGAAAGAAAGCCAGGCTGGCCGCGCCAACGGCCAGCAGCAGCGCCGCCACCAGGTAAGCCTGGTTTGGGCGCCAGGAGCTCACGGCGTCGGCGAGTTAAAGACAGAAACCGCCCAACCCATTCGCTCATGTCCGAACTGGTTCCAGATCGGGTTCTTGCCTGCTGCGAAGGAGGTGTAGCGCGGAGCACCAGTCCCGGTAGTACCGCCGAACAGGCCGGCGGTCACTGTGCTGCCGGTGTAAGTCGGGTGCGTGTCGTCCGACTGGATGTAGTCGTAGCTGCTGCCGGCCGACACAAAGTGCGTATTTGCGTCCCGGATGGTCGAGCGCAGGGTCGTCGTAATCCGGGTGACATAGCTGGCCTGGCTCTCGCCGGCCAAATAACGTAGCGCGTCAGAGTCGACCTGGCCGTCGCCATTGCCGTCATAGTCTGCGCCCATGTACTGCGCAAAGTTGTCCGCGCACTGGAAGCCCTTCTGGCGCGCCGTATCGCACATCATGAAGTTCATTCGCGCCAGGATTGGCAGGAATTTCTGCTGCATGTTAACAGTGGCGCCGGTGCTTGGATCCTTGCAGGAGCTCTGCACATTGTCGGCCGCATAGCCTGGATAGTGCAGGTTCGAGATAACCTTGACCTTCACGCCCGGGTAGGCATTGGCGTTGATGTAATCCATCGCCGCCGCCACGTAGGTCTTGCAGCTGTTTTCGGCGGCAGTCAGCACCGAATCGTCGCAAGTTCCGGACTGGCCTTTGAAGCTGGAACGCGCCTGCAGGCCGTCATTGCCGCACATCTCGAAGGTAACCACGCGGGTGTTGCTGGCTTGCATGTAGGATCGCTCGGCGACAATCTTATTGTTGTAGACGTCCGAAGCCACGGCGCCAGACTTGGCGCGGCGCACGCTTTCGATGTCCGCATTCCACGAAGCCGACAGGTACTCCGCATCCACCGTCGGCGCAGAGTACTTGGCGGCGCTGGTAATGGAGCCGTTATAGCCCGCATAGATCGAATCGCCATACGCCACGACACGGTACTTGGTGGTGGTATTGGCCCGGTCGATGGTCCAGGAAACGTTTTGAGTTAGAGTATTGGCAGAAGCTTGTGCGCCAAGGGTGAAGAGGACTACCGCGGCCAACAGCGTACTACGGATGCGAGTTTGCATAGAGTGTCTCCGATCATTGAAGTAGTTATTCGAATAGACCAGCCAACGATCCATACTAACGCTGCCGCCAAAAGCCTCAATGGCATGGCTCGCAAGGACAAGAAAATGGCCTCGCAGGCCTTTTTCTTGTCGCGCGCCCGCCACGATGCGGCATAATAATGGCATGCTGAAACTGACCTTTCTTGGCACCTCATCAGGGGTGCCAACCATACGGCGCAACGTAACCGCGCTGGCCTTGCACTCAACATTCAATCGCGACTGGTGGCTGGTTGATTGCGGCGAAGCGACCCAGCACCAGCTGCAACGCATACCTCTCACCGTGCACGACCTGGCCGGAATTTGCATTACCCATATCCACGGCGACCATAGTTACGGACTGCCCGGGCTTCTTGCCAGCGCCTCCATGACGGGCCGCAAGAAGCCGCTGATCCTGATCGCCCCCGCCGGCGTTAAATCCTGGCTGGACGCGACCATGCTGCATACAGAGCTTTTCCTCACCTTCGACATCATTCACATCGACGTCGCGGATAAGGACGTGGTACACCGGCAGAATGGCCTGCAAATCGAACGGTTCCCCCTCTCGCACCGGGTGCCGAGCTTCGGCTTTAAGTTTAGCTTCGAAAAGACTACATGGAAGGTTGACAGCAATGCCTTGCGGGCACGCGGCGTGCCGCCCGGCCCGGCTTGGGGCCAGCTGCAGCATGGCAAAGACGTGCAACTTGACGACGGCAGCCTTCTCTCTGCTGCTGAGTTCCGCTCGCAGCACACCGAACGCGCCATTGCCGTGATAGGCGGCGACAACGACCATCCGGCGTTGTTGTCTAAAGCCTGCTCGGGAGCCGATATCCTTGTGCATGAAGCTACCTACACCGAGGCCGTACTGCAGAAAGTCGGCCCTGGCCCGCAGCACAGCTCCGTCGAACGCATCGCCCAGTTTGCGGCCGCCACGTCGGTACCCAACCTGGTTTTGACCCATTTCAGCCCGCGCTACGACAACCCGGAAGGCATGGCTGAGATCAACGCCGAAGCCCGCCAGCACTACAGCAACACGCTGTTCCTCGCACGCGACTTTGATACCTATGAACTGAACGACGGCGTCCTGGCCAAACTACCAGCGGCGCCGCGCGTCAAATAATTTATGACAGCCGTTACCGAATTCCGCAAGCAGAACCCTGTCCCCGAGTACGATCACCCACGCGAAGACCGCCGGCTCGATGGGAATCCCCTACGCACCACCTGGAACCATTTCACCAATGGCAGCGGCGAGGTACATGCCGGCATCTGGGCCTGTGAAAAGGGCAGCTGGCGCATCGCCTTCGCACCGGATAAGGACGAATACTTCTGCGTGCTGGAAGGCCGCTGCCGCGTCATTGACGAGCAAGGCAACGCCGCGGAAGCCGGCCCTGGCGATGCATTGGTGATCCCGGCCGGCTTCAAAGGCGTCTTCGAAGTTATCGAACCGGTACGCAAGCACTACGTCATCGTCGAGCGCCGCGCAGTAGGCTAAGGAAACCGCGCCCGCATGTTAAACTCCGCCACTGCATTTGGTGGAGTAATTTTGAATGGCAGTGATGTCGCTGTTTGGCTTGTCTGTGCTTTGGGCGCTTCCCCTATCCTGGCGCCTGGTCAAAGTCTTCGTTTTGAAGAAGAGTACCCTGTTCGGCCAGGGTTTTATCCGACTGGTGTTGGGCACCATTTTCACGGTATGTGCGGGCAGCGCATTGATGGCGCTCGTCCGTGGACCTGAATCGTCCATCGTCGGGGCGTCTCTCGCTGCGCTACTTGCCGCGTCGACCGGCAAATTCCTGGGCTTCTTCCTGTCTCTCGCCGTCGTGCTCCTGACCGCCCCATGGTTGTTTGGCCATCGCGCACTTCATTTCGTGACTTGGGCATATCGCGCCATCAGGCGCGCTCCGCGAGCCGCAGAAAAAGAACGTCCAGCCCCAGCCAAGCCAGCACCGCAGATCCGCGTACCTGCCAGCTCGGGCGGCACCGGCGATCGTTTTGCGAATCGTCGCCCATCGCGCAAACAAGCCGCCGAATCAATTCCGGCGCCGAAAGCACCACAGGCGCGATCGAGCGATGAATGGGCCGATGTGGAGAGCCTGCGTCCGACACCGGCAATGCTGGCACGCGCCCGCGCTGCGGAAGAAGCAGACGCCCGCAAAATCGTCCGAGAACCAACCCGTATCATCAAGCTGCCAGGTGCACTGCGACCTGTCCCTGCGGCGACAGTAACACGGCCGCCCGCACCGGTCCCGGCGCCGGTGCAGCCCCCAATCCCGGCTCCAAGCGCGCTCACGATCCCGGCGGCGTTTCCGGCTGCGATTCTGGAGCCCTCGCCGCAAGCAGAAATTGCCACCCCATGGACTGTAGAGGCCAAGGTGGCAGAGCCGACCGCCTGGCAGCCCGCGCCTGTGGTGAAGGCCGAAGAGCCGACATATGTGGAATGGCAGGAAATCACCCCTGTGGTCGATCCCGAGCCGGTACTACCTGCGCCACCACCGCCGCCCGCGCCCCAAGCCGCGCCAGTCACAGCGACGCCCGTACCAATCCATGTCGAACCAGAGTGCAACGTCGAGATTCCGGGCCTCGATTTGCTGGATGCCTACTCCGAAGCGAAGTTTGAAGTCTCATCCGAGGAATTGGCCGAAACCGGCCGCCTGATCGAGCAGCGCCTGAAGGAATTCAAAGTCCCCGTCAGCGTACTTGGTGCGTCCGCAGGCCCAGTGATCACCCGCTTCGAGATCGAACCGGCTATCGGCGTCCGTGGTGCGCAGATCGTCGCGCTGATGAAAGACTTGTCGCGCGCGCTGGCCGTCACTTCGGTGCGCGTCGTTGAAACGATCCCCGGCAAGACCTGCATGGGCCTCGAATTGCCGAATGTGCGTCGCCACATGATCCAACTGTCGGAGATCCTGGCATCAGACGCCTACCGCGCGTCGCGCTCCCAGCTCACCCTGGCGATGGGCAAGGACATCACCGGCGCGCCGGTAGTCACTGACCTGGCCCGTGCGCCGCACATGCTTGTAGCCGGCACGACGGGTTCCGGCAAATCTGTCGCCATCAACGCAATGATCGTGTCCTTGCTGTACAAGGCGACGCCGGATGACGTCCGCCTGATCATGATCGATCCGAAGATGCTGGAATTGTCCGTCTATGACGGCATCCCGCACCTGCTGGCGCCTGTCGTCACCGATATGAAGCTTGCCGCCAACGCCCTCACCTGGTGCGTGGCCGAGATGGAGAAACGCTACCGCCTGATGTCCGCGCTCGGCGTGCGTAACCTGGCTGGTTTCAACCAGAAGATCCGCGATGGAAAGGCAGCTGAGAAATACATCACGAATCCATTCTCGCTCACCCCGGACGCGCCTGAACCGCTGTCAACGCTGCCAACAATCGTCGTGATCATCGACGAACTGGCTGACCTGATGATGGTCGCCGGTAAGAAGATTGAGGAGCTGATCGCACGCCTGGCACAGAAAGCCCGTGCCGCCGGCATCCACCTGATCCTCGCAACGCAACGTCCTTCCGTAGACGTGATCACTGGCCTGATCAAGGCCAATATCCCGACCCGTGTGGCGTTCCAGGTTTCGTCCAAAATCGATTCGCGTACGGTGCTTGACCAGATGGGCGCGGAATCCCTGCTCGGCCACGGCGATATGCTGTTCCTGCCGCCGGGCAGCGGCTATCCGCAGCGCGTGCATGGCGCCTTTGTATCCGATGAAGAAGTCCACCGCGTAGTCGATTACCTGAAGCAGTTCGGCGAGCCAGAATACGAGGAAGCGATCCTGGCCGGCATTCCAAGCGAAGAACCGCAGCCGGACCTGCTGGGCGACGTCAAGTCCGGCGAAACCGACCCGCTGTACGACGAGGCCGTGGCTTATGTCATCCGCAGTCGCCGTGCATCGATTTCGTCCATCCAGCGGCAACTGCGGATCGGCTACAACCGCTCCGCACGTCTGGTGGAGGAGATGGAAGCCGCCGGTATCCTGTCATCGATGTCCACCAATGGCAGCCGCGAGATCCTGGTACCCGTATCCGCCGATTAGACGCTACTTCAGCGCTCCCGCCCCGCCTTGCGAAGCACTTGCGTGACCGGCTCCAGCAGATACTGGAGCGGCGTCCGCTCCTCGCCTTCGATGTAAATCTCGGCTGGCATACCGGCCAGTAGCTTCATGTCGCCGGCCTTTTCCAGCGATGCAGGATCGGCTTCCACCAGCACGGAGAAATAAGGCACATTGCTGGCACGGTCCAGCAGGCGGTCGCCGGAGATATAGACCACCTTCCCTTGCACCAGGCGTGTCGTGCGGTATTTGAACGCCGTAAAACGGATCTCCGCTGCCTGGCCGCGCCGGATCCGGCTGATATCTTCGGTGCGGATGCGCGCCTCGGTCACGAGCCGGGTTTCATCCGGAACGATATCCATGATCGTCTCGCGCGGTGGAATTACCGAGCCGGACGCCGAATACTTCAAGTCGATGATCTCACCGCTGGTTGGCGCAGTAATCACCTGGCGTGCAGACGCATCGACCGACTTGCGCTGCTCCTGCTCGATTTCCGACAGTCGCGCAGCCGATACTTTCAGCTGGTCGCTCGCCTGCTGGCGATACTCGCCTTCCAGCGACCGGATGCGCAAATCCGTATCCACGGCCCGCTGTTGGGCGCGCGCCAGCTCCGAGCGGCGCTCCTCGATCTTGACTCCGTAATCGGCAACAATGCCCTCGAGCTGCGCGACACGGGTAGCGGCTACAAAACCATCCTTCTGCAATTTCCGGTTGTTATCCAGGTCCTGCTTCTGGAACTTGATCGACTCGCGGGCCTGGTCGATCTGCGCGCGCAGTGCGACGATCTCCTCCGCCACCTTGTCGCGCTGGGAACGAAGCAAGCGCACCTGGCCAACCAGTGCGTCGCGTCGCGCATCGAACAAAGAGCGTTCCTTACTCACTTGCTCGGCCAGGCGCGTATCGCTCGCCGCCGCCTTGAGCACTTCAGGCGGGAAGATAACAGCACTGGCCATCGACTGTTCGGCATCAAGCCGCGCCAGGCTCGCACGTTCCGCCCCCACCCTGTAATCGAGCCGGCTCTTGTCGGCCGCAACGGAGACATCGCCCAGTACCAGCAAAGGCTCGCCCTGCCGAACATGCTGCCCGTCGCGCACCAGCACTTCACGCACAATTCCGCCTTCAGCGTGCTGCACCGGGCGCCGGTTCATGTCGACCTTCACATACGCCTGCGCCACTACCGCAGACGATAGCGGTGCAAACGAAATCCAGGCTGTCACCGGCAGCAATCCTCCCAGCAGCACGGCCATGCCCCAATGCGTCAGGCGGCGGGCTTCTTTAACATGAGGCAGGACAGGATCATTCGCTGCCAGCGCATTCATCGCGGTATTCATTACGCCCTCCCTTCAGCTGCCGTGCGCGGCATGGCCACGACCTGAGCGCTGCCCCTGTTTCCAGCAGGTTGCTGCATCGCCAACATCACTTCCGCCACCGTGCCAAAATGTTGGGCCTTTCCCGCTTCGAGCACCAGCATCTTGTCCATATGCTGAATCAGCGTGGTGCGGTGCGTGATGACAACTACGGTCACCTCCCCGTGCAGGCCTTTCAGCGCTTCCGCCAGCGCCAGTTCTCCGGCGCCGTCAAGGTTGGAATTGGGTTCATCGAGTACCACCAGCTTCGGATCGCCATACAAGGCCCGAGCCAGCGCAATGCGTTGACGCTGGCCTGGCGAAAGCATGACGCCCATATCATCGATACGGGTGTCATACCCGTCCGGCAACGACAGGATGAGGGCATGCACTCCCGCGCGCTGCGCCGCCCGTACCACCTTCTCCGAATCGACCTCCCCAAGGCGTGCAATGTTATCGGCGACAGTACCAGGAAATAGCTCAACGTCCTGAGGCAGATAACCAAGCCATGGACCAAGATCTTCGCGCGGCCATTGCGCCATATCGACCTGGTCCAAGCGCACAGTGCCGGTGTTCGGCTTCCAGACGCCGGTGAGCAGGCGTGCCAATGTCGATTTGCCCGCCCCGCTGGCGCCGATAATTGCAAGCGACTCCCCTGCTTCCAGGTTAAGGGACACCCCGGCCAGTATCATCCGCTCGCTTTGCCGCGCCCTATACACCAGGCCCTGGACATGCAGCTGGCCGCTCGGCGCCGGCAGCTTCATACGCTCCGGCTGCGCATCTGCGCTCTCCATCAGTTGCGATAGCCGACCGAAGGCTGAACGCGCCTCCGCCAACACGCGCCAGCTGCCAATCACTTGTTCGACGGGTGACAATGCCTTCCCGAGCAGCATGGTCGTCGCGACCAGGATGCCAGCCGTTCCCTCGCCGCTGATCACAAGATAAGCGCCAAGCGCCTGCATCAGAACCTGGACCGATTGGCGCGTAGTACGGGTGAAGGCCGCCATTGCCACGGACTTGCGCGCGGTCGGACTTTGCAGCTCAGTGACCTTGGCATTCAACGCTTGCCAGCGCCCGACGAGCGCATTTTCCATACCAAGGGAATGTGCCACTTCGGCGTTACGCATGGATGCTTCAAGATAGCGCGTGGCTTTGGCTGCATCGCATTGCAAAGACTCGATGTCCCGCCGCGTGAACCGGTCATTCGCCACAGCAAGGACCAGCATCAGCACCGTTGCCGCAACTGCCGCCATGCCGAGCATCGGATGCGCCATCCAGATGACAGCGATGTAGACTACCGCCCACGGTGAATCGAACAAAGCCAGCAAGCCTTGCGCCGAAAACAGGTTACGCAATGCAGCGACATCACGCAGGCCTTCAGCCGGCACGCGGTCAGTCCGGCGCGCAGTCTTTTCCAGCATGATCTTCGCAACGCTGGGCGAAAGCTGTTCAGCGATCAGGCTGCCCACGACGCCCTGCAAACGGCTGCGCAGGTAATCCAACATCAGCATCAATCCGAACACGATGCCCATTCCAAGCAAAAGGACAAGCAAAGTGTCCTTGCTCTGACTGGTCAGCACCCGGTCGAAAACCTGCAACATGAACAGGGCCGGAGCCAGCATCAGCAAGTTCACGAAGAAGGAGAAGCCCGCCACAAAGAACAGCGGCCGTTTGAGGAGTCGATATAGTGGTTTCATCACACGCCTACCTTGATATCGTTCTGGTCGAAGGTGTCCGACGGATTTGTCAGGGTCAGGTGCGCCATTAAAGTGCGGTTGGCAGCGCTCAAACCATCTGAGTCGTAATAAAGGTTACCCGTAGCGCTGTCATAGATCACTCGCACCCCAGCCCCAACCGTCCCCGATGCGCCGATCGCATTCAATGATGCGAACTCGCCGCTCGAAAGCGTGCTGCCGCTGGCTGTGGTGATCGCAGCGAAGACAGATGCCGACAATTCAATCGTGTCTCCAGACCCCGCCAGGCCCGAGGCATTGAAGTCGGTGATCGAATCCACCGCATTGGGCGCTGTATCGAAGACAAACGTGTCATTGCCTGAGCCGCCTGACATGATGTCTGCGCCACCGCCGCCTACAATGCGGTCGGCGCCGGTATCGCCGTTGATCGTATCGTTGCCCCCGCCGCCGCGCAGTTCATCTGCCGAAGTCGATCCGTTCAAGGTGTCAGCATAGTTAGTGCCAATTACGCCCTCGAAGCCAGAATAGGTGTCGGTACCAAGACCTGCCGTTGTTGCATTGAATTGCGTCCCGACGCTGTTGTACATCAGCGTGAACACGATTCCGGCCGTACCATCAGAGAAATCGAGAAGGTCATTTCCGCCTTTACCATCAAGGAAATCAGCGCCGCCACCGCCACGCAGAATGTCGTTGCCGCTGCTGCCGTTGATCGTGTCGCTGAAGGCTGTACCAATCACACCTTCCATATTGAGGTAAACGTCGTTGTTTCCCAGCCCCCCGCTATTATTAGTGGCGATGTCAATCCCCCCACCACCGGAGGCTGTACCCTGCAGCAGAATGAAGTTGGCGAGTCCCGCCGTGCCATCCGAGAAATCGAGCATATCTTCGGTGCCGGCGCCGCCGTCCATGGTGTCGTTATTACCGGTGCCACCTCGCAGAATGTCGTTGCCAGCACCGCCGAACAGAGAATCGTTGCCATCGCCACCCACAAGTAAATCGTTACCGGCGGAGCCTCTGAGAGTGTCATTACCACCGATGCCGCCGTAGAACGCATCGCCGGCTGCCGCTCCTGTGAAGTTGTCATTGCCGTTCCGGCCATCCAGATAGGAAAGCTGATACGTGCCCGCACTCGTCAGGTCAATCGTGTCCGCAGTATTGCCGGTAGAGACATCCCTGATATCGATCGTCACCGTCGCTGTCGAGAAGCCGGTCACACTATCCCACACCGTGTATTGGAAGCTGCCCGCGGTGGCGCCGACAGCCGCGCCGCTGGTAAAGCTTAAGACCCCGGTCGTAGCGTTATATGAGAGGCCAGTGATACCAACCGGGCTAGCACCCACGCTGAAGAACTGCAACGCCGAACCATCGATGTCAATGTCATTGGCAAGCAGCGCGCTGGCCTGGAATGAGACGTCCGTAAGGTTGGAGACAATAATCCGGTCTGGTGCGGCGACTGGATTGTCATTCACCGCCGTCACCGTAATGTCGGCCGTGTCCGACGCGGTCGAGAAAGCGGAAGTGCCCCCATTAACCGCAGTATTCGCCAGGGCGCCCGCTGTGCCGCTCGTTCCATCCCAGGCGCGGAAAGTGACGGCATTGCTAACGACACCGTTATAGTCCGCGGCGCCCTGGAAATAGAGACGGGTGTGATCGTCCGCAGTCAGAAGAAGCGCTGCGCCATTTGTCACCGTCCCGACCTGCTTCCAGAGAGCCCCGTCATTGCTGGTGTACCACCAAGTCCCGTTGGCGCTATTAGTACCGGTCAGGGCGATGCCTGTTGCTGAACCATTATCCGCATCTGTCACATTATTCAGGCCAGATGCCGGCGGATTCAAATCCACCAGGCTCGAAACCAGCGTACCCACCGCGCCAACCGGGGCCCCAGCATCCTCCGCTACGCTTGCCAGGACCGGCGTGGCCGCTGCGTTCAAGACTGGCGCATCGTTCGTTCCTGTAATGGTGATCAATACGTTCTGCGTGTTGGTCGAGCCATGGCCATCGTTCACAGTTACGGCATAAGTTTCGGTTGTGGTCTGCCCCGCTGCCAGGTAATTTGCGTTAGCGTCGTTCAGCGTATAAGTCCAGCCAACCTGGCCGTTCGCGGCGCCGGCTGCCTCCGACACCGGCAGCAGCGAGAACGTACCCAGTGCACCGGCGACAGGAACGAACGATGCAGTGTGATCGTCCTTCAGGTCGACGTCAGAGAAGGTGATCGTACCGTTAGCCAGGGCGACACTATTCTCGACAACGGAGCCAGCCTGCGCCCCGCTCGTGATCAGGACGTTATCATTGGTGCCGGTAATGGTGATCGCCACGTTCTGCGAGGAGGTCGATCCGTGGCCGTCGTTCACGGTTACCGCGTAAGTTTCAGTAGTGCTTTCGCCGGCCGCCAGGTAGTTTGCGCTCGAATTGCTCAGCGTATAAGTCCACCCGACCTGCCCGTTCGCGGCGCCGGCGGCTTCCGACACCGGCAGCAACGAGAATGTGCCAAGCGCGCCGGCGATGGACGCAAACGACGCTGTGTGATCGTCCTTCAGGTCAACATCAGAGAAAGCGACTGCACCGCTGGTCTGTGGGACCATATCTTCGATAACTGATCCGCTTTGTGCTCCGCTGGTAATGAGGACGTTATCGTTAGTCCCGGTGATCGTGATCACCACGTTTTGCGTAGCGGTGGAACCATGGTCGTCAGCCACGGTTACTGCATAGGTCTCTGTGGTACTTTCGCCGACAGCCAGATAGTTGGCATTAGCGCTGTTCAGCGAATAGGTCCAACCAACCTGCCCGTTCGCGGCGCCGGCGGCTTCCGACACCGGGAGCAACGAGAATGTACCCAGTGCACCGGCGACAGGAGCGAACGATGCAGTGTGATCGTCCTTCAGGTCAACATCAGAGAAAGCCACTGCACCGCTAGCCTGCGGGAGCGTGTCTTCGACAACTGATCCGCTTTGTGCTCCGCTGGTGATCATGACGCTGTCATTAGTACCGGTGATGGTGATCACCACGTTTTGCGTCGCGGTCGAACCATGGCCATCGGCCACAGTCACTGCATAGGTCTCGGTGGTGCTTTCTCCGACAGCCAGGTAATTGGCATCCGAGTCATTCAACGTATAAGTCCAGCTGACCTGGCCGTTGGCCGCTCCGGCGGCTTCGGAGACTGGCGTCAAGGCGAACGTTCCCAAGGCGCCGTCCACCGCCACAAACGACGCCGAGTGGTCGTCTTTCAGGTCGACATCCGAGAAGGAGACCGCACCGCTAGCCTGTGAGACGGTGTCTTCAACCACGGAACCGCTTTGCGGGCCACTGGTGATGAGGACATCGTCATTAGTACCCGTGATCGTGATCACCACGTTTTGAGTAGCAGT
>NZ_JBXARE010000011.1:0-173464 GCF_058807935.1 Pseudoduganella sp. GW821-FHT11H04 | reverse complement strand
TGATACTTCGTCGGCAGCGTCAGATGTGGAGAAGAGACAGGCCCGTGTCCGTTTGCTCGACCTGACCCCGACTTTAAAGCCGATAGCTTGCGGTTCCAGATGGCGACGGCGGCGTTGAGGGCTTGCTGGATGTCCTGGCGGCCGGTGACGCCGGCTTCTACTGCTTTTACGAGGGCGCGGCGCAGTTCGTCGTAGTCTTCGATGCCGGCGACGTACATGGTGCGGGAGTGGGGCATCGAGACCGCGCCTGCGGCGACGGCCTTTTCGGCGGCGCCTGCGTTGGGCGGCAGCGCTGTGAAGAATGGGGCGTTGGCGGCGTGCGCGGAGGCGGGGAATACGCTGGCTTGCCTTGCGAATTCGAGCTGGTTTTCGTCGCTGGTCAGGAAGCGCGCAAATTTGCCGATGCCGGGGAGGTCCGCTGCCGGCACGCGCGCGGGTACGCCGAAGTGAATCAGCCATCCGCCATCGGCAATGCCGGTGGGGCCAAGCGGCGCGGGCGCGACTTCGGTAATCGCGTAGACATCCTTTGCGTCGGACTGGATGCGCTTCAAGGCCGTCGGCGGTGCAAGCAGCATCCCTAAACGGCCGCTCTTGTAGGCTTCCACTGCTGGCGGGAAGTTATCTTCCGCGAACAGGCCGTCTTTCAGCAGTCCGCCTGCGAGATAGGTCTCGGCCAGCTTGCGAATAAACTCCACATGGGCGGGGGAATTGAATACGGCGCGGCCGTCGGCCAGTACCGGCAAGCCTTGCTGCAGCATCAGGCCATCGACCTTGGAGAGGGCAGGGCAGAAGCCCGCCTTGCCTGTGCGCTGGGCGATCTGGCGTGCGAACGCCAGTTGTTCGTCGAAGTTGCGCGGTGCTTGCGCTATGCCTGCTGCGCGAAAGATGTCGCGGTTGTAGGCTATCACGGCGACATTGCTGTACATCGGGAAGCCGTAGGTCTTGCCGCCAAACGTTAGGTCGCGCAGGGAGCTTTGCAGATAGCGCCCGCGCTCTTCGCCGAACATGCCGTCGACGGGCGTCAGCAGGCCATCACGGGCGAACTCCTCGGCCCAAGGTACGTTGAGGTTGACCAGCGCCGGCGGCTTGCCTGCCACGATGCGTGTCACTAATTTGGTCTGGATAATGTCCCAGGGGAAGTCGACCCACTCGACCTGCACGCCGGGATTGGCGGCTTCGTAGCGCTTTATGACGCCTTCGAAATAGGGCGTGAAGCGCGGCTTCATGCTGAAGGTCCAGAATTCGATATGCTGCGCCGCGGGTGCGGGCAGGGCGGCGCTGGCGATGGCCATCAATGCAGCGAATAGAAAACTGTTCTTCATCGATGGCCGCGTGGGGGATCAGTGGGTCTTGGTGACTTTGTTCAGGTGACGTGGACGGTCCGGATCGAGCCCGCGCGCTGCGGACAGCTTGGCCGCCATCACATAGAAAGCCTGGATCGCCACGATCGGATCAAGATCAGGCGTTGCGGCTACCGGCAAGGTCAGGTCGCGCGATGGAATGTCTTCCGGTGCCGCGAGCAAGACGCGTGCGCCTCGGCCGCGCATCTCTTCGGCCAGCGCCACCAGGCCTGCCTGGGTCGGGCCGCGCGTTGCGAAGATCAGCAGCGGGTAGCCTTCTTCGATCAGGGCCATCGGGCCGTGTTTGATTTCCGCGCCGGAGAAGGCTTCCGCCTGCAGCGCCGAGGTTTCCTTGAATTTCAGCGAAGCTTCCAACGCAACCGGGAAGCCCATGCCGCGGCCGACCACCATGATATTGCGGGCCGGCGCCAGTACTTCAATCGCCGGCGACCAGTCAACTTCGCAAGCGGCGCGCAGTGCAGCAGGCAGCGCCGCCAGGCCTTCCAGCAGTTCCGGATCGTTCTGCCAGTGTGCAACCAGGCGCGCGCCGGCAACCAGGGAAGTGATGAAGCTCTTGGTGGCGGCTACGCTTTGCTCTTTGCCTGCGCGCAGCGGCATCGCCCATTCTGCGCTGTGCGCCAGCGGGGACTCGGCGTCATTCACCAGCGCCACGGTCGTTGCGCCGCCGTCGCGGAAGTAGCGGATCGGTTCCACCACGTCCGGGCTCTGGCCGGATTGGGATACGGATATCACCAGCGTATCGCGCGTAATCAGCGGCGACTTGTGCAGCGTCACCAGCGACATCGGTAGCGAAGCCACCACGCGGCCCAGGCGCGACATGATCAGGTAGGCGATGTAGTTGCAAGCGTGGTCCGAGCTGCCGCGTGCCACGGTCAGCGCGGAGTTGAACGGCGTGCTCCTCAGTTTTCGGCCCAGTTCCGCATAGCGGTCAGTGTCTTGCGCCAGCTGCTGTTCCACGCAGTCGGCGGCAGACAAGGCTTCTTTAAGCATCATTGAGGTCACAACGTTCTCCTTCGATATAAACGGCTTTCAGTTTCAAGTCCCGGTCCATCACGACCAGGTCGGCATACGCGCCGCGGGCCAGGTGGCCGCGGTCCTGCAAGCCGAGGTATTCAGCTGCATTGGTGGAAACTCGTTTGGAGGCGTCGGCCAGGTCGAGGCCAAGCCCGACCAGGTTGCGCAGGGCCTGGTCCAGCGTCAGCGTGGAACCGGCCAACGTGCCATCGGGCAGGCGTACGCCGCCCATGCATTTATGGACGATGTGGCGGCCCAGCATGTACTCGCCATCCGGCATGCCGGTGGCAGCGGTGGAATCGGTCACGCAATACAGGCGTGGGATGGCGCGCAGCGCGCCTTTCACTGCGCCCGGATGCACGTGCAGCAGGTCGGGAATCAGTTCGGCGAATTCGGCATGCGCCAGCGCCGCGCCGACCATGCCGGGCTCGCGGTGATGCAGGCCGCTCATCGCGTTGAACAGGTGGGTGAAGCCAGTGGCGCCGTGTTCGAGCGCCGCAACGCCTTCTTCATAGGAGCCGAGGGTATGGCCGATCTGCACGCGCACGCCGTGGTTGGCCAGGTCGCGCACCAGTTCCAGATGGCCGGAAATCTCCGGCGCAACGGTGATCACGCGCATCGGCGCCAGCTTCTCCAGGCGGTGTACTTCTTCAATGGTGGCGGCGCGCGCGTAGTTTGGCTGCGCACCCAGCTTGCCGCTGTTGATGTATGGACCTTCCAGGTGGGCGCCCAGCAGGCGGGCCTCGCCTTTACCGCGTTGGCGCACGGCCTTGCCGATGGCGGCCAGCGCTACGTCGATGTCTTCCGGCGGCGCCGTCATGGTGGTGGCCAGCATGGACGTCGTGCCGTGGCGCGCGTGGATCGCAGCAATGGTGTGCACCGCATCGCCGCCTTCCATTACATCCTTCCCCGCGCCGCCGTGCACGTGCAGGTCGATAAAGCCCGGCAGGATGTAATCATCGCCGTTCAACTTTGGATCGGTGCTGCTGCCTGCAACGTCCTCGATCCGCTCGCCGAAGGAAATGGTTCCGTTCAGCCAACCGGACGGGGTGAGGATATTGCCTTTGATTGCCTCGTTCATCGACGCGACTCCGCTACAAATTCATAATAGTCACTCCGGCAGAAGGAGTGTGTAAGTTCTACCGCCGCGCCGTTCTCCAGGTAGCTCACGCGCGTGATGTGCAGCATGGCGGTGCCGGGGGCGATATTGGCCAGGCGGGCTTGCTCGGCATTGGCGTTGATGGCGCGGATGTGCTGCAGCGCGCGCATCGGCACATTGCCGGTGGCTTCCAGGTAGCCGTACAGCGAGCCGCTCACGGTGCCCGGATCGGGCATGTACATGGCGGGGATGGTCGAGGTTTCGATCGCCATCACCACGTCATCTGCGGTACGCAGGCGCTTGAGGCGCGCCACCGGCATATTCGGCGACAGGCCAAGCGACAGCAGTTCCAGCGGCGCCGCTACGCCGATCTCACGTTGCAGCCAGCGGGAACCGGCGGTAAAGCCGCGCTGGCGCAGCTCTTCCGAAAAACTGGTGAGGCGCGACAGCGGCTGTTCCAGCTTCGGCGTGATGTAAGTGCCTGAGCCGCGGCGGCGTGTCAGCATGCCGCGCGCGCACAGCATGTCGATTGCCTTGCGCGCGGTGACCCGCGAAATATTGAGCATTTCCGACAGCACCCGCTCGGAAGGCAGCGCTTCATTGGCGCGCCAGTCACCGCTCGCAATACCGTCGGACAGCTTGTTCGCCAACTGCATGTACAGCGGAGTGTCGCTGTCGACGTCGGGACGGAAATCGCTCATTTGGGAAAGCACGGGCTACTCCTTCAAATGTTGTTGGATCAGGCGCAGGCCGCCGGCGGCGGAATCGCCCTTCGGTGGCACAATGCGCTGCTGCAGGGCAGGCGGCAGGTAGGCGCGCAGTGGTTCGCCAAGCCCGCCGCACAGGGCGATCGGCAGCGTGCCGCTTGGATCCAGGCCATGCGCGATAAGGGCCACTTGCTCGCCAGCTTGCTTCAGGATGCCGCGCGCCACGGCGTCGTTTTCAGCATGCTGCAGCACGATGCGCGCCAGTTGCGCAAAGGCGGTCTGGTTCGCATTTGCCAGCCATACCTGGATGCGGTCACGGCCGCCGCCGCAAGCTTCGGCCACTGCATCGGCGAAGCCATTGCCTTTGACACGGCCATCCATCACTTGCTGCACATGGTTGATGGCCTTCATGCCGATCCAGGCGCCGCCTGCTTCGTCGCCGGAAGGAAAGCCCCAGCCGCCCACTTCATGGCGCGAGCCGTCGATGTGCAGGATTTCGCCCACGCTGCCGGTGCCCAGCGCGATGATGGCGCCGGGCCGGCCTTCATGCGCGCCGAGCACCGTGGTGAAGGCGTCAGTTTCCAGAGCCACTGCGGCAAAGCCCGGATTGGCCGCTACGAAATTGGCGGCCCACTGTTTGTTATGCACGCCGGCCAGTCCAAGACCGATGGCGATAAGTTCGCGCGCCGGCTGGCTAATACCAGCTGCTTCGAACGCACGGCCTGTGGCCTCCTCGACGGCGGCCCAGGCATTCTTAATACCGTGCAGCAGGGCGGACGGGCCAGCCTGGCCTTCGCCCAGCGGCTGCCCGTCGGTACAGGCCAGGCGCACACGGGTGCCGCTGCCACCACCATCGACACCAATCAGGAATTCGATCATTTTTTCAAGGGATGAAAAGAACTGTGGCGACTATATGAGGAGCACACCAGCTTGTCAACAGGTATTTAACTGGTATTGTTTAGGTTCTCAACTAAACGCGCAAAGAATTGTGTAAGTGTTTGATTTTTATGGTGGAAATTGATCTTGAAAATGGTATGCACTTTGGTATGGACTGCGCTGACAAAGTGATAATAGTGGCGGTAGGGACGAAAAAAAGCCCGGCTGGGTAAGAGCCGGGCAGGAGGAACACAGCTAATCGCTGCCGGCGCCTTAGGCGTCAGCAGCGATGTCGTCAATCATTCGGTGTGGGCGCCGCGACGGTCGACTGTCACCACACGCTGTTTGTCGGAGACCAGTTGCTGGCCTTGTGCGGCCACTTTGCCTTGAACGTTGATGGTGGCATTGCCTGGGCCATGCACATTGACTTCGGCCTGCTTGGCCAACATGTCGCGTGCATCCAGGGCGCCGGAACCGCTCACGTTGGCGCTCAGCTCGCCGGTCCAGCCGCGCAGTTGCACGCCGCCAGGGCCGCTCATGCTCACTTTCACGTTCTTGCATTCTGGTTCGGCTTGCAGGTCGCCGGAACCGCGCACTTCGACGTCGAGCGAATCGCTAACCTTGCTCAGGTAGACGTTGCCAGGGCCGCGGCTGCGGGTGATCGCCTTTGCCACTTTCAGGCCTTTGGCGTCCAGGTCGCCGGAGCCGCTGACGTCCGCGCTCAAGGTGTCGGTGCTGCCGGACAGGTTCATGCCGCCAGGGCCGCTCAGGTTCACGCGGGTATTTTGGGTTTGCAGGCCGCGCGCTTCCAGGTCGCCGGAGCCGTGCACTTCTGCGTCGAACTTCTTGATGTTCCCGTTCAGGCAGGCGCTGCCAGGGCCGTTCAGCATGGCGCTGACATTTTCCACCTGCATGCTGCAGGCTTCCAGGTCGCCCGAACCGGAAATTTCGACGCGGATCTCTTTGCTGCTGCCGCGCAGTTCAACCGAGCCAGGGCCATTCAGCGAGGCGTTGACTTTGTTGGCGCGTACGTCGCCCGCTTCCAGGTCGCCCGGGCCGGACAGGACTGCATTCAGGTCGCCGGTAATGGCTGGTGCGCTCACATCGCCAGGACCGGTCATGACCAGGTTCACATTGGTAGCGCGCATGCGGTGCAGGTGCATCTCGCCGCTGCCGCTGGACTTGACGGTCAGCTCGGTCGCGCTGCCTGAAACACTCAGGTCGCCAGGGCCGGTCGAGACCAGTTTCAGCTCGGGGCTGTCCACGTGCTCCAGCTCCACGTCGCCGCTGCCGCCAGCGCTCAAGGCTTTCAAGCCGGTGGCGTTAATTTTCACAATCACCGGCTCGTGTTCACGGCTGAAACCGAAGACCCAGTGATTGCGGCGCAGTGGACGCACGATCAGCGTATCGCCTCGGATCACGGTTTCCAGTTGCGACACTTCGCGTTTCGGTCCGCTGACTTCCACGGCCGGTGCCCCCTGTGCATCGATCAGCACTTTATAAGGGCCGTCAATTTCAATGCGCGAGAAAGCGGTCACCGGGCGGTTTTCCCGGGTCGGCGTGTAGTCGGCCTTTTTTTCGCTTTCCGGAGGGCTGGCATGCAGGGCGGAGACGCCCAGTGCGATCAGGGAAAGGGCGGTGCCGTAGGTGATCAGCTTGTTCATTTTTAGTGTCACTGTTCAGGTTGGGTGATGTTGGAACGATAGGCGAATTGGCGCCGGCGCTGGCCCGGAAAAAGACAGACGCGCAAAAACGGGGGGCAAACTGCAGTTTTCCCGTGCTGAAATGCACGCAGCCTTGGGCAAAAAGTTGTGATTTCGCCTTGAAATGTCATAATGCTCGTCAGGAGAGACATATGATCAAGTACTTGGGAACCAAAAAGACCGACCAGGGTGGAACGGTATACGTGTTCCTGATCAATGGATTGCAGAAGGAGATCCGGGAGGGTTCCCTTAAGCAATACCCTGGCTGTTACGAAGCGTTGCCGCCAGCGGCCAAGGCCAAGATCAGCGCGAACCGTGCCTGGTTCCAGAAACTCTGAGTGATGCAGGGTTTGCACATCCTTGCGGCTGGCCTGCTGGCCGCCACTTCCCTGGCGCAGGCAGCGCCGCCTTCCCATTTCGGCGATGTTCTCGGCAACGGCCTGCTGTGCCGGGACCAGACCAGCAACCGTTACTATTTCGACTACCTGAGCCAGTATTTCGGCCGCCCATATAAGAAGGAGGGCGGGGCGTACTGGTTCCGCACCAATGACGCCATCTTATGGGGCTTCCCCGTGCTGGAGGTGATCATCAGCGACGAAAGCTATCCTTACAGCTTTGTCGGCGCCGTCACCGATACCACACCGGAGGAGCTGGAAAAGGCCATCCTTCGCCAGGACGGCCTGGCCTATGCGAAAATCGACACTTCGCGCTATCCGGTGCGGGAGGCCAAACCAGGCAGCCGCATTGTCTATTTCAACACGCGCTCCAAGATATACTGCGCCAAATTCAAGCCATTGCCGCCCGCGCTGCGCTAAGCGCCGACCATGTACACGCAATACTTCAACCTCAAACAGCAGCCGTTTTCGATTGCCCCCGACCCGCGATACCTGTTCATGAGCGAACGGCACCGCGAGGCGCTGGCGCACCTGCTGTATGGCGTCGGCAGCGGCGGCGGCTTCGTCCTGCTGACAGGTGAAATCGGCGCCGGCAAGACCACGGTGTGCCGCTGCTTCATGGAGCAGATCCCTCCTGATTGCCGCCTGGCCTATATCTTCAACCCCAAACTGACGGTCGAAGAGCTGCTGCAGACCGTGTGCGATGAATTCGGCGTCGCGCCGGAAGGGGCTAGCGTCAAGTCTTATGTCGATGCGGTGAACAGCTATCTGCTGGAGTCGCACGCGGCGGGTTTGAATAATGTGTTGGTGATCGACGAGGCGCAGAACCTGTCGGCCGACGTGCTGGAACAACTGCGTTTGCTGACCAACCTGGAGACCAGCGAGCGTAAGCTGCTGCAGATTATCCTGATCGGGCAGCCGGAGCTGCGCCAGATGCTGGCCCGGCCCGAACTCGAACAACTGGCGCAGCGTGTAATCGCGCGTTATCACCTGGGGCCTTTGTCCGAGGTGGAAGTTGGCAGTTATATCCAGCACCGCTTAGCCGTTGCCGGCGCTGGGGCGATGGAGCTGTTCCCGCGCGGCCTGGTGCGCCGCATCCATCAGTTAAGCAAGGGCGTGCCGCGACGTATCAATTTGCTGTGCGATCGCGCGCTGCTTGGCACGTATGTTGAGAACCGCGCGCAGGTGAATGCGCTTATCCTGCGACGGGCGGCGGAAGAGGTGTTTGCGGGCGAAGCTGCTCCGGCCCGTGCGCGTCCATGGCGTTTTGTCGCTGCCGGCTTGCTGGCTGGCGCTGCGCTTACTGCTGCAGCCGCGTGGCAGATGATGCCGGTGTCGCACGCGCCGACGTCCGGCGTCGCTTCCGCCACCGCTTCCGCCGCCACTAAGGCGTCGGTTGCCGCACCATCCGCAGGGGCGCACGCGTCCACGCCGTCGCCTTCGGCCGCCGTTCCTGCTGCCGCCGCCGTTGTAGCGGACGTCCCCGCGCCAACCCGCCTGACGATGGACGCCGCCTTGATCCAGTTGGCAGCAAAGTGGGAAATCCAATTAGCTGAAGGCGAGGGCTGCGCCGAAGCCGCCAAGCGCAACCTGCACTGCCTGCAAACCAAAGGCGGCCTGGAAGAAATTCTCAAGCTTGACCGCCCCGTGATCATTAAACTGCGCGACGGTGAATCGCTGCCGCGCAACGTCCTGCTGACTGCCATCAACGGCAAGAAGGCCACGCTGGTCGGCATCGGCGGCAAAGAGACCGTCTCGGTGGACGCCCTGGATGACCGCTTCGACGGCAGCTTCACCACGTTCTGGCGCGCCCCGCGCAGCTGGCGCGAAGAGGTTACCGCCGGCGAGAAGGGCCCGGACGTCGATTGGCTCGCCCGCCGCCTGGCACAAGTGAACGGGGTCAAGAAACCGCGAGATAACCAGCCACTGGCAGGCGAAACCTTGCGATACTTGCGTGAGTTCCAGATTGCCCAAGGCCTGAAGGCCGACGGCGTAGCCGGACCAAAAACCTTCATCCGCCTGATGCAGCCGGGCGCGGAAACCGAACCGCGCCTGTTGGCCGAGGCGGGGAAATAATATGTCCTATATTCTCGAAGCCCTGAAAAAAGCACAGGCCGAACGCCAGATCGGCAACACGCCCACCATCCATGCCCCCACACTGGCCAGCACGCCGGCCGGGCAGGGTGCTCGCAATAAACGCACGCCCGTCATCGTGGCGATGGCGTTGATGGCCGCCGCAATCGCCGGCCTGGCGATGATGCTCTTGCGTCAGCCGCAAGCCGCCAGCGAGTCGCCGGCCGCCGCCGGCCCCGCACCTGCCGTCCAGCCGCCGGTCGTAGTCCAGTCGTCGGCCGCCGCACCTGTCAGCGCCGTCGCTGCGCAGACCGCTTCCGCGCAAGCTGCTGTCGTTGCAAATACTGACGCCGTTTTGCCCGCATCAGCCAATCCTGCTTCGCCCGCCGTCAGAAAAGAGCGCGCGGTCGCACAGGTCTCAGCGCCGCTGCATGGCGCGCCAAAATCGCCGGCGATGGCTGCCGCTGCCCCGGTCACGACGCCAGCGGCGACCTCGCCGCCTGCTGCGACACCGGCGCCAGTCGCTGTTCCCGTTCCTGCGCCAGTCGAAGAACAAGTGCAATCCCTGCGCGACCTCCCTGAGCCAATCCAACGCGCCATCCCCCAGATCGCCCTTGGCGGCTATATGTATTCGAAAAACCCCGCCGACCGCCTGCTGCTGATCGACAAAGTCCTGCGCCGGGAAGGGGAGGAAGTCGCCCCCGGCCTGATCCTCGAAAAACTCCAGCCCAAGCAAGCGATCTTCGGCTTCCGCGGCTACCGCTACCGGGTCGCGCTATGACGAATCAACAAAACGTCCTCGGCGTCACCGGTCCATCGGGCAGCGGCAAGACCACCCTGATCGAATACCTGGTCAAGGAACTGGCGGCCCACGGATGGAAAGTCAACGTCATCAAGCACAGTCACCACGACTTCGAGCTTGAGCCGCCAAAGAAAGACAGCGCCCGCTTCCGCCATGCCGGCGCTGCGGAAGTGATGATCGTCTCGCCATACCGCTTCGCCATCATCCACGAACTGCGCGGCGCGAACGAACCAGGCGCCGACGAGCAACTGGCCCGCCTGCAGCCCGCCGACCTGACCCTGGTCGAAGGCTTCCACTCATGGCAAATCGATAAGCTTGAGGTCTACCGTGCGATCGAAGGCAAGCCGCCGCGCTACCTGGACGATCACACCATTGTCGCCGTCGCCTCCGACCAGCCCGCCCCGCATGGCCTTCCGCCTCGTCTGCAATGGTTGGACCTGAACCAGCCCGGCCAGGTCATGGAATGGCTGATTAAAAAAATTCCCCGCCAAGCCTAAAGTTCGGCAAATCTGAACCGTAAATCTGGTTAAGACAAAGTGGGAGGTTCAAATGGATGCAGTAAGCATTGCAAAATTAGCATCGACGATTGCCGACACCAGCAACCGTACCGAACTCGGTTACGCAGTGTTGAAAAAAGCGCAAGACGTGCAAGCATCCAGCGCCCAGGCCCTGATCGAAGCGATCCCGCCAGCGCCTGCCGCCAGCAACCTGCCATCGCACCTCGGCCAGAATATCAATACCTCCGCCTGAGCGCCCAAGCGCCCAGCAGCAAACAACCCGCAGCACCGTGCCGGTGCCAGCGGGTTTTTTTATAAAGGAAGACTGCATGAAGAATCGCCAAGCCCTGATCGCCGCCGCCCTGGCAACCGTTTGCGCCACCGCCTCCGCCGCTGACAAGCCTGCGGAACAGGAAAAATGCTACGGCATCGCCAAGGCCGGCCAGAACGACTGCGCCACCGGCACTCATGGCTGCTCGAACCAGGCCAAGACCGACAATATGGCCGGCGAATGGAAATTTGTCGCCAAAGGCACTTGCGAAAAAGCCGGCGGCAAGACTGCCGCGCCAGCCAAGACCAAGTAAGCAATGACCGCGCTCGCCGGTGCCGGTATCGGACTGCGGGCGCCGCACTACCGCCAATTCCTCGAACAGCGGCCAAAGGCAGCATGGCTCGAGGTCCACACCGAAAACTACCTTGACCAGGCCGGCGGCGATTTCCACGTGCTGCAGGAACTTCGGCGCGATTACGCCATCAGCCTGCACGGCGTAGGGCTTGGACTGGGTTCCGCGCGCGGCTTCAGCGAGCAGCACCTCGCGCGCGTCGTCAGCCTCGCACAACGCATTGAGCCATCGCTGGTTTCCGAGCACTTGTGCTGGGGCGCCGTCTTCGACCGCCACCTGAATGACCTGCTGCCGCTCGCGTTGAACCACGCCGCACTGGCCTTGCTGGAAGAACGGGTAGGGCGCATGCAGGATGTGCTAGGCCGCACCATCCTGCTCGAAAACGTCTCCAGCTTCGTACGTTTTGCCGACGACGCGATGAGCGAGGCCGAATTCCTCGCCGCCCTCGCAAGCCGTACTGGCTGTGGCCTGCTGCTGGACGTGAACAACCTCTACGTCAACCAGTGCAACCACGAAGAAGATGCCCTGGCCGCATTGGCGTCCATCGCACCCGGCACAGTCGGTGAAATCCACCTCGCCGGCCACCTGGTCACCCCGCAAGCCGTAGTCGACCACCACGGCGCCAAAGTCGACGATCCCGTCTGGCGCCTGTACGAAGCAGCGCTAGCCCGCTTCGGCGCCGTTCCCACGCTGATTGAATGGGACACCGACATCCCGCCATTGGAAGTATTGCTAGCCGAAGCCGCCAAAGCCGCCACCATCGCCGCCGCATTCCCACCCGCAAATGTCCACTTCGGTGCCAGGAACCGAGGTGGACATTTTTCGCCGGAAAGCACTGCTTTGGCCGCGCAGCAGCAAGCTTTTGCCGATGCCTTATTCTCGCCCGACGCCGAAAGGGCCTTGCGGCTCAAGCACCCCGAGCGCTTCGCCCTCTACCGCGGCAACCTGAGTTCGACCTGGCGGAAATCCCTGGCCGCCGCATATCCCGTCATCGAGCAACTGGTCGGGGAAGAATTCTTCACCGCGCTGGCCCGCGAGTACGGACGCTCCCACCCATCGGACTGCGGCGACTTGAACCGCTTCGGCGCCCACTTCGAGCAATTCCTGCGCAGCTTCAGGCATGTGCAGGACTTGCCCTACCTGCCCGACATGGCCCGCCTTGAATGGCAGCTGCACCGCATCCACTACGCCCCACACGAGCCTCCCCTGCAAGCGCAGGATATCAACCCGCAAACGCTGGAGCAAAGCGCCTTCCCCTGGCAAACCACCGCGCAACTGTTCGAATCGGAATGGGTAGTCGTACCGCTCTGGCTCGCGCACCAAGGCGCCGGCTTCCCGCAAGAAATGGCGCAGCCAAGCCGCGCACTGCTAAGCCGCCCACAATGGACGGCCCAGGTCACGCCGCTTCAGTCGCCTGAATACGCCGCGCTAAACGCTTTAAGAAGAGGAGAAACAGTCGGCGCCGCACTGGACGCCGCCTTCGCGCTGGATGAGAGCTTCGATGTCGCCGCCAGCCTCCAGCAATGGCTGCAGCAGCAAATCCTAGTGAAACGCCCGCATTAACTTCTCCTCGCCGGACAAGTCGCGGTACAGCAGGTTGGCGCGGTGCGTCGCCTCGATCATGCGCAGCAGCTGCGCATCCTCGCAACGCTCCAGCTCCTCAGTGGCCGCCAGCAGGGCCTGGGCCAGTTTCGCCCGAGCCGCCTGATACATCAGGCTCGTATAGTGGTCGGTATTTTTCAGCAGCTCTTCGGCATTCTCGATGACCTGTCGCAGGTCACCGATCAGTTGCTCCTGGCTCTGCTTGTGGTCGGGATCATCCATGGAGCTCACCCTCTGCGCGTGGTCAATCAGGCAGCACTGCCCTCGGCATGGACGTCGATCTGCACGTCGCCCAGGCGCACCTTCTGGCCCGCCCGGATCTTCGCCGTCTTGCGCAACTCCTGTTTGCCGTCGACTTTAACGTCACCGCTCGCAACGATCTGCTTGCCGGCGCCGCCGCTATCGCACAGGCCGACCACTTTCAGGAGCTGGTTCAGCTCGATGTACTCGCCTGTCAATTCGAAATCTACTGTCTGCATTTTAGTCCTCTTTCTGATGGGCTGGCGCGGCCGGTGTTGTATTTCCTGCGAGAATTAACCCTTGCCTCCTGGCTTAGTCATCTCCAGCGGAACAATCCACTCGTTGAACTGGCTTTCGTTCACAAAACCGAGTGAAAGGGCTGCCTCTTTTAGTGTAGTGCCCTCGTGCTGCGCCTTCTTCGCAATTTGTGCGGCGCGATCATAACCGATATGCGGAGCCAGCGCGGTAACCAGCATCAGCGAGCGTTCCATCAGCTCTTCGATGCGGGCGAGGTTAGGCTCTATGCCATGCGCGCAATGCTCGTCGAAGCTGCGCATGCCGTCGGCCAGCAGGCGCGCGCTTTGCAGGAAGTTGTGGGCGATCAGGGGCTTGAACACGTTCAGCTCAAAATTGCCGGAAGCGCCGCCGACCGTGATCGCCACGTCGTTGCCGAACACCTGGCAACACAGCATGGTCAGCGCTTCGCTTTGGGTCGGGTTCACCTTGCCCGGCATGATCGAGCTGCCAGGCTCGTTCTCGGGGATGCTGATTTCGCCCAGGCCGGAGCGCGGGCCGGATGCCATCCAGCGCACGTCATTGGCCAGCTTCATCAAGGCGGTGGCCAGGGTTTTCAAAGCGCCATGCGCGGATACCAGGGCGTCGTGCCCGGCCAGCGCGGCGAATTTGTTGTCGGCGGTGCGGAAGGGGAGCTTAAGCCGCGCTGCCAGTTCGGCTGCAATGCGGGTGGCGTATTCCGGATGCGAATTCAGGCCGGTGCCGACTGCAGTACCGCCGGCCGCCAGTTCCAGCACGGCGGGCAGGGTAGCGTCGATGGCCTTTTCCGCGTAATCCAGCTGCGCCACATAGCCCGAGAATTCCTGGCCCAGGGTCAGCGGGGTCGCGTCCTGCAGGTGGGTGCGGCCGATCTTGACGATGCCTTCAAACGCCTGCGCCTTGGCTTGCAGCGTGGCGCGCAGCTGGCGCAGGGCTGGTTTGACGTTGTTCGCGACCGCCAGCGCCGCCGCCACGTGCATCGCGGTGGGGAAGATGTCGTTCGAGGACTGGCCTTTGTTGACATCGTCATTAGGGTGCAGCTTGCGGCCCTCGCCGCGCTCGCCGCCCAGGATTTCGGAAGCGCGGTTGGCCAGCACTTCATTCATATTCATATTGGACTGCGTGCCGGAACCGGTCTGCCAAACCGCCAGCGGGAACTCGCCCGGGTGCTTGCCTTCGAGGACTTCATCGGCAGCCTGCATAATGGCGTTGGCCTTGGTGCTATCGAGCACGCCCAGGTCCACGTTGACCTTGGCTGCCGCGCGTTTTACGCTGGCGAGCGCGGCGATCAGCTCGGTCGGCATGCGTTCGCTCGAAATGCGGAAGTGTTCGAGCGAGCGTTGCGTCTGGGCGCCCCAAAGCTGGCTGGCCGGGACTTCGATCGGCCCAAAACTGTCGCGCTCGGTTCTGCTGTTCATCGCTTGCTCCATGAGTGAAAAGTGATGTCTGAATTGTAACTCCAATGTCGCAGCGCCCGCTGGGGCTACAAAATCGGAATTTTCTGCCGTTAATGAAAACATGTCTTCCACGCTAAGCAAACGATTGACCTTACGCACTTCCGCGCTAGCGCTGCTGGTGTTTGCCTTGGGCAGCCCATCGCAGGCGGCCGAGCTGGGGGAGGTGAAGGTCAATTCGCACGTCGGCCAGCAGCTGTCGGCGGATATCGAGCTGGTCGATCTGACTGCGGCCGACCTGGCGGAGATCCAGGCGCGCCTTGCGAGTCCGGATGTGTTCAAAGGCGCTGGCCTGGAAGTGCCGCCGGCGCTGGGCGGATTGAATATCGCGATCGCGCGGCGGGACAATAAGCGTTTCCTTCATCTGACAACGCTGCAGCCGGTGAATGCGGATGTCCTGCACATTTTCCTTGAACTGAGTAGTGCGGGGCGGCAGACGATTCGTGTCGCCTCGCTTTGGCTGACGCCGGAGCCGCCAACGCAACGTGCGGCGCGCATCGCTGCGGTCGCCGCTCCAGCCGCATCCGCCCCAGGCCAAGCTCCCGCCGTCGTGGCAGCCACAGCCACCGCGCCGAGCCCGCTGCCCGTCACGGCGAAGACTTCAACGCCACAAAGTGCTGAAGCGGCAATGAATGAGGCCGCACAACGCGCATTCGCATATCGCAGGCAGAAGGCCCTTGAGCAGGCCCAGTCTCGCGCTGCAGGGGAGGCCCCGCCGCCCGTCGCCGCGCCGACGGGGCAATCATCCGCAGCACCTGCCGCGCCAGTCGTTGCGCCTAAAACTTCGCTCGCCGTTTCGTCGCCCGCCCGCGCCGCCATGCATCAGGCGTCGGCACCGCCACAGTCGTGCGCGTCTGCAAAGCAAGTGGACGCCCAGCTCCAGCAATGCCAGGCCATGACCAGCAAGCTGGCCGATATCGAAGGCAAAGTTCACCGCCTTCAAACCACCATTGCCGCACCAGTTGCGGGCGCTGCCGCAGTCGCCGCGCCTGCCTCACCGTCATCCGCCGCGCCGAAGGTCGAGGCAGTCAGCAAGCCAGCGGGAAAGCCAGCCTCCGCGCCAAGCAAACCCGGCGCCACCCCGGTCAAGCCCGGCGTCGCCGCCGACCTGGCGGGCAATTCCCGCAAACGGCTGATAATGATCGTCGGCGGAGTACTGGCCGGCCTGGCAGCGCTTGGCGGAACGATCTTCTTCCTGCGCAAACGCCAAGCCAAGGGCCCGCTGAAGATCTGGCAATCCTTCCGCAAGAAGGGGGATGCTGAAGCACAGGAATCGGCGCAGGAGGAGGCCGAGCAGCTTGCTGCACAATAGCAACCACCGTTGCCTTTCAGTGCTAGACAAGAATTTTTCACCTGAGTTATACTGGGCTCACACGGACCGGGTTCTGTCGCAATCACCACCGATAGCGTGATGCGAACCACACAGAGCGACGTTGAAGAAACGACCCCTTCCGGAAGCTGTTCATAGCCGACTGAGGCGATATGAACGCCGGGTGCAACCGGCGCTGAGGCGACACCAGGAGATACCTGGTGCTCGCCCCTCCGAATTCCAAGGCGCCCCAAGCGGGCGCCTTTTTCATTCCCGCAAAAAATGTCCACCGTGGGGTCAGGAACGAAAGTGGACATTTTCCTGCGGAAATGTCCACTTTCGTTCCTGACCCCACGGTGGACAAAATAAAAAAAGCGCCCGGAGGCGCTTTGTTTGGGTTCGCTGGATCAGCCGTGCAGGTGATTCTGCCAGGGTTCGGTCACTTCGCGGATGGCGCGGTCGTTGGCCATGATTTGTTTCAGCAGTTCGATCTTGCGTTTGCGGGCATCGCCTTGCAGGGGAGCGGCGCCGCCCATCAGGGCTACCGAAGCCGCCGCGCACTGGTTTTCCATGCTGTCGAGCGAAGTCCAGTCGCAGGCTTGCGCGGCGCTGACCATCTGGGTGGTCAAACCGGCAATTTTTTCATACGTAGCGAGAACTTGGGTCGAGGTCATTTTGAGCCTTGGATTCTGTGCGCGGATTACCGCATGTCAGGATTAACGTCAGGCTCGGAAGTAACTTTAGGGTCTTTTTGAAAAATATTTGAAAAAATCCAAAAAAATTGCCGTTGCGCCCCCATCCCAAAGGGCAGCAACGGCACGAGTTAAGCAAAAAGTTGTTTAGCTTATCAGTTCTTCCAGGCCTGCGCTCAGTTCATCCAGCGATGGCATCTGATCGATTAGGGCGTTTTCCTCGAGGCCCAGGCTTTCGGCGACCTCGGTCGGGTAGCAGGCGGCGATCTCATCCGGAGTCAGTTTGTTTTCGTCAACTCGGGCACGCCAGGCGGCCAGGTGGATCACCGCAGCCAGTTCGTTGTCGCCTGGATGGGGAATGGTGGAAATGGTGTCGGAGAAGGTAGGCGGGAATTTCCAGCGGCGGGCCAGTTCGGCGCCGACGTCGGCATAGGTATAGCCCAACGAGGCCATTTCGGTGTCCAGGCGGCGCGCATCGAGCGGGCCGGCGACTTTATCGAGGGCCAGCGCCTGCTCAGGCATGCCGGCGTGGATCACCAGTTGGCCAATCGCATGCATCATGCCGATGGTGAAGGCGAGGTCGGTGTTCTGTTTGCAGGCCTTGGCGATGAACTTGGCGCCCACTGCGGTGCGCAGGCTGTAGCGCCAGAACTGGCGCAGGTCCAGGCCCGGCACGGTCTTGAAGCCGCTCACCAGGCCGGAGCTGATCACGAGCGTGCGCACGGTGACGAAGCCCAGCATCAGCACAGCGTCTTCGACGGTGCCGATCGAGCGGGAAACATGGTAATAGGCCGAGTTGGCCAGGCGCAGCAGTTTGGCGCTCAGCACCGGGTCAGCCGACAGTTTCTTGGCGATTTCTTCGGTGGAGACACTGGCCTTGTCGAAGCTGCTGATCAATTCGTCTACAACCTTCGGCGCAGTCGGCAGCGCGGTTGGATTCTGGAACAGGGCTTCGAGCTTCATATAGTTCTCCTTTTTGTTGGGCGTTGCTGAAGGTGAACTATATAGCCATTCCTGAGGGGTGTGCAGCAAGTTTTTCAGTCCTGTTGGCATCGCTGCACAGCATTCCCAGCTTTTTGCAGCTTGTCCCCGAAATTTGCAGTCTGTCGCATTTGCCCCATGTCACAGCCGTGTTGCCGTTACAGTGCAGCCTGGCTTATTCCGCCATTTAAAACGACTAGATAGGGATACAAACATGCAAGCAACTATTCGCGTCACGCCGCTCAAGCTGGCCCTTACCCTGGCCTTCTGTGGAGCTGCCTTCGGCCTGGCTCCTGCGATTGCCCAACAGGCAGCCCCGGCTCCAGCCGCGCAAGTCCAGGCTGAAGTGCCAGCCGCCGGCGACGATTTCTTTGGCCACGTGAACGCCGAATGGCTGGCCAAAACCCAGATCCCGGCCGACAAAGGCAGCTGGGGCGCCGGCTCCGCCCTGGGCGACGCGACAAATGAACGCATCGTCAAGCTGATCGAAGAAACCGCGGCCAAGGCCCCAAGCGGCGATGTCCGTCGCGTGACCGACTACTACCACGCCTTCATGGACGAAGCGGGCATCGAAGCTCGCGGCCTGAAGTCGCTCAAGCCGGAACTGGAAAAAATCGACGGCATCAAGGACAAGGCAGGCCTGGTGCGCGCCCTGGCCGGTTCCGTGCGTGCCGACGTCGACCCGCTGAATTCCACCAATTTCTACACCGAGAACCTGTTCGGCATCTGGATCGCTCAAGGCCTGAAAGACCCTAACCACTACGTCCCATACATCCTGCAGGGCGGCCTGGGCTTGCCTGACCGGGCCTACTACCTCGACGACAACCAGCGCATGCAGCAGCTGCGCACCGCCTACCAGGCCCACATCGCCGCCATGCTGAAGCTGGCCGGCTACAGCGAACCGGAAGCCCGCGCCGCGCGCGTCTTCGAACTGGAACGCAAGCTGGCGCAAGCCCATGGCTCCCGCGAAGATTCCGCCGACATCCAGAAAGCCAATAACAACTGGACCCTGCGCGATTTCGCCGCCAAGGCGCCTGGCATGGACTGGCGCGCCTTCTTCCGCGCAGCAGGCCTGGGCAAGCAGGATAAATTCATCGTCTACCACCCAAGCGCCATCATCGGCAGCGCGGCCCTGGTGAACGAGATGCCGCTGCAGGCATGGAAAGACTTCATGGCCTTCCACACCGTCAACCACTTCGGCGGCACGCTGCCTAAGGCCTTCGTCGACCAGCGCTTCGAATTCTATGGCCGCACCATGAACGGCACCCCGCAACTGTCGCCACGCTGGAAGCGCGGCCTGGCTTCGGTCAACGGCGCAGTGCCGGATGCGGCAGGCAAGATGTACGTCGACCGCTACTTCCCAGCCGAATCCAAGGTTCGCCTGCAAGCGATGGTGACCAAGATCGTTGACGCCTTCCATAAGCGCGTCGAGGCGCTGGACTGGATGGCGCCTGCTACCAAGAAGGAAGCCCAGGAAAAACTGCGCACCCTGTACGTTGGTGTGGGTTACCCGGACAAATGGACGACCTACGATGGCCTGGAAATCAAGCCTGACGATGCGATGGGCAACGCCCTGCGCGCCGAGCAGTTCCACTACAAGCAGCAGCTGGCGAAGCTGGGCAAGAAGGTCGATCCAACTGAATGGTGCATGCCGCCGCACGTCGTGAACGCGGTGAACATGCCGATGCAGAATGCGCTGAACTTCCCGGCCGCCATCCTGCAGCCGCCATTCTTTGACGCCAAGGCCAGCGATGCGCTGAACTACGGCGCCATCGGCGCAGTGATCGGCCACGAAATCAGCCACAGCTTCGACGACCAGGGCGCCCAGTTCGACTCCAAGGGTCGCCTGCGCGACTGGTGGACCAAGGAAGACGGCGAGCATTTCCAGAAAGCCGCGGCGGCACTGGTGACCCAGTACAACGCGTACGAAGCCTTCCCTGACCTGAAGCTGAACGGCACCCTGACCCTGAGCGAAAACCTGGCCGACCTGGCCGGTCTGGCTGCTGCGCTGGATGCTTATCACGTTTCGATCGGCGGCAAGTTCACCCCAGCGCAAGACCGCGAGTTCTTCAACGGTTACGCCGCAAGCTGGGCCAACAAGTCGCGCGACGCGTCGCTGCGCAACCAGGTCATGACCGACGGCCACTCGCCGGCCAAGTGGCGCACCTACACCGTTCGTAACCTGGACGCCTGGTACCAGGCCTACGACGTGAAGCCGGGCCAGAAGCTGTACCTGGCGCCGGAACAGCGGGTGCGCGTCTGGTAAAGTAGGGGGATGGACGACATCGAGCAGATCACCCGGCGTACGCTGGAACATTACGAACGCAACGCGCAAGCCTTCCTCGAGGGCACGCGCGACCACGACGTAAGCCAGAATATTGCGGCACTGCTCGATGCGATTGAAGGAACGGCTCCGTTCCGTATCCTCGATTTGGGTTGCGGCCCTGGCCGCGACCTGCGTACGTTCAAGTCCCTTGGGCATGAGCCGGTCGGTCTCGACGGCTCGGCCCATTTCGTTGAGATGGCGCAAAGCTGGAGTGGCTGCACCGTGTGGCAGCAAGACTTCGTCGCGCTTGACCTGCCGCCCGAATCATTCGACGGCATTTTCGCCAACGCCTCCCTGTTCCACGTTCCCAGCGCGGTGCTGCCCGATGTGCTGTCGCGCCTGCACGCGGCGCTGAAGCCGCGCGGCGTTCTGTTCAGCTCCAACCCGCGCGGCAATAACGAAGAAGGCTGGAACGGCCCGCGCTACGGTTGCTATTACGATTTCGAAACATGGTCGGCCGTGGCGACTGCCGCTGGCTTCGAACCGGTAACCCACTATTACCGACCAGCAGGCTTGCCGCGCGAACAGCAGCCATGGCTGGCTTCAGTCTGGCGTAAAGCTTAGTTCTGTTAGCTCGCGAACAGTGGCCGCCGGTGCCTGTTCGTATGATTTGCTCGTCGTACTTTTTTACGAGGAGCGCATCATGAACAAGGACCAAGTGAAGGGCAAGGCCAAGGAAATCGGCGGCAAAATCCAGGAAGAAGCCGGTGAACTGGTTGGCAGCTCGAAGCAGCAGGTGAAGGGTGTTGCCAAACAGGTGGAAGGCAAGCTGCAGAAACAGCGCGGCGACCTGCGTGAGGCCGTGGACGACGCCACCGATGAACTGATCGACCGCGGCAACCGCCAGTAAGATCATTCGGCCGAACGCACAATCTGCGCTCGGCCTATTTCAGAAAAAGCACCGAGCTTATTGCGGCCAATAAACTATTCCTCGCCAGCAGGTACACCTAGCGGGAACATGTGCCGATAAGGCTTGGCCTCGGCCCAGGCTCGGGCGAATGATGGGCGGGCGCGCAGGCGGCCCAGGTAGGCCAACACATGTTCATGCCTGGCAGGAATCGGGTGCGACCAGTGCGCATACAGCAGGAAGGGCGCGGCGGCGCAGTCGGCCATGCTGAATTCTTCTCCCGCCGCCCATGTGCGATGCGCCATCACCTTGTCCAGCCAGGCGTAAGCCGTATCGAGCTTGCGCCGCGCCTCCGCCACGCCATACGCATCGCGTTCGGCCGCCGGCCGCAGGACGTCGGCCACCAGTTTCTGTTGAGGCGTGGCGATGTGGTTGTCAAAGAAGCGGTCCATCATCCGTACCTCCAGCGCCACCTTGGGATCCGCCGGCAGCAGCCGCACCGGTCCCGGATAGTAGAGAGCCAGGTGCTCGACCACAATGCTGGCCTCCACCACCACACGATCTCCATCGAGCAGGATCGGGAATTTCTGTATTGGCCACAAGTCGGCAAACTGCGCGCAATTCTCGGGATGCTCCGGCGACAGCATGCGGTACTCGACCGGCGTGCCGTTCTCGTACAGCGCAACCAGCGCCTTCATGGAATACGAAGAAAGTGGATGGTAGAAAAGTTGCAGGGACATAGCGCCTCCGTCAGTTTTGTTGATCGTACCAGTACGACGTTTGATGTACTTAAAAATCGACAAAGAAAAAGCCCGCCGGCTTGCGCGGGCGGGCTGGGTGGCGCGGGGAGGGCGCTTAGTTCGATTCCGGATGCAGGTTCTTGCGGAAGAACGCGTCGATGTAAGTCTGCACGTGGCGCTTGGCCAGGCGGTTCGACACGCCGTGCTTGGCGCCCGGATAGGTCATCAGCTCGAACTGCACGCCGCGGTTCACCAGTGCGTCGATCATCTTGGTGGTGTTGGTGAACAGGACGTTATCATCCGCCATGCCGTGGATCAGCAGCAGCTTCGACTTCAGGCCGTCGACGTGGTAGAACACGTTCGACTGCTTGTAGCCATCCACGTTGTCCGATGGACGGTCCATGAATTGCTCGGTGTAGTGGGTGTCGTACAAGCCCCAGTCGGTCACCGGCGCGCCGGACACGCCGGCGGCGATCTTGTCCGAACCTTGCGACAGCAGGCGCAGGGTCATAAAGCCGCCGTAGCTCCAGCCGTACACGCCGACACGTTTGGCGTCCACGAAGGACTGCTTGCCCAGCCAGTCGATACCGGTCAGCTGGTCTTCCACTTCCACCTTGCCCAGATTGCGGTAGATGGCGTCGGTGAATACGCGCTCGCGGCGCGAGGAGCCGCGGTTATCCAGGCGGAAGACCACATAGCCTTGCTGCGCCATGTACTGGTCGAACTGGCCGCCATCCCAACGGCGCGTCACGTGCTGCGAGTGTGGGCCGCCGTAGGTGGACAGGTAGACCGGGTACTTCTTGTTGGCGTCAAACTTGTACGGCTTGATCATCGAGTAGTACAGGGTCTGGCCATCCTTCGCCTTCATGTTGCCGAATTCGACCGGCAGCAGGTCTGGCTTGTACTTGAAGTATGGGTGGGATTCATTGACCTTGTTTTCATCCAGCCAGCTCACCAGCGAGCCGTCCGGACGGCGGATCGCCACTTGCGGCGGATTGGCCGGATCGGACCAGGTATCCACGAACACTTCGCCATGCTTGGAGAAGGAAGCTTCGTGCCAACCGTCAGCCTGGGTGATGCGTTTTGGCTTGTCGGCAGTGGAGCCGTCCAGTTTCAGTTCATAGACTTGCTTGTCGTAGACCGCATCCTTGTTGGAGGAAACGTAGACCTTGCCGGCCTTTTCGTCCACTGCCAGCACGTCGTCAAAGCCCCACTCGCCCTTGGAGATGGCGTGTTTCAGCTTGCCGTCCATGCCGTACATGTACAGGTGGTTGCGGCCAGTGTGCTCGGAGGCCCAGATGAAGCCCTTGCCGCTTTCCAGGAAGCGCAGGTCGTCGCTGATGGTGGTCCAGGTCTTGGAGGTCTCGGTCAGGACCGGACGCTGGGCCAGGCTGGCTGCATCGACTGCCACCAGTTCCAGGGTCTTTTGGTCGCGCGACTGGCGCTGGAAGAACAGCGACTTGGAATCCTTGCTCCAGTCGGCACGCACCAGGTAGATGTCTTTGTTGGCGCCCAAGTCCACGTCGCGGATATCGCCGCCGCCTGGCGACACGATCTTCAGGCCGACGATGGCGTTCTTGTCGCCGGCGGCAGGGTAGCGCTGCTCCACCACGTCGGTGCGGTCAGCGTAGATTTCGAAGCGGCGCGCCACAGGCACTTGCGCTTCGTCGTACCAGCGGAAGGCGATGGCGGAATCGTCCGGCGCCCAGTAGTAGCCGGTGAACTGGTGCATTTCTTCCTGTGCCACGAATTCGGCTTCGCCGTTATGCACGGTGCCCTTGCCGTCGGTGGTCAGCTGGCGCTCCTTGCCGGTGGCCAGGTCGATCACGAACAGGTTCTGGTTGCGCACGAAGGAAACGTATTTGCCCTTTGGCGAAATCTTCGGATCGATCACGCTGCCCGAGGCGACCAGGCGTGCGCTGTCAGGCTTGGACAGGTCGACCAGGTACAGGTTGCCCGCGATCGGCACCAGAAGCTGCTTGCCATCCGGCGACCAGCTGTAGGAAATGATGCCTTTCAGTGCGGCGGTACGGGCGCGCTCGCGCAGCGCTTTTTCAGCGTCGGACAGGTTTTCAACCGGGACCAGGACTTTGGAGTCGACCAGGCGGCGCGTGGTCTTGTCCTTCATATTGTATTCCCACAGGTCCATCTGGTACTGGTCGTCCGGGCGGGCGCGCAGGAAGGTGACGCGGGCGCCATCCGGCGAAACTTTGAGGGCGCGCACGCCGGGGCCGGACAGGGCCGGGTCGGCGTACAGGCGTTCCAGGGTGAGGCGTTCTGCAGACGCGGTACCGGCAGCCAGCAGGGCAGCTACCAGGGTGAGAATCAAGCGCATGTATGTCCCGTATGATTTATTAATGAACTGCAAGACAATACCAGAACACGCTCCCCTTGATATTCGGAATCGATTGCCATTCGCCGATTTTCCTTCGGCAAGAATGGGCGCATACTGTCGGCTCACCGGAGGAGAGGCCATGATGACAAGAAATCTGGCGGTACGCGTTGTGCTTGCACTAATGCTGCTTTGCGGCGCCGGGACGGCGGGGGCCGTACCGGGCAAGGTCGGCGTGGTGAGCTTCGAGAATTCTGGCGCCAAGGTGGCGCAGGCCGATTTCCTTTACGGCCTGGCGCAGCTGCATAATTTTGAGTACGCCTCCGCAGCGGAAGCTTTCCGCCGCGCGCAAAAAGCCGATCCCGGTTTCGCCATGGCTTACTGGGGCGAGGCGATGACATACAACCACCCGGTCTGGTTCCAGCAGGACCTGAACGCGGCCCGTGCGGCGTTGAGCCGTCTGGCTGCGACGCCTGAAGCGCGCCAGGCCAAGGCCCGCTCGGCGCGCGAGAAGGATTACTTGCACGCCGTTGAAATCCTGTACGGCGAAGGCAGCAAGCATGAACGCGACCGCCGTTATGCGCAGGCGATGGAAGCGCTGCATGCCAAATATCCGGCCGATGTCGATGCCACCTGTTTCTACGCGCTGGCGCTGCTGGGCACTTCGGACGCCGGCCGCCACATCCCGACTTATATGCGTTCCGCAGCGCTGATGCAGGAAGTGTTCGAACATCACCCTCAGCACCCCGGCGCCGCCCACTACCTGATTCACTCTGTCGACGATGCCGTGCACGCGCCGCTCGGCCTGCGCGCCGCCCAGGCCTACGGCAAGATCGCGCCGGAAGCCGACCACGCGCAGCATATGACCGCGCACATCTACCTCGCGCTGGGGATGTGGGAAGAAACCGTGCGCGCCAATGAGATTGCGCTGCAGGTTCGCCATAAACAAATGCTGGCCAAGGACCCCAAGGCCCGCGCACCGGCTTGCGGGCACTACATCATCTGGCTGTCTTACGCCAAAGTGCAGCAGGGCCGCATGGACGATGCGCGCGGCATCATCGAAAACTGCGCCGCACGGCTGCGCGCGGCGAACCTTGCGTCCGCAACGCCGGAGCAGCAACAGAACTTCGACAACAGTCTTATCGGCCTGGCTCAAATGCGCTCGCGCTATCTCATCGACGGCAATGACGCGCAAGATCCAATCGCGGAGCTGGCGCCGCTGGCGGCAAAGCAGAAGAAGGCAGCCCTGGTGTGGGCGGTGACGGATGCGTGGATGGTATTGCGCGCCGCGCCGGCGCAGGCCGGAGCAGCCGATGCTGCAGTCGCGCGGGCACGCGAAGCGGCCAGCGCCGCCAAGTCCTTCAAGCCAAGCGACGCTGAACTCGCGCCTGAACACGCACGCTACCGCATCCCCGGCATAGAAATGGCGATGCTGGATGGCCAGCTGGCGCTGCGCAAGGGCGAGCGCGAAGTCGCACTGGCACTGTTCCGGCAGGCGGCGCAGCAGGAGCAGGCGCTGGAGATGGACTTCGGCCCGCCGGTGCTGGTGCAGCCGGCCAGCGAGCGGTTGGGCGCTGCCTTGCTGGAAATGCAGCAGCCGGCCGATGCACGCAAGGCCTTCGAAGCGGCCAACGCGCTCGCACCAGGCCGCAGGTCAGTGCGCAACGGTCTGGCAACGCTGGACGCTATGCCCGCAGCCGCTCCAGCGACAAGCGTTGCAGGAACCAGGTAAGCAGAACGGCGGCGACGGTCAATCCGAGCACAAGCCCGATCCAGAACCCCGCCGCCGCCATTTCCTTCCACAGCCCAAGCAGGCAGCCCACCGGCAGGGCGAAGCCCCAGAACGCCATCAGCTGGATCAGCATCGGCTGGCGCGTCACCTTGTAGCCGCGAATTGCACAAGAAGCGGCCGCCTGCGTCGCATCCGACAGCTGGAACAGCGCCGCAAACAGCAGCAAGGTAGCGCAAGTCGCCTGCACCGCGCTGTCGTTGGTGTAAGCAGCTGCGATCTGATGCCGGAACAGGGCGATGAACGCCGCCGACACCACTGCAAAGGCCAGCGATATGCCCAAACCAACCCACGAGGCGACGCGCGCACGGTGGGCGTCGCCTTCGCCAATCGCCTGTCCGACGCGCGTCACCAAGGCGATACCCAGGCTAAGCGGCACCATGAACACCAGCGAAGAAAAGTTCAGCGCAATCTGGTGCGCCGACTGCTCGATCACGCCAAAGCGCGCCACCAGCAAAGCCACTGCGCCAAACGCGCTGACTTCCGCGAAATAGGTCACGCCAATCGGCAGGCCCAGATGCAGCATGCTGCGGATCTCCGGCCAGTGCGGCCATTCCCAATGCGTGAACGGATAGGTGGCGCGGTAAGCGGGCGAAATGCGCATCCACACCAGCATGGCGCCCAGCATCAGCCACATGCAGATACCGGTCGACACCGCGCAGCCCACGCCGCCCATGGCCGGCAGGCCGAAATGACCGAAAATCAGCAGCCAGTTCACCAATATATTGAAGGCCAGGCCGAGCAGGGCGATCACCATCACCGGCTTGGTCTGGTTGATGCTGGCGCTGTAGCCGTACAGCGCGCGGTAGCAGGCAAACGGCGGCAAACCGATGCTGATGATGTGCACGAACATGGACGCGCGCTGGTTCACTTCCTGCTCCAGCTGCAAATGGTCGAACAGGAGCGTGCACAGGTTGGCCATCAGGGCCGCAGCCAGGCCCACGCCCACGCCTTTCCACAGACCCTGGCGCACCAGGTGCGGAATGCGCTGATGGTTGCCGGCGCCCACCTCATGCGCCACCAGGGTATTCATCGCCATCATGGTGCCAACGACGGTCACGAGCACGATAGACCAGATGGCGGCCCCGGTCGACACTGCCGCCAGTTCGGAAGCGCGGGTATGTCCAGTCATCGCCACGTCCGCCACCGCCATGCCGACGGTAGCAAGTTGTCCGATCAACACCGGCCAGGCCAATTTCCACAATGCTGTTGCTTCTTTGCGTACGTTGGATGTCGAATTCGTGATCGGCATGTGACTGGTAGTAGGAATTTGTTACAAGGTAAGGTAGGCTAGCGGGCTTTGCGAAGCGTTAAAACGCTAAGAATGCCCGAACCACGGAGATTTTAGTTATGAAGAATACACTGACTGCCGCTTTCCTGCTTGCGGCAACCCTTATCGGCCAGGCCGCCTCGGCCGGCGAATTGCAGCTTTTCACGCGTGAAGGCTTCCGCGGCGAACGCGTGGTGATCGCCGACGGCGCCGCCAACAATTTCGTCGATTTCGGCTTCAACGACCGGGCCTCCAGCCTGATCGTGCGCTCCGGCACATGGGAACTTTGCGAGCACAAGAACTTCGGCGGCCAGTGCGCCGTCTTCGAGCGCGGCGAATACCCGGACCTGCGCCGCTTCAATAACGCCTTCTCCTCCGCCCGTGAAATCCAGGGGCACGGCGACAACCGTGGCCAGGGTTACGGCTATGGCCGCGACGAGCGCGAATATCGTGAAGGGCGCCGCGACGAACGTCGCGAAGAACGCCGTGAAGAGCGTTGGCGCGAAGAGCGTCGCGACGAGCGCCGCAACGACCGCGAACGCGGCGATGCTGTTGAGCTGTTCAACGACGTCGGCTTCCGTGGCCGCCACGTGACCATCAACAACGACATGAGCACCCTGCGCGATGTTGGCTTTAACGATAACGCCAACTCCCTGGTCATCAACTATGGCACCTGGGAAGTCTGCGAACACGCCGATTTCCGCGGCCAATGCCGCACCTACGGCCCAGGCCGCTACCAGGATCTGGGTGATTTCATCGACCGCATCTCGTCGATCCGCCGCGTACGCTGATCTTCAGCAGCGGCAGCATCACAAAAGCGCGCTTCCCAGCGCGCTTTTTATTTGGCCCGATGCGGCAGCAGGCTGGCATCAACCCACTCCCGCCCCCAAGCCTTTGCAAATTGCGCCGCCGATGGCGCCGATTCCCTGATGCAAAGGTTAGGGAAGGAGAACTCGTCCAGGTCCTCGCCGGCTTCGCGGGAAATGGTGACCTGGGCGATAAAACAGGTGTCGTTCCACCTGACAGGCTCACAGTCGAGCGTATAGCCCCGATACTTAATAGCGTTGTGGAATGCCATGACACCCTCCCGCGAGCTGCTGGTCTATTTCAACAGTATAGGGACTAAATCGATTTGAATTTTCCGCGAGATCTGCTTTGCACAACGCCACGGAAAAAGTACACTTGCTCAATTTCCAACAATCGAGTGAACGGCCAAGATTAATGAAGATTCTGTCGTTGAAATGCGTGAACTGTGGGGCGGGGCTCGAAGTAAAACAGGACATTAGCGACTTCGCTTGCGGCTATTGCGGGATCCAGCAACAGGTCGAACGCAGCGGCGGGATTGTCTCATTGCGGCGTGTAGAGGAAGCGCTGGATGACGTAAAGCTGGGCACAAATCGAGCAGCATCCGAGCTTGCCGTTGCCAGGCTACAAAGCGACATTGCAGGAATTTACGCACAAAGGGATAAAGCAGTGAAAGCACTGCAAGCGGCCGACCACAAGAACAACGTTTTCATTGGATGGTGCGCACTTTTCTTATTAGCCTTTTCCATGGGGATATTCGGCCCGGTGTGGGGGCTGCCAGTCTTGGTTGCCGGGGCCGTTTTTGGTTCGCGCTTCATCAAGTCCAAAACTCCAGAAATAAAGGCTGTCAAAGCAAATGCTGAAGCAATGGCCGAACCATTAAGGGCGCAGATAGCGCGTCATAAGGCGATCATCGACTCGTATGACTTCGGCATCCAGGAGTCGGCGCAACGCTGATTCCTAAGCCGCATCTTATGAATTCCTGATACCCTATCCTCTCCTTCAAAGAGAGGGTAGAGCGTGGAATACAAGGACTACTACGCAACGCTGGGAGTCGCCAAAACCGCCAGCGAAGACGAGATCAAGAAGGCATACCGCAAGCTGGTCCGCAAATATCACCCGGACGTCAGCAAGGAAGCCGATGCCGATGCCCGCACCAAGGAGCTGAACGAAGCTTATGGCGTGCTGGGCGATGCGGAAAAACGCGCCGCCTACGATTCGTTGGGCAGCGGCCAATACCGGGCTGGCCAGGAATTCCACCCGCCACCCGACTGGGGGGGAGGCTTCGAAGGCGGCAGTGCGGAGGATTTCTTCGCCGACCTGTTTGCCCATGTGGGCCGCCAGCGCGGCGGCCGCAGCCAAGGCTTCCGCATGCGCGGTGAAGATATCCACGCGGTGCTCGAAATTGGCCTGCAGGATGCCTACAGCGGCGCACAGCGCGAGATCTCACTAGGCCGCGAACGTAACCTCAAGGTCAGCATCCCGCAGGGCGTAACGGCCGGACAGCAGCTGCGCCTGAGCGGGCAGGGCCAACCCGGCATGAATGGCGCTGAGGCAGGCGACCTCTACCTCGAAATCGCTTTCCAGGCAGACGAGCGCTACCGGATTGAAGGCCGCGATGTCTACGAAAAAGTGGCAATCCCGCCTTGGTCCGCGGCGCTGGGCGGCGAGCGCGAAGTGGCCACGCCTTCCGGACGCGTGACTGTGACTGTGCCGCCCAATTCGCAGGGCGGCCGCAAGCTGCGCCTGAAGGGGCGCGGCATTCCCGCCTCCGGCAATGCCGCCACGGCGGGCGACCTGTACCTGATTCTGGAAATCTTCGCTCCGCCGGCCGATACGCCCGAGCGGCGCGCACTCTACGAACAAATGCAACGCGAAATGGGAGGATGAGCGATGCCCAAGGAAGAGATTGTTGAAGGCGTGCCGCTGGAACTCCAGGCGCTGACCCTGGATGAACTCGCGCGTGCCTGCGCCGTCGAGCCGGAGTGGGTAGTGCACCGTGTGCGGCGCGGCATCCTGATCGGCGCGGAAGGGACGACGGTCGAAACCCTGCAATTCACCAGCGTGGACCTGGGGAGGGCGCGTCGCCTGGCCCAGCTGGAAAGGGACTTCGATGCGGACGAAGACTTGGCGGCGCTGGTAGTGGATCTGTGCGACGAAGTTCGCCGCCTTAAAACCCGTCTGCGCGCCGCCGGAGTGGCTTAGCGTTGCTGGTCGCTGCCGCCGCGATTGCCGCGGTTGCCGCTTTCCTCATCCTGCAGGTCGTCGCGGCTGCCCTGGCGTTCGCCCTGGCCAACGTCGCTCTGCTTGTTGCCGCGCTCCTGGTCCGATTGCTTGTTGCCCTGCTGGCCGCCTTGCTGACGGTCGCCCTGGCCTGGCTGGTTGGCTTGGCCTGGCTGGTCAGCCTGGCCGGCTTGGTTGCGCCAATCATCCGACTTTTCGGTGTCCTTGCGTTGTGTCATGATCGCTCTCCTTTGTAATTGAAGCGAAGTCCATGCTAGGCCGATGCTGCAAGCGCGCCTGTAGGTGCACGCGCCGTTGGACTGTAGGAGACGTTAGAAAGCGTCGTCGGGCAAAGTGTGGTCGAGGCCGATGAACTTTTGACGCAGCCATTTGCCTGCCGGCCCCAGTTCATCATCGGCACGATGAATGACGAAGAGCGGATACTCGAGTTCGCTGCCTTCCTGAGCGTGCAGGCGCACCAGCCGGCCTTCCGACAGGTCGCGCATGACCATGTGCTCTGGCATATTGCCCCAGCCAAGGCCGCCCACCAGCAGGGCGTGTTTGGAGCTGACGTCGCCCAGCCGCCAGTCGCGCAAGCCCAGCACGCCGAAGTCGCGGCCCGCCGTTAAAGGGCTGCGGTCGGTCACCACCAGCTGCAAATGTTCGCGCAGCACGGCGCTCGGGATCGGCGTTTCCTCGCGCGCGAGCGGATGCAAGGGCGAGCACACCGGCATCATCTTCACGAAGCCGGCCGCGTGCCGTTCGAAGTTGACCGGCGCGGTTGCCGCCATGCCAGCCACGCCGAGCTGGCAGCGGCGGTCGGCCACCATCTGGGCCACGGCGCCCAGCGCTTCGGTATGCAGGCGCAGCGAAACGGTGGGGAACTCGCGCTGGAAATGCTCCAACGCGCGCACCAGGTGACAGGCGGGGAACATCACATCCACGACCACCGACAATTCCGCTTCCAGACCCATGCCCAATGCCTTGGCGCGCGAACGCATGCTGTCCACGCGGGTGGCCACGGCGCGCGCATCGGCCAGCAGGGCCTTGCCGGCTTCGGTCAGCGTGGGCTTGCGCGTGCTGCGGTCGAGCAGCTCGATATCGAGCTGTTCTTCCAGGTTGGCGATGGTGTAGCTGATCACCGACTGGGTACGGTGCAGGGCGCGTGCGGCGTGGGCGAAGCCGCCGTGGTCGACGACGGCGATAAACACGCGCAGCTGGTCAAGGGTGGGAAGGCCGGGGTCTCGCATGATCAATTAAATCGATAATTTCTATCGTGATAAAACCTATTTCATCGATATTAAACCCGATCTAAGATGGCCGCAATCACCAACCAATTCCAGGAGTAACAATATGGCAAGCGTCCTCTACATCAATAGCAGCGTGCGTAACGCAGGTTCCCTGTCCCGCCAGCTGTCGTCCGAATTCATCGCCAAGTGGAAGGCCGCCAACCCGGCCGACACCGTGGTTGAGCGCGACCTGGCCACCAAGCCGGTGCCGCACCTGACCGAAGAAATGATGGGCGCCTTCTTCACCCCGGCCGAGGCACGCAACGCCGAGCAAGCGCATATCGTGAAGGTCTCCGATACCCTGGTGGACGAACTGCTTGCCGCCGACGTGATCGTGATCGGCGCGCCAATGTACAACTTCTCCGTGCCGTCCTCGCTGAAGGCCTGGATCGACCACGTGGCCCGCGTTGGCCGCACCTTCCAGTACACCGCCAACGGCCCGGAAGGCCTGTTGAAGGGCAAGAAGGTCTATGTATTCACCGCCAGCGGCGGCGTTTACAGCGAAGGCGCAGCCGTGGCCTTCGACCACCTGACCACCTTCCTGCGCACAGTTCTTGGCTTCATCGGCCTGACCGATGTACAGTTCATCCGCGCAGAAGGCGTGGCGATGGGCGAGCAAGCCGTGGCCGATACCGTGGCCAAGGGCCGCAAGTCGATCGATGAACTGATCGCAGCGTAAAACCTTTCATTCCCCGAGTGGACTTGGCAGCACCGGCCCGCCGGCCGTGCTGCCTTTTTTTTCGTTTGCTATGATGGTGGGATGAAACGCCAATATCACCTGCTAATCATCGACCCGCAGAATGATTTCTGCGATTTGCCACCACCAGCAGCGCCGGCCTTGCCGGTACCGGGGGCCCACCAGGACATGCTGCGGCTCGCCAGCCTGATCGAACAGGGCGGAGCGGGACTCTCGGCCATTACCGTCACGCTCGACTCGCACCACCGCTACGACGTGGCGCATCCAACGTTCTGGCATACCGCCGACGGCTCTGCGCCCGGTCCGTTCACACAGATCTCCGCCGCCGATGTGCGCGCCGGCCGTTATAAGCCGCGCGATGCCGCCGCCTTGCCGCGCGTGCTGGCCTACCTCGACGCACTGGAAACCGCGGGCCGCTATCAACTGATGGTGTGGCCGGTGCACTGCGAAATCGGCAGCTGGGGCCACAATGTGCACGACGCCGTGCGCGCGGCGTACAACGCCTGGGAAGAGCAGCGCCACGCCGTTGTCGCAAAAGTCGGCAAGGGTTCCAATCCGTGGACCGAGCATTACTCCGCCGTGATGGCCGAAGTGCCCGATCCCGCCGACCCGGCCTCGCAGCTGAACCGCGAACTGATCGTAAGCCTGTCGCAAGCCGACACTATTGTCATCACCGGCGAAGCAGGCAGCCATTGTGTGAAAGCGACCACCGAGCATATCGCCGACCAGATCGACCCGCGCAAGCTGGTGCTGGTGACCGATTGCATGAGCCCTGTGTCCGGCTTCGAAGCGCAGTACCAGGAATTCGCGCAAGCGATGCAGCGCCGCGGCGCGCGCCTTGCCACGTCGGCCGAAGTGCTGGCGGAACTTCTGGCCAACGCGGAGGAATAAGCCATGGTCCCCGTCGTACGCAGCCTGCTTGAAACCGACCTGTATAAATTCACCATGTGGCAGGCCTTGCTGCATGGCCACCCGAATGCGCACGCCGAATATGAATTCGTCTGCCGCAACCAGACCGCCTTTCCGCTGTCGGAACTGAAGGAAGAAGTCGAAGCCCAGCTCGACCACCTGTGCAGCATGTCCTTCACCGAGGACGAACTGGCTTACCTGCGCTCCCTGCGCTACATCAAGAGCGACTTTGTCGACTTCCTTACGGTGTTCCGCTTCCAGCGCAAATTCATTGAAGTGCGCACGGAAGGCGATACCCTGTTGATCCACGCTGAGGGACCGCAGGTGCACGTGATGGCCTTCGAGATCTTCGTGCTCTACATCGTCAATGAGCTGTATTTCCGCCGCGCCGGTACGCCGGCAGCGCTTGAAGAGGGCCGCAAGCGCCTGGGCGAAAAGATCGCCCAGTTAAAGGCTTTCGGCAAAGAGCCCATGCTGCGCCACCCCTTCGATTTTTCCGACTTTGGCCTGCGCCGCCGCTTTTCGGCCGCATGGCACGATGAAGTCGTCGAGCGCCTGGCACGCGAGGTGCCGGAATTCTTCAAAGGCACGTCCAACGTCTACATCGCCAAAAAATTCGGCCTGATCCCGATCGGCACCATGGCCCATGAGTACATGCAGTCCTTCCAGGCCTTCGGCGTGCGGCTGCGCGACTTCCAGAGCGCGGCGCTGGAAGGCTGGGTGCAGGAATACCGGGGCGACCTGGGTATCGCCCTGACCGACGTGGTGGGCATGGACGCCTTCCTCAACGACTTCGACCTGTACTTCGCCAAGCTGTTCGACGGCTTGCGCCATGACTCGGGCGATCCGATCGTGTGGGGCGACAAGGCCATCGCGCACTACCAGTCCTTGCGCATCGACGCCAATACCAAGCGCCTGGTGTTCTCGGACGGGCTGGATTTCGACACCACCTTTCGCCTGTACCGCCACTTCGCCAACCGCATCATGGTGGGCTTCGGCATCGGCACGTGGCTGACCAACGATGTCGGCATCAAGCCGCTGAATATCGTGATGAAGCTGATTCGCCTGAACGGGCAATCGGTGGCCAAGCTGTCCGATTCGCCCGGCAAGACGCTGTGCAAGGACGAGACTTTCCTCGCCTACCTGCGGCAAGTGTTCGGCCATCACGCCTCCTGACGATGGAAGCGGTTGCGGTAGTCGCCCGGCGTCACACCAAGCCGGCGCACGAAGGCGCGCCGTAAACTGTTCTGGTCGTGGAAGCCGCTGCGCGCCGCCACCCGTTTTAACGGGCTGGCGCTTTCCTCCAGCAAGCGGCGCGCAGCATCCAGGCGCGCCGCTTCAACAAAATCGGCCGGCGTTTCGCCTGTGTCGCTCTTGAAGGCGCGCGAGAAATTGCGCACGCTCATGCCGGCTTGGGCTGCCAGCTGATCGACCGTCAGATCCTGCGCCAGGTTTTCCAGCACCCATTCCTGCACCTGGCGAATCGGGCCGCGCTGCGCGGTCTGCGCCGCAAGATGGGCGCTGAACTGCGCTTGCCCGCCGGGGCGCTTGATGAACATGACGAGCTCGCGCGCGACCGCAAGCGCCACAGGCCGGCCAAGGTCCTCTTCCACCATTGCCAGCGCCAGGTCCATGCCTGCGGTAACTCCGGCCGAGGTGTACAGCTTGCCGTCGCGCAGATGGATCTGGTCCTCTTCGACATGCACGCGTTCAAAGCGCCGCGCCAGGGCGGAGGAAATATTCCAGTGCGTTGTCACGCGCTTGCCGTCCAGCAGGCCGGCGTGAGCCAGCAGCCAGGCGCCGGAACAGACGGAGCCGAGCCGCCGCACAACGCCGGCCTGGCGCTGCATCCACTGCATCAGGCGCGGATTGGCGTCAAAGTCCTGTATCTCATGACTGCCTGTGACCAGCAAGGTATCGACTGCATGGTCCAGCGTGTCGATGGTTGCGGTGGGTTGGAACAGCATGCCATTGTCGGCGCGCACGGGACCGTCCTGCAATGCGACCAGGTCAAACTGGTAGGCATCGGGTTTGCCGGACTGGCGGGCGGCCTCGTGGAAGACATCCATTGGCCCCGCCACGTCCAGCAACTGCACGCCGGGGAAAACAAGTAGTGCGATACGCATGGTCAGCCTGCCAGGAGTTTGCCGGTGTAAAGCGAATATAAGGTACGCAGCAGCAGCACGGCAATGGCAACCGTCAGGAAGGCCAGCAGCACCCCGGCCAGCACCACGACTGCGGCGCTATCGGCAACGGCGGCATATTTCAGCGCAGCGTTCACCAGGGCGGCAATCGGGAAGCTGATGGCCCACCACGATGGAGCAAAGGGCACCGAGCGGCGAAACACAAGCGGGGCCAGCACCAGGAACATGAACAGGCCAAAGTAGAACAGCATGGCAGCAAACATGTCGATGTGCTGCGTGACGTTGACGTAGGCCAGGAAGCCGACTTCGAACGGGGCGATCATCACCATCAGCGAAGGGACCATGCCGGCCGGCAGCGGATCACCGTGCACCAGGCGGCTGAAGATCAGCACATAGAACACGATGGCGATTGCCGTGCCAATGCCAAGTGCCAGCATATTGACTTCATGGCTCCAGCCGCCGCCGGTAACGGCGATGTCGAGCGAGGCCACGCCGGGAATCAGCCAGGCCGGCACCACGTTGGCGGCGGTCACATTCCCCTTCATTACTCGCGACACCACTACGTAAGACAGCGCCAGCGTGGCGACTGCGCCCACGGTCCAGACCAGGTGCTGCAGCGCGGCGCTCCAGGGCGCCACCACGCTCGATAACAGCAAGATGGCGATCGTGATCGTGCCAACGAAGTTACCGGCGACCGGGTGCGAAAACTCGGCCTTCACCGCATCCGGAAAGGCGGCCCATTTGAGCAGGTAAGCAAAGGCCAGCAAGCCAAACACCAGCAGCGAGAGGATGCCGATGCCGTCGGCAATACGGCTGCTACTGCCGAACAGGTGGGCCGCACCGCGCCAGGCCAGGGCCAGGCCGGCAATGCCCATGACGGAGCCGAAAAGGCTGACGGGAAGGTTATTGATTGAGGCGCTGCTGGTGGGCAGGGCCTGGATGGTCGTCGTTTGCATGGTTTGCACCTGATGGATTAGCGATGAATCCATTATCGGACGGCAAGCTTTTGGCCGATAGTGCGCATTTACGTCAATTTCGGCCAACCCGGGACCAGGCTCGGCCAAAGCTCGTCCAGACCGGGTTGACCGGCCCGACAATGGCCGCCCTCACACAAAGAAAGGATGAGAAATGCCCTGGATGTTATTGACTGTCGCCGGCCTGTTGGAAATCGCGTTTGCGCTCGGCATGAAGTGGTCGCAAGGCTTCAGCAGGCCACTGTCCGGCGGTTTGACCGCGCTGGCCGGATTGGCCAGCGTCTACTTGCTGTCGTTAGCATTGCGCACCTTGCCGGTGGGGACGGCCTATGCCGTGTGGACCGGCATCGGCGCAGTTGGTACTGCGCTGGCGGGAGTGCTGTTCATGGGAGATTCAGCGACGCCTGCCAGGCTGGCCTGCGTGGCCGCCATTGTCGGCGGCGTGGCGGGATTAAGGATGGTGCAGAACTAGGCTTCCTGGCCTCCAAAGCGCGACATGATGCGGTCGGCTTGCTCGCGCTGGGCATCGTCGTCCACGTCCACTGAGAGCAGGGCGGCGGGGCGATCGGGCTTGTCTGTGTTGTCTACATCGTCCGGCGTCAGCGAGTCCATGATGTGCTGCACGGCGGAGGTGGTGGTAGACATCGGCCGTGCCTCATGCAGGTTCAGTTGCACGGCCGAATTGGCAAAGCCTTCGGCCAGCAGCGCGCTGCGTGCGCCTTCGGCATCCGCGATCTGACGGAAATTTCGGTAAATGGTATTGGGCATAATGGGTCTCCTGTTTGGCAAAATTGTCGCGCAAGGCGCAATGACGTGGCGCGCGCTTATTTCGCCTTGGCCTTGCGTGACGACCAGTGCAAGTGCACGATCAGCCAGCCGTCTCCATGCTGTTCCAGCACGGCAGTCTCCAGCCCAAAGGTGTGGACCTCGGCATTCTTGTAGCTGCCGCTGGTTTCCGTTTCGCGCATCACGATGGCGGTAGCGCCGTCGCGGCGTTCCTCCTGGCGCAGCAGGCGCGATTGTGTCGCGCGCTGGAATTCGATATCGCCGTCGAGATGGTGGGCTGCATATTCGTCGCGGCTATGTTCGGTATAGCCAGATTCAAATATCTGCACCTTGGGGCTGAGCAGGGCGAGCGCAGCATCGCGCTTGCCCGTTGCCAGTGCACGCTGGAAGGCGTCCATGGTTTCTGCGGGCGTCGCAGCGATCGCCGGCAGGCTGGCCGCAGCGAGCAGCAGGCAGGCGAGGCTTCGCATCAGAAGCCGCTGACGACGTTGGAGGTGTGCTCGACGCGCGGGGTGTTGGCGAAGTATTGGCCAACCATGCCGCGCCAGGTCTGGAAGTCTTCGCTGCCGCGGAAATCAACGGTATGGTTTTCCAGCGTTTCCCACACGATGACCAGCATATAGGTGTTGGCGCGCTCGATCACGCGTTCCAGTCGCATCGACTTGCAGCCTTTGGCGCGCTGGAACAGCGGCACGGCTTTCTGTACTGCGGCTTCAAAATCGGCGCCTTGGCCATCTTTAATCTCAAATTCCGCCAGCTCAAAAATCATCGGGACATTCCTTTCGCTTAGTAATGTCCCGATTTTAGCTCAGAAGCGGTAACGGGCTGTGACGCGGGCATTGCGCGGCGCGCCCGGCACGTTCAGCAGCTTGCTTGAACCGTGGCCGGATACGATGTATTCGCGGTCGAACAGGTTGTTCACGTTCAGCTGCACGTCCCAGGATGCGGCGCGGTAGGCCAGCATCGCATCGACCACGGTGTAGCCGGGCAGGGTGGTGGTGTTGCCCGGGTTGGCGAAGCGGTCACCCTGGTAGTTCACGCCGGCGCCGGTGAACCAGCCGCCGCCCAGAGCCTTGTTCAGCCACAGGTTAGCGCTGTATTTAGGTGTGAGCGTCGGACGCTTGCCCTGTACCTGCTGGCCGTCGTCGCGCGCGATGGACTTGATGATTTCCGCATCCAGCAGCGCCAGGCCGGAAGACACTTGCCAGCCTTGGCCCAGTTCACCGCCAAAGGTAAGTTCCAGGCCGTCGGTGCGCTGGGTGCCGATCGGGATCACGGTGTTGGTGACCGGGTCGGTGCTCTTGATGCCGGTGCGCTCAAGGCGGAACAGGGATGCGCCAATTGTGGCCAGGCCGTTGAACAGGTCCAGCTTTGCGCCGACTTCCTTGTTCGTGGTCTGTTCCGGCTCGATGGCGGCATTGCTGGCGGAGAGCGCAAAGGTTTCGCCGGAAGGCTGGAACGATTTGCTGAACGAGGCGTAGTAGGAGGCGCTGCTGTTTGGCTGGTACACCAGGCCTGCACGCGGGCTCCAGGCGCGGTCGGTGCGTTCAAGGTCCTTCTGGCCCACGCGGCGCTCGCGCGTCTCCTGGCTGAAATCATCGTAGCGCACGCCGGCCAGCAGCTTCCACTGCGGCGTCAGCGTCGCCAGGTCCTGCACGTAGACGCTCTTGTTCTTCAGGATGCCGAGGTTGTCGGTGCCTGGTGCTACGTTCGCCATCAGCTCCAGTACTGGCAGTACTGGATGGAACAGGTTGACCGTGGCGGCATTGGCTTTCGAACGGTTCACCTGGTCCTTGTCCTGCTTGCCGATCTCCAGGCCATACAGCAGCTGGTGCTGCGTGCCGAAGAATTCTGCGCGCTGGGTCAACTCGGTCTGGTTGAAATAGCCGTCCTCTTCGCGGCGCACATTGCCGTGGGTGAGCGAGACCGTTTGCGCCGCTTCATTCACGCTGCCCGGCATGGTGTTATTGCGGTTCAGCGAGTAGTCGTAGCGGCGGAAGGCATTGCGCAGCGACCAGTTGGCGTTGATGCGGTGATCCAGCGCCACTGCGAACGCTTTTACGCGAGACTGAGTGAAGTCGACGTCTTTGGCATTGGCTGCGCCGTAGTATGTGCCAGGGTCTACGTCGACCGGCAAGCCTTTATACGAAGGGATGCCGAAGTCGGTCAGGCGGCGGTCGGACAGGTATTCGCCCTGCACCAGCAGGGTGGTGTCGGCGCCCAGCTTCCACAGCAGGGAAGGGGACAGCGCCTCGCGCTTCAGGAATTGCTGGCTGCGGTAGCTGTCCGCATCTTCCTTGGCGCCCGTGATGCGGAAGGCCAGGCCGCTATCGGTCAGCTTGCGCGCCACGTCGAATTCGCCGCGCTTGCGGTTCCAGCTGCCGAAGGTCACGCTGGCTTCCGTGCGGTCGATGCCCGGCTTCTTGGTGATGCGGTTGATCATGCCGCCCGAGGAGCCGCGGCCGTAAAGTACGGAGGCCGGGCCCTTGATCACTTCCACTTGCTCGATATTGGACAGGTCGCGGAAATACAGCGCGTCGTCGCGCATGCCATCGATGAACTGGTCGGCGATCGCGGTGAAGCCGCGGATGGTGACCTGGTCACGCTGGCCGTCGCCGCTCGACAGGCCAACGCCCGGAATGCCCTTCAACACGTCCTCCATCGAGCTGGCGCCCTGGTCGCGCAGCAACTCCTGCGGCACCACGTTCACGGTTTGCGGCACATCGCGCAGCGGGGCGTCGATCTTGGTGGCGCTGGTGGCGGTGCTCGGGTTGTAGGCGGCTTCGCGGCCGGCGGTCACGGTGACGGTGGAGAGGGTGGTGTCTTCAGCAGGACTGGCGAATGCGGCGGCGTGGGGCAGGGCCAGCGCGACGGCGAGCGCCAGCGGGGAGCGGTTCAACTTCATCGGATTTTCCTAAAGTGACTACGTAATGAGAATTATTATCATTCGCATTATGCGTCACTTAGGAAAATTGTTCAACGGTAAAACTTATCCAGGATCAAGGATTTAGCGTTCGCTGCGCCGGACAGTGTCTGGGCCGGTTTGCCTGACTTCCCCCTGCCGGTATTGCGTGCCGGTCTGGAAACCGTGCTCGCGCTCACCTTCGTCAACGCAGCCCGACAGCAAATCGTCAGTGCGGCCAGCCTCATCGGCCGATTGCAGGTTGCCTTCTTGCGCTTGGGAGAGATTGCGGCGACCAGTGCAGCCGGCGCCCATGGTGCCGATGCTGCTGGTGCCATCGTGGGTTTGCTGCTCCAGGCTGCGTCCCTTGTTGAGTGTGGACATGATTGCCTCCTTGTAGCTAGGCCAATAGTCCATTCTAAGCCCGAAGGGAGGAAACCGCTAATACTCTATGTACTTGCGCAGAAGCAGGTTCAACAGAATAGCGTCCGGCAGCATGGTAGTAGAATGGAAGTAAAGGAGGCGACCATGAGAACCAATACGCGCCCGATCCATCCAGGCGAAGTCCTGCTGGAAGAGTTTATGGACCCGATGGGATTGACGACGAGTACGCTGGCCGGCGTGCTGCACCTTGAGGCCGAGTACCTGAGCGGCATCGTGCACCAACAAGGCAGGATCTCTCCCGCCACCGCGCAGCAGTTCGCCAGCTATTTCGATACGACACCGGAATTCTGGCTCGACCTGCAAGCGGCGTACGATTCACGCTCAATACGCACGCTGCATTGATTCGCTGCGGCGGTCGCTGGAATGCCAGGGCAGGGAAGCCACTGCCCGCACCTGCGTAGGAAAGCGTTCGGCGAACGAGTGGATCAGCATTTGTCCCACGCCGCAAATGGCGAGGTAGCTGTACGCCGCGCCCTGGTCGAAAGCCAGGGCAGTGCGCATGGCCATGTTGAATCGCTCCGCAGTGCCGCTATCGTGACGCCGTTCCTGGTGACTTCGCTGATCCACGTTGCCTCCCTGAGCTAGTGGATATGGTGGGCGTGAAGGTCGTCCCCGTCTGTGCGTCATGTCGCAGATTTGCGAAAAGTGACAATCGGAGAGGATCGATGTCGAGATGGGGAGCACAATGACCAGGTCTTCCCGATATCCCTCCACCGCGATATGGCGCGACTTGCACGCGTTGACCCACTTCATATGCCCGGAACAGGCGAGCTCCCGAGCGAGCGCCTTGCTCGGGCCGTGCCGCTTGCAGGCACGCCAGGTCAAGCATATGTCGAGCGGCGCGGCATTCCTTTGGCGCTGGCCGATCTGGCTGGCATGCGTTTCGATCCGGATTGGAATGGGCGCGCTGCTGTGCTGGTCGGCATGTATGGCCAGGACGACCTGCTGTTGTCGGTTCACGGCCGCTACTTGAACACGGTGCGCGGCCAAAACAAAATGCTGACGGTCGGGATGCCAGGCGGCATCGCCGGCGTCGGCATAAGCTGGCGTGCCGAGCCTCTGATTCTGGTGGAAGGCATATTCGATGCGCTATCCCTTGCCGCATGCGGTTGGGATGCCGCTGCCACCATCGGACGCTGGGCGCCCTGGTTGCCGCAGATTTGCTCCCGGCGCGTCGTGTGGCTGGCTTTTGACGCGAACGCACCCGGCGACCGGGAGGCGCACCACTTTGCGGAACGGCTTTCCATGGCAAACGCGCGGCGCTTGCTCCCCCCGGGCCGCTGCAAGGATTGGAACACCGCTCTTGTGAAGCAAGGTAGCGCCAAGGTGGTACGCTGGCTTCGATCCAACATTACTTAAGAATGTGGCCCCAAATGAGTGATAAGCCGAAGGTCGAAATCTATGTCAGCACGGACGTCGAGGTCGATGGCCCGATCCCCGGTCCGCACTCCATGCTGAGCTTTGCATCGGCTGCCTATCTGGCGGACAAGACCTTGCTTGGCACTTTTTCCGCCAATCTGGAACTCCTGCCAAATGCGGCCGGGCACCCCGACACGCTGAAATGGTGGAGCGAGCATCCCGAAGCCTGGCAGGCGTCGCGCACCAACTTGCAGCCCCCGGAGTCGGCTATGAAAGACTACGTCGCATGGCTGGAAGCGCTGCCCGGACTGCCGGTGTTCGTCGGCTATCCTGCGGCCTTCGATTTCATGTTCGTCTATTGGTACCTGATACGCTTTGCCGGTCACAGCCCGTTCAGCTTCTCGGCCCTCGACATGAAGACGATGGCCATGACGATGCTGCGCAAGGACTATCGTCGCAGCACCAAGAGCGCGATGCCCAAGCGATGGTTCGACGACTTGCCGCATACCCATGTGGCAGTTGACGACGCACTCGAGCAGGGCGCCTTGTTTTGCAATATGCTCAGGGAGAGCCGGAACGGACGGGGGTGATCATGAACCAGGATCTGCCATCAACGGTATGCTTCAGGGTCACGCGTTACTGCAATGCGCGCTGCGGCTTCTGCCTTGCGCCGCCCGATGGCGCGCACCCGCCGGCTGAAATGCTCAAGCGGCGCCTGTCCTGGCTGGAAGAGAAGGGCGTTCGCATCATCCATTTCTGCGGCGGCGAGCCGACCATTCATCCAGCGATGCCGGAGTTGCTGGCGCATGTGCATGCGCAGGGAAGCGGGTCGCGGCTCACGACCAATGGCATCGTCATGACGGAACCCTTGCTGCAAGCGCTGCAGGCCGCAGGCACGCGGGTCAAAGTGAGCATTCATGGAGATCGTGCGCACCACAATGCGATGGTCGGGCGCGCGGCCTTTGACCAGGCAACGGAACATCTTCGCGAGCTGATCGCTGCCGGTATCCCCACGTCGGTACAAACGACGGTGGTGGCGGGTAGTGAGTGGGTCCTGGACTGGATGGCCGATTTCTGTCTTTCGGAGAAGGTCCGAAAACTCAGCATCCTGCCGTTTATCCCACGCGGTAACGGCTATCGCACAAAAGGCGAGTATGGTCTGGCGCCTGAAGAACGGGCGCTTTTGCATAAGCAAGTCCTGCGCAAGCGGCGCGCGCTTCTTGGCCGCCTGGACGTGCGCTGGTTGGACTTTTCGGTCAAGCCGGTGCCAGTGGTCGAGGCTGATGGACGCGTTGTTCTCGAACGCGCCAGTGAAGCGATGGATACTTTGCTGTTTACCATTCCAGAGGAACCCACGCCAAGGAAGCGCATCCCCATTCGGGCGAATGCGGCGCCAGCCTTCGTCGGCGTGTGACTGGATTTAAGACTTACGGCCGTTGTCGATGCCGACCTTGCAGTTGGCCGCGACGCCGCCGTTGATCACAACGATCTCATTCTCAATCACCGTATAGAGTGCATTGTCGGCGCCCGCCAGCGCGCGCAGCTTTTGCGCAGCTTCGGTTTCGCACATTTGTTTGACGTCGGCGACTGTCTGTTCAGGTTTGCCAACATAGGAATGCGCAATCACACTAGCCGTCGCTTTCGGCTTCTTTTTGGCATCCATCTTTTCGGAAATCGACTGGTATGCACTCTTGCTGACATCGGCCGTATCCCGAACCACGTGGTCCAGATTGATGCTGAGGCAGCCGGTCAAAGCGAAGGGGAATACAAGAATGAGCGGCAGTTTAGGTAATTTCATTATTCCTATGAAGTACTGTTAGTTGCGATGCAGATTGTGCATTTTCCATGCAAAGTTAGCAAATTGCAACTATTGGCTTGCGCCTGCAGCCTCATCTTCTATGATGAGTAAGTACCTTCTCGAATGCGTGCCCGATGGAACCGCCAAAGCTGACGCTCGTGCCGCCGCTGCCCGACTTGCCCTGGGATGGATTAACGTCGCGGGTTTTTCCGGACGGGGGCGAAATCCGTGTGACTGAACACGGAATTATGTTGATCGAGCCTCGCGCGCGATACAAAATCAATCACTTGAAACTGGTCGTGTCCAACAAGCCGAAGAAAGAGCTATAGACGTTCGATTTGTCGATTGATCGCTTTGACGGCGCGCTCATTGCGTTCGCTATAGCGGTCGGTCAGATAATCGGTGCGGCCGCGCATCAGCAGGGTAAACTTGAACAGCTCCTCCATCACGTCAACAACGCGGTCGTAATACGCCGAAGGGCGCATGCGTCCCGCGTCATCGAATTCCTTGTAGGCCATCGGCACCGAAGACTGGTTGGGGATCGTGAACATGCGCATCCAGCGGCCCAGCAGGCGCAAGGTATTGACCACATTGAACGACTGGGAGCCGCCGCACACCTGCATCACCGCCAGCGTGCGGCCCTGGCTTGGGCGAACTGCGCCCTGTTCCAGCGGTATCCAGTCGATCTGGTTTTTCATGACGGCGGTGATTGCCCCGTGGCGCTCAGGGCTGCACCAGACCTGGCCTTCCGACCACAGGCACAACTCGCGCAACTCCACCACTTTCGGATGGGTCTCTGGAACGCTGCCGACCATCGGCAATTCCATCGGATCGAAGATTTTCACTTCGGCGCCGAATTGCTCAAGGATGCGCGCAGCCTCGTAGGTCAGGAAGCGGCTGAAGGAGCGCTCGCGCAAGGAGCCATACAGCATCAGGATGCGCGGCGGATGCGCCATGTCGCCTTGCGGCGCCAGCTTGTCGATGGTCGGAACGTCGAGAAGTTCGGCCTTGATGTTCGGAAGGTCAGGGATGCTCATTTTTCTAAAGAACCTGCAAAGTCGCCGGGGGCTACGGTGCCGCCGACAGTTGCATCGGCGGGTGGCGCTGGATACAGCCAGCAGAAAAGGGCAGTCGCCGCGGCCATTCCCGCCAACTGGGCAACAATGAAGCCCGGTGCATCGACAGGGCGGATGCCGGCGAACGTATTGCTCGCCGCACGCGCCAGGGTCACAGCTGGATTCGCAAAGGAAGTCGAGGACGTGAACCAGTAGGCCGAAGTGATGTAGGCCGCCACTGCAAAAGGTGTAATCGCCGGACGGCTGCGCGAGCAGCCAATAATCACGCCGATCAGGCCAAAGGTGGCGACAAACTCGCTCCACCACTGCGCAGGACCGGAACGGACATGCTCGGATGCGAAGAACAGAGGCTCGCCGAACATGCCATGTGCGGCTGCGACGCCTGCAAAGGCGCCAGCGACTTGAACGGCAATGTAGGGCAGCACTTCCGCCGCAGGCACATTGCGCTGCCATGCTTCCGACAGCGTCACCGCGGGATTGAAGTGCGCGCCGGAGATGGTGCCGAACATGAGGATCAGGGCAACCAGGCCGGCGCCGGTGGCGATCGTATTCGCCAGCAGGGCGATGGCTACATTACCGCCCGACAGGCGCTCGGCCATGATGCCGGAACCAACCACCACGGCCAGCAGGATGGCCGTGCCGAGAGCTTCGGCGGTGAGACGTCGGGACAGGGTCATGGCAACACCGTACCGATGCGTTCCAACTCCGCCTTCATACGCGCCGGATCCATTGTCAGTTCTTCCAGCGGCAGCGCGAAGAATGTCTCGATGCGGTGGCGCAGGATGCGATAGGCCTTCATAAATGCCGCGTCGATTTCCTCGTCGGTGCCGGTAGCGTGGGCTGGGTCCTCGACGCCCCAGTGGGCACGCATGACCGGACCAAGGTAAGCCGGGCAGGTTTCGCCGGCGGCGCTGCCGCAGACGGTGATGACGATGTCCGGCGTGACCGGCAGCTTGTCCCACGACTTGCTGTGGTAGCCCGCAGTCGAAATGCCTTCGCGCTCCAGCAGCGCCAGCGAGCGAGGGTGGACGTAACCGGCAGGCTTGCTGCCTGCGCTGATGGCGTGCCAGCCAGCGGGGGCCAGGTGGTTGAAGGTGGCTTCGCCCAGGATGGAGCGGCAGGAGTTGCCGGTGCAGAGAATCAGTACGTTCATGGCTTGCAGGATTTGAAGTTGGAGGATGGTGTGCAGCTTTGGCCGGCGCAGCAGTTATCGGTCAGATAGGAGAGCACCTCGTTCATGGTGTCGAAGTTGGCGCTGTAGTAGATGAATCGGCCTTCCTGGCGGGACTCGATCAGCCCTGCATTGGTCAGCTCTTTCAGGTGGAACGACAGCGAGGACGGCGCCACGTCCAATTCTTCGGCGATCTTGCTAGCAGCAAGCCCCTGTGGTCCCGTTTGAACCAGCAACCGGAAAGCACTGAGGCGCGATTCCTGGGCCAGCGCCGCCAGCGCGGCAATGACAGCTTTGGTTTCCATGCGTATTGCCCCATCAGTTTTCATCGTTGGCCGGATTATGGCATATTAATACGATATTTCGAATAATATCGAAATAATTTGACAGCTTGATGACGCGATCTATGGCCACCATGAACGTTTGGTCTTCACTTCATCGAGGTGCTGGTCCAGCACCGTGGCCGTATCCACGATCAGGCTGGCCGTTTTGGTGAAGAAGGCTTGTGGGATATGCTCGAAAGTATCGCCCGGGTGGTGGTAGTCGGAATGGTCTTCCACGCCGAAGAAGAGGAAGGGAATGCCTGCGTCATGGAAAGGCGCTTGGTCGGAACTATCGGTCCAGTTGTCGCCGTGGGCAAAAAAGGAGTCGTGCCCGTATTTGAGTGAGACGCTGCTGCGCGCTGCAGCCAGTTGCAACAGCGGCTTGAAGTCGGAGCGCTTGCTGGTGCCCGCGACATAAATCTCGTTTTTATCACTGCGGCTGACCATGTCCAGGTTCAGGTTCATTACCACCTGGGCTTTCGGGACGGGCAGCGCGCCGACAAAATATTTTGAGCCTTTCATGCCCCGTTCCTCGGCGTCGAAGGCGACGAACAGAATCGAATGGGCGGGCGGATGCGCCTTGAACCAGGCTGCGACTGCCAGCATCGTCGCTACGCCGGAAGCGTTGTCGTCAGCGCCTGGATAAAGCCTGCCTTTTTGCCAGCCCAAATGGTCGTAGTGCGCGCTAATCACGAGGTAGCTTTTGGGTGAGCGCGTACCGGGGATATATCCCATCAAGTTGACGCCGGTTTCAGTATTCCTCCAAAACCTGCGCTTGAACGTGAAAGCCTGTTCGTAACCGGAGGCGAAAGCCTTGATGCCGACGGCCTCGAAGCGCTTGCGCAGGTAAGCGCGAGCTTTCTGGCTGCCTTCCGTGCCCGTTTCGCGGCCGGCGAAATCGGTCGACGCGAGTATGCGCACATCCTCCATCAGCTGCTTCTGGTCCGGTACGGTCGCCTGCGCCATAGCGCCGCTGGCGACGAAGAGTAAGCTAAGAATGTAGGTTTTCAATTGGCAATTGCAGGTGGAATTGGCGCTGATGATAACCGAATTGTCCGAGACCATTGCAAGAAAAGCATTGCCCTCCAACTCTGCGCAAACGAACAAAGAAAATGGGCCCCAAGCTTGCGCTTGGAGCCCATTTTCTTTGTTCGGTGGTGGCGGCACGATAAATCATCAGGTTCCTGTGGAACATAGGAAAGCCCAATCCCTATTGGTGCGCCACCATGGTATGGTGGCAGTCTCATGCAAATCTTGTTTTCGCCAAGTGACTAGCGCGAAGAAATAAGGAGATAGGCATGCCTCTAGATTTCAAAGATAGACGGACGCTCGTTAATTTGACGGAAGCCATCGATGAGGCGCTTGATCTTGCGGACGAGTGCGGCTGGCGGTACGCATTGGCCTATCTCATTAGTGAGAACGTGCCTTCTGAAATTATCCAGCGATTATTGTCGGGTGGCGGACGTTCGCGCCAGTCATTAAAAAACAGCCCTCCAACTTTTCAGGCCGAAGCATACGGCTGGAAAGGGCGCGATATGGAAGCGATGGGAATGCTGTTTGATTCCTTGCGAGAGCGCCGATTTGAAGAGCCCTGCGCATCAAACCAAACGCCGGTGCCGTCGCGCTCCAGCTTTCGTTCAGGCGATGACGACTGACAATTAACGCGAGTAGACGAAGCCAACCTGTGCGACAAGACAATTTCGTGCGTGTCATACTTCTAAGCAGCAAGGAGGTGACCATGTCCGAAAAAATCACCAGCTATCGCCGATTGGATCGTGTAACCGCTGACCGAGTCCAATACGGCCTGTCCCTGCTATATCTCGCAGGCGCCGCAGAAGCCCGTCAGTTCATGACTCTTAATGGGATTTCTGATCTGATTATTGAAAGAGTGCTCTCTGCTAAATACGTTCGAGGAGCTAAAAGTCCTGTTCGCATCATCGTCAATTCGCGACGCGCAGCAAAGTTGCGTGAGAGCTGATGGCGTTACCTTGCTGAGGTTGGTCAACCAACGCCAGTAACTACCGATCTCTTTTTCGTCGGCCCCTGCGAATGGACCAGACCAAGCCCATCCGCGTTGGCAGCGTAGTCGAGACGAAAAAATGGCCGCGGTGCGCGGCCATTTTCAGGTTGCCATTCTTTTGTCATTCCAGTGCCCAAATAGCCCCAAAATACCCCAATAAATGACAACATCAAAATCATAACCTCATGATTTTAAAGAAATAGTGGTGGAGACGGCGGGAATCGAACCCGCGTCCGCAAGCACTCTACAGACAGTTCTACATACTTAGCACTATCATTTAATTTAACCTGTACGACACGGATGTGCACGTTGCGGACAGGCGATTCACCTTAAGTTTAGGACTTCTCGAAGTGAACCCTCGAAGTCCGATCCCTTCTAAATGACCCAACACGGCCTTGCGGCCACACCCGAAGGGCGAGGTGTTGTCGGGCAGGTCAGCGATTAAGCTGCCAGTGCGTACGAGTTATCGTTTGCAGTTAGTTTGTTTCTGGGTGTATTTACGAGGTAACCAGCCCTCGGTATGCCCTGTTCTGCTTTGCAACCCACGTCGAAACCAGGTCGTCCCCACAGAAGGAAGTTGTATTTTACCTGAATCTTTTCCGATGCGTCACTCTTCGAGCGAGATAAGCGGGCGTGCGTCGTCGGCCAGGCGGGTAGGGAGGATGGCGCCGCCGGGGCCGAAGGCGAATTCGACCAGGTGGCGGCGGGAGACGGGGGCGGTGGCGGACTTGAGGTCGTCGAAGCTGTCGGCTTCCTTGAAGCCCAGGTCGACGGTCAGGCTCTTCAGCTGGTAGGTCTCAACCAGCTGCGCTACGCGGTCGCGGCGGTTGTTGTTGTCGATGGTGCCGTGGTGAGCGGGTTTGTCACCTTCGAAGTAGCGGATCAGTGCTGCTTCCATCACTTCGATATGCGAGCGGTTGGAAGCTTCGCCCATCGGGTCGCTGGCTGCCGTTTCTACCTTCACGTCCATGCGCTTGATCAGCAGGAAGGTGTCGAGCGTGCCGTCATTTTCTTCGATGATGCGGTTGACGGCGGGTAGGCGGGCCTTGGCCAGGCGGGCTTGCGTGTCGCGCGTGACGCCGATGTATTGCACCGTGCTTTCGTACTTCAGCTCATTGGGGAACTGCTGCAGCAGGTCGTGGGCGGAATAGCATTCCGTCAGCGCGCCCCAGTTGAGCGTGATGTATTTGTCGTGCAGGGTGACGATCGGTTTCTTGAACGTGGCTTCGAACGGCATGTCCAGTTCGAGCGTGATCGATTCTTTGCGGTTGTCGATGCCGGCCAGGAGCGGCACGGTCAGCTTCAGGCCGAAAAAGCCCCAGCTGGCGCCTTTCTTGGTGTCGAAGCGCAGTTTTGGGCGCGAGACGACGAAGAACAGCAGGTACTTTTCCATGGTCGCATCGAGCGCGAACTGCATGCGACGCTGGTAGCGGCCAATCGGGTCGCGGAAGTCAGGAACCAGTGGGTCGTTGACCAGCAAGTCGTACCAATAGGAACGGCTTTCGGCAACCGAGGCTTCCCAGCGCTGTGGAGCGCTGCTGCGCGGTGGTAGCGCAGCCTCAATGTTGTCGTCGCCGTTCATACAGTCTCCAGTTTTTGTACTACTGACTATAGTATAGAAACTTATTGCTGTTGGGCAAGTTATAACAGTGATTCTAGGCTGCTAACGGTGTCGGGGATGGGACGGTGGCGCGGATCAGGTCGAGCAATTCTGTGGGGGAGGCCAGCAGGTGGTCGGCGCCCCATTCGGCTGGTTCGATTGCGCCGCAATAGCCCCATTGGCAGGCGATGGTACGCATGCCGGCGGCGTGGCCGGCCTGGATGTCGCGCAGGTCGTCGCCGACGTACCAGCATTCCTCTGGCGAGAGGCCGAGGCGGGCTGCGGCTTCCAGCAGCGGGGCTGGGTGGGGTTTGGCGTGCGGGGTGGTATCGCCGGAAATCACGCAGCTAGCCAGTGCCAGGCCGATTTGCGGTACCAGCGGGTCGGTGAAGCGGGCAGGCTTGTTGGTGACGATGCCCCAGCGCAGGCCGGCGTCGGCAATGCCGGCCAGCAGTTCATTGACGCCTTCGAATAAGGTGCTGTGCACGGCCATGGCGGCTTCGTAGTTGCTGAAGAAGCCGTCGCGCAGCTCGATAAAGCCTTCATCCTGCGGCTTGAGGCCGAAGGAAACGCCAATCATGCCACGCGCTCCATGCGAAGCCTGTGGACGCAGCAACTCATATGGCGTTGGCTCCAGTCCGCGCACGGTGCGCAACAGGTTGAGGGCCGCGGCCAGGTCGGGTGCGGTGTCGGCCAGGGTGCCATCCAGGTCGAACAGGATGGCGCGCGGGGCAGGGTACAGGCTCATGGAAAAACGCTTTATTCGGGGCGGGTGCAGGCAACCAGGTAATTGACGCTGGTGTCGTTGTTCAAGGAATAGACCTTGGTCAGCGGATTGTAGCCCATGCCCTTCAATGCATCCACTTGCAAACCAGCAGTGCGCGCGTATTGCGACAATTCTGCCGGCGTGATGAATTTTTCATAATCATGCGTACCCTTGGGGAGCATGCGCAGCAGGTATTCGGCGCCGATTACCGCGAACAGGTAGGCCTTGGCGTTGCGGTTCAGGGTGGAGAAGAAGACATGGCCGCCCGGTTTCACCAGGGTGGCTGCGGCGCGCACGATGGCGCCTGGATCGGGCACGTGTTCCAGCATTTCCATGCAGGTGACCACGTCGTACTGGCCCGCTTCGGCTGCGGCCATTTCTTCGGCGGCGATCAACTTGTAGCGCACTGGCACGCCGGATTCCAGGCTGTGCAGGTCGGCCACTTTCAGGGCTTTTTCAGAGAGGTCGATGCCGGTCACCTTGGCGCCTTTGCGGGCCATGGATTCAGACAGGATGCCCCCGCCGCAGCCGATGTCGATCACGTTTTTCCCGGCCAGTGGGGCACGGGCGTTGATCCATTCAAGGCGCAGTGGATTGATTTCGTGCAGGGGTTTGAATTCGGAAGTGGGGTCCCACCAGTGATGGGCCAGTTCGCTGAATTTTTGCAGTTCTAATGGGTCGGCGTTCATGGCGCGATGATACTGGAAAAATGTCCACCCTGGGGTCAGGAACAAAGGTGGACATTTCTTGGGTCAAGGAAATGTCCACCTTGGTTCCTGACCCCAAGGTGGACAAAAAAAAGCCCCGCACATTGGCGGGGCTCGTAATAGCGCTGGTGCGCCGGGAATTACTTCTTGGTGCCTACAACTTCGATTTCCACGCGGCGGTTCTTGGCGCGGCCTTCGGCGGTCTTGTTGTCCGCTACTGGCTGTTTTTCGCCTTTGCCTTCGGAGTACACGCGGTTGGCTTCCACGCCTTTGCTGATCAGGTACGCTTTAACAGCGTCTGCACGGCGCAGGGACAGCTTGTCGTTGTACGCGTCGGTGCCCATGGAGTCAGTGTGGCCGACGCCGATGATCACTTCCAGGTTGATTGAGTTCAGCTTGCTGACCATGTCGTCCAGCTTTTCTTTGGCTTCTGGCTTCAGAACAGCCTTGTCGTAGTCGAAGAACGCGTCAGCGGCGAACGACACTTTCTCAGCGGTCACAACCGGGCCAACTGGCTTAACAGGTGCTGGCGGTACGACGGCTGGTGGCGGGGCCACTGGAGCTGGCGGCGCCGGTGGCAGCACGCATTTGCCATCTTTCAGTTCTTCCGGCGGGGTGCACAGCGGCAGGTCGCAACCGACCACGGCATCAGCCGGGGTCCAGTAGCCGGTGCGCCAGCACAGGCCGAATGGGTTGCGGGCGATGATGCCGCGCTGGTCTTGCACGTATGCGCTGTATGGGGTTGGTGCCTGGATATCCTGGGTTACCGGTGCGAACGGTGGCGAAGTCGGCTTTTCTTGAGCCAGGACTGGGCCTGCCAGAACGGAAGACGCTGCGAACAGAGTGGCGAGGAGTTTCTTCATATTGGTCTTTTCCTTATTCGGGTGTGAAGCTACTGAAACTAAGATTTCCATTAATTTCTCGTCCATTTTGCCATATTTTGCAAAAGCACATCAAAAGTCCGAGAAAAGGCCGGTTCCCTTCATCCGACCAAGATGTTGTTTTGTTGCAACGCAGTGGGCATAATAAGGTGCTTTTGTGTCAACCCGATGACTTTCTCCAAGGCCACCGGGCGCCATGCTAAAATCGCAGGCTTGTACGCCTAGACAATACATCGACCCGCCAATGGATCAATTCGCAAAAGAAACAATCCCAATTTCCCTCGAAGAAGAGATGCGCAAGAGCTACCTCGATTACGCCATGAGCGTGATCGTGGGCCGAGCCTTGCCTGACGCTCGCGACGGCCTGAAGCCTGTGCATCGCCGCGTACTTTTCGGGATGCACGAACTGAACAACGTGTGGAACCGTCCTTACGTGAAATGCGCCCGCGTCGTGGGTGAAGTCATGGGTAAGTACCACCCGCACGGTGACGCGTCGATTTACGACACGCTGGTGCGTATGGCGCAGGACTTCTCCCTGCGCTACATGCTGGTCGACGGCCAGGGTAACTTCGGTTCCATCGACGGCGACAATGCAGCGGCGATGCGTTATACCGAGTGCCGCCTGGACAAGATCTCAGCGGAGCTGCTGGCCGACATCGACAAGGAAACCGTCGATTTCGCGCCTAACTACGACGGCAAGGAGAAAGAGCCTACCGTCCTGCCAACCAAGATTCCTAACCTGCTGATCAACGGTTCCTCCGGTATCGCAGTGGGTATGGCCACCAACATCCCTCCGCACAACCTGACGGAAGTGATCAACGGCGCGCTGCACGTGCTGAATAACCCGGATTGCTCGATCGATGAACTGATCGAACTGATCCCGGCGCCGGACTTCCCGACCGGTGGCACGATTTACGGCGTGTCCGGCGTGCGCGATGGTTACCGCACCGGCCGTGGCCGCGTGGTGATGCGCGCCAAGACCCACTTCGAGGAATACGGCAAGGAAGGCGGCCGCACCGCGATCATCGTGGACGAGCTGCCATACCAGGTTAACAAGAAGTCCCTGCTGGAGCGCATCGCCGAAAATGTGCGCGACAAGAAGCTGGAAGGCATTTCCGACATCCGCGACGAATCCGACAAGTCGGGCATGCGCGTGGTGATCGAGCTGAAACGCGGTGAAGTGCCGGAAGTGGTGCTGAACAACCTGTACAAGCAGACCCAGTTGCAGGACACCTTCGGCATGAATATGGTCGCCCTGGTGGACGGCCAGCCGAAGCTGATGAACCTGAAGGACCTGCTGGCGACCTTCTTGTCGCACCGCCGCGAAGTCGTCACCCGCCGTACCGTGTACGAACTGCGCAAGGCGCGCGAACGCGGCCACGTGCTGGAAGGCCTGGCGGTTGCACTGGCCAACATCGACGACTTCATCGCCATCATCAAGGCTGCGCCGACGCCGCCGATCGCGAAGCAGGAACTGATGTCGCGCGGCTGGGATTCGTCCATCGTGCGCGAAATGCTGAAGCGCACCGGCGAAGAAGGCCAGGGCGGTATCGAGGCGTTCCGTCCGGAGCACCTGCCTAAGCATTACGGCCTGCAATCCGATGGCCTGTACAAGCTGTCCGACGAACAAGCAGGCGAAATCCTGCAAATGCGCCTGCAGCGCCTGACCGGCCTGGAACAGGACAAGATCGTCAACGAGTACAAGGACGTGATGTCCCTGATCGCCGACCTGCTGGACATCCTGTCCAAGCCGGCCCGCGTGACCGCCATCATTACCGACGAACTGAACGCGTCGATGCTGGAATTCGGCGACAAGGATCCGCGCCGCTCGAACATCGAGAACAACGCGACCGATCTGGAAACCGAAGACCTGATCACGCCGCAGGACATGGTGGTGACCCTGTCGCACATGGGCTATATGAAGGCCCAGCCGCTGTCCGAATACCGCGCCCAGAAGCGCGGCGGCCGCGGCAAGCAGGCGGCAGCGACTAAAGATGAAGACTGGATCGACCAGCTGTTCATCGCCAACACCCACGACTACATCCTGTGCTTCTCCAACCGTGGCCGCATGTACTGGCTGAAGGTTTGGGAAGTGCCGCAAGGCTCGCGTACTTCGCGCGGCAAGCCGATCGTGAACATGTTCCCGCTGCAGGACAACGAGAAGATCACCGTGGTTCTGCCGCTGTCGGGCGAAAACCGCACCTTCCCGGAAGACCATTACGTCTTCATGTCGACCAGCCTGGGTACCGTGAAGAAGACCCCGCTGAAGGACTTCTCCAACCCACGTAAGGCCGGCATCATCGCGGTCGACCTGGACGAAGGCGACTTCCTGATCGGTGCAGCACTGACCGACGGCAAGCACGACGTGATGCTGTTCTCCGACAACGGCAAGGCAGTGCGCTTCGATGAAAACGATGTGCGTCCGATGGGCCGTACCGCGCGCGGTGTGCGCGGCATGAACCTGGAAGAAGGCCAGGGCGTGATCGCGCTGCTTGTGGCGGAAAACGAAGAGCAGTCGGTGCTGACCGCAACTGAGAACGGTTTCGGCAAGCGTACCCCGATCGCCGAGTACACCCGCCACGGCCGCGGTACCAAGGGCATGATCGCGATCCAGACCTCCGAGCGTAACGGCAAGGTGGTGGCGGCGACCCTGGTCACCAAGACCGACGAGATCATGCTGATCACGACCGGTGGTGTGCTGATCCGCACCCGCGTGTCGGAGATCCGCGAGATGGGTCGTGCGACCCAGGGTGTGACCCTGATTGCGGTGGAGGACGGCACCAAGCTCTCGGGCTTGCAACGTATCGTGGAGGCAGACGCCGACGAGCCGGAGGTAGAGGCTGAGGCAGACGCAGAAGGCGGCGCAGCAGACGAATAAGGCTGACCCGCAACGGGCCCCGTCTGAGTGATCAGGCCGGGCCCGTTAGTTTTTCAACGGCCCAAATTCGAAAAGCGAATAAACAATGAAGAAAATCGTCGTAGCGCTGCTTACTTCCTTCGCCCTGGCACAAGGCGCGTATGCCGCCGATGCCGCCGCGCCGGCGCCAGCCAACACCGCCGCCGTGCGCGAGCTGCTGGATGCGATGAATTACCGCGCCACCTGGAAAGCATCGATGGACCAGATGTCCAAGGCGTTGCCAAACATGATGCGCCAGCAGGGCGAAGCCGCGATCAAGGCCGATCCCAACCTGAGCGATGCGCAGCGCCAGGAAAGACTGAAGCAGATGGAAGCGGAGTTGCCGAAAGTGGCGGACGTGCTGCGCGGCGTGATGAGCGATCCAGCCGTGATGGCGGAGATCGAGACCGAGATGGTTGCCCTGTATTCGCGCCACTTCACCACAGCCGAATTGAAGCAGATCGCCGCCTACTACCGCACTCCGGTGGGCATCAAGAGCCTGCAGGTGATGCCGCAAGTGATGGCGGAATCGATGGCGATCAGCCAGCGCGTGACCGGCCCTCGCATCCAGAAGGCGATGGAACAGTTCCGTAAGAAATAAGGGCCACGCATGAAGAAATTCGCCTTCGCCATTGCTGCTATCGCATTCGCCGCCGCCGCCCACGCGGGGCCGCCTACCGATGCCGCAATCCGCGAACTGATGGACGCGACCAATGCGCGCGTCAATATGACCGTGTCGGTACAGAGCCTGGCGAAGGCGCTGCCGCAGATCTTGCATATGCGTGCGGAAGAGGTGTTGCGCAATAAGCCTAACCTGACCGACGAACAGCGCAAGGCGGAAATGGCAACCGTGGACCGGCGCATGCCGGCCGTCACCGCGGCCTTGCAGAAGGAATTCAGCGATCCCAAGCTGGTTAATGAGTTGTACAACCAGCTGGTGCCGCTCTACGCTAAACACTTCACGGCGGACGAAGTGAAGGCGCTGACGACGTTTTACCGCAGCCCGGCCGGCAAGAAATCGCTGGAAGTCATGCCGGTGCTGATGGGCGAAAGCTCGGAAGTGGCGAAGAAGCTGGTGCAGGAGCGCGCCAAGCGCGTGATTGCGCAAACGAAGTAATTGGAAAGCTAAGATGAAGAAATTTGCTGTAGCCATCGCTGCCACATTGGCATTTGCCAGTGCGCATGCTGCCGATAAACCTGCTGTCGCGGCTCCCAACCCTGCCGTTGTTTCCGCCGTCAGCAAGCTGCTTGATTCGATGAATTACCGCAGCCTGATGGCGCAGACCATGAAGGCCAGCATGGACCAGACAGGGCCGTTCATGGTGAAGTCGATCGAGACTGCGGTCAATGCGAACAAGAAACTGAACGCCGAGCAAAAAGCGCAGGCCCTGGAACTGGCGAAATCCAAAATGCCAGCGGTGCTGGAGAAAATGCGTACCATGTTTGCCGATCCTGCGCTGGTTGACGAAATGCAGGCGGCGATGACCCAAGTCTATGCGCGCCATTACACGCTGGAAGAAATCAACCAGCTGGCGGCCTTCTACCGCACCCCGCTGGGCAAGAAGGTCATGGCGCAAACGCCTGCTATTGCCGCGGAGTCGATGACCATTTCGCAGCAGGTCGTATTGCCGCGCGTGGAAAAGCTGATGGGCGAAGTGATGGCGGTTTTTGAGTAACGGAACAGAGGATAAGTATCGTGGCGAACATCTACAATTTTTCGGCCGGTCCGGCCGTGCTGCCTAAGGAAGTGCTGCAACAGGCGGCCGCGGAAATGCTGGACTGGCACGGCAGCGGTATGTCCGTGATGGAGATGAGCCACCGCGGTCCGGAATTCATTTCGATCTACAAGGCGGCTGAGCGCGACCTGCGCGAGCTGCTGTCCGTGCCGGACAACTACAAGATCCTGTTCATGCAGGGCGGCGGCCTGTCGCAGAACGCCGTGCTGCCGATGAACCTGTGCGGCGGCGCCGACAGCACCATCGATTTCATCCAGACCGGTTCCTGGTCCAGCAAGTCGATCAAGGAAGCGGCGCGCTATGCCCGCGTCAACGTGGCTGCTTCGTCGCAGGCCACCGGTTTCGATCGCGTGCCGGCCCAGTCGGAATGGAAGCTGACGCCTGGCGCGTCCTACCTGCACATCTGCACTAACGAAACGATCGACGGCGTTGAATTCAACTTCGTGCCGACCGTTCAGGGCAATACCGACATCGTGGCCGACATGTCGTCCCACATCCTGTCGCGCCCAGTGGACGTGAGCAAGTACGGCGTGATCTTCGGCGGTGCGCAAAAAAATATCGGCCCGGCCGGCGTGACCGTGGTCATCGTACGCGATGACCTGATCGGCAAGGCGCAGTCGTTCTGCCCGTCCGCGTTTGACTTCAAGAACGTGGCGGAAAACGAATCGATGTACAACACGCCGCCTACCTACGGCATCTATATTGCCGGCCTGGTGTTCCAGTGGCTGAAGAAGCAGGGCGGCGTGGCCGCCATGGAAAGGCGTAATATTGAAAAAGCCGAGCTGCTGTACCAGGCGCTCGACGCCGACGACTTCTACCAGAATCGCGTCGCAAAAGAATACCGTTCGCGCATGAACATCCCGTTCTACCTGCGCGACGAGTCTAAGAATGAAGCATTCCTGGCCGGTGCGAAGGCGCGCGGGCTGTTGCAGCTGAAGGGCCACAAGTCCGTCGGTGGTATGCGGGCATCGATTTATAACGCGATGCCGATCGAGGGCGTGCAAGCGCTGGTCGACTACCTCAACGAATTTGCAGGACGCTAGACCCGGCACACCTGGGTCAGACCCTGGGGTCTGCCCCAGTCTTTCCGGGTTTTGCGGCATAGAGTAAACGCAAACTAATGACAGACAAACTTAAACCCCTCCGCGAGAAGATCGATTCGATCGACGCGCAAATCCTGGCGTTGCTCAATGAGCGCGCCAAAGTGGCGCAGGAAGTAGGGCACGTCAAGGCCGAAACCAATGCACCCGTGTTCCGTCCCGAGCGCGAAGCCCAGGTGCTGCGCGGCGTGGCCGAACGCAATCCGGGCCCGCTGGGCGGCCGCGAAGTGCAGACCATCTTCCGCGAAATCATGTCGGCATGCCGCGCGCTGGAGCGCCGCGTGACCGTGGCCTATCTCGGCCCGGCAGGCACTTTCAGCGAACAGGCGGTGTACGCGCAGTTCGGCACCGCTGTCGATGGCATTCCATGCGCCTCCATTGATGAGGTGTTCCGCGCGGCGGAAGCCGGTACCGCCGATTTCGGCGTGGTCCCGGTCGAAAATTCCTCCGAAGGCGCGGTGAACCGCACCCTGGACCTGATGCTGGCCACGCCTTGCCAGGTCTCCGGCGAAATCGCCATCGCGGTCCATCACAGCCTGATGACCAGGACCGGCGCCATGGATGGCGTGAAGGTGATCTGCGCCCACTCTCAGGCGCTGGCCCAGTGCCAGGTCTGGCTGAACGAACATTACCCGCATATCGAGCGCCGCGCCGTGGCCTCGAATGCCGAAGCCGCGCGTATGGCCGGCGACGACGCGACCATCGCCGCCATCGCCAGCGAGCACGCCGGCGGCCAGTACGGCCTGGGCGTGGTCAATGCCCACATCCAGGACGACCCGCACAACCGCACCCGCTTCGTGGTGATCGGCAGCCTGCAGACCAATCCTTCCGGCCGCGACCACACTTCTGTGATCCTGGCGGTGCCGAACAAGGCCGGCGCGGTGTACCAGCTGCTGGCGCCACTGGCTAAGCACGGCGTATCGATGACGCGTTTTGAATCGCGTCCGGCGCGTGTCGGTACCTGGGAATATTATTTCTATGTAGACGTAGAAGGGCACGTACAAGACCCGTCCGTGGCAAAGGCATTGGCCGAACTCAAGGACAATGCTGCCTTCTTCAAAGTGCTGGGCTCTTACCCGACCAGCCTCACCTGACCTTTAAAGAGATTAGATCCATGTCCAAGAATTACGGCCCAGAATACGTTCGCGCAATCGCCCCTTACCAGGCAGGCAAGCCTATCTCCGAAGTGGCGCGCGAGTTTGGCCTGAAAGAAGAATCCATCGTTAAGCTGGCATCAAACGAAAATCCGTTCGGCGTGCCGGAATCGGCGCAGAAGGCCATGGCCGCTGCCGTCGCGGAACTCGGCCGCTACCCGGATGCCAATGCCTTCGACCTGAAAACTGCGCTGTCCAAGCGCTACGACGTGCCGATGGATTGGATCACCCTGGGTAACGGCTCCAACGACATCCTGGAAATCGCTGCACACGCTTTCGTCGAGCGCGGCCAGTCCGTGGTGTACTCGCAGTACTCTTTCGCCGTGTACGCACTCGCGACCCAGGGCATCGGCGCGCGCCACATCGTGGTGCCGGCCAAGAACCACGGCCACGACCTGGACGCAATGGCTGCCGCGATCGAAGCGGACACCAAGCTGGTGTTCATCGCCAACCCGAACAACCCGACCGGCACCTTCGTCACCGGCGCCGAAATCGAAGCATTCCTGCAGAAGGTGCCGGCCAACGTTGTTGTCGTGCTGGACGAGGCTTACAACGAATTCCTGAAGAAGGAAGACCAGTACGAGTCCGCAGCATGGGTCAAGAAATACCCGAACCTGCTGGTGTCGCGCACCTTCTCCAAGGCCTACGGCCTGGCCGGCCTGCGCGTGGGCTTCGCGCTGGCGCAGCCGGAAGTGACTGACCTGATGAACCGTATCCGCCAGCCGTTCAACGTGAACTCGCTGGCGCAGGCTGCTGCGATTGCGGCGCTGAACGATAAGGAATTCCTGGACAAGTCGGCTGCCAACAATACTGCGGGTTACGAGCAGTTTGTTGAGGCGTTCAAGGATATGGGGCTGGAATATGTGCCTTCGTACGGTAACTTCGTGCTGGTGCGCGTGGGTAAGGATGATGCTGCTGGTTCGCGTATCAACCTGGCGCTGCTGAAGCAGGGGGTGATTGTACGTCCGGTGGGTAACTACGGCCTGCCGCAGTGGCTGCGTGTTTCCATCGGCCTGCCGCAAGAGAATGCGGTGCTGATTACTGCGCTGCGCAAGGCGCTGGCGGAGGACCGTGCTTAATAAGGTTGTTATCTTTGGCGTTGGCCTGATCGGCGGCTCGTTTGCACGGGCGCTGAAGCAGGCTGGCGTTGTTCAGCATATTGTTGGTGTTGACCGGTCTGAAGCGTTTTTGGCTCGGGCTCTCGAGCTGGGCATCATCGACTCCGCCGCCCAAACCGGTACCCCGGTGTCTGACCCGCAGGGTCAGACACCGATCAGCGGCAGTCGCGTACCAGTGTCTGACCCTGCGGGTCAGACACTGGGTTACCGGTTTGAAGAGGCAATCGCCGGCGCCGACCTGATCCTGCTGGCCGCGCCCGTCGCGCAGACAGGCCGCATCCTGCAGTCGATCCTGCCGCACCTCGACGCCAGCACCATCGTCACCGACGCCGGCAGCACCAAATCCGACGTCGTCGCCGCCGCCCGCGCCGTGATGGGCGAGCGAGTGCGCCAATTCATCCCCGGCCACCCCATCGCCGGCCGCGAAACCAACGGCCCCGACGCCGCGATCATCGACCTATACCAAGGCAAAAAAACCGTCCTCACGCCCCTGGCCGAGAACGACCCCGCCGCCGTCGAACGCGTGGCCGCCGCCTGGAAAGCCTGCGGCGCCATCATCCACACCCTGACCCCGGAAGACCACGACAAGGTCTTCGCCGCCGTCAGCCATCTTCCCCACCTGCTGGCCTACGCGCTGGTAGACGACATCGAGCGCAAGCCCCACTCGGATTTGCTGTTCCAATATGCTGCCAGCGGATTCCGCGACTTCACCCGCATCGCCGGCAGCTCGCCTGAAATGTGGCGCGACATCAGCCTCGCCAACCAGGCCGCACTCCTGACTGAGCTGGATGCATATCTGGCACAATTAACCCGTTTGCGCGCCAGCTTAGCCGCTGGCGACGCCGCCGCCCTTGAAGCTACCTACGCCAACGCCCAACGCGCGCGCCGGCAATGGATCGAGACCATCGAGGCGGCTGAGCCGCCGCAGCCGAAAGACGCGGCGGCAGAATAAGGAACACGCATGACTGATTATCCGCACCACCTCGACCTGCTGCCGGTCGCCCAAGCACAGGGCACCGTACGCCTGCCAGGCTCGAAATCCATCTCCAACCGCATCCTGCTGCTGGCCGCTCTGGCCGAAGGCGAGACCCGCGTCATCGACCTGCTGGCATCCGACGATACCGCCGTGATGCTGTCCGCACTGCGCTCGCTGGGCGTGGAATGGACCGAACACCGCGAAGGCGAAAGCACCATACACGTCGTCAACGGCGTGAAAGGCAGCTGGCCGCAACGCACGGCAGACCTGTTCATGGGCAATGCCGGCACCGCGATCCGCCCGCTGACCGCAGCCCTTGCCGTGATCGGCGGCGACTACAAGGTGCACGGCGTGCCGCGCATGCACGAGCGCCCGATCGGCGACCTGGTGGACGCGCTGAACGCCGCCGGCGCCGATATCGAATACACCCTGAACAAAGGCTACCCGCCGCTGCACATCCGCACCGGCGAGTTCAAGTCGCAGCGCCTGTCCGTGCGCGGCGATGTGTCGAGCCAATTCCTGACCGCCCTGCTGATGGTAGCGCCGCTGATGGCACGCGATCATGCTGTGACCATTGACGTGGAAGGGGAGCTGATTTCCAAGCCTTATATCGAGATCACCCTGAACCTGATCCGCCGCTTTGGCGGCGTTGTTGAGCAGGATGGCTGGTCTTCGTTCACCATTCCGGCGGGGCAGACGTACAAGAGCCCGGGCACCATTCACGTTGAAGGCGACGCATCCAGCGCCTCCTATTTCCTGGCTGCCGGCGCGATAGGCCGTGGCCCGGTGCGGGTGCAGGGCGTGGGCAACAATTCGATCCAGGGCGACGTGCGCTTTGCGCAGGCGCTGGAGCAGATGGGCGCGACCATCGTCATGGGCGATAACTGGATTGAGGCCAGCGCCTCCGGCCCGCTGAAGGCCGTCGACATGGACTTCAACCATATTCCGGATGCGGCGATGACGATTGCTGTCGCTGCGCTGTATGCGGAAGGCACGACGACCCTGCGCAATATCGCTTCCTGGCGCGTGAAGGAGACTGACCGCTTGTCGGCCATGGCGACTGAGCTGCGCAAGCTGGGCGCGACGGTGGAGGAGGGGGCTGACTGGTTGTCCGTCACCCCGCCTGCCGTCCTGCAGCCGGCTGCCATCGACACCTATGATGACCACCGCATGGCCATGTGCTTCTCGCTGGCGTCGCTGGATGGTTATATCCGCCAGGGCGCCAAGGTTCGGATTAATGATCCAAAATGCGTCGCCAAGACCTTCCCTGAGTATTTTGCCGCGTTCGCGTCGATCGCGAAGCGTGGTAGCGTTTAACTTTTAGCCGATCAAAACCGGTAAAGCAGTGCCTGACCCGCAGGGTCAGGCACTGGTCTGCGGCGGCCGCAGGCAAGTGTCTGACCCTGCGGGTCTGACACTGGGGTACCGGTTTAAACATTAAACTTATGCCAACATCGAACATCCCAGTCATCACCATCGACGGCCCGACCGCTAGCGGCAAGGGCACCGTGGCCCACAAGGTCGCGGACAAGCTTGGCTTCCACCTCCTCGATTCCGGCGCGCTGTACCGCCTCACCGCATTGCAAGCCCTGCGCCGCGAAACCAACCTGAACGATGAGCACGCCCTGGCCAAGCTGGCCGAGCACCTGAACATCCACTTCGCCGGCGACGCCATTTACTTGTCGCAAGAAAACGTCACCGACGCGATCCGCGCCGAAGAAGTTGGCAATACTGCATCAAAAATCGCCGCACTGCCAGCCGTACGCCAGGCGCTTTTCGGCCTGCAGCTGAGCTTCCGCAAGACCCCAGGCCTGGTCGCCGACGGCCGCGACATGGGCTCCGTTATCTTCCCGCACGCCCCCCTGAAGGTGTTTTTGACCGCTTCCGTGGAAGCGCGCGCCGATCGTCGCTATAAGCAATTGATCGGAAAGGGAATTTCTGCTAGTATGCAAGACCTGCTGATGGATTTGAAAGCGCGCGACGACCGGGATATGAACCGGGCCATTGCGCCGCTGGCGCCAGCAGAGGGTGCTTTCCTCCTCGATACATCTGAAATGAACGCTGATGAAGCGACCGAGCAGGTGTTGAAATGGTGGGCCGCTGCCCATAAATAAATAGCTGTTTTTGTTCAACCCTCAACCCAGTTGAAGCCGCACATCGCGGGCCTTACTGGCTAACCTGGAAATAAATAATGGAAAGTTTTGCAGCCCTCTTCGAAGAGTCCCTGTCGCGTCAAGACATGCGCTCTGGCGAAGTGATCTCCGCTGAAGTCGTGCGTCTGGACCACAACTTTGTGATCGTTAACGCCGGCCTGAAATCGGAAGCTTTCATTCCTGTTGAAGAATTCAAGAATGACCAAGGCGAACTGGAAGTCAAAGTAGGCGACTTCGTTTCCGTGGCCATCGAATCGCTGGAAAATGGTTTCGGCGATACCATCCTGTCCCGTGACAAGGCTAAGCGCCTGGCATCGTGGCTGGCACTGGAAAAAGCAATGGAATCCGGCGAGATCGTCGTTGGTACCGTCAATGGCAAAGTCAAGGGCGGCCTGACCGTTCTGACCAACGGCATCCGTGCTTTCCTGCCAGGTTCGCTGGTAGACACCCGTCCAGTTAAAGACACCACCCCATTCGAAGGCAAGACCCTCGAGTTCAAGGTTATCAAGCTGGACCGCAAGCGTAACAACGTGGTTCTGTCCCGCCGCGCCGTCATCGAAGCTTCGATGGGCGAAGAGCGTCAGAAGCTGATGGAAACCCTGAAAGAAGGCACCGTGGTTACCGGCGTCGTCAAGAACATCACCGACTACGGTGCGTTCGTTGACCTGGGCGGCATCGACGGCCTGCTGCACATCACCGACCTGGCATGGCGCCGCGTGCGTCACCCTTCGGAAGTCCTGACCGTTGGTCAAGAGATCACCGCTAAGGTCCTGAAGTACGATCAAGAGAAGAACCGTGTGTCCCTGGGCGTGAAGCAACTGGGCGACGATCCTTGGACCGGTCTGTCCCGTCGTTACCCACAAGGCACCCGCCTGTTCGGTAAAGTCACCAACCTGACCGACTACGGTGCGTTCGTTGAAGTTGAACAAGGCATTGAAGGCCTGGTTCACGTGTCCGAAATGGACTGGACCAACAAGAACGTGGCTCCTAACAAAGTCGTTCAACTGGGCGACGAAGTTGAAGTCATGGTCCTGGAAATCGACGAAGAGCGTCGTCGTATCTCCCTGGGTATGAAGCAGTGCAAGGCAAACCCTTGGGACGACTTCGGCATGACCCACAAGAAGGGCGATAAAGTCAAAGGCGCAATCAAGTCGATCACCGACTTCGGCGTGTTCATCGGCCTGCCAGGCAACATCGACGGCCTGGTGCACCTGTCCGACCTGTCCTGGACCGAGTCCGGCGAAGAAGCCGTACGCAAGTTCAAGAAAGGTGACGAACTGGAAGCCGTTGTTCTGGCAATCGACGTTGAGCGTGAGCGCGTTTCCCTGGGCGTTAAGCAACTGGAAGGCGATCCATTCAACAACTTCGCAGCCATGAACGACAAGGGCTCCCTGGTAACCGGTACCGTTAAGTCGGTTGAGCCAAAAGGCGCCGTGATCCAGCTGTCCGAAGAAGTTGAAGGCTACCTGCGCGCTTCCGAAATCTCCCGCGACCGCGTGGAAGATGCCGGCACCCACCTGAAGGTTGGTGATTCCGTGGAAGCCCTGGTGATCAACATCGATCGCAAGGCACGTTCGATCCAGCTGTCGATCAAAGCTAAAGACAACGCGGACACCGCTGAAGTGATGTCGAAGATGGCTGCTGACTCCAGCGCCGCTTCCGGCACCACCAGCCTGGGCGCGCTGCTGAAAGCCAAGTTCGACAACAAGAACTAATCTACCGAGCACTTAGATGACTAAGTCCGAATTGATCAACCGCCTGGCTGAGCGTTACTCTCAGCTGGTGGCCAAAGATGCGGAGTATGCCGTCAAGACCATTCTCGATGCGATGACCAACGCCTTGGCTGAAGGCCAGCGCATCGAGATCCGTGGTTTTGGCAGCTTTGCCCTGAATTCGCGGCCGCCACGCATTGGACGCAATCCCAAGTCCGGCGACAAAGTGATGGTCCCTGAAAAACGGGTGCCTCACTTCAAGCCTGGCAAGCAGCTGCGCGAGCGGGTCGATGCGATGGTCGGGCAACCGATCATTGAGGACTGAGTCTCTGGCACAGTAGAATGAAGGGGCGGGCATTTGCCTGCCCCTTTTTTGTTGTATAGAACCGGTAAACCAGTGTCAGACCCGCAGGGTCAGACACTGGGCCCGCGACAGCCGCATGACAGGTGTCTGACCCTGCGGGTCAGACATCGGTCTACCGGTTTTAAAATTTGGAACCGACAATGAAATTTATTTCAACCGCCTTCGGCGTTGTCCTGTTTGTCCTGTTCTTTGGTTTTGCGTTAAAAAACACGCAGGAAGTCGACCTGCACCTGTTCCTGAATTACGAGCTGCGCGGCCCGCTGGTGCTGATGCTGCTGGCCTTCTTCGTGGCCGGCGCCGCACTGTGCTTCCTTGCACTCACCCCAACCTTGTTCCGCCAACGCCGCGAATCGAACAAGCAGAAATCCACTATCCAATCCCTGCAAAGCGCGGCCATGCAAGTGAACGAGCGCCCGCTGCCGGACAGCATCAACACCCAGCACTAAGAAAAATATGGAATTTGAATTCTGGTGGCTGCTGGGCATCCCAGCTTTCTTCACCCTTGGCTGGATCGCCGCCCGCGTCGATATCCGCGCCGTGGTATCCGAATCGCGCACCCTGCCGCGCGGCTACTTCCGTGGCCTGAACCACTTGCTGAACGACCAGCCGGACAAGGCGATCGACTCTTTTATCGAGATCGTCAAGCTCGACCCGGAAACGGCCGACATGCACTTCGCGCTAGGCAACCTGTTCCGCCGCCGCGGCGAGACGGAACGCGCCATCCGCGTGCACCAGAACCTTTTGTCGCGTCCCGACCTGCCGGCCGAACAGCGCGCCCACGCCGAGTATGAGCTGGGCCAGGATTACCTGAAAGCCGGCCTACTGGACCGCGCCGAAGAGACCTACACGCGCCTGCTCGACACCTCCTACGCCGTGCAAGGCCGCAAAGCCCTGCTGGAAATCTACCAGCGCGAAAAGGAATGGCAGCGCGCCATCGATGCAGCGCTGGCGCTGCAGGATGCCGGCGCCGGTTCGCGCCAAAAAGAGATCTCCCAGTTCTACTGCGAGCTGGCGCAAGACGCGCTGGTGCACATGAAGCCTGAAGAAGCGGAAGCCTTGCTGGAAAAGGCCCTGCAAGCCGACCGTTCCAGCGTGCGCGCCACCATCCTGTGCGGCGACGCCTTGCTGGCCAAGGGCGACACCGAAGCCGCGCTCACCATGTGGCGCCGCGTCGAACAGCAATCCGTGCCGCACACCGCGCTGGTGGCAACGCGCCTGATGGATGGCTACCGCAAGGTGGGCCGCCCGCAGGAAGGCGTCAGCCTGCTGAAATCCTACCTGGAGCAAGCCTCCTCGATCGACCTGCTGGAAGTAGTGTTCAAGGCCGTCATCGAACTGGAAGGCGTGGAAACCGCCAAACAGCTGGTGATCGACGAGTTGCGCCGCACCCCGACGCTGCTCGGTCTCGACAAGCTGCTGGAAGCGCGCATGATGGACGCGCCGGCCGCCGTGCTGTCCGAACTGTCGATGGTGAAGAACCTGGTGCACGGCTACACGCAAAAGCTGGCCCGCTACCAATGCAGCCACTGCGGCTTCAAAGCGCGCCAGTTCTACTGGCACTGCCCGGGCTGCAGCCGCTGGGATTCCTACCCGCCGCGCCGCACCGAAGAACTCAACGTAATGAACTGATATGAGCAAAGCCCCCGCACTCGATAAAGTACGCATCCTGGTCGCCGGCGACGTCATGCTGGACCGCTACTGGTTCGGCGATGTCAGCCGCATCTCGCCGGAAGCCCCTGTTCCCGTGGTGCGCATCGAACGCCGCGAAGCCCGCCTGGGCGGCGCAGCCAACGTCGCACGCAACGCCGCAGCCCTGGGCGCGCACGCCGGCCTGCTTGGCATCGTCGGCGCCGACGAAGCGGGCACCGAAGTGGAACAGCTGCTGCAAAGCGGCGGCATCCACAGCTACCTGAAGCACGACAACGCCATCTCCACCATCATCAAGCTGCGCGTGATCGGCCGCCAGCAGCAAATGGTGCGCATCGACTTCGAAGAACCGCCAAGCGACGCCGTACTGCGCAACAAGCTGGTGCAGTTCAAGACACTGCTGCCGGAATACGACGTGATCGTACTGTCCGACTACAACAAGGGCGGCCTGGTCGACGTATCCGAAATGATCGCCACCGCCCGCGCCGCCGGCAAGATCGTGATGGTCGACCCGAAAGGCGACGACTTCTCGCCGTACAAAGGCGCCACCGTGCTGACCCCGAACAAATCGGAACTGAAACGCATCGTCGGCTCCTGGAATAGCGAAGAACAGCTGATCACCAAAGCCCAGAACCTGCGTGCCGAACTGTCGCTGGACGCACTGCTGCTGACCCGCTCGGAAGAAGGCATGACCCTGTTCACTGACGAAGGTATCTTCAACGTCCAGGCCAGCGCCCGCGAAGTGTTCGACGTCTCCGGCGCAGGCGACACCGTGATCGCCACCATGGCCGCCATGCTCGGTTCCGGCGCCGGCTGGCAAGAAGCCGTCGAAACCGCCAACCGCGCCGGCGGCATCGTCGTCGGCAAGCTCGGCACCGCCACTGTCACCCGCGACGAACTATTCGCCTAAAAGTCGGGGTCAGGTCGAGCAAACGGACACGGGCTCAGCTGCGCAGCAGCTGAGCCCGTGTCCGTTTGCTCGACCTGACCCCGACTTTCATGGTAATTGGCAGATACGATTACCGGCGCGGGCGGGAGGGGAACTTTGCTATATTGGCAATCCATCCATCCTTCCCAAATTGCCATGCGCCTGCTCATCCTTTCCCTGCTTGCCGCAGTCTCATTGCAAGCCCACGCACAACCCAACTTCTCTAAAGACATCGCCGGCGGCAGCGACCATCCGCTGCTGCACCGCTATGAGGGCTCCATGCTCTATATGGTCGGCGGTGAAAACCTGGGGCCGGCCCAGGTCGTCGATACCGAAGCGGGCAAGCCTGTCCTGCGCAAGGTGGAAGGCAAGACTGCCAACCGCTTCTATTGGGGACCGAAGGGCCGCAGCGCGCTTGAAATCTACCGCAACTATCAGCAGGCATTGAGCGCTGCCGGCTTTAAGGTCTTGTACGCCTGCGAGACCGATCAGTGCGAGAAGGCCAACACCCAGCGCCTGGTGCAGGAGTGGCCGCGCGAAGCGAACTGGAAAGAATTCAATCCCTTCGTCAGCAATATGTTCAATAGCTCCAACCAGCCGCGCTTTCACCTGCTTAGCGCGGTCAAGGCCGGTCCGGGCGGCAATACCTATGTCCAGGTCGGTCTGAGCGAATTTGCCGAGTACCAGCGTATTCGCCAGTTCGTGCAGATCGTTGAGCCTACCGTGATGGAGGGCGGCAAGGTGACTGTCGACACGCGCGCCATCCAGGACGGCTTGCAGCGCGATGGCAAGGTGGCCTTGTATGGCGTGACCTTTGATACCAACAAGGCGGTCATCCGCGAGCAGTCTGGCGAACAGTTGGAGCAGATGGCCAAGGCCTTGCAGGCTCAGCCGAAGATGAAGGTCTTCATCGTCGGCCATACCGACGACCAGGGTGAATTCGAAGCCAACCTGACGCTGTCGCAGAAGCGTGCGCAGGCCGTGGCCGATGCGTTGGCCTCCAAATACGGCATCCCTGCCAATCGCATGCTACCGAAGGGCGTGGCGAATATGGCGCCGGTGGCGAGCAATGCCAGCGATGAAGGCCGCGCAAAGAACCGTCGTGTTGAATTAGTTGTGCGTTGATTGATCTGCCTCAAACCCCGGGCCGTCCGTGTCAGCCGGGCGGCGCGCGGGGCGTTGTGTCGGGACGAGGTCTTCTCGTGTCCACATTTGGAGGCAATCATGATCAGGAAACTGCTGCTCGCCGTCGCAACCCTCGTAGCTTGCATGGGCATGGCGTTCGCCCAGGTTGATGTCAACAAGGCCGATGCGGCCGCACTCGATAGCGTTAAGGGTATCGGCCCGGCCAAGTCCAAGGCCATCCTGGCTGAACGCGCAAAAGGGGAGTTCAAGGACTGGGCGGACCTTGAGCAGCGCGTCAAAGGCATCGGCGAGAAGAACGCCATCAAACTGTCGGAGGCAGGGCTGATGGTCAACGGCAAGCCGCGCGAAGGCGGGGCTCCTGCACCACATAAAGAAAGCATGAAGAAGAAATAAGCTTTCGCAGCGAGCCGTTTGCGGCAGGCGCTGCCTTTCGTTAAGATGGAACACCAACGACTAGGGACGCCTGCTTACACAATGGCTAATTGCAAATCCACCCTCATGGCCGCGGCAATCGCTGCGGCCTCCGCCAACGCCATGGCGGCCGCGCCGGACACTGAACGCCGCCAGCCGCAAGTCGAAAAGATCGTCGCTGAGATATCGCCGCAGCGCATCGAAGCCAATATCCGCAAGTTGGTAAGCTTCAAGACCCGCCACACCATGTCTGATACCGAATCAGAGACCGTCGGTATTGGCGCTGCGCGGCGCTGGATTAAGTCCGAGATGGAGCGCTGCGGCGCGGGTAAATTGCAGGTCGCCTTCGATAGCCATATCGCACCCATCTCCGCCCGCATCAGCCGACCGACTGAAGTAGTGAACGTCGTCGCCAACTTGCCCGGCGCGCAAGCCGAATCGAAAGACCGCGTCTACGTGGTCAGCGGCCACTATGACTCGCGCAACAGCGACATCATGGACGCCAAAGGCGATGCACCCGGCGCCAACGATGATGCCTCCGGAACTGCCGCCGTGATCGAAATGGCCTGCGTCATGGCCAAGTACAAATTCGACGCGACCCTGGTCTTCATGGCTGTCGCCGGCGAGGAGCAAGGCTTGCTCGGCGCGCGTCACTATGCGGAGCAGGCGAAGGAAAAGGGCGTCAACATCGCCGGCATGTTCACCAACGACATCATCGGCAGCTCGCACGACGAGCATGGCAACAGCAATGGCAAGTCTGTGCGACTGTTTGCCGAGGGCCTGCCGATCGAGAAGGAAGCCAGCGAGACCACGCGCATGCTGGTGTCCACCGGAGGCGAAAACGATTCCCTTTCCCGCCAGCTGGCGCGCCATGTGAAAGAGCAGGGCGAGCGCTATGTGCCAGGCTTTAAAGTGAATGTGATCCAGCGTCGTGACCGCTACCTGCGCGGCGGCGACCACATGCCTTTCCTGGAACGCGGCTACGCAGCGCTGCGCTTCACCGAACCGGCGGAAGACTTCAGCCACCAGCACCAGAACCTGCGCACCGAGAACGGCAAGGTCTATGGTGATTTGTCGGAGTTCGACGATTTCAATTACATCGCCCAAGTGGCGCGCGTGAATGCTGCGGCGCTGGCGACCCTGGCCAATGCGCCCGCTGCACCGGCCAAGGTGCAGGTGCGCACCAAGGAATTGGAAAACGATACGGCCTTCGTCTGGCAGGCAAACAAGGAGCCGGACATCGCCGGCTACCGCATCGTCTGGCGCGAGACCACGGCCGCCGACTGGCAGTCCAGCCTCTTCGTCGGCAACGTGAGCGACGCGAAGATCAGCCTGTCGAAGGACAACTTCTTCTTCGGCATCCAGGCGGTGGACAAGGACGGGAACGTCAGTCCCGCCGCTTATCCGACGCCGCTGCGCTAATGCACGCCAGGTTGGCAAGTTTTGCGCAGCGTCCCGTGCTCGCCGGCGGACTTGCGGGGATGGTTGCATTTGTCATTGGACAGGTTTCCCTGACGCTGCTGCTTGGTACGCCGCCGACCGATGAGCCTTTAGCGGCGGATCGTCTTTTCTCCACAAACAATTTGTGGCTGATCTCATTTATGGCGAGCGTCTGGGCGCCAGTCTTCGAAACGGCTGTGGCCCAGTGGCTGCCAATTGAGCTTTTGCGCCGCCTTGGCGCGCCTTCGATAGTCAGTCTGCTTACTAGTGCAGCCGTGTTCGGCTGCGGTCATATGCTGGGTGGCGGCGGTGCGCTGCAAGGCGTGATTACTCTTGTGTTTGGCGTGATGCTGGCGACAATCTACCTGCAATTCCGTGACAAGGGTCCAGGCCGGGCATTTGCCGCGGCCTGGGCGTGCCATTGCGTGAACAACACCCTCGCGATCGCCGGGATCGCGCTGGGATTCAACTGACCTGCTCGACCGGCAGGTTGGCGAGGAAGGCGTGGATCTGCGAAACCACGGCTGCGCCTTCACCGACACCAGCCGCAACGCGCTTGGTGGACCCTGAACGCACGTCGCCAATCGCAAACACACCCGGCACGCTGGTCTCCAGCGGTGCGCGCTGCGGTGCGTCGGCCAGGGTCATCTTGGCGCGGCACTGGTCCTTGACTGCGTCGAAGCCGGTGCGGATGAAGCCTTGCGCATCGACTTCCACACCGCAGTCGGCCAGCCACGCCGTATTCGGGTCGGCGCCGATGAACAGGAACAGGCGGCACACGTCGCAGCTGTCGACTTCACCAGTGTCCTTGCAGCGGAAAGTTACGCGCGACAGGCCGTCGTCATTGCCTTCCAGCGCGACGATCTCGGTGTGCGTGTGCAGCTCGATATTCGGCGTGGCCTTGATGCGGTCGATCAGGTAGGTGGACATGGTGGACTTCAGGCCCTCGCCGCGGATCACCATATGCACCTTGGAGGCATGGCCCGCGAGGAAGACTGCCGCTTGGCCGGCCGAGTTGCCGCCGCCGACCAGCACGACTTCCTCCGATTTGCACAGCTTGGCCTCGATTGGCGAGGCCCAGAAGTAGATGCCGCGTCCTTCGAATTCGCTGATGTTGTCGAGGGCAGGGCGCTTGTAGCGCGCGCCGCTGGCCAGCACCACGGTCTTGGCGCGAACCATCTGGCCCTCTGCAATTTCCACGCGCAGCGGCCAGCTGTCGCACAATAGGCGCGTTGCGGGAGCGGGGATTGCTACTTCCACGCCAAACTTTTGCGCTTGCACGAAGGCGCGGCCGGCCAGGGCGCGGCCGGAAACGCCGGTGGGGAAGCCAAGGTAATTCTCAATGCGGGCGCTGGCTGCGGCTTGCCCGCCGTAGGCGCGCTGCTCAAGTGCCAGCACGGACAAGCCTTCCGAGCCTGCATACACGGAGGTCGCCAGGCCGGCGGGACCTGCGCCAACCACCACCACATCCCACAGCTTTTCGGTATCGATATCCGGCAGCAGGCCAATGCAGTAGCCGATTTCGGCGTTGCTCGGGTTCATCTTCACCACGCCGTCCGGACATACTACGAGCGGCCAGTCGTCCGGGCCGGGCTGGTAGTAGTCGCACAGGGCCTGCGCCTGCTCGTCGTCCTTCGGATCGAGGATGCGGTAAGGGTAGCCATTGCTGCTCAAGAAGGAGCGCAGGTGGAACAAGGCTGCGTTGCCCGGCGGGGAAACCAGAACCAGGCCGCCGCCTTCGCGTTCCAGCAAGCCTACGCGGCGCAGGATCAGGGCGCGCACAATGCGCTCGCCCAGTTCCGCTTCCGCGATCACCAGGGCGCGCAGGTTTTCCGGCGTAACTTCCAGCACTTCGACATCATCCTTCGCCGTGGCGTTGACCAGGGAAGGGCGGCCGGACAGCTGCGATACCTCAGCGGTAAATTCGCCGGGGCCGTGTTCGGCCAGGAATTCTGAATTACCCAGCCCATCGTATTTGCAGATGGTGATGCTGCCTTTCAGCTGGATGATCAGGCCAAAGCAGGTATGGCCCGCTTCGAGAATGCGCACGCCGCGCGCATATTGGCGCACGGTGCCAAAGCGGTGCAGGCGCTTGATTTCCTGCTCGGTCAGCACGGGGTTCACCTGGTGCCGGCGGCTCTCCAGAGAGGATGGCACGGAGATGACTTCAGATTCGCTCATGGGGTAGGGCTCCTGTCGTAATGAATGCAGTTTAATGCAATTCCAGCCCCTGTTATGATCTGCCATGACCTTTATCATCCGGCCGCTGGAATTCGAAGAACTGGCCGCCTTCTTTCATTACCTGAACGACCACCTGCTCGATAACGGGCGCGATGGCGCTCCCTTGTTCCAGCCCATGCCGCGCACCAGCGCCGGCTTCCCGCCTGAGAAAGCGAATGGCTTCAGCACCGGCCTGCAGGCCAGCTTCGGCCAGCAGGGCTGGCGCCGCGTCTGGGTCGCCGTGCGGGAGGACGAAATCATCGGCCACATCGACCTGCGCTCGCGTCCCGAGGCTGCGGCCCGCCACCGCTGCCTGCTGGGCATGGGCGTGCACCGCGCCGCGCGCCGCGAAGGCCTGGGCGCCGCGATGGTGGCGACGGTGGCCGCCTGGGCGCGCGAACAAGGCCTGGAATGGATAGACCTGGAGGTTTTGGCGGGTAATGCACCGGCCCGCGCCCTGTATCGCAAATGCGGTTTCGTGCAGACCGGCGAGATCGGCGATATGTTCCGGATCGACGGCGAAAGCCATGGATATGTGTTCATGTCACTGCAGCTCGCCGCCGAAGCGGATAGAATGGCCGTTTGACAGAACAATCGCAAAGCAGGAAACATGGCATACAAGACAATCGCCGATACCATCGGTAACACCCCGCTGGTGCAGCTGGTGCGCATTCCTGGCGCTGAAGCGGCTGCCCGCGGCAACATCATCCTCGGCAAGCTGGAAGGCGACAATCCGGCTGGTTCGGTCAAGGACCGCGCTGCCATGTCGATGCTGCGCCGCGCCGAAGAGCGCGGCCAGATCAAGCCGGGCGACACCCTGATTGAAGCGACCAGCGGCAATACCGGCATTGCGCTGGCCATGGCCGCTGCGATCCGCGGCTACAAGATGGTCCTGCTGATGCCTGAGAACCTGAGCGAAGAACGCCGCATGAGCATGGCCGCCTACGGTGCGCAAATCATCCTGACGCCAAAGACCGGCGGCATGGAATATGCGCGCGACCTGGCGGACCAGATGCAGAAGGACGGCAAGGGCATCATCCTCGACCAGTTTGCCAACGGCGACAACCCGCGCGCCCACTACGAGAGCACTGGTCCGGAAATCTGGCGCGATACCGAAGGCCGCGTGACCCACTTCGTTTCCGCCATGGGCACTACCGGTACCATCATGGGCGTGTCGCAGTTCCTCAAAGAGAAGAACGAAGATATCCGCATCATCGGCGCGCAGCCGGAAGAGGGTTCGTCGATTCCTGGCATCCGCAAATGGCCGGAAGCCTACCTGCCGAAGATTTACGACAAGGCGCGAGTGGATCAGGTGGAATATGTGTCGCAGGCTGCTGCGGAGCGCATGGCTCGCCGCCTGGCTGCGGAGGAAGGCATCTTCTGCGGGATTTCGGCAGCAGGCGCTTGTGAGATTGCGCTGCGCATTTCGCAGCAAGTGGAAAACGCGACGATCGTGTTCATCGTTTGCGATCGCGGCGACCGCTATCTCTCCACCGGGGTGTTCCCGGCTTAAGCACAGCGGTACTCACCCTCCCCGGGCGGGGAGGGTAAAACCAGGACTAAAACTTAGCCCTTGTTTTCGGTCGAGCCGCCGGCGCCTTCTTTTGGCTTGAACTGCTTGTCGCTGATGCGGAACTTATTGCGACGGTCACCCATCAGGTAACGCAGGTCACGGATGCTCAGGTCGGAAACCTCGTGCATGCGGATCAGCAACGATGCGCCAACCGGCAGGCGGTGGTGGCGGATCTTGGAGATCACAGGCGGTGCGACTTCCAGAGCGCGCGACAGGGCCGCATCGTTTTTCAGGCGCAGGTTTTCGATCAGGGTGTCGAGCAGGCGGTTCGGGTTGTACTGCAGCAGATCATCGCCTTCCGACTCGTTGTTCATATCATTACCGACTTGGTTGGTCATGTCCTCTGTTCCTTCTCTAAAGTTGTCCTGCTAACGACCCTCAATCCGAAAACGGATTCCTGTTTAACAAGTTTCATAATATATACACAATTGTACAACAGTGCGGTCAGCAGTACTTGCGTGCAACAAAAAATAGTATATTGCTCTCGAAACGCGTTGTCCTATCGCAACATTCTGAGAGAATTCTACCCTAATTTTTGTGTTATGGTAATTCTGTTCTCTTGCTTATCACACAAGTTACAACCCGTTACATTGTTTCCTTCATTGAAAGCTTTATCGCTTTCCCCAGTTCGACCACCGACATGGCATAGAAATAACTTCGGTTGTACTTTGTGATTGAGAAGAAGTTATTGCTGCCAACCCAGTATTCCGTAGGCTCCGAACCGTTCTGCAAATCGACCAGGCCATACAGGCCGGGCGGTAGGTCGACTGCCGGATGTACGCCGTCGGCCAGCAAGGCTTCCCCGGTGTACTGGGCTTCCAGTCCGGTGCCAATATATTTCTCCCAGGCCCGCTCGGGCGATACCGTTGCCGGGTAGGCCAGCGTTGCCGGGTCGTCTCGTTTCCAGCCGTGCGCAACCAGGAAGTTGGCCACGCTGCCAATCGCATCGGCAGGCGAGTTGCGCAGGTCGACCTTGCCGTCCTTGTCGAAGTCCACGCCCAGCTTGGTGATATTTCCAGGCATGAATTGCGGCATGCCGACTGCGCCGGCGTATGAGCCCACCAGCGACAGCGGATCAAGCCCGGTCTGGCGCGCCGACATGATGGTCGCTTCCAGTTCGCTGCGGAAGAATTCCATGCGCGCATCGCGGTTCGGTGTCAGCGGGTAGGCGAAGGCCAGCGTCGCCAGCACGTCCAGCACACGGAACTTGCCCATGTCGCGGCCATAGATGGTTTCCACGCCGATGATGCCGACGATGATTTCGGCCGGCACGCCATACAGCGTTTCGGCGCGCGCCAGCATATCGCGGTTTGCATTCCAGAATTCGACGCCGGCGGCGATGCGTTTCGGCTCGATGAAACGCGAGCTGTAGGCCTGCCAGTTTTTCGGCTTGCCCGGCGGCGCCGGCTTCATCAGCTGCACGGCGGAGTCGATATAGCGCAACTCGAGGAAGAGCTTCTCGGATTCGGCGACGGGCACGCCGTGCTTCTGTTCCATATCGCCCATGAACTGCTGCACTTCTTTCCATTGGCCGAAGTTGACGAACTCGCCGCTGTAATCGATGGCCGGTTTTTTCGGAGCTGCTTTTTTGACTTTGGCTGGCTTGCGCGGCGCCGCATCGGCGGCGGGCGGCAGGGCGATGCCAAGGCAAGCCATCGCCAGCAGGGAAGTGGGTAATTTTTTAAAGAGTGTCATCGGGATTGCTTGAGCAAACTATTCAGCCGAGCGGCCGGGTTATCTTTTTGCGCTTTCGGTGCGCCATATTTGAGTGCGCCATACAGCTCCAGGAATTGGATCATGGCAGCTATTTTCTCCTGCGGCAGTTTTAGTTGCCGCACGCGATGGGACAGGCTCAGCGGCCCTTCGTCCGGCGCTTTCGTCACGCCATGCCGCGCCAGTTGGCGGCAGAAGGCGAGATAGGCGGTATCGACGGGATCGCGTTTGTGCAGTGCCCAGCGCTGTTTGGCCAGCAGTGCCAGCGCGGCGCAGGCGGCCAGGGAGGCCAGCAAGCGCCAGTCGCCAAAGGCGGCGGCCAGTTCCTTAAGGAAATTTTCCTGCCTGCTTGGATTGTAGTCGAGGATCCATTGATTCCAAGCATTATTGACAGCACTGATGCCAAAACGCATCTTTGCCAGCCAGGAATTCTGGTCACGCGCCAGGTTAGCTAACCCTTGCAGGCCGAAAGGCGCTTCTTGCGGCAGGGTTTGCGCCAGGCTGCTGCGGATGCGTTCCGGCGCCACTGCGGCGGTCGGGTCGAAGCGCGTCCAGCCGCGCTTGGGGCCGAGCCAGACTTCGCTCCAGGCGTGGGCGTCGGACTGGCGAATGGTGTAGTAGCCGTCGACCGGATTACGTTCGCCGCCCTGGTAGCCGTTCACCACGCGCGCCGGCAGGCCCGCTGCGCGCATGATGTAGACAAAGGCGCTGGAGAAGTGTTCGCAGAAGCCCTTGCGCGTATCGAACAGGAATTCGTCAACCGCGTCGTGCCCCAGACGGTCCGGCTCCAGCGTGTATTCGAAGTTGTCGCGGAAGTTGGCCAGCACGGCGCCGATGGCGATATCGTCGCCCTTTTCTGCGCGCAGGGCCTGGATCTGCGCGGCATAGCGCAGGGTGCGCGGGTTAAAGCCTTGCGGCAGCTGCAGCCAGGTTTGCAGCGCTTCCGGGTCCAGGCCGGCTTGCGCGTAGTAGGCGGGATGGGCCACGCCGTCGTAGCGCAGGCGCTTGTCGCTATTGGCCTGCACCAGTTGTTCCAGTTCGTCACTGTAAGTCGTATTTGCGCCTTCGACGTTGGCCAGCGGCTCGCTCAATTCCAGCATGAAGAGGAATTGGCGGCGGCCCGGCTCCAGCGTTACTTCATAAGAATAGGACGGGCCAGACCAGGTGAGCTGCCGTTCCAGCATCACCATTTTGCGCGGCGATTGCGGCTGCCCAATGCGCGTCCAGGTACGGCCGTCGTAGCGGCTTAGCACGGGACCGCGCCAGTAAAGCTGCTGCTGCAGCGGCGCGCCGCCGCTGAAATTGACGCGGAAGGCTACTTCCTCCGACAGGGCGAGGCTGGTCATGGAGCCGGGCGACATGGTGTCGGACATGCCGCTGGAACCGCTGGCGGCATCGCCCGGCAAGCCCCACAGCGGGCCCTGGATGCGCGGAAAGCCGATGAACAGCAGAACGCCCAGCGGCGCGGCGACCAGGAACACGCGGCCCGCCAGCTTCAGGCGCTTGGCCAGCGGCGGTACGGCGCCGGTATATTGGAAGGTGATCTGCGCTGTCAGCAGCACGATGATGGTGGCCACCATCACCAGCGCGGTGGTAATCGTTTGCGAGTAGAAGAAGTTCGTCAGCAGCAGGAAGAAGGACAGGAAGATCACCACGAACAGGTCGCGCCGCGCGTGCATTTCCAGCAGCTTGAAGGTGAGCAGCAGGGTAAGCATGGTGACGCCCGGCTCGCGTCCCAGGAGGGTGCGAAAACTCAGGTAGACGCCGCCCATCGCCAGCAGCGACACCGGCAGCAGCAGCCAGATCGGCGGCAGGCGGCTGCCGCGCATGGTGATGGCGGCGCGCCAGAGCAAGGTGAGGCTGACGGTGGCCGAAGTCCAGGACGGCAGGTGGCCGAAGTGCGGGAACAGCACCATGACCGACGCCAGCAGGAGCAGCAAGGTATCCGACTTGTCGCGCGTGAGCGGGCCGGCGATTTTGGAGAGGCGGGCGATCATGTTCCCTCCTTGCCGTACAGGGCCAGGGCGCGCAGGCATTCGGCGCAATGGACTTCGCCCAGTCCTTGTGCGATTTCGCGATGCCCCACGTTGAGGGCATAGGGCAGGGCGCGCCGCTCCGCTTCCAGTACCCAGGCTGCAAGGCGGGACAGGCGCACTTCGATATCGAGCATGGGCGGCAGCGCGTTCAGGTCCAGCAGCAGGTCGGACACGGCGCCGCCTTCGAAATGCTTGCTCACCAGGTGGCCGCCATCGGCCGGATGCAGGCGCGCGATCTGGCGCCAGGCCAGGTGGCGCATCGGGTCGCCGGGCTGGTAGTTGCGGATGCCGGAGAAATTATCCAGTCCTACGGTACCGTAGCCGTCTTCGCGCGCGGCGCCGCTGGTAGGCAGGGGCGGCGCCGACACTTCCGGCTGCGGGTAGGCCAATACTTTCAGGTCAGGCTGCCAATAAGCCCAGGCGCCGAACAGGCCAAGCGGAAAGCGCGTGAACAGGCGCACGCGCGGGGCGGTCAGCCAGCCGCGTTCTTTCGTCGGCCGCGAAAGCACCACCGCGGCGCTGCCGCCGGAAGTCACGTCGACCGCCTGGCGCGGCTCGCCCTCGTCCTGGAATCCCAGCCAGACGGCGTAGCGGTCGCGCGGCGTGTCATTGCGTAGATGCAGTTCAAACTGGGCTTCGGCGCCGGCGAATACCGGTTGGGCGCGGCCCGGCACAAGGCGCAGGAAGGCCAGGTTCTTGGCCGTCAAATACATGTCGACCAGGGCGCAGGAACCGGTGAAGAAGGTCAGCACGAAACCCAGGCCCAGGTTGTAGTTGACCGAGCCAATCAGCATGATCAGGAGCAGGCCGACAAAGGCGATGCCGGGCTTGGTGGGCAGGATGAAGACGCGGCGCATCACCAGCAGCACTTCGCCCGGTTCTTTTTCCTTCAGCTGGAAGATCCAGCCTCGCAGCCATCTCCGCGTTGCGGCAAGCATGGACTTAAACCGGGACGGACTTTTGCAGCTGCAGCACCAGGTCGCGGCTGGCCAGCGCGGTGCCGTGCGAAGACTTGAGCGGACGCAGGCGGTGCGCGCACACCGGCACCAGCACGGCTTGCACGTCTTCCGGCATCGCGTGGTCGCGGCCTTCCAGGGCGGCCCAGGCACGGGCGGCCTGCAGCAGGGCCAGCGCGGCGCGCGGGCTCAGGCCTTCGGCGAAGAAACCGTTCTGGCGCGAGGCTTGCGCCAGGGCTTGCACGTAATCGATCAGGGCCGGCGAGGCGTGGATCTGGCGCAGCGACTGCTGTGCGGCGAAAAGTTCGGCCGGTGTCATGGCCGGCGCCAGGTGCTTGAGCATCTGGCGGCGGTCTTCGCCCATCAGCAGCGCGCGCTCGGCGGCAGCATCGGGGTAGCCGAGCGAGATGCACATCAGGAAGCGGTCCAGCTGCGATTCGGGCAACGGGAAGGTGCCTACCTGGTGCGTCGGGTTCTGCGTCGCGATCACGAAGAACGGCTCGGGCAGCGGACGCGTGACGCCATCGGCCGAGACCTGGCGTTCTTCCATCGCTTCCAGCAGGCCGGATTGGGTTTTCGGCGTGGCGCGGTTGATTTCATCGGCCAGCAGCACTTGCGTGAAGATCGGGCCGGGGTGGAAGCTGAAGGCGTTCAGCTCGCGTTCATAAATCGAAACGCCGGCCACATCGGCCGGCAGCAGGTCGCTGGTGAACTGGATACGGTTGAACTGCAGGCCCAGCGACAGCGCCAGGGCATGCGACAGCGTCGTCTTGCCGACGCCCGGCAAGTCTTCAAGCAATAAGTGGCCGCCAGCCAGCAAACAGGTCAGCGACTGGCGCACCTGCAATTCCTTGCCGACGATGACCTGGCCGACCTGGGCTGCTACGGCGTGTAATTTGGTGAACATGGTTTTGGTACGTTGGTTTGGTGGGCCTGCCGCCGCGTGGTAGATTAGACGCATTCTATGCGAGAAACGCGATTCATGAGCACAGCTATTTACAGTCATCCAGACTGCCAGCGCCACGAGATGGGCGACTGGCATCCCGAATGCCCGGCGCGCCTGCAAGCCATTGCCGACCAGTTGATCAACGCCCACATCGACGACTTGCTGGAACACCGCGATGCGCCGCTGGCCGAAGTCGAATCGATTGCGCGCAACCACACGGCCAATGCGATCGGCATCGTGCGCGATAACCTGCCGGCCGCCGGCGATTACTACCCGATCGATGGCGACACCTCGCTCAATGTCCATAGCTGGAATGCGGCGCGGCGTGCGGCCGGCGCTGCGATTGCGGCCACCGATGCGGTGATCGACCGCGAAATCGATAATGCCTTTTGCGCCGTGCGCCCGCCGGGCCACCATGCGCGCCCCACGGAGCCGATGGGCTTCTGCCTGTTCAATAATGTGGCAATCGCGGTCAAGCATGCGCTCGACGTGCGCGGCCTTGAGCGCGTGGCGGTGGTCGATTTCGACGTCCACCACGGCAATGGCACGGAAGAAGCCCTGCTCAACGAGCCGCGTGCGCTGATGGTCAGCTTCTTCCAGCATCCTTTCTATCCGTATTGCGAAGTGCTGCCGGAGACGCCGAACCGCGTCAACGTGCCGGTGCCGGCCGGCTCCAAAGGTGATACGGTACGCGCGCTGGTGCAGGAGAAGTGGCTGCCCGCACTGCATGCCTTCAAGCCGCAGATGATTTTCATCTCCGCCGGTTTCGATGCCCACCGCGAAGACGACCTGGGCGGCATGGGGCTGGTGGAAGCCGATTACGCCTGGATGACGCAGCAGGTGATGGAGGTCGCGCGCCAGCACGCGCAAGGCCGCATCGTCAGCTGCCTGGAAGGCGGCTATAACTTGTCCGCGCTGGGCCGCAGCGTGGTCGCCCATGTAAAGGCGCTGGCGGAAATCTGAGATGCTGTCGTTGTTGATTGCGCTGGCCGGGGCCAGCGCGTTTCCTTATCAGTCGCTGGTCACGCCGGCCAGCTGCACGGTGCCCGAATGGCCGCGCGAAGCGTTGCGCTACGAAATCGAAGGCACGACCACGCTGCAATTCCAGATCGGCAAAGACGGCGCCGTGCGCAATGTGCAGGTGACGCAGGGCAGCGGCTGGAGCATCCTGGACCAGGCCGCGCTGGCCGGCCTTGCGCGCTGCCGATTCAAGCCTGGCCTGGAAGCGGCGCGCGAAGGCACCGAATTCCCGGTTCAATACGCGTGGACGCTGGAAGGCCCGGCGCCGCTGCGCCCCACGCTGCTGCCGGGAAGCTGCGCCCGTTCGCGCCATTTCCTGCGTTACGATAATTTTGACCGGCGGGAGGACGGCCGGGCCGCCATCAAGCTGCGCTTCCTGGTCGATGCCGACGGCAAGGCGCAGCGCGTGGCGGCCGAGGCGCGCCAGTTCGAGCCGGTGGTGGCGCGCGACGCGGTGGAGTGGCTGCAAACCTGCCGTTTCGGCATTCCGCCCAAGGCCGCCGGTGCGCGCACCGATACTTCTTATGGCTGGGCGGTGTTGAGGTAGGTCAGCTCGATCACGGCCTCGTCGCTCCAGTTCTTGTCGCGCAGCGGGACGTCATACCCCAGGCGGTTTTTTGCCACCTTCAGCGCCTGTACCCGGTCGCCCTCGCGCAGCTGGGCGCTGCCCAGCGGCTGCAATGTCTCTTCGATCCACTTTGCATTCGTCGAATTGCATGGATCGCGGCTGGCGGAAAACATGGCGCGCAGCAGGACGCTGCTGTCTTCGCGTCCGATGGTCCAGAACACCTTGCATTCCAGTCGTACATCGCCCAGGCGGCGCCGGTCATGCGGCAGGCCGGGTGTGCGGACCTCGGGCGCCCAGCGCACGGCGCCGCGTTTGCGGTTGGTGCGCAGGTCGGCATCGTCGACGGCGGCGGTCGCGTCATGCGGCAATGAGAAGGTCAGCTGCTCGTCAAGCGCCACCGGGATCGCGTTGCTGTCGCCGACGATGCGCAGTTCGAGCCCCTTGGTGTTGACTCCCTGGTCCGGCAGAAGCTGAAAACGCAGCACGCCTTGCGGCGCGAGAGTACGATTCTTCTCAAAGGCTTCGACGCCGCTCAGCATCAGGCGGTACGATTTGAAGGCGGGATCGCGTACGTTGGATACTTCGACTGTCGGCTCAGGGGAATCCTGGGCCGCCGCTGGCGCCAGCGCAAGGGCCAGGAGCAGGGAAGCGATTCTCATGTGGTAGAAGTAAAGTTATAAGAATTGCAAATAGTAGCAAAGCGGTGCCGCCATGTAAAATAGCGGATTGTTCATTCGATTTTTAAGGCAAGAGCATGTCTATCCAATGGTTCCCCGGGCATATGAACGCCGCCAAGAAAAAGGCGGCGGAACAGATGGCCGACGTCGATGTCGTCATCGAAGTAGTCGACGCGCGCCTGCCTGCGGCCAGCTGCAATCCACTGGTGGAAGAACTGCGCAAGTTTCGCTCGCGCCCATGCTTGAAAATCCTGAACAAGATCGACCTGGCCGACCCGGATGCCACCGCGGCATGGATCCGCCATTTCGAGCAGGACAAGACCGTCACCGCGTATGCGATGACGACCAAGAAGCCGTCCGACGTGGCCAAGGTGATTTCCAAGGCGCGCAAGCTGGCGCCGCACCGCAACGAGGCGATCAAGCCGCTGCGCATGATGATCATGGGGATTCCAAACGTTGGGAAGTCGACCCTGATGAACGCATTGCTCAAGCGCCGCGTGGCCAAGGTAGGCGATGAGCCGGCGGTCACCAAGCAGCAGCAGAAGATTTACCTGGATCTGGAAACGGTGCTGATCGATACTCCGGGCTTGCTGTGGCCGAAGATTGAGATGCCGTCCGACGGCATGGCGCTGGCGGCTTCCCATGCGATCGGCGCCAATGCGCTGATCGAGGAGGAGGTAGCGGTGTGGCTGGCGGAGGAATTGCTGAAGCGTTATCCGGAGTTGCTGAAGGCGCGCTATAAGGCCGATGTGTCGGCGATGGATGGCGTGGCGCTGATCGAACGTGTGGCGCAGTTGCGCAGCTATCGTTTGAAGGGCGGGGATTGGGATTTCGAGAAGGCGTCGCATATGCTGCTGCAGGATTATCGCAGCGGGGCGCTGGGGCGGATTTCGCTGGAGACGCCGGCGACCCGCGCGGAGGCGTTGGCGGTGTATGCTGAATCAGAGCGCATCAAGGCCGAGGAAGCAGAGCGCAAGGCGGCTGAGAAGGAAGCCGAGCGCATGAAGGGCAAGCGCGGAACCTGAACCCCGGTAAACCTGGGTCAGACGGGACGGCCATCCGGCAAGGGTCTGACCCAGTCTGCTCACCGGTCGACTGGAAAGCACCGTCAACGGCTGATCCGATAGGGTCCGGCCCTTGGGCCGTACCCAGGTTTACCGGGTTTAGCCGAGCTTAAAGCTACTGACCGCCATCGCCCCCATAAAGCGGTCCTCGTGATACACCACCTGCGCCGCCTCACCCTCCGCGGCACCCACCACCACCATCAAGGGCAGCAAATGCTCCTCCCGCGGATGCGCCATGCGCGCCGCCGGCGCCCGTTCCCACTCAAGCAAACGCGCCGTCCGTTCCGCCGGCTCCGCCGCCATGGTCTCGCGCAGCCACGCATCAAACACATGTGAAGCCTCGGCCCCCGCAGCATTGAACGCCCGCAGGTTGTGATAACTCAGGCCGCTGCCAATAATCAGTACACCCTCGTCACGCAAAGGCCGCAGCAAGCGTCCGACAGTCAAATGCTCCGCCGGATCCAGCCCATGCCGCAGCGAGAGCTGCACGATCGGCACATCCGCCTCCGGAAACGCCGGATACATGGCACTGAACGTGCCATGGTCAAAGCCGCGATCAGGATCAAGCCGCGCGCGCTCGCCCAACAGCGAAGCCACGCGCTCCGCCAGTTCAGGCGAACCGGGCGCAGGATATTGGATCTGGTAGGTATGCGGCGGGAAGCCGCCGTAGTCGTAGATCATCGCCGGCTTGGCCGACGATGACAGGAGGAAGTCGCGCCCCTCCCAATGTGCAGTCACAACGAGAAGGGCTTGCGGCTTGCCGCCGGCCTGGCGCGGCAAGTCGCGCAGGGAAGCCTCGAGCTGGTCGTAGGCGTTGCCGAATTGGTCACGCATCCAGGGCCAGGGGCCGCCGCCGTGTGACAGGAAGAAGGTGGGCAAGGTAGTCATGCCCACCAATATACTCCGGTCAGCGGTTCGTTGCAGACACCGACATCAGCGCAAACAGGCGCGCCGCGCGCATCCACGCCACGGCCAGTGCGATCAGCTGCGCCAGCACAAAGGCCGCCAGCAGCAGGAGGGCATTGCTGCCGGCCACCTGCAGTCGCGCCACAGCCAGCAGGGCAGCCAGCAGCAGGCCGGCCACGGTCAGCACCATATAGCCGCCCAGCATGGAGACAGGACGGCGCAGCATCAGCTTCACGCCCCACCACCAGGCCTTTACGGCGGAGGTGCGGCGGCGGTCGATGGCCAGTTGGGCGCGCCCAGCATCCAGCGTCAGGTTAGCCAGCAGCAGCAGGAAGGCGGTAGCGATATACGCTGCATTCGACCAGGTCGAGGCATCGGATTCCAGCGTCGCGCCCAGTGCATGCTTCTCGGCCGCCTCTGCCAGCGCACCGCCAAGGGCCAGCGCCACGCCCATCGGTACGATGGACCACAGCAGCATGCGGAACATGCGCGGGTATTCCGCGATGCCGCCGGCGAGCAGTTCGCGGAAGCGCGCGGTCTCCTGTGAACGGCCGGCTGTGGTGATCACGCCGGTCAGGAAAGGCGACAGCAGCAGCGTCGCGAACAGGGCAGCCAGGCCGCCTGCCTGCAGCGCAACGTTATTGCGGCGCAGTTCACCCATTAGGTCGGTAAAGGCGAGCAGGTCCAGCGTGCGCGCCAGTTCGGGAGCACGCACGGAATGATTGAGCAGCTCGGACAGCGCACTCCAGACGGGCAGGGCGAGCAGCAGTGCCGGCAGCAGCACGGCGGCCAGCCATACCAGCAGCAGGCGCCATTGCAGGGCGGCGCGGGCCGCGTTTTTCAGGTTGGTGGTCAGCTTCATACGGTGGCAATCAGGGCAATCAGGGATTGGATAATGGCGGCGAAGTCGAAGGTCCAGCGGCGTGCAGCGCTGCCGTCGGACTTCAGCGTGCGGCTGTCATCGAGTTTGCTCACGTCGAGCAGGTTCTTGTTATCCGGGTCGATGCGGGCCGAAACGGCTTTCACCGGCTTGGTCCACTCGAAGGTTTGCCAGCGCTCAGGGCCGCTCCAGTTCACGGTTTCCTTGCTGCCGTCGGCGAACTCCACCACCAGCACTTGCGGCACGTCGGCGCCGCGGCGGCGCACGGTGACCTTGGTCAGGTAAGGGAAAGCGCCGGTGCCTGGCTTGGCATCAGGGTGCTTCTTTTCCCATTCCTTGCGCTGCTTGTCCGCCTGTTCGTCGGCCTGGTCTTCGGTCAGCTCCACGCGCTTGCCGTTCACCATGTGCACGCCGGGCTGCGGTACGACTTCTTCGCTGCTGAACTTGGCGACGCGGTCGTCAACCTTCTCGATGGCGTACACCTGCTGCGCGAACACGCGCTCGACCAGCGCACGCTTGCCGCTCACTTCGGCCAGGGTTTCACGCAGGTCGGCGATGCTCGGATGGCGGAATTTCCAGCGGCGGTAGAACTCCTTGAAGGCGCGCTCGGTAGTTTCCCTGCCCAGTTGGGCTTCCAGGTCGTGCATCGCAAGCGAGGTGCGGGAATACACAGGGCCAACGCCTTGCAGGCGGTCGTAGGCATTCTGGCCGATCGGGTCGGACGGTTCTTCGCGCGGCGTGCCCAGTCGTTCGATCTGCATGAAGTCGACCGGCGGGGCAATGCCCAGGCGGCGCGACAGCTGGCTGGCGGCAAAGTATTTGCGGCCGGTATCGCGCAGCATGCGGTTATCCCAGTACTCGTTCAAGCCTTCGTCCAGCATCGGCTCTTCGAACTCGTTGTTGGCCAGGATGCCGTAGAAATAACCGTGGCCGAATTCGTGGATGTTGACGAAGTCCAGCAGGCCGGCGCCCATGGTGCCCGGCGCCACATCGCCGTAATTGTCAGCGGTGTAGAAGGTCGGGTACTCCATGCCGCCCGCCTCGTTGGCATTGAAGGGCGGTACCACCACGGTCAAGGTCTTGTAAGGGTAGGGGCCCAGGGTGCGCGAGAAGTACTCCAGCGAGTCCTTCGCCGATTGCAGCGAAGGCGCCGCGTGCGAAGCGTATTCCGGCGGGAACAGCACGGTGATCTTCACTTCCGGGCTGCCTTCGCCGTGCCATGTCGCGGTCAGCGGCTTGGCGGTGCGGTTGTCGGCGGTCCAGGCGAAATCGTGCACGTCGCCCTGCATGAAGTGGTAGGTGTGCTTGCCGTCTTTTTCGACCGGCTCGCCTTGCTGCTCGCCGGTGGCGCCGACGGTGTAGGCTTTCGGCACGGTGAGTTTGACGTCGTAGGAGCCGAAGTCGGCATAGAACTCCGACTGCGAGTGGTATTCATGCGCATTCCAGCGCACTGCGGTGGCGCCGCGTTCACCCGGCAATTCCAGTACGCCGATTTTCGGGAACCATTGCGCCACCAGGTGGAAGCTGCCGAAGTAGCCGGAGCGCGCGACCACGCGCGGCAACTGGTCGAAGAAGCTGATGTCCAGCGTGGTGCTGGCGCCCGGCGCTACCGCCTGCGGCAAGTCCATGCGCACCACGGTCTGGTCGGTGGCAGGGCCGCCGTCCGGATGCACGAACTTCCACGGCACGCTGGCGCCGCCTTGCTGCACGCTGCGCAGCTCCATATAGCCCCAGTCGCCATCCTTGGTGTCGACGCCGGAACGGAAGCCCGAGCCGGCCTTGCGCTGCTCGGTGAAGAAGGTGCTTTCAGCATTCTGGAAAGCGTTCAGGTACAGGTGCACGTACACGCTGCGCACAGGCTCGTTGCTGCGGTTGCGCCAGGTCAGTCGCTGCTTGCCGTCCACGGTGTGCTTGACCGGGTCCAGGCTGGCTTCGATCTTGTAGTCCACCACGCGGTCGGACAGCGTGGCTTCCTTCCCGGTGCGGATGCCGCCCCAGGCATTGGCGGCACTCGGCTGGGTCACGGCAGCGGCTTTTGGCAGCGCCAGTGGAATGCCGGTACCCGCTTCCGGTACGGTGGCGGGAGTGCCGCCTTCCGCCCACAGCGAGGCTTGGACCGCGACGCCGCCGAGTAGGGCGGCCGCGGCCAAAATTTGTGCGATACGCATAAGTCTCCATTAAATAATTTGCAACGCGAAAATATAGCCTGAGTGTCGGTTAATTGCCAAGATTTTCATGGTCCACCGTGGCCTGCGTATATAATGTCGGCGCCTTGGTGCCCGCCCCCTGTTCATGGGGGCAGTTAAACGGGAAACGCATAGTGCTGCCCCCGCAACGGTACGCAAGCGCCGTCATTGACGACGGCAGGCCGCGCCAGATAACCACTGCAATGCAGGAAGGTGGCCCGGTCAGACTTGCTAGCCCGGATACCGGCCAGGGAGGTGGAAGCGCGCCCGCGCAGGGTGCGACTTCTGTGGATTCCGGCTGCGGGGACGCAGGCGGATACTCTTTCTACTGTTTGATCATGACCTTCATCTCCTCGCGCTGCGCCCTGGCCGCAGCTGTAGCCCTGTGCTTCGCCGCACCGGCCCAAGCCCAATCCGATACCGTCGTTATTTCCGGTTCCCGCTTCGCCAGCGACCCATCGCTGGCGCCGATCGGCGCCAGCACCATCAGCGCGGCCGACATTCGCCGCTCCGGCGTCTCCAGCGTCAATGAAGCGATCCGCAAGATCGGCGGCGTGTACGGCCGTACCAGCCTGGTAGGCAGCCCGGCCGACTTCAGCCTGGACCTGCGCGGCTTCGGCAGCAGCAGCGACCAGAACGTGGTGATCGTGCTGGACGGCGTGCGCATGAGCGAGAACGAGCTGACCAGCGCCACCCTGTCCACCATCCCGATCGACCTGGTGGAACATATCGACATCATGCGCGGCGGCGCCAGCGTCCTGTATGGCGAAGGCGCCACCGGCGGCGTAATCAATATCGTCACGAAGCGCCCGCAAGCGGGCAAGCGCAGCGGCAACGTCTTCACGGAACTGGGCCAGTTCCACAGCGGCGAAGTGCGCGGCAGCGTAGCGCAGGGCTTCGACGGCTTCGCCATCGACGCATCGGCCGGCCACCTGCGCACCGACAACTACCGCGACAACAACGATTTCAAGCAGTCGCGCTTTAACGGCGGCCTGCAATTCGACGGCGCCTTCGGCCGCCTGTCGCTGCGCGCCGACATCGCGCGCCAGGACACCCGTTTCCCGGGCAGCCTGTCGGAAAAGCAGTTCGAAGCCAATCCGCGCCAGACCTTCACCCCTGAAGATTTCGGCAAGGTCGACACCGACCGCTACACCGCGGCCTGGTCGCACAAAGTCGGCGCCTTTGATTTCGCAGCCGAACTGTCGCACCGTACCAAGGACGCGGAAGCCACTTACTTCGGCTCCAAGTCGGTCTACAACAGCAAGCAGACCCAGTTCTCGCCGCGCGTACGCCACCTGGGCCAGTTCAATGGCCTGCTGAACGAACTGGTAGCCGGCGTCGACTTCGGCCGCTGGAACCGCGAAACCCACAGCGACTGGTCAGCCGCAGACGCGACCCAGCGCAGCAAAGCTTTCTACCTGCGCGATGAAGTGAAGTTCGCCGGCCCGCAGCAATTCCGCCTGTCCGCCGGTGCACGCCGCGAACTGTTCGAGAAGGACTCCGTCGATCCAGCGCCGTTCGCATCCGACATCTACAGCATCAAGCAAGCGCATAACGCCTGGGAACTGCAGGGCAGCATGCTGGTTGCGCCAGGCCTGACCGCCTGGACCAAAGTTGGCCAGAGCTACCGCGTCGCCAACTCCGACGAAAATGGCTACACCCCGCAAACCGGCGGTCCGCTGAAGACCCAGACTTCGCATGACGCCGAAATCGGCCTGGGCTACGCAGCCGGCGCCGCCAAGCTGGACGCACGCCTGTTCCGCCACCGCCTGGAAAACGAGATCTATTACGACCCGACCGCCGGCATGTTCGGCTCCAACGTCAACCTGGCGCCGACCCAGCGCAAGGGTTTCGAACTGGATGGCAGCTACCGCTTCGCCAAGGAATGGCAAGTGCAGGGCCACTTGCAGGTGGTTGACGCCGAGTTCCGCTCCGGCCCGAACGCCGGCCGCGAGCTGGCGCTGGTACCGAAGAACATCGTCACCGTGCGCCTGGCATGGCTGCCAACGGACGGCCAGAGCGCCGACATCGGCGTACAGCGCGTCGGCAAGCAGCGCTACGGTGGCGATTTCACCAACAGCTGCGACGCCCGCATGCCGGCCTACACCACCGTCGACGGCCGCTATGCACGCAAGTTTGGCCCATGGGAGCTGGCGCTGACTGCGCTCAATATGTTCGACAAGGACCACTACAGCCAGGCCTTCTCCTGCCACGGCGGTATCTACCCGGACAATGGCCGCCAACTGAAAGTATCTGCGCGCTACGACTTCTGATCTAAGCGCTTAAAGCAGCCTTAAATTAGCCCCGGGGGCGCCATTTTGGCCGCCGGGGCTGATCACAGCGCGCAAAAAATGGTAATCTCGCGGCGTTTACCATTTATCTGTAAGGATGACCATGCGTTTGCTGCGACTGCTGATTGCTTCTGCCGCCCTGATGTTCACCGCCGCCGGCGCCTACGCCGCCGAGCCAAAAGAGGGCGTTGATTACTCGACCATTCCGCCAGTGCCGACTGAAAGCGCTGGCAAAAAGGTTGAAGTGATCGAGTTCTTCATGTTCACCTGCCCGCACTGCAATGCGCTCGAGCCACGCATGTCGGCCTGGGTCAAGGCGAACGCCGACAAGGTCCACTTCCGCCGTATCCACTTCGCCCGCAACGAGAAAGATGTGCTGGCACGTGCCTACGTGACCCTGGAAACCATGGGCACCCCTGATATCGCCAGCCAGAAGCTGTTCGACGCCATCCACAAGGACCACAAGCGCCTGATGCGTGAAGAAGACGTGACCGCCGTGGTGGTCAGCGCCGGCGTGGACAAGGCCAAGTACGAAAGCGTCTATAAATCCTTCGGCGTCGAGTCTAAAATGAAGCGTATCGGCACCCTGATCGGCCAGTACAAGGTGGAATTTGCACCAACCCTGGTGGTCGATGGCCGTTACATGACTTCGCCAACCCAGGCTGGCCGTCCTAACCAGTCGGAAGAGCAGTCCCAGGCTGCAGCGATTGCCGTGGCGGATTACCTGGTAGCCAAGGTTGCAGCGACCAAGAAATAAGATGGAAGAACGTGAAGAAGGCGTGATGAGAGCATTCCGGGAGTCGGCCCCTGACGAGGCCGGCCTGGTGCAGCGCACCTGGGTCAATCACCTGGCCTGGACGCTGGTGGTCCTGTTGTGCGGACTGGTGTTCTGGCTGGTGGTGGCCGTGATCAATGCGGAAAACCAGCGCAATGCGCTGATGAATATGCAATGCCGCGACCAGGTCTTCAAGGAAGAGATCGACCGCCAATGCATGCTGGGCGTGCAGTCACGCGAACATTGGTGGGAGCACCTCATCTACGCGATGAAGCACACCAAACCTCAAAAGTAGTGAAATAAAAGTCGGGGTCAGGTCTGGCAATCGGACATTTTGCGCAGCAAAATGTCCGATTGCCAGACCTGACCCCGACTTTTATTTAAGCGGTGACGTCCAGGTTGGCGAGCTGTCGCTTGAACAGCTGTTCCTGCACCTTGATGTCGTCGCTGTTATAGCCTTCGTAGGCGCGCGTGGTACGCGTCCAGACTTCCGGCATGACCTGCTCGATCAGGTTGCGGCCCGCTTCGGTCAGGGTGATCATCACGCAGCGGCGGTCGCCCGGGCGGTTGCCGCGGGTGATCAGGCCTTGCGCTTCCAGGTCGTTGCAGACCCGGGTCAGGTTGGCCGGCTTTTCCATGCAGGCTTCACCCAGGTTGGACGCGGTCGAAGACTCACTCTCCGAACCATACAGCACCGCCAGCACCATATAGCTGGCATCGACCAGGTCGTACTTGCGCAATACCGAATTCGCCAGATCTTTCATGCGTTTCTGGACGTGATAGGTCATGCGCAGCAGGCGTACCAGATCTTCCGGGAATTCCGGGATGCGAGTATGAATATTTTTCAGGCGCTTGTTTGTTGCGTCAAAACTACTCATTCTGCAGGCACTCCTGTGCAATTTGTTCAAGCCTGAATTGTACTAGTGTTGACCTAAGGTAAATGCAACTTTGATCTGTATCAAAGCCCAAACGTAAGTCCCATGTAAGCATCGGTTGCGTATTTTTTGATAGCTACATCTTGGGAAAACCTTATACCTGCGGGGGAAATTTGGTACAAATGTGATAAAACTGAAGATATTTCTGTAATATTGCCCAAGTAACATAGTGTTGGCATCTTCCAACACTGCGCCGCCTGATAGCCGAATTTGTTAAATTCCTGGAAACAGGAGGACATCATGTCAGGAACCAGTACCCTCGATCCGGACAATATGCCAGTCGAGCCCGACCGTGAATTGCGCAAGGGCCATGGCACCGGGGCGCTCGGCCCCAGCGATTCGTCCGATTCCGGCAGCGACCTGCAGGGCGCACGCCCGCCAGGCCCCCGTGACACCGAACTCGACAGCGATACCGACGCCGAAGGCACCGGCGAGCGCGCCAGCGTCGGCGGCGATACGCCGGCCCCGGACGGCGCGGATATCGATGTCGACCACGTTGAATCGCTGCCAGACACCAAACGCCCTGAGCACGACGACGCCGAGCGCGGCAGCTAAGGTGAAATGAAAATGGGCGTTGCCGGTGTGAACCGAACAACGCCCTGGCTAGACGGGTCTTAATGACCGTCCGTACTTACATTTTCCAGTGGAAGCCGGCCGAGACTGAACGTCCGACCTGGACCGTGCCGAAATTGCTCACCTGTGCGTTACCCGCATTGCCGAAATGGTAGTACTGCTGCTGCATTTCGTTCGTCAAGTTGACTCCACTGATATCAAACGACATGTTGTCGTTGATTTTGTAGGAGACCTGGAAGTCCACGCTCTTTTCCGGATGGCGCCAGATGCCAATCGGATTGGCAAACAAGGCGGCTTCGTTGGCGGCCAGGAAGCCGGAGCGCCAGACATAGGACAAGCGCGCGCTGACCGGACCCTTTTCGTATGCCAGGGTGGCGTTGTAGGAGCTCCTGGATACGCCGAAGAACGGAGTCTCAAGCTGGGCAACGACGACGCCGGCGTCATTGGCGTCAGGCACGTTTTGCGACGAGCTGAGTCGCGTATAGCTGCCCTGGAAACCCAGGCCGTCCAGCAGGCTAGGCAAGCCTTTCGGGAAATAGATCAAGCCGAGCTCGGCGCCCTTAATCGTGCCGTTGGAGGCATTGACCGGCGAGTTGATGACGTAGTCATAGCCGTTCGTATGGTCGCCGCCCGAGGTCGAGTTGCGGAACGGGTCGTTCGCCGGATCGACGTGAACTTTGTGGCGCAGGTTCACGACCAGACCGTCGATCTTGCGCTTGAACACGGTGCCGTAGAGTGCGCTGTCCTTCTGGAAGTACCACTCAGCCGTCAGGTCCAGGTTCTTGGAGCGCGTCGGTTTCAGGTCGGGATTGCCGCCGCCGCCGGAGCCATAACCCACCTTCGAAACGTCGTCACCTAATTGCAGGACAGGATTCAGGTCACCAAAATTCGGGCGGCGCAGGGTTTCGCCATAGTTGAGGCGCGTCACGACGTCCTGGGATGCGTCGTAAATCAGGGTCATGCTTGGCAGGACCTTGCTGGTCGACTTGCTGGCGCTGGACGAGGTGACCGCCTTGGTGGTGGCATCAACCTTATAGAAGGTCATATCGGTATCGACCTTGACGTAGCGCAGACCGAAATTGCCGCGCAGGCGACGGCCGAACAGCTCGTTTTGGGTGTTCCCCATCAGGAAGAGGTTGCTCGTCTTTTCATCGACCTCGAACGTCTTCTGCAGGTTCAGTTTGTCCGTCGTCAGGAAGTTCGCATCGGCCGAGTTATAGAGCTTACGCCATTCGTCGATATTGTCGCGGATGTAGTAGGCGTTGGGCTCCACCCATGAGCGCGGAACGTCCGAGATGGCCGTGCCGAAGTTCGAGTTGGTGGAGGAATAGCCGGCACCCAGCGAGGCGAGGTTGCGGCCCAGGAAGGCCGATTGCGTCCGGTTCGCTTCCGACGCTTTGCGGTCGTCGAAGCGCACGCCGAATTGGATCGTCTGCAAGGCACCCCAGTCGGCATCGTAGACGCCCGTCAGGTTGGCCGTCGCAGCACTACCCTTATTGCGGTTGGCGTTATCGTAGAACTGCGCAACATTCCACTTGCTTGGGTCGGCCAGGTCGGCATCGTTGTTGAAATGGAAGGCCGTGTTATTGCCGCCGGCATTGAAGTCGACGTTGATGGACGGTGCAACGCGATCAATCCGGGTGGCTGTGAATTCCGAGTGATAGCTGCTGGTTTGGTAGGACAGGTCACCGTCCAGCTTCAGGCGGTCGCCGATGTTCCACTTGCCGTTCAGGGCATAAACGTAGGAATCGGTTGCCGACGTGGTGTAGTCGCCGCTGTTGAAGCCATAGACGTTATTGACTTTGCGGCTCTTGATCACGTTCGTTCCCGGGAACGTCGTGATCGTCCCCGCAGGGTTGCTGCCGAGATCGCCCCACCAGTCAACGAAGCTGAACAGCAAGCGGTTGAAGGACTTGTCACGATAACCGTTGTACATCGATTCGAAGGTGTAGACCGAATCAGCGTTCGGTTTCCACTGCAAGGCGATATTGGCGGCAGGACGCTTGCGCTCGCCCTCAACATCGCTTTGGAAAATAGCGTCACGCGCCAGGTAGTAAGGATAAGCCTTGCCGTTGAAATTCAGCGTTGAACCCTCGGCCATCGGCAAGCCTGTATGGGTTCCAGGTGTCCAGATATTGTTGTCGAAGATGCGCTGCAAGGGCGTGTAACCTGGGGGAACTTCGGCGGCATTTGGGCTGGTAAATGGCACCATGGCGCCCGGCGTCACGCTTTCATTGCGGTATTTCGTCCTGGTAGCCGACACATTGACCAGAGCGCCGATTTCGCCGATGCCGGTTTCCCAGCGGTTGCTCAACATGGCGCTGAACTGAGGGTTCGTTTTTTTCGCTGGATCGAGATAGGTTTCACGCACCGAAAGCGAAACTTTCGGACCTTTGAAATCGAACGGCCGCAGCGACTTGACGTCAACCTGGCCCGCAATGCCGGTTTCTAACTGGCTGGCGTCGCGTGTCTTGTAGACGTCAATCTGGCGAACCAGGGTCGAGGGAATGTCCTGAAGCGCGACCTGCGTGCCGGACGCGGTAAAAATATTGCGGCCGTTCCAGGTGGTTTGCAGGTCGGGCAGGCCGCGAATGGAGATGGTGCCGACTTCGCCGCCGGCGCGGTTGGTGACCTGGATACCCGTCACGCGCTGCAGCGCTTCGACGACATTGTTATCGGGCAGTTTGCCGATGTCTTCAGCAACGACCGATTCCAGGACCTGGTCGCTGGTGCGCTTGATCGCCAGGCTCTTGATCAGTGATGCCTTGACGCCCGTGACGACCACGGTCGTGGTGTCATTCGGCTCGGTCTTATCGGCGGCCGCTTGCGCCCACACCGAGGCGCTGCTGAGCACTCCGGCGCCCATCAGCGCGGTCACGGTCAGCTTCAAGGCCAAAGGGCGTGCAGATACATGCGATTTCATACGTCTCCTCTGTTTCTAGTTATGGAAAAAATTGGTATTGCTCTGAAATCCATGTTAGAGATGCAGCAATGACCAATCCAATGACTTTTTCCAGGTTTTTAATATTGGTTTCGGTATCGCACCAGGCTTGGAGACCACGAAAACCGGAGCGGTTTTCGCTGGTCATAAACAGTTGCAAAAACCGGTTTCGCAGAGGGGAAAGCGTGGGCCTTCGCGCCAGCCGGCAGCGTCGCCGCAACGATCCTCAGGCAAGGGTTCGAAGATGACGTGATCGACTTGCTGGCGATCAAGAACATTGATTGCAAGCGCTGCCGCATGACGCGTCCGCGCAACGTTTGTTACGAGCGCGTCTTCGGCTTGTCCTTGCGCTGGCGTACGTGAGGCACGGCGGAGTTCTCCTCCGCGCTTGCCAGGTAGATGGGAGTGACCTCAAGCAGTTTGTCGATCGCGACACGCAGCTTGGCGGGCATGTAAGGGGTATGGGGCCACACAAGATGCATGTGTGAGGCTTCCATCGCCCCGCAATCGAACAGCACTTTCAGTTCGCCCCGTTTCACATATGGGGCAACCAGCCAGCAGGGCAGCCAGGCCAGGCCCATGCCGCGCGCTGCCGCATCGGCGATGACCTGCAAATCATCCAACAGGATGCGCTGCTGCGGCAGCAAGTCCAGCGTGCGTCCGTTGACCATAGCGACCGTCCATTCCTTCACTACGCGGCCACGCGAATAGACGATGCCTGCATGCTGCGGGATTTCCAGCAAATCCTTTGGCGCGCCGTGTTTCTTGACGTAGGACGGCGAGGCGCAAACCAGCATGCGCTGATGGCCGAGGTGACGTGCGGCGAGGCTGGTGCTGTCGGGCAGGGGGCCGACGCGCAGGCCAAGGTCGAAGCCTTCGTCGACCAGGTCCACCACGCGGTCGCTGAAGGAAATGTCGACGGCCAATTGCGGGTAGAGCTGCGCCAGGTCCATCATCAGCGGCGCTACGAACTGGCGTCCGAACAGGACGGGCACGCTGATGCGCAGGCGGCCCATGGGTTCGCTGCGTCCACTGCCGATGCTGGCTTCGCCCGCATCCAGTTCGGCCAGCGCGCGCACGCAGCGCTCGTAATAGGACTGGCCGGCTTCGGTCAGGTTCTGGCTGCGCGTGGTGCGGTGGAACAGACGCACGCCAAGGCGCTCCTCCAGCCGCGCGATGGACTTGGCGACGGCGGAGCGGGTCTGGCTTAAGCGGGCCGCCGCGGCGGAAAAACTGCCGGCTTCCACCGCCTGCACGAAGACGTTGATGCCGTTCAGGCGTTCATTCATATTGTTTCCAAATGGGCGACAATCTGTGGAGAAAACTCCACCACTGTGGAGTACAAGGAAACTATATAGTTCTTTGCACTGAACCACAACTTGTAAGGAGTTTCAAATGCATGCTTACCAAATCACCCCTGGCGCCGGTATCGAAAGCCTGGAGCCAATCAAGCTGCCGAAGCGCGAATTGCAGCACCACGAAGTGCGCGTCAAGGTGCGCGCCGTCGCACTGAACTACCGCGACCTGATGGTGGCGCATGGCTCTTATCCAACCAGCGGCGAAGGCGCTGTGGTGCCAGGCTCCGATGCGGCCGGCGAAGTGATCGAAGTGGGTCCCGGTGTCGAGAACTTCCGCGTCGGCGACCGCGTGGCGACGACCTTTTTCCCTGAGTGGGAAGACGGCAAACTCAACCCGGGAAAAACTGCTGTGACCCTGGGCGCGGGCGGCACTGGCGTGTTGTCGGAAGAACTGGTGATCCATGAAGGCGGCCTGGTAGCAGTTCCGGCTCACCTGAGCTACGAAGAGGCGGCCACGCTGACTTGCGCCGGGGTGACGGCCTGGAATGCGCTGTTCGTGGAAGGCGGCCTGAAAGCAGGCGACACCGTTCTTTTGCTGGGCACCGGCGGCGTGTCGATCTGGGCGCTGCAACTGGCCAAAGCCGCAGGCGTGCGCACCATCATCACTTCGTCAAGCGACGCCAAGCTGGAAAAGGCGCGCGAGCTGGGCGCCGATGTGCTGGTCAACTACCGCAAGAATCCGGAATGGCAGGAAGAAGTGCTGCGCGCAACGGACGGCAAGGGCGTCAACCTGGTGCTGGAAATTGGCGGACAGGACACGCTGGCGCGCTCCATCGCTTCCGCCGGTATGGGCGGCAAAGTGGCCGTGATCGGCGGCCTTGGCGGCGGTTTCGAAACCGGCATCCAGCTGCTCGGCCTCGTCATCGGCGGCAAGAGCATGAGCGGCATCTACGTCGGCAGCCGTAAAATGCAGGAAGACTTATCGCGCCTGGTCTCCCTGCGCAAAATCAAGCCAGTGGTGGACCGCGTCTTCGACGTCCACCAGGCCCGCGAAGCCTACCAACACCTAGCCTCCGGCAACCACTTCGGCAAGGTCGTGATCAGCATCTGATTATTCTTCCCACTGGACCGGGTATTCACGCAATTCCCGGTCATTCCACGCCTGCACCCGGGCGACGACAAAAGTTCTTGAGGCTGAAAGGGAAGTGGTGTGCTGCACATTGATGCCTGTCGTGAAATATTCGAAACCGGGGCCGACGCGCGCTGCAACTTCGCGGCGCGCCTTTGCAGCTTCATCTCCGTTCAGCATCTTTGCGTCAAAGCCTGCCGCGGCGAGTCCCAGCAAGCCACCAAGTACCAGCGGAATGCGCATATCGCGCTGCTTATGGCCAGCGGCGGTGCGAGCGGCTAATACTGGCGGAAGGCCAAGCTGGCGAAACACGTAGAAGGTAAGGGCTAGAAGCAGCAATTCGCCGCCATAATGCAGCGAGACCGCGCCAGGAGCAAAACGCATCTGGGCCAGGTGCAGGCTGGCAGGCAGCACCAAGATTTCTCCCAGTATGATCAAGGCGCCCGACAGCAAGCCAAGGCAGGCCAGCCGGCGCACAACTGAAACCACACGCATATTGCCGAAGGCGATCGCGCTGCCGACGAGTATTCCGAGGACCTGGAAATTGAAAGTCCCTTTCGGGGCAGATGCCATGCCCATGATGAATTCGACGATTCCAAGCAGGATGATGATGGCGCCTGTGCGGCGCAGGATGACGCGGTCTTCCGAATTTTCCATCAGAGTTCCATGAAAAAAGCCCGCATCACGGCGGGCTTTTGATTGCGGCAAGTTCGCGATTAAGCGAAGTTCTGGGCCACGAAGTTCCAGTTCACCAGGTTCCAGAAGATCTCAACGTACTTAGGACGTGCGTTGCGGTAGTCAACGTAGTAAGCGTGTTCCCATACGTCGCAGGTCAGCAGAGGCTTGTCTGCGCCGGTCAGCGGAGTGGCAGCGTTGGAGGTGTTGACGATCTCGACGGAGCCGTCAGCTTTCTTCACCAGCCAGGTCCAGCCGGAACCGAAGTTGCCGACGCAGGACTTGGTGAATTCAGCTTTGAAGTTGTCGAAGGAACCGAACTTGGCGTTGATGGCGTCAGCCACGGCACCGGTTGGCGCGCCGCCGGCGTTAGGAGCCATGCAGTTCCAGTAGAAGGTGTGGTTCCACACCTGGGCTGCGTTGTTGAACACGCCGCCGGAGGATTTCTTGACGATTTCTTCCAGGGACAGGTTTTCGAACTCGGTGCCCTTGATCAGGTTGTTCAGGTTGGTGACATAAGCCTGGTGGTGCTTACCGTAGTGGAATTCCAGGGTTTCCTTGGAGATGTGCGGCTGCAGCGCGTCCATCGCGTACGGCAGTGGTGGCAGGGTATGTTCCATGAATGTTTCCTTTTGATTGAGACGAAAAGTTATTTTTGCCGAAACGGCCACTATTGTAATACGAACGCTAGGTAAGCGTTGGTTGCACGGAGGCGACGCCGATTTCGGCGCTGCCCTCGGCCAGGCGTACGCCCAGCGATTGTCCCGGTTTGATGTGCGACGGGTTGCGCAGTACGGCGCCGGCGGCATCGGTGACGATGGCGTAGCCGCGTTCCAGCGTGCGCTGGGGATTCAGTAATTCGAGTTGCGCCGACAGGGCGTTCAGTGCATCGTGCCTTTGCACCAGCTGGCCGCGCATGCTGGCGCCGGCGCGGTGCTGCAAGGCCTGCATCGCTGCGCGCGCCGCCGTGGCATCGGGCTTGCGTGCAGCCAGGCGGGACGCGAGACGGTCGACAGTAAAGCGCGCCTGCTGCAGCGGATTGCGCGTGGCGTGCATCATCGCGGTGGACAGGCTTTGCAACTGCATGCGCTGTTGCGCGATGCGGGCGGTTGGGCTGAGCAGGCGGCGTTGCAGGTTGTCCAGGGTTTGTGTGGCGTCGCTCAGGGCGCGGCGCATGGCACGGCGCAGGTCGGTGGCATCGGCGCGCAGGGAACCGAGCCAGTCCGCACGGGGCGTCGCGGCCAGTTCGGCTGCGGCGGTCGGCGTCGCGGCGCGCACGTCCGCGGCAAAGTCGCAGATGGTGAAATCGGTCTCGTGGCCAACGCCGGAGACCACAGGAATCGCGCTGTTGGCAACTGCGTAAGCGACCACTTCCTCGTTGAAGCACCACAGGTCTTCCATGCTGCCGCCACCGCGCACGACCAGCAGCACATCGCATTCGGCACGGCGCGAAGCCGTATCAATGGCGGCGGCGATCTGTGCGGCGGCCTGTTGCCCCTGCACAAGGCTAGGGTAGAGCACCACTTTCACATGGGGAGCGCGGCGGCGCAGGGCGATCAACACATCGCGCAGGGCCGCAGCTTGCGGGCTGGTAACAATGCCGATGGTGCGCGGGAACAGGGGCAGGGCGCGCTTGCGCTCGTTGTCGAAGAGGCCAGCAGCCGCCAGGCGTTCTTTCAGGCGCTGGAAGGCTTCAAATAAAGAACCCACTCCGGCGCGGCGGATTGCTTCCACATTGATCTGGTAATCCCCGCGCGGCCCGTACAGGGTCACCAGCGCCCGCACCTCGACCTTGTCGCCTTCGCGCGGCACAAAGCCCGCGTACTGGGAACGGCCGCGGAACATGACAGCCCGCACCTGGGCCGCATCATCCTTCAGGGTGAAGTACCAGTGGCCCGAGCTTGCCCGGGTGAAATTCGAGATTTCCCCAGATATCCACTGAAGCGGGAAGGAGCGCTCCAACAGGCGTGCAACGGCTTGGTTTAGGGCACTAACTGAGATGACCTGGTTTGGTTCGGGGCTATTGATCATGGACCTGTCCACACTTTTTGAAAGCGGTCATGCTTATGTCATATATCACTTCACACCGCAAGCATTTTTTGTAAGCTCATGATTATTAAGGATAAACGCCAATGCTACATTAGCGGGCAATTTATGAATTTCCTTATAGATCAAGGACTTTGCGATAGCGATTGGCTGTTACGCACAAAGATATCCACAGAATGTGTGAGGAACTATTTGGCTGCGAAACTTGCGTGATGAAAATGTTTGCACGGTAACTTTCATTTTAGAAATCAAGGACTTGGCACTCGAGTCTGTCCCTTGCTAACAATTTTATCCACAGAAGCTGTGGGGAAAAATGCTGCCTAAAAATTAGGCGTGAAACGATTGTTCTTGCGGATCAAGGACTTGCACTATCTCCCGTAGCCTTGCACACAACATTGTCCACAGAATTTGTGCAGAAGGGCAAAAAATGTCCACCTTGGGGTCAGGAACGATGGTGGACATTCCAGTGCGAAATTTTTACGCATGGCAAGAAAGTCCTTATGGATCAAGTACTTTACGCCTCAAGCATAGCCTTGCTCACAATCTTATCAACAGATTATGTGAAGAAGTGCACAGCTGGAAAATACCATCCATATGCCAATGCGCATTTTTTGTGCTTGAGAATAATTCGCTTTCGCATCAAAGGCTTAGGATATAAAAGCCGCCATTCCCCACAATTTTGTCCACAGAATATGTGCAAAACTGTTCCTTCCAGAGCTGATGAAATTTTTTGCATTAGAAAAAATCATAATTAAATCATGGAGTTAACGCGAAATAGTTGGATTGCCAACAATGTTGTCCACAGAAAATGTGAAGAATGCACACACTTGCCTGTTAGCTCTCGACAGGCTACATTGCGCGTTTGGGATTTCTTTCTTAGGAGTACGTCTTGCTCGCAATTTTCCAGGCCGCCGGCTGGCCAATCTGGCCTCTGCTGATCGCTTCCATCGTTGCCCTCGCTCTGATCGTTGAGCGCCTGATGTACCTCCGCCGTTCCCGCATCATTCCCAAGACCTTGCTGGACGAGGTTGTGCGCGTTTATCGCAGCGGCAATATCACGGCTGAGATCATCGATAAGCTGGAAAAATCGTCCCAGCTGGGCGTTGTTCTTTCGGCAGCGTTGCGTAATGTCAACGCTCCACGCGATGTGATGAAAGAATCGATCGAAGAAGCGGGCGGCGCCGTGGCGCATGACCTGGAGCGCTTCCTGACCACCTTGGGCACGATCGCTACCCTGGCTCCGCTGATGGGCCTGTTCGGTACCGTGGTTGGCATGATCGAGATCTTCGGTTCGCAGAATTCGAGCGGCGCCAACCCGGCGCAGCTGGCCCACGGTATTTCGACCGCGCTGTACAACACCGGCTTTGGCCTGGCGATCGCCATGCCGACCTTGGTGTTCTACCGCCACTTCCGCGCGCTGGTGGACTCCTTCGTGATCGATATGGAGCAGCAGGCGGTCAAGTTCGTGGACCTGGTCCACAACACCCGCAAGTAAGCGAGGGCTCAGTTTATGGCGATGAATTTCCGCCGCGGCCAGAAGCGCGAAGATCCGGAGATCAACCTGATCCCGTTCATCGACGTGCTGCTGGTGATCCTGATCTTCCTGATGATCACCACCACCTACAGCAAGTTCACCGAGCTGAAAATCACGCTGCCGACCGCCGATGCGGAAAAGTCGGTGGAGCAGCCGAATGACCTGACTGTGACCGTGGATGCCAAAGGCAACTACACCGTCAACGGCACGCCAGTGTCGTTCCGCGACGTGCCCGGCCTGTCCGAGCAGATGAAGGAAGCTGCCAAGGGCGGCAACCCGATCGTGAAGATCAATGCCGACCAGTTCGCGATGCACCAGATGGTGATCAACGTGATGGAGGCGGCGCGCCTGGCAGGCTTCGAGAAGGTGACCTTCGAGGCACAGACCGCCCAAGCCAAGTAATGGCCTCTTCCCTGGAGACGACGTTCTCCCGCGAGTGGCTGCGGCGGGGCGCACTGGCTTGTGCGCTTTGGCCGCTGTCGCTGCTGTTCCGTTTTCTCGCGTCTTTGCGCCGGGCTGCATTTGCGGCCGGGCTGTCGCCGTCCGAGCGGCTGCCGGTACCGGTGGTCGTGGTCGGGAATATTTTCATTGGCGGGACCGGCAAGACGCCGCTGACCATTTGGCTGGTGGATGCGTTGCGGGCGGCTGGTTTCCGGCCGGGGGTGGTGTCGCGCGGGTTTGGCAGCAAGGATGCGGCGCCGCGCGAAGTCGCTGCGTCATCGACGCCCGCCGAAGTGGGCGATGAACCGGTGCTGATTGCGGCCCGCACGGGCTGCCCGGTGTTCGTTGGCCGGGCGCGCGCCGCTGCGGGCAGGGCGCTCCTGGCTGCCCATCCCGAAGTCAACGTGATCGTTACGGACGACGGCTTGCAGCATTACGCCCTGGCGCGCGACGTGGAAATCGTGCTATTCGACGGCCGCGGCGTCGGCAATGGCTGGACGCTGCCGGCGGGGCCGCTGCGCGAGCCGCCATCCCGCAAACGCGATTTCACGGTGGTCAATGCAGCCGAGCTGACGCCGGCCCTGGCCGCCGCCGTCGCTCCGGTAGGCGCGCCCTGGCAGATGCGCCTTGTCGGTGATGTCGCCGAGCGCCTGGCCGACCGCAGCGAACGTATGACGCTGGCCGGGCTGGCGCAGCGCACGGTGCAGGGTAGCGGCCTGCGGGTCGCTGCGGCTGCCGGCATCGGCAATCCTGCCCGCTTTTTCGGGATGTTGAAGGCGGCGGGAATCGAGCCGCAGGAGCTTCCTTTACCCGATCATCACGACTTTAAAGACCGCCCGTTCACTAATTTGCAGGCCGACTTTATTCTGGTGACGGAGAAGGATGCAGTAAAATGCTGGCAAATTGAAGAATTACGCAACGATCCAAGAATCTGGGTCGTTCCAGTCAGCGCCCGCATCGACGCCGCGCTAGCCGATCAAATTGTGGAGAAACTACGTGGACGCACGCCTGCTTGATATCCTGGTCTGCCCTGTGTGCAAGGGCCCTCTGGAGTACGACAAAAAAGCCCAGGAAATGATTTGCAAAGGCGACCGCCTCGCATACCCTATCCGCGACGGCATCCCGATCATGTGGGCCGACGAAGCGCGCTCCCTGCCCGACACCACGGAGTAAGCGGTGTCCTTCGTTGTCATCATCCCGGCCCGCCTGGCCTCGACCCGCCTGCCCAACAAGCCCCTGGCCGACCTGGGCGGCAAGCCGATGGTGGTGCGCGTCGCCGAACGCGCCAAGGAAGCCGGCGCTGCCCGCATCATCGTCGCCACCGACCACGCCTCTATTAAAGAAGCCTGCGAACAGCACGGCATCGAAGCCTTCATGACCCGTGCCGACCACCCGTCCGGCACCGACCGCATCGCCGAAGTGGCGCGCGCCATGAACCTGCCGATGGATGCTGTAGTCGTCAATTTGCAGGGCGATGAACCCCTGATCGATCCGAACCTGCTGCAAGCCGCCGCCGCCCGCATCGGCGCCGACGTGCCGATGTCCACCTGCGCCCACCCGCTGCACGATGCGGCCGACGCCTTCAACCCGAACGTGGTGAAGGTGGTGCTGGATAAGCAGGGCCGTGCACTGTATTTCAGCCGTGCCACCATTCCGTGGCACCGCGATGCCTTCGCCAAGGACAAATCGGCCCTGCCGGCCGGCTACGTCCCTTTGCGCCATATTGGCCTTTACGCTTATAGAAACGACTTCCTGCAAGCCTACCCGGCGCTGGAAGTGTCGCCGCTGGAAGGGATAGAAGCCCTGGAGCAGCTGCGCGTCCTTTGGCATGGTTACCCCATTGCCGTTCACGTGACCGATTCCGCTCCGGCGGCGGGGGTGGATACCCCGGAAGACCTGGCGCGTGTGCAAGCGATCTACAAAAGTGGCGGATAAGCCAACTTCTGTGGTAAGTTTCTAGCAAGGTGGCTAAGGCATCATCAAAAATTATTATTAAATCGTTTAGGAACATTCATGCGTCTCATTCTGTTAGGAGCTCCAGGAGCCGGTAAGGGCACCCAGGCCAACTTCATCAAGGAAAAGTACAACATTCCCCAGATCTCCACCGGCGACATGCTGCGTGCCGCAATCAAGGAAGGTACTGAACTGGGCCTGGCCGCTAAAAAAGTGATGGATGCTGGCCAGCTGGTTTCCGACGACATCATTATCGGCCTGGTGAAAGACCGCCTGAAAGCTGCGGACTGCGCCAACGGCTACCTGTTTGACGGCTTCCCGCGCACCACCGCGCAAGCCGACGCGATGAAGGACGCAGGCGTCACGATCGACTACGTTCTGGAAATCGCCGTGCCTGACGACCAGATCGTCGAACGCATGAGCGGCCGCCGCAGCCACCCGGCTTCGGGCCGTGTGTACCACGTCAAATTCAACCCTCCTAAAGTCGAAGGCAAGGACGATGTCACCGGTGAAGACCTGGTGCAGCGCGACGACGACAAGGAAGAAACCGTCAAGAAACGCCTGGACGTTTACCACAACCAGACCGAAGTCCTGCTTGGCTATTACGGCGAGTGGGCCAAATCGGGCCAGCCTGGTGCGCCTAAATACCGCAAGATCGAAGGCGTTGGTCCAGTCGACGAGATTCGCGACCGCGCATTCGCGGCTCTGAACAGCTAAATCACACTAAGCGGGCTTCGGCCCGCTTTTTTATAACCGGCAACCCGGTACCCGACCCGCAGGGGCAGGTACCGATACGCGGCAGTCGCGTCTTAGGTGTCCGACCCAGTGGGTCAGACACCGGTTTACCGGTTTGGCGGCCCCCTGGCCGTGAAGTGTCAAAGTTTTGCAGTACGTAGTTCGGTTGTACCGAGTTCGTTTTGTGGCTTTTGATTCTAATAACGTAAGGGGGCAATTTATGGCAGCAAGTTTGTGGTTCGCGATTGCGTGCGGCGTGCTCGCGGTTGTGTATGGGCTGTGGGCGCGCAGCTGGATTCTTGGTCAGGACGCGGGCAACGCCCGCATGCAGGAAATCGCGACAGCCATCCAGCAGGGTGCTGCGGCCTACCTGGCCCGCCAGTACCGCACCATCGCTATCGTCGGTGTTGTGCTGCTGGTCGCCATCGGGGCGGCGATCGATATCAAGACCGCCGTCGGCTTCCTGCTTGGCGCCGTGCTTTCCGGCGCTTGCGGCTTTATCGGCATGAATGTGTCGGTACGGGCCAATGTGCGTACCGCGCAAGCTGCGTCGGTGGGCATGAATGAAGCGCTCAATGTTGCGTTCAAGGGCGGCGCTATCACCGGCATGCTGGTGGTTGGCCTGGGCTTGCTGGGCGTGGCCGGCTTCTACTGGATCCTGATGGCCATGGGCGGTCCTGCTGCGAGCGTTCACGATGTGCTCAAGCCGATGATCGGCCTGGCCTTCGGCGCTTCGCTGATTTCCATCTTCGCCCGTCTGGGCGGCGGTATCTTCACCAAGGGCGCCGACGTCGGCGCCGACCTGGTGGGCAAGGTGGAAGCGGGCATTCCTGAGGATGACCCGCGCAACCCTGCCGTGATCGCCGATAACGTGGGCGACAACGTGGGCGACTGCGCGGGCATGGCGGCCGACCTGTTTGAAACCTATGTGGTGACCTTGATTGCGACCATGCTGCTTGGTGCTCTGATGATCACCGGCTTCGAGGCGCAGGCTGCGATTTACCCGATGCTGCTGGGCGCGGTGTCCATCATCGGCTCCATCATCGGTTGTTCGATGGTCAAGGCCAAGCCGGGCAAGAAGATCATGTCGGCGCTGTACACCGGCTTGTGGTGGGCTGCCGGCCTGTCGCTGATCGGCTTCGTGGTCGTGACCTGGATGATCTGGCCTGACGATGCAATGCGCTACAAGATGATGGGCGCAACCGTCGTCGGCATCGTGTTGACCGGCCTGATGGTCTACATCACCGAGTTCTATACCGGCACTGAATTCACCCCGGTGCGCCATATCGCGGAAGCTTCCACCACCGGCCACGGCACCAATATCATTGCCGGCCTGGGCGTGTCGATGAAGTCCACCGCATGGCCTGTGATTGCGGTCTGCGTGGCGATCCTGGTCTCCTTCAAGCTGGCCGGCCTGTACGGCATTGCGATCGCGGCGACCTCCATGCTGTCGATGGCGGGTATCGTGGTGGCGCTGGACGCCTACGGTCCGATTACCGACAACGCCGGCGGTATCGCCGAAATGTCGGGCATGCCGGATTCCGTGCGCGCTATTACCGACCCGCTGGATGCGGTGGGTAATACCACCAAGGCCGTCACCAAGGGCTATGCGATCGGTTCCGCCGGCCTGGCCGCGCTGGTCCTGTTCGCCGACTACACCCACGCGCTGGAGTCGCGCAGCCTGCAGATGACCTTCGACCTATCCGACCCGATGGTGATCGTGGGCCTGTTCATCGGCGGCTTGATTCCTTACCTGTTCGGCGCCATGGCGATGGAAGCGGTGGGCCGTGCTGCCGGTGCGGTGGTGGTGGAGGTGCGCCGCCAGTTCCGCGACATCGCGGGCATTATGGACGGCACCGGCAAGCCGCAGTACGACAAGGCTGTCGACATGCTGACTGCATCCGCGATCAAGGAAATGATTGCGCCTTCGCTGCTGCCGGTATTGGTGCCGATCCTGGTCGGCATGCTGCTTGGCCCGCGTGCGCTGGGCGGCCTGTTGATGGGTACCATCATCACCGGCCTGTTCGTGGCGATTTCCATGACCACCGGCGGCGGCGCCTGGGATAACGCGAAAAAGTATATCGAGGACGGCAATCATGGCGGCAAGGGCTCCGACGCGCACAAAGCGGCGGTGACCGGCGATACCGTGGGTGACCCGTACAAGGATACTGCCGGCCCAGCCGTCAATCCGCTGATCAAGATCATTAACATCGTGGCGCTGCTGCTGGTGCCGCTGCTGCCGGCTACCGGCATCCTGTCGGTGACCATGGCGCCGATGCAGGCCAACCAGCAAGTGGTGGCTCCGGCTCCTGCGCAGCAGGCCGCGGCGCCTACTGCACTGGCTCCGGCGGCTGCGGCAGCTGAAGCCCAGGCTCCTGTTGAAGCTCCAGCGGCGAAGTAAGCCGCGCCACTCATTCCTCCGCGGCGTATGATGGTCTTACGCTGTGGAGGAAATCATGCATCTGCTCATCCTGCTGGCGCTGGCCTCCGGCGCCACATCCCTTCCCACTGACGAGTACCGCAAGCTGCCGGAGTGCCGGTTGAGCGCTGATGGCCAGCGCCTGGCGCAGGAGCCTTGCCGCACCGCGCCGGCCCGAAAAGTGATGCCGCGGCGTCCAGTGCCGCTGAATGTGGTTCCGACCCCGCGCATCGCACCTGCGCCAGATCCGGCGCTGACCTGGGCGCCGATCCTCACCAAACGTGATCCTTCTTCCGCCCCGACGGCAATTGCACAATTGCCAAGAGCTGGCGTTCCAACCCCGCCTGCGGTGGGCGCAACTTTGCCGGGACCCAGCGTTCCCACGCCCGTGATGTGCGATGCGGGCGGTTGCCGCGACGCCAGCGGCACCTATTACCACGGCCCGCCTGGGCAAGTCGTCAGCCCGAGCGGAAGAGTGTGTTCGACCAACGCCGGATGGATGACTTGCCAGTGATTTCGCGTACAATACGCCTCGATTGACGTTTACGTAACGTAAAGTGAATAGGGGAGAAAACTATGCAAATCAAGGATCAAGTATTCATCATTACCGGCGGCGCGTCGGGCCTGGGCGCGGCGACCGCGCGCATGATCGTCGAAAACGGCGGTAAAGTCGTGCTGGCGGACGTGCAGGCGGAAGCCGGTGAAAAGCTGGCGGCTGAACTGGGCGCAGCCAAATTCGTCAAATGCGACGTGACTTCGGAAGCGGACGGTTTGGCCGTGGTGGCTGCGGCTACCGCCATGGGTACCCTGCGTGGCCTGGTCAACTGCGCCGGCGTGGCGCCTGCGATCAAGACCGTTGGCAAGGATGGTCCGCACCCGCTGGATTCCTTCGCACGCACCATCAACATCAACCTGGTCGGCACCTTCAATATGTGCCGTCTGGCGGCTGATGCCATGGGCAAGACCGAAGCGGCCGAGTGGGGCGAGCGCGGTGTGATCATCAATACCGCTTCCGTGGCGGCGTTTGACGGCCAGATCGGCCAGGCGGCTTACGGCGCGTCCAAGGCCGGCGTGGCTGGCATGACCCTGCCGATGGCGCGCGACCTGTCGCGCTCCGGCGTTCGCGTGATGACCATTGCGCCGGGTATTTTTGAAACCCCGATGCTGCTGGGCATGCCGCAAGAAGTGCAGGATGCGCTGGGCAAGATGGTTCCGTTCCCGCCACGCCTTGGCAAGCCGTTCGAATACGCTTCGCTGGCGAAGGCTATTATTGAAAATACCATGCTGAATGGTGAGACGATTCGCCTGGATGGCGCGATTCGTATGCAGCCTAAGTAAAACCGGTGCCCCGGTCGGGTGGCCGCCCCGTCCGACCCGCAGGGTCAGACACCGATACGCGGCTGCAGCAGGCCAAGTGTCTGACCCTGCGGGTCAGACACTGGTTTACCGGTTTTGGTGTAGCATGCACCAATGAAAGCCATCGCCCTAGCCGCAGTCCTGCTCTGCACCCTCCCGCTCCACGCCCAAGACAACCGCGCTCCTGAAATTGCCACTGGCTGGCAGGAGAAAGCCGGCTGGTCCGCGCAAAAATTCATGGTCGCCGCTGCCAATCCTCTCGCAACGGAAGCCGGCTACCAAATGCTGAAACAAGGCGGTTCCGCCATTGACGCAGCCATCGCCACCCAACTGGTCCTGACCCTGGTCGAGCCGCAATCGTCCGGCATCGGCGGCGGCGCCTTCATGATGCATTGGGATGGCAAGAAAGTCCGCTCCTTCGACGGCCGCGAAACCGCGCCCGCCACTGCGACCGAAACCTTGTTCCAGGATGCCAACGGCAAGCCCTTGTCGCGCGCTGAAGGCGTGGTTGGCGGCCGTTCCGTCGGCGCGCCCGGCGTGCTGCGCATGCTGGAGATGGCGCACAAGGAATACGGCAAGCTGGCCTGGCCCAAGCTGTTCGCACCGGCCATCAAGCTGGCGGAAGAGGGCTTCGCCGTCAGCCCGCGCCTGAACGCCTTGCTGTCGAATGAACGTTACCTGCAGCGCGACCCGGTCGCCGCCGCCTACTTCTTCGACAAGGACAAGAAAGCCTGGCCTGTCGGTCATATCCTGAAGAATCCAGCGCTCGCCAAGACCCTGCGCGAAATCGCAGCGGAGGGCGCTGACGCCTTCTACCGTGGCCACATCGCTCGCGACATCGCCGCCAAAGTGCAGGGCCACCCGACCAATCCAGGCGGCCTGACGGCTGCGGACATCGGCGGCTACAAGGCCAGGGAACGCGAGCCCGTATGCTCCGACTACCGCGCTTACATGGTATGCGGCATGCCTCCGCCATCGTCCGGTGGCATTGCGATTGCGCAGATCCTCGGCATCCTCGAAACCAGCAAGATCGGCGACTACGCGCCGGTCAATGGCGTTCTGACCGCCGATGCCATCCACTTGATGACGGAAGCGGAGCGCCTGGCGTACGCGGACCGCAACCGATATGTGGCCGATACCGATTTCGTGCCGCTGCCGGGCAAGGGCTCCAGCGGCTTGCTGGACAAGTCCTACCTGCGCCAGCGCGCTACCCTGATCGGTGACAAATCGATGGGCCGCGCCCGCGCCGGCGTGCCGGCCGAAGTGAAGGTCGCCTGGGGCGACGACACGGCGCTGGACAAGCCATCCACCTCGCACCTGGTGGTGGTGGACGCCAATGGCAACGCCATCTCCATGACCACTTCGGTGGAAGACGCCTTCGGCTCGCGCCAGATGGTTGACGGCTTCCTGCTGAATAACCAGCTGACCGACTTTTCCTGGGATTCGGTGGACGAAAATGGTCCGATCGCCAACCGCGTGCAGCCGGGCAAGCGTCCACGCAGCTCGATGGCGCCGACCCTGGTGTTCGACAAACAAACGAAGCAGCTGGTGCTGGCCACCGGTTCGCCGGGCGGCTCCACCATCATCAACTACGTGTCCAAGGTGCTGGTCGGCGCGCTGGACTGGAAACTTAATGTGCAGCAGGCTATCAGCCTGCCGAACTTCGGCAGCCGCAATGGCCCGACCGAACTGGAAGCGGGCAAGGTGTCTGCCGCCCTGGTGGAGCAGCTGAAAGCACGCGGCCACGAGGTGCGCCAGGTGGAACTGAACTCCGGCTTGCAAGGCTTGCAGCGCACGCCGATGGGCTGGTTTGGCGGCGCCGACCCGCGCCGTGAAGGCGTCGTGCGCGGCGAGTGACAAGGGCGCGACAGGGCGGGGCGCGGGCAGGCCGCAGCCATTCCCGCTCCGCGGCCGGCATGTTACCCTTGATAAATGGGCATGAAAAAGAAAACGGGCTTGATCCTGACGGGCGGTGGCGCCCGGGCGGCTTACCAGATAGGTGTTTTGCAGGCGATCTCCGAAATCCTGTGGGAAGAGGGTTGGCCGCCGGCGCGTAATCCATTCCAGATCATCTGCGGCACCTCGGCCGGCGCAATCAACGCCACCGCCTTGGCCTGCCGTGCCGACAACTTCGGCGAGGGCGTGCAAAAGCTGCTCGATGTGTGGAGCAATTTCGAAGCGAACCAGGTCTACCGCTCCGACTCGCTGGGCGTGCTGCGTTCCGGCGCTCGCTGGCTCTCGCTGCTGTCCTTCGGCTGGCTGCTGCGCAAATGGCGCGCGGCGCCGCCGCAGTCGCTGCTCGATAACACTCCGCTGGTGAACCTGCTGCACCGCATGCTGGACTTGCCGCGCCTGGACAACTGCTTGCAGGAGGGCTTGCTGCACGCGGTGGCCGTCACCGCTTCGTCCTACACCGGCGGCCAGCACATCACCTTCTACCAGACCGCCGCCGAGATCGCGCCGTGGATCCGTATGCAGCGTGTGGCGATGCAGGACCAGATCGGCGTCGAGCACTTGCTGGCTTCGTCCGCCATTCCCTTCATCTTCCCGGCCACCCCGTTGTACATGGGCGGCCACCTGGAATACTGCGGCGACGGCTCGATGCGCCAGCTGGCGCCGATTTCGCCCGCGATCCACCTCGGCGCGCAAAAAGTGCTGGTGGTCGGCGCGGGGCGCCTGACCGAGCCGCCGCGCACGATGACGGAGACGCCGCGCTACCCAAGCCTGGCGCAGATCGCCGGCCACGCCATGTCCTCCATCTTCCTGGATGGCCTGGCGGTTGATATCGAGCGACTGAACCGCGTCAACAAGACCTTGTCCATGCTGCCGGAGGAGCTGCTGGCCCAGACCCCGCTGAAACCGGTGGAGCTGCTGGTGATCGCGCCGTCCGAACGGCTGGACGATTTGGCGGCGCGCCATATCAGCAGCCTGCCGGCGCCGATCCGCACCATGCTGTCCGGGATTGGAGCGACCGAGGCGCGCGGTGCGGCGCTGGCGTCCTACCTGCTGTTCGAGTCCAGCTACACCCAGGAGCTGATCCGCCTCGGCCAGCGCGACACCCAGGCCCGGCGCGCCGACGTCCTGGCGTTTTTCGAGTCCTGATCCGGCGAATAGTAAAATGGCAGCTTTTTGCTATTCCTGAACCCGTGGCCGGAACAAAACCACGCCTGCTACCCCGCCTGGCCGCACTGGCTCTGGCTTGCACGCTCGCCTTGCCGGCGCTGGCGGCGCCGCCGCGCACCCTGCGTTTCGAGCAGCTGGACGTGGACGATGGCCTGGCGCAGGAATCGGTGCTGTCGATTGTGCAGGATCGCCAGGGCTTCATGTGGTTTGGCAGCCAGGCCGGCCTGAGCCGCTTTGACGGCTACAAAGTCACCGTCTACCGTAATATCGTGGGCGATGCGCGCAGCCTGTCGGAAAACTGGGTCGGCGTGCTGCACATCGATCCTCGCGGCCGCATGTGGGTCGGCACCGACGGCGGCCTTGACCTGTTCGACCCGCGCTCGCAAGCCTTCCTGCACTACCTGCCGCGCGAACCGGAAAAGCGCGGCAGCGGCAACCGCCATATCAAGGCCATCATCGACGACGGCCACGACGGCCTGTGGATAGGCACCGCCGACGGTTTGCAGCATTTCGATCCCGCCACCGGCAATTTCGAAATTTACCACCACGAGCGCGGCAACTCCGGCAGCCTGGGGCACGACCAGGTCAACGCCCTCGCGCGCGACAAACAGGGCAGGGTGTGGATTGCGACTTCGGTCGGTATCGACATGCTGGAACCTGGTTCGCGCAACTTCGTCCATTACCCGCTGCTGGCGGCCGGTGCACGCGGCGCCCAGTCCTTGCTGGTGGACCGCGACCAGGTGCTTTGGGTCGGCACGCAGAATGGCATCGAGCGCTGGTCGCTGGACGGCAAATACCCGCAGCGCCGCATGCTTGGCGCGGCGCAAGGCCTGCCGCAAGGGACGATCAAGAAGATTTACCAGGACCAGGACGGCTCGCTGTGGGTTGGCAGCCAGACCAGCGGCATGTTCCGCTGGCGCCCGGAAGACGACCGCTTCGTGCAATACCGCCACCAGCAGGGCGACCCGCACAGCGTGGCGGACAATTACGTCTACTCGCTGTACCGCGATAACGTAGGCACGCTGTGGGTGGGCACCTGGTATCGGGGCGTGAGCCGGGTCGACCTGGGCAGCGGCGGTTTCTCGCGCCTGGTCAAGGATCCCGGCCAGCCTTCCACGCTGTCCGATAACAAGGTCCGAGCGCTGGTCGACGCCGGCGACGGCAAGATTTGGGTCGGCAATAGCGACGGCCTGAATTACTTCGACCCGGTGGCCGGCAAGACGGACCTGTACCGTCCGGGAACCGGCAGCGACAGGCTTGAGTCCGAGATTACGGCCCTGATGCAGGACCCGCGCGACCGCAACCTGCTGTGGGTGGGCGGCCGTTACGGCGTGCGCCGCTTCGACATCAAGGCGCGCCGTTTTGGGCCGCTGATCCTGTCGCATGGCGATCCGGAAAACGACGTGGTCCGCTACCTCTACGGCGACCGCGAAGGCATGATCTGGGCTTCCACCCGCACCGGCCTGCACCGCATCGACCCAGTCAGCAGCAACGTGCAAACCTACCGCCATGACCCGGCCGACATCAACAGCCTGGCCGACAGCGTAGTGCGTCCGGTGCTGGAAGACCGGCGCGGCAACCTGTGGGTAGGTACCTTCAACGGCCTTGACCTGCTGGACCGCAAGAGCGGCCGCTTCACGCATTACCGCAACAATCCGAACGACCAGGGAAGCTTGAGCCACAACGAGGTGCATTACCTGTTCGAGGATGAGAACGACACGCTGTGGGTCGGCACCGCGTCGGGCCTGAACCGGATGGAGCGCCGCGCCGACGGCAGCCTGCATTTCCGCCGCTTCCTACGCAAGGACGGCTTGGCCGACGACGCCATCGCCGGCATCCTGCCGGACAATGGCAAGTACTTGTGGCTGTCGACCAATACCGGCATATCTCGCCTGGACATGGGCAACGGCCAGGTGCGCAATTATTCCGGCGTGGACGGCACCATCGAAGGCGCCTATTTCGACGGCTCCGCCTTGCGCGCGGCTGACGGCACCCTTTACTTCGGCGGTTTCAACGGCATCACTGCATTCGATCCGAAGGAAGTGCGCGAGAACAGCGCGGCGCCGACGGCAGTCATTACCGACTTCCAGATCTTCAATAAGCCGGTACGCCCGGGGCAGGCTGGCGTCAACAGGGGCGTACTGCAACAGGCGATTGAATACACCAGCGCCTTGTCGCTGCGCGAGGGCGACTCCGTGTTCTCGCTGGAATTCGCGGCGCTGCATTACGCCGCGCCGCAGCGCAACCGCTTCGCCTACCAGTTGGTGGGCTTCGACAAGGACTGGGTGGTGACCGACGCCGGCAAGCGTTTCGCCACCTATACCAACCTTGATCCCGGCACTTACCAGTTCCGCGTCAAGGCGGCCAATAAGGACGGCATCTGGAGCGATAATGCCGCCTCGCTGTCGATCACCATTGCGCCGCCGTTCTGGAAAACCTGGTGGTTCCGCCTGATGATGCTTGCGACCTTGCTGGGCGGCGCCTGGGCGGCTTACCACATGCGCGTGCGCGTGCTGCGCCGCCAGCAGCAGCGCCTGGAGCAGCAGGTCGGCTTGCGCACCGCCGAAGTGGAGTTGAAGAACCAGCTGCTGCTGGAGCAAAAGCGCGAGCTGGAACAGCGCGACAAGCACCTGTCGCAGGCCAAACAGCGCGCGGAAGATGCAACACGGCAGAAGTCCGAATTCCTGGCCAATATGAGCCACGAAATGCGTACCCCGCTGGCCGGCGTGATCGGCATGCTGGGCTTTGCATTGCGCGACCATGCGCTGGCTGAACGTACGCGCGATCAGATCGAGCGCGGTCAGGGCAATGCACAGTCGCTGCTCGCCATCATTAACGACCTGCTCGATTTCTCGAAGATCGAAGCGGGCAAGCTGAAGATCGAATCGGTCGACTTTGCGCTGGCCAGCCTGGTGGAAAATGTGGTCAGCCTGTTCGCCGAGCAGACCATGACCAACACGGTGGGCTTCGAAGTCGATTTCGCCGAAGACTTGCCGGACTTCGTGAAGGGCGACCCGACCCGCCTGCGCCAGGTGCTGGTCAACCTGGTCGGCAACGCCTTCAAGTTCACGGAGCGCGGCAAGGTCTCGCTGCGTGTGGAATGTGAGAGCAGCGGGCCGGAAGGACACCATATCCGCTTCATCGTGGAAGACACCGGGATCGGCATCCCGCCCGATGCCTTGCCGCGCCTGTTCCAGAAATTCGAACAGGGCGACACCACGACAACGCGCCGCTACGGCGGCACCGGCCTTGGCCTGGCGATCAGCAGCCAGCTTGTGGAATTGATGGGCGGTGCGATTGAAGTGGTCAGCGCGCCCGGCGCCGGCTCCACCTTCGCCTTTACCATCCCGCTGCGCGACGGCGTGGCGCCGCCGCTGGCGCCGCATGTGGCGCGCGAACCGCACACGCACCAGTTGCGCGTACTGTGCGCGGAGGACTTCCCGACCAACCAGATCATCATCCGCATGATGCTGGAAGATATGGGACACAAGGTTGATATTGCCGGCAATGGCGTGCTGGCGCTGGCCGCCTGCGCCCAGCAGCGCTACGACCTGGTGCTGATGGACGGCCGCATGCCGGAAATGGATGGCGCTACCGCCACGCGCCTGATCCGCTCCGGGGGGCCGCGCGAAGCGCCGGTGCTGGACCCTTACCTGATGATCGTGGCGGTGACCGCCAACGCCAGCGACGAAGACCGCAGCCGCTACCTGGCGTCCGGCATGGACGACTTCCTGACCAAGCCTATCGACGAAGGCGCCTTGCACACGCAAGTGGAGCGCGCCATCGAGCGCCAGCTGGCTCGCGGGAAAAAGCTGCCGCGCATGCGCGGGCCGGTGGAGTCGCGCCCTTCGGTGGCGGACCTGGACGCCATGTTCGGCGTAGTCGACGAGGCGCCGCCGGAACCGATGTCGGCCCAGTCGGGACAAGCCCTCAAGCTGCGCCTGCGCGACGCCTTCATCGCCGACCTGCCGGAGCGCCTGCGTGAAATGGACCAGGCGCTGGCCGCTGCCGATGCCGATGCGGCGGGCCGCCTGTTCCACGGCATGAAGGGCAGCGCCGCCTATCTGGAAGAAGCGGAATTGCAAGCACTGTGCGGGGAACTGGAAAAAGCAGCCGACCGCGCCATGTGGCAGGCGATCCGCGACAAGCTTCCGCGTTTGCGGGTACTGTTGGACCACGTTGTTTCACCAACGCGCTATTAAAACCGGAGAGAAGATGAAAGTATTGGTAGTCGACGACGATGTAGTCTCGCGCATGGTGCTGATGCACCTGATCGATGGTTGCGGCAAGTTCGAAATCATCGAAGCGGAAGACGGCGCCGACGCCTGGCAGCAGCTGGAAGGCGGCCTGCGCCCGGGGATCATTTTCTGCGACCTGCGCATGCCGCGCCTGTCGGGCCTGGAGTTGCTGCAGCGCGTGCGCGCGCATGACGACCTGGCGCAGGAGCCCTTCGTGCTGGTGTCGTCCGCCACCGACAAGGACACGGTGCAGCAAGCCACGCAGGCTGGCGCCACCGGCTATATCGTCAAACCGTTCCAGTCCGACCAGGTGCGGGCCCACCTTGGCGCCTTCCTCGACCAGGCGGCCAACGGCTACGAACACCTTGCGGAGGAGCCGTCCGCCACCCTGGCGCGGCTGGGGATTGGCGCCGACCGCCTGCTGGTCTACCTGGCCGGTTTCCAGAACCAGCTGACGGCGGCCAGCACTGAACTCGATGCACTGCTGTCCCGCAACGAACAGGCGGAGGCCGGCGTGCGCCTTGAGCGCCTGTACACCGGCTGCACCACGCTGGGACTGCGCGGCGCGGCCGATGCGTTGAAGCCTTTGATGGGCGGCCATGCCAGTAACGAGGCGGTGCAAGCGGCGCTGACCGACGTGATCCGGGCGGTGCTGCACCAATCCTCGCTGGTGCGACAGGGGTAGGGTGTTGTTGTTTTAGCCTTGTGGATAATATATTTTAGGTTTAAAGTAGTCTGCACTTGACTAAGCAGGCTGACTTCAACACCTTACCCAGGCGATCATGAACAGACCCACTGCAGCAGAGCAGAGCGCGCATCTCGACCAGTTCGCGCGCCAGCACCTTCCGCCATTCGATCAATGGCCGGACCTGGTATTCGACCTTCCTGAATTGCAGTATCCGGCGCGCCTGAACTGCGTTGGCGAAATCCTCGACAAGGCGGTGGCAGAAGGCCGCGGCGAGCGCCTGGCGCTGCGCGGCGACGGCATCAGCTGGACTTACGCCGAACTGCAGCAGCAGGTGGACCGCATCGTCAATGTGCTGCGTGGGTCTATGGGACTGGTGCCCGGCAACCGCGTGCTGCTGCGTGGCGCCAATCATCCAATGATGGCCGCCGCCGTGCTGGCGGTGCTGAAGGCAGGCCTGATCGCCGTGCCGACCATGCCGCTGCTGCGCGCGCGCGAACTGGGCGTCATCATGCAGAAGGCGCAGGTACAGGCGGTACTGTGCGCGCACGCGCTGCGCGAAGAAATCGAGGCGGCGCCGAATCGCCCTGACCGCACCTTCTGGTTCAATGTTCCGGCTGATGCCGCCGCTACGGACCGATCCCTTGATGCGCTGATGGCGTCGCAGCCTTCGAATGCAGCCGCTTGCGACACGGCGGCCGACGATATTTGCCTGATCAGCTTCACCTCCGGCACCACGGGCGTCCCGAAAGGCACCATGCACTTCCATCGCGACGTGCTGGCTATTTGCGACTGCTTCCCGCGTCACATCCTCAAGTCCAGCGCCGACGACCTGTTCATTGGAACGCCGCCGCTGGCCTTTACCTTCGGCCTCGGTGGCCTGCTGCTATTCCCGCTGCGGGTTGGCGCCGCTGCCGTGCTGCTGGAAAAGCTGACGCCGGATACGCTGCTGCAGGCGATTGAAAAGTACCGCGCCACGATCTGCTTCACCGCACCGACGTTTTACCGCCAGATGGCCGTGCAAGCCAACCAGCATGACCTCTCCAGCCTGAAGAAGTCCGTATCGGCAGGGGAGGCGTTGCCAGTGGCCACGCGCGAGGCATGGCAGCAGGCGACTGGCCTGCGCATGATCGACGGCATCGGCGCCACGGAAATGCTGCACATCTTCATCTCCGCCGCCGGCGACGACATCCGCCCCGGCGCCACCGGCAAACCGATTCCCGGTTACCGTGCCTGCGTGCTCGATAACAAGGGCCAGGCGGTTGGTCCCGGCGTCGTCGGCCGCCTTGCAGTGAAGGGCCCGACCGGCTGCCGCTATATGGACGATCCGCGCCAGCGCGACTACGTGCTGAATGGCTGGAACCTGACCGGTGACGCCTACGAGATGGATGCCGACGGCTACTTCTTCTACCGTTCGCGCACGGACGACATGATCATTTCGGCCGGCTACAACATCGCTGGCCCGGAAGTGGAAGACGCCTTGCTGCGCCATCCGGCCGTGGCAGAATGCGGCGTGGTGGGCAAGCCCGATGAAGAACGCGGGCAAATTGTGGAAGCGCATATTGTGTTGAAGCCCGGCTCCGAACCGTCGCCTGAAATGGCGGCGCAATTGCAGGACTTCGTCAAAGAGCAGATCGCGCCGTACAAATATCCGCGCTCGATCCGCTTCCTGTCTTCGCTGCCGCGCACCGAAACCGGCAAGCTGCAACGCTTCAAACTCCGTAGCACCTGAGGAAACGCATGAATATCGTCTGTATTGGCGGCGGTCCGGCCGGCCTGTATTTTGCCCTGTTGATGAAAAAGCAGGACCCGTCGCACCGCATCGTGGTGGTGGAGCGCAACCGGCCTTACGATACCTTCGGCTGGGGCGTGGTGTTTTCCGACCAGACGCTGGGCAACCTGGTGGCGGCGGATGAAAAGACTGCGCGCGAAATCCTGCAGGCTTTCAATCACTGGGACGATATCGACGTTTTCTTCAAGGGCCGGAAAGTCACCTCCGGCGGCCACGGATTCTGCGGTATCGGCCGCAAGCGCCTGCTGAACATCCTGCAGCAGCGCTGCGAAGAGTTGGGCGTGGAGCTGGTGTTCGAAACCGACGTGCAGGATGACCAGGAGCTGGCGGCGCGCTACAACGCCGACCTCGTAATCGCTTCCGATGGCCTGAACTCGCGCGTCCGCACGCGCTATGAGCCGACCTTCCAGCCGATGATCGAAGCGCGCCAGTGCCGCTTTGTGTGGCTGGGTACGACCAAGAAGTTCGACGCCTTCACCTTCGACTTCCAGCAGACGGAGCATGGCTGGTTCCAGGCCCACATCTACCAGTACGACGGCGAGACGTCGACCTTCATCATCGAAACGCCGGAGTCGGTGTGGCGCGCGGCGGGGCTGGAGGACATGTCGCAGGAAGAGGCGCTGGCCTGGTGCGAGAAGTTGTTCGCAGACAGGCTGGAAGGGCACAAGCTGATGTCCAACGCTTCCCACCTGCGCGGATCGAACGTGTGGATCAAGTTCCCGCGCATCGTCTGCCGGAAGTGGGTGCACTGGAATGGCGATACGCCGGTGGTGTTGATGGGGGATGCCGCCCACACCGCGCACTTCTCGATCGGCTCCGGCACCAAGCTGGCGCTGGAAGATGCGATTGAACTGGCGCGTTGTTTTGCCACGCATGGCGCGCCCGCCCCTGCGCTAGCCGCCTATGAGGAAGTGCGTGCCGTTGAAGTGCTGAAGATCCAGAGTGCGGCCCGCAACTCGATGGAATGGTTCGAGAATGTTCAGCGCTACACCGCGATGGAGGCGCCGCAGTTTGCCTACTCGATGCTGACCCGCAGCCAGCGCCTGTCGCATGAAAACCTGAGGGTACGCGACAAGGACTACGTGGCCGGCTTCGAGCGCTGGCTGGCCGAGCGCGCGTTCACCCAGTCCGGGGCGCCAATACCCGCCGCCGGACGTGCGCCGGTCCCGCCGATGTTCACGCCCTTCAAGGTACGCGAACTGGTCCTGAAGAACCGCATCATCGTATCGCCAATGGCGCAATACAGCGCCGTCGATGGCTGTGTCGGCGACTGGCACATGGCCCACCTGGGTTCGCGCGCCATGGGTGGAGCTTCGCTGGTGATGGCCGAGATGACCTGCGTTTCGGCCGACGCGCGAATCACCCCGTTCTGCCCTGGCATGTATGCGCCGGCGCACACCATGGCCTGGAAGCGTATCGTCGATTTCATCCACCACAATACGGATGCAAAGATTGGCCTGCAGTTGGGCCATGCCGGCGCCAAGGGCTCGACGCGCGCAATGTGGGATGGCATCGACCTTCCGCTGGACAAGGGCAATTGGCCGCTGATGGCCGCGTCGCAGCAACAATACCTGGACGGTGTCTCGCAGCTTGCGCACGCCGCGACCGAAGAAGATTTGCGCCGCATCGAGGCCGACTTTGTGCGCGCCACTCTGGCAGCGGAGGAGGCGCGCTTCGACTGGATCGAACTGCACTGCGCGCACGGCTATTTGCTTTCTTCGTTCATCTCGCCGCTGACCAACCATCGCAGCGATGAATATGGCGGCTCGCTGGAAAACCGCTGCCGTTTTCCGCAGCAGGTGTTCGCGGCCATGCGCGCGGTGTGGCCGTCGCACAAGCCAATGAGCGTGCGCATTTCGGCGCATGACTGGGTCGAAGGCGGCATCACGCCTGACGACGCGGTGCAGATTGCGCGTCTGTTCAAGGAGGTAGGGGCGGACATGATCGACTGCTCGTCGGGGCAAGTCAGCAAGCAGGAAAAGCCGATCTTCGGGCGCATGTTCCAGACGCCGTTCGCGGACCGCGTGCGGAATGAGGCTGGTATTCCGACTATTGCGGTGGGCTCGATTTTTGAAGCCGATCACGCCAACGGCATCATTGCTGCCGGCCGCGCGGACTTGTGTGCAGTTGGCCGCCCGCACCTCGCCAATCCGGCGTGGACGCTGGCGGAGGCGGCCAAGCTTGGCTACACGCCGGTGAGCTGGCCGAAACAGTACCTGGCCGGCAAGCAGCAGCTTGAACGCAACCTTGAGCGGGAACGCCAGTTGGCCGCTGCCAGCGCAGGGTTGTCGCCGCAGCAGGTTGCAGCCAAGCTGCTGGAGGGCTGAGCGATGCAACTGCAAGGTCGCCACGCATTTATTACGGGCGGAGGACGCGGCATCGGCCTCGCCTGCGCCCGCGCGCTGCTCGCGCAAGGCGCCAGCGTAACCATTGCCGGGCGCGACGCCAGCGTTCTCGAACGCGCGGCTGCTGCAATGCGCGCCGAAACCGTGCAGACCGGGAAAACCGGTAAACCGGGGTCCGACCCGCAGGGTCAGACCCCTGCTGCGCTACCGCCGCGGGTGGGCGTCTGCGTGCTTGACGTCACCGATGAAGCGGCTGTGCACGCGGCTTTTGCGGCGGCCGCGCAGCAGCTCGGACCAATTGCCATCCTGGTGAACAACGCAGGCCAGGCGCATCCAGCGCCGTTTGCAAAGACCACGAGCCAGCTCTGGCAGCAAATGCTCGACGTGAACCTGACCGGCGCCTTCCACTGCACCCAGGCGGCGCTGCCGCAGATGCTTGAGCAGGGCTGGGGGCGAATCGTCAACATCGCCTCCACCGCCGGCCTGAAAGGCTATAAATACGTCAGCGCTTACGTCGCCGCCAAACACGGTTTGGTGGGCTTGACCAAGGCACTGGCGCTGGAGCTGGCGACGAAGAACATCACGGTCAACGCCGTCTGTCCCGGCTACACCGAAACCGACATCGTGCAGGACGCCATCGCCAACATCATGCAAAAAACCGGCCGCAGTGAAGAGCAAGCGCGCGCTGAACTGGCTGCAGGCAACCCCCAGCAGAAGCTGGTGCAGGTTGAAGAAGTCGCCAACGCTGTGGCATGGCTCTGCCAACCCGAATCAAGCGCAATGACCGGCCAATCCATCGCCGTCGCCGGCGGTGAAGTCATGTAAGGAAACCAGCACAATGCAACTAGACCTGGAAAGCCGCCTGACCAACGACCACCATCAATCACTCAAGCTGTGGCTGCGCATGCTCTCCTGCACCACAAAGATTGAGACTGAAATCCGCAGCCGCCTGCGCACCGAGTTCGGCATTACGCTGCCGCGCTTCGACCTGATGGCCCAGCTCGAGCGTCACCCAGAAGGCCTGCGTATGGGCGAACTCTCCAAGCGCATGATGGTCACCGGCGGCAACGTCACAGGCATCACCGACCAGCTGGAGCAGGAAAACCTGGTCGTGCGCGTGCCCGACCCGAAAGACGGCCGCGCCTTCAGCGTCAAGCTCACACCTGCTGGTCGCAAGGCCTTCACGCAAATGGCCGAAGTCCACGAAAACTGGATCGCCGAACTGCTGCAAGACATTTCGCAAGAAGACAAAGGACAGCTGATCGACCTGCTGTCGCAAATGAAGGGCCACCTCTACGCCCGCGAAGACAAGGACAAACCATGAAATACCTGCAAGGGGAAGCGCAAAACCTGCCAGGCAACCGTGCGCAATTCGCCGGCTACCAGGCCAAACACTTCCAGTTCACGGTGGAGCAGGGCGTCGCCACGCTCACCCTGGACCGACCGGAGCGCAAGAATCCGCTCACCTTCGACTCCTACGCCGAGCTGCGCGAATTGTTCCGCGCACTGGCCTACGCCGACGATGTCAAAGTGATCGTCATCACCGGCGCTGGCGAAAACTTCTGCTCCGGCGGCGACGTGCACGAGATCATCGGCCCGCTCACCAAGCTCGATATGCCAGGCCTGCTGGCCTTCACCCGCATGACCGGCGACGTGGTGAAAGCCATGCGCGCCTGCCCGCAGCCCGTCATTGCCGCGATTGACGGCGTGTGCGCCGGCGCCGGCTCCATGCTGGCATTGGGCTCCGACATCCGCCTCGGCACGGAACGCAGCAAGACCGCATTCCTTTTCACCCGCGTCGGCCTGGCCGGCTGCGATATGGGCGCCTGCGCGCTGCTGCCACGCGTGATCGGCCAGGGCCGCGCCGCCGAACTGCTGTATACCGGCCGTTCCATGTCAGGCACGGAAGGCGAGCGCTGGGGCTTCTTCAACAGCCTGCACGCACCGGAAAGCCTGCTCGCCGCCGCCCAAGCCTTCGCGCAAGGCCTGGCGGACGGCCCAACCTTCGCCCACGGCATGACCAAGAAAATGCTGCAGCAGGAATGGAATATGGGTGTAGACGAAGCCATCGAAGCCGAAGCACAGGCGCAAGCCATCTGCATGGCCACCAACGACTTCCACCGCGCCTACCACGCTTTCGTCGCGAAACAGAAACCATTATTCGAGGGCGACTGATATGGCCGACAAATCCTACCTTGGCTGGCCGTTCTTCGAACCGCGTCACGCCGCACTCGAAAAAGAACTGGATGCATGGGCCGCTGAACACGTACGCGATGCCCATGGCAGAGACACCGACGCGCAATGCCGCGACCTGGTGCGCGCGTTGGGCGACGCCGGCTGGCTGCGCCGCGCCATCGGCGGCGCCGCATATGGCGGCACGCTGGACGCCATCGACACCCGCGCCATCTGCCTGATCCGCGAAACCCTGGCCCGCCACAACGGCCTGGCCGATTTCGCCTTCGCCATGCAGGGCCTGGGCTCCGGCGCCATCAGCCTGTTCGGCAGCGAGGCCAATAAACAAGCCTACCTGCCGCGCGTCGCAAAAGGGGAAGCGATTGCCGCCTTTGCACTGTCCGAACCGCAAGCCGGTTCCGATGTCGCCGCCATGCAATGCGCCGCCGTGCAGGATGGCGATCATTACGTGCTCGATGGCGAAAAGACCTGGATCAGTAACGGCGGCATCGCCGACTTCTACGTCGTCTTCGCCCGCAGCGGCGAGCAGCCGGGCGCTCGCGGCATCAGCGCCTTCATCGTCGACAAGGACACGCCAGGCTTCGAGATCGCCGAGCGCATCAACGTGATCGCCCCGCACCCGCTGGCACGCCTGAAGTTCACCGCTTGCCGCATCCCGGCGAGCAAGCGCCTGGGTGAAGGAGGGCAGGGTTTCAAGGTCGCCATGGCCACGCTGGACGTGTTCCGCACCTCCGTCGCCGCGGCCTCGCTGGGCTTCGCCCGCCGCGCGCTGGATGAAGCGTTGGCGCACGCACAAAGCCGCAGGATGTTCGGCCAGACCCTGGCCGACTTCCAGCTCACGCAAGCCAAGCTGGCGCAGATGGCAACCGGCGTCGATTCCTCGGCGCTGCTGACCTATCGCGCCGCCTGGCAGCGCGACCAGGGCCAGAAGGTCACGAAAGAAGCCGCGATGGCCAAGATGACCGCCACCGAAACCGCGCAGCAGGTGATTGACGCCGCCGTGCAAATGTTCGGCGGCATGGGCGTGGTCAGCGAACACCCGGTGGAGCGCCTGTACCGAGAAATCCGCGCCCTGCGGATTTATGAGGGCGCCACCGAAGTACAACAATTGATCATCGCGCGCGAACTGCTGCGCGAAGGCTGAAGGAGTTTCTATGCAAGTATTACAACCGCCAGGCTGGGCGCGTCCACGCGGCTATTCGAATGGCATCGCAGCCACGGGCCGCATAGTCTTTATCAGCGGCATGATCGGCTGGGACGCCAATGGCGAGTTCCAGACCGACGATTTCGCGGGGCAGGTGCGCCAGGCCATTGAAAATATCCTGGCCGTATTGAAGGAAGCCGGCGGCGGCCCTGAGCACATCGCCCGCATGACCTGGTACGTGGTGGACAAGCACGAATACATCGGCGCGTACAAAGACATCGGCGCCATCTACCGTGAGCTGATCGGAAAACACTACCCCGCCATGACTGCGGTCGAGGTAGCGGGCCTGCTTGAGCCGCGCGCCAGGGTGGAAATCGAAGTCACCGCAGTCGTGCCCGCGTAAATTGAGCGAAGTGCTATATTCCGGCCGTGGAGGTGAATGCCATGGCCAGACTTCTCCCGCGCCTGCTCGGCGCATTCTTACTGTTGATCCTGTCGACGGCGCAAGCGACAACGCCGCTGCTGACACCGTCGGACATTGCCTAGCTGAAGACTTGGCTGGGAGGTCCGTTCACACTGGTGCGCTTGTATGAAAAGCGCGACGGACAAACCGCAGCGGATTTCCACGCGGCGGTGGACGGCAAAGGCCGCACCATTACCGTGATGGAGGCGACCACCGAACTTGGGGAAACCTTCAAGGTCGGCGGCTATAACCCGCAAAGCTGGGATTCCTCAGGAGCCTTCCATATCACGACGGAAGATGAACTTCGCACCGGATTCCTGTTCAACCTAAGCTCGCGCCAGGTGCACCGCCAGACGCCGCGTACTTACGCGCTGGATACGGTTGGTTCCTTCCAGACCTGGAACGACGCCAGGACCGGTCCGGTATTCGGCGCCGGCCACGAACTGTACGTAGGAGGGGATTTGACGACCGGCGGCTACTCGTCGATGTATTCCTATATTGACCCCGCGCGCAGCGACTTCGATTCAAGCCTGCTCGATGGGCGTGACTATTCGGTGCCGAATGTCACTTACGGGGAAATGGAAGTGTGGCGCGTGTTCGCGGTGCCGGAGGCGGGAACGTGGATGATGCTGGTGGCGGGCCTGTGCGTGATCGGCTTCATGCGTTGGCCCCTAACTTTGCTTGTGGTCCCCCCGACTGGAATCTGATTCCGTTTAAAATCAAGTGCTTATATTATTGTGTCGTAAATGCGTCGTAGTTCGGGTCAGCAATCTACACAAGATTCGCTGGCCGTAGCATTTGCCATGTCGTGCCATATTGTGCCTGAGCGTAGCAAAATAGCATATTATCTGTGATACACTGCCCGCGCTTAACAAATCTGGCTAACGGCCTGATAACTATAGGGTTACCAATGACAGCTTCACAGTTCTTAGCAGTACCTCGCCGTACGGCGGTGCACTTTAAGAGAAACTTTGTCCGCAATGCGATCTGTGAGCTGCGATTCCCAACCCTGTTCGAGCTTGAGGCGGCGCGTCCTCCTCATGCGCTCTCAGCAGCAATGCGCAAGGACTTTCCGCACTATGAATTCCTAAACGGAATCAACATCAACGCTGGCAGTGTTGCGTCTGCGAATGCTCATATGTTTAAGTCGCGGAAGGGCGAGTGCCAAGTCACTGTTCGTTCATCTGCGATTACACTCGAAATGCAACAGTACCAATCTTTCGAGAACTTTGCAGTTTGGCTCGAAAGCCTGATCAAAGCAACAGCAGGCGTTATTGACAGCGATTTTTACACGCGTGTCGGCTTGCGATTCGTCAATGCGGTGCCTGTTCCGCGAGAGGCGAGGCTCGAGGATTGGATCCATCCGAAACTAATTGGAGGTCTTCCCGATGGGACATTCGGCTTAGTGAGCGAATATTCGCAACGGATTGCTGGCAAAATCGAAAATGGTGCCTACTTATTCCAGCATGGTGTCGGTGCAGTTATTGGTCAGCCAGCTATGGCTGTAGTCAACGATAGCAAAGTGGATTACGTGCTCGACTTTGATTTCTCGTGTGAAGATGTCTCGATTGGAGACGCAAAAAGCGTGGTTCAACAGCTGAACTCACGGATGTTTGATTTGTTCTATTGGAGCTTGGGAGCCAAGGCAATGGAGTATTTGGGATCATCCGGTAAGTAAGGGGGCACGCATGTTTGTTGATTACGTACCAATGGATTACTCTTCGACCAAGCCCGATCTGGTGTCATTTGCACCCGTTGGGCGTGGACAAGCCACCGAAGTAGCAAACGTTGAAGGTGCGAACCACACAGGTCGCGCTGCAAGTGGCGCCGAGTTCATTCGTCGCGTTAGCGACGGGACGTTTACTCTGCAAGAACTGCGGAATCGTGATCAAGGGACGGCTGCAGCACATTCGCAGGCCCCAGTATCTGACGACATGTTTCGAAATCGAACTGCTCTCCTTGTGCAGCAGCACAATGGCGTGAAGTCGCGAGAGAACTCGGTGCGCTTGAAAATGCTGACCGAGAGAATTCGAGTGTTGTCACCCAGCGTGGATAAAGAACAATTGGACGTACTGAGCGACATCGTTGATCAAGCGGAGTCAACATCTGATCGCCTGGCGCAAATAAGGAACCGCTTTAATTTGCGAGCATGACATTCAGTTACCCAAAGACTCGGCATGTGCGTACGCAGGCGCCTAGGGAGTATGCGAGCTACAAGTCGTATAAGCCGTTCCTGCGAGTTGAGTTTGAGCGCCGCTGTGTCTACTGCCGTATGCCTGACACGCTCAAGGAAGACCAGGCCCATTTCGGTGCAGATCATTACAAGCCGCAAAAGATATTCCCGCAATTAGCCACGGCCTACGCCAACCTCTTCTATTGCTGCAATCGATGCAATTCGCGGAAAGGAGAGTACTGGCCTGCTAATAACGAGGCTGACTCCAAGTTCATTCCGAACCCATGTGATCACTCAATGTGGGCGCATATGCGTTATCGTGGGCCAGAAGTTGAAGCGCGCACTGATGCCGGAGCGTTTACCGTTGAGTTACTTGACCTGAATGATCCGGAGCTCGTCGAGTACCGACGTGATGTAATGCACATGGTCGAGGTTATGGAAGATAAGATTTCCGAAAGCCGAGCCTTGCAGGTGGAGATACGTACGCTACGAGCGGCCGGAGGAATTTCCGATGCTGAGTTTGACGAGGCGATGATGGAAATTGAAGGCGAAATAAACAAATCTCGTCGCTCACTTTCTCGGCTGAAGGGTGAGTTGGCGCCACCTGCTATCCAGTGACTCAGCTACGATAAAAGTCAGGGGGCAGATTGCCCCCTGACTTTTTTCCAAGTGTTAGTGACGCTCTTGGTGCTGATTAACCCAGGCAATCACTTCTGAGGCCTTATAGAGGGGCTGTGCGCGGCCTCCTTTGGTCGGCAGGCGTATGGCCTTGGGAAAGGACGGCACACACGCCATGCGCTCGCGTACGACCTGTGGATCGCGTTTTAGGTATGCTGCAATCGTGGCAATGTCCCAAAGATCGATAGACAGTGGAATCGCAGGGCGGATCTGCTTTGCCACTGCCTCGGCAAGCATTGTGATCATGTCGATTTCTTGAGTTGCTGTCGCGTTCATGCAGCGCCTTTCTTGTCTTCAGTTGCAACCTGGTTGGTACGCTCCGATTCGGCGAGGAGCTGTTCCAGGTGCTCAATATGGTCTGCGGCCTCCAGATCCAGTGCTGGTGGCTTGATGCGACTTTGGCCGGCGACTGTGCGTAATCGGCGGACAAGATCGCGGCTTACCCCGGCGCGCGGGCCGTATGCCACGCTGTTTTTTTGCTGAGCGAGGTATAGCTTCGACATGCTCATTACCGCGCCGCGCTCTGCATTACGCTTGAGATCCTGGTCGATCACGCCGCGTTCCTGCAGATCTGCCATGGCGTGAAGTAACGTGGACATTGGTGCGAAATGGTGCAGCGTGTTAAGAACCTCGCCGGCAGCGTGCAGTTCACTCGCCAAACTGGCAATTACCCGGTGTGCCGGCACTGGCTTGGCCGGTGCCACGGTCGTCGTATGGTTGTTAAATGCGTTCATATGGTTTCTATCGACAGACTTGGTTAAGTGGTCGCCATCAGCGTGATCAACGTACTGATGGCGGCAAGGATCGCGAACATGATTACGTCCAGAATCCGTTCGTTGCTCATCGTTCAGGCCCTTGGCGGCGTTGGGAAGGGCCAAGCTTCGGCGGGAGTCAGTGCGGCAGCTGCTTGCGCGGCGCGATCCTTCTTTACTTTGACGATAGGGCCTGCGGAATCTTGTTTCAGGCCTTCAGTCTTCGTCTTCAATGAGATCGTCTTGCGTGGCGCTGCCTCTTCGGCGGCTTCGTCGGTACCTGCGGTCTTGGCTGGTCCCTTCGTTTCTTTCTTTTGCCAGCCATCAGTGCTGAAGAAGTAGCCGAGGCTATTGGCTGCAGCTTCTACGTTGCCCAAATGGTGCGGAGCCTTGTCGATGATGTGCGCAGCGACTGCGGCCAGGTGGTCGGCGTTGGCGGCCACAACTTCGCGAACATCTTGAGCGTTGTGCAGGCCTTCAACATCGATGCTTGCCACAGCCAGATCCGCAGGGGTGACGTCGACGCCTTCGGCCTTCGCCATTGTCTCCATGGCCAGCACAGTCGCACGTGGTTCATCGTCGAGATCCCAGGTAGACAGACTGAGACTTTCGCCGATGATCATGTCCATGAGCAGCAGCTGAACCGAAATCAAGTCGGCTTGATCAATGAAAGCACACAGGCCATCATCGCTACGATCTTGGAACGGGTACAGGTCGCCGATCAAGTCGTCAGGTAGGCTATGGTCTGGGCTGTCTAGCACTAACGCCTTGGTCAGTTCGCGTAGCATGTGCAGGGTCACGCCGCTGGCAGCACGTGCACGAAGCTTGCGATAGCGGATCACGCGTTCTTGCGTGATGGCATCGCATTGCTTCTGGCGGTCCTCGCGCTCCTGTTGCTGCTTCTGCATTGCTTCCTGTTGCTTCGTCAGCTTAATTGCCTTCGATGGGTCGGCAGCCTCTTCCTTCAACCGTGCCGCGCGAACGCTTTCAGTTTCGCAGGCGCCTTTCTTCTCCAGTGCGACCTGGACGTCTTTGCGCTTGTAGACTGCGACAACCTCACCGTCGGAGTCTTTGATGTACTTGACTGGCTTGGGGCGTTCATCTGTGGACAGCAAGTCTTCGACGTAACCGCTCATGCCAGTAGCTGGGGCTACGCGTTCGAAGGAACTTAAGTGAGAGGTGCCAATTACAAAAGCGCCGCTGCTGCTCCAAGTGGTGCTACGCAGCTCGGTCGCTTCCTTGCCTTCAAGAACTGGGATGCCGCGCTTATTCGCGTGCACGATGATGGCCTGATAGTGGGCCGCAGTCTTCTCTTGGAAACAGTCTGGGTCGGTGCAAATATTGGCGTGTTTGGCGTCGGCGTAGATTTCGGGCTGATTGCCGGCCCGCTTCGGGCACTTCGTACAATTGCCAGCGGTGGCCAGCAGCTTCGCGTCTTTCGAGTCGAACGGGGCTTCGGCCAGATCTAGGGTATAGCGCCGGGCGATGTATTCCGCTGCAGCGCGATACGACATGGTTTCACCGTTGTATTGCGGCGCCATGATTTCGCTCAGGGCCTTGTCCTGCAACTCTGGCGTTGGGATGCGTGCAATCAGCAGCGCCGTGGAAGCGGGGAAGCGCTTGATATCGTCCAGGAACAGTTCGCGTGCCTTAAGCGACAGCGCGCACAGCTTCAGGCGTCCATACACATACGAGCGGCTTTGCTTGACCTTTACGGCCAACTGGTCGGCGTTGTAGCCGTGCTTCAGCATCAACTGCTCGAAGCCGATCGCTTCTTCCAGCGGATGTGGGTTCTCGCGCTGGATGTTCTCCAGCAGCTGGATCTCGGCGGCCTGCTTATCGGACAAGTGCTTGATGCTGGCCGGCGCGCTGAACAGGCCTGCCATCACGGCTGCGCGGAAGCGACGTTCGCCGGCAACGATCTCCAGAATTTGCGGCGCTTCGAGGGTCGGGGTGACCGGGCGCATGAGGATCGGCTGCAGGATGCCGACTTCGGCGACGTTATCGGCCAGCTGCTGCAGCGCCTCCGGATTGAATCGCGTACGGTTGGTGTACGAAATGCGCACCAGGTGCAGCGGAATTTCGCGGTAGCCCTCTGCGATAAGCTCGTCGACAACGATCACCTGGTCGGCGGGAGCCGGGACAACCGGCGGCGGAAGGACAACAAGTTTGCTCATGGTAGGTCTCTCAGTTAATCGCGGTCATTGGCCGCAAGGGATTTGAAATCGGTGGTAGGAACGCGGCGTACGGGATGCTTGCGCGCATAGGTGCGCAACGCGCGGCCGATCGCCGGATCTTTAAGTGCCGCATCGAGCGGGCCGGAAACACGCAACGCGCGGTACGCCGCAGCTAGTGCCAGGTGATCCGGGTCTGCCGGCGTGACGGTGATGCCGCACGGCGTATCGCCCAGGCGCTCCAACTCGGCTTCCACTGCGCAGGCTGCATTGATGGCGCAGGTGCAGAACGTGGCCGTGCCGGCGCTGGTGCGCACCTTTACGTTGAACTCTTGCACCAAGTGGCTATGAATCGCGATCGCCTGGCGGAGGTCGTCAACAGTGGAGCCCAGCATGTCCGGGAAGCCTGCGCCTACAAGAAGGCTGTTGGCATTGGTAGCTGCGGTCTGCAGCGTCTGCATGCTGGCAAACAACGCCGATGCGTGATCGCTCAATGTGGACTCGGGGGCAGCCATGGTTGTGAAAGAGAGCGGTGCGTTCATTTCGCCACCTGCTTACCGAAAATGTGTGCAGACGTCTGCACACCGGAAGTCGTGCGTGCCGTGAGGTAGTCGTGACCACACAATCCAGCGAATGGGTCGGGCTCGGTTTTGATGATGCGAACTTCCCTCCTAGTTGCAAGGTCGCAGTACAGCAATGGGGCTTCATTACCATTTGAGTAAGTCACAGTGCTCTCCATCAGTTGAGGATGCACGAATATTACTAAACGGTAATTTAGTGTGTCAATACCAAATGGTAATAAATGGTGATAAGCGCGAGGAAAATTTTCGTGGAGACGAAAAAAAAACCGGCATCAAAGCCGGTTTGTGTTGTTTGTAGATTGCTTAATGCAAGTTACGAATGGCTAAAAGGATCTCTTTGGCCATGTCGCGAATTTCGATTGTTTGCTTGTGAACATCGGTGATGCTGGCATCGCGCGGTGTTGACGATAGCCGGGCAATCATTTCGGCATTTAGCGACCGCCCATTGGCTTTTGCTGCATCGCTCAGTTCTTTGTGGAGGTCTTCTGGTAGGCGCAAGCCGGACTTTATGGTTTTATTTCGAGTGGTCATCGCGCGATTTTTGCGCGTTTGTGTACAATGCTGTTGAAAATGCCTCCACTTTGGAGGCACTTTTTTTGTGCGCACTCTGTGTTGCGATCATTGCACTAAGATCAACAAAGTTGCCGATAAGCTAGTTTGGGCGAAATTCGGATATATTTCAGCCTTCACCAACCTGTACGAAGAAAAATGTTGAATACATTGACGCAGGACCAGCGGCGTCTTCTAGAAGCGTATCTGGCTACATCTCCAGCTGCTAGAGCAGAAGTGCTTAAGATCGTTGAGGCGATGGCAGTACGCCATCCCGTCCAGCGAGTGGAATTACGACTGGTTACGACCAAGTAGTGATGGGTTTTTTTCGGCAACGTCAGCGGTTGCCATGATCGCACTCTTGCCGAGTTCGGTTGCCAGGCGGTAGGCCGTGAGCAGCCTGAGTTCTTCTTCTTCGGCCCAGATCAACGACACATTCGCCTTCTCCACTGTCTTGGCCTGAACTACGGCAAGTGAGGGGCGACCCGCGCCTGTTGCATCGGGAACTGCTATTAAGTGGTCCGCCATGTCAGGCGAATCCAGCCAGCCAACAGGAAGGCCGGCCTTTGCCTCCAGTTTTCGGGCTTTCTTTTCGCCGAACGATTTCGTGCGCAGTAGCCCAGAGATCTCTCCCTGGTTCTCTCCAGTTTCCTCAACCAGTTTCGCTTGCGAGCCGTCGTAGCGCTCCCTGATCAATTGGCTGAGCCGTTGGCGGCGAATGTCTTGAATCTCCATATCTGCAATTCTGTACGTCGATTACCTTCTAGTAAATAACCAAACGGTATTGACTATATCCATTACCATTTAGTAATATTCCGGGATGGAAAAATTACTAAAGTTTCTGAACGGTCTACCAAAGATGGACCGAGCCTCATTTTGTGCAGCCTGTGGGACGAGCGAGCGTTACCTGCGCAAAGCTATCAGCATCCAACAGCGCCTCGGTGCTGACCTTTGCATAAATATCGAACGCGAGTCGAAGCAATGTGTCAGGTGCGAGGATTTGCGTCCGGATGTTGACTGGGCATACATCAGAGGCACGGACTGTAAGTGAAGCGAATGGTAGTTGAGTGATTTGTTATCTGAAACCCAAGACATAAGGGGCAATACTGTGGAGTTGTTAGCTGCATACCAAGAAATGATCAAGGTCCACGGCTGGAACGGGACTGCTGCGACCCTAGGCATGAGCAAGTCGGCCCTGGAGCAGCGCGTGTACGAGGTGAAGGGTAGCGGCATGCGCGTGGATACCGCACTGCTTATCCAAAATTACGCCGGTACGAAACACTTTGCGCAGGCGGTCGCACACGCCAGTGGCGGCGTCTTCTACGCGCTGCCAGAGGCGGGCGATCTGTCGGACGTCGACCTGCACGACAAGTTCCATGAGTTGTACGACGAACTGGGCGAGCTGTCGCGCGAGTACACCTCGGCAAAGAAGGACGGCAAGATCGATGCGCGCGAACGCGCAGTGCTGCAGATTATCGAAAACCGCATGCACACGACGATCCGCGAACTGATGTCGCTGATGTTCCTGATGCACTGCCCGATCCCGAATCCTGTCGTATCTGACAAGGAGGCCGCGTAATGTCCACCCGTGATCTTCCACGCCGCGGCAGTCGTCAGGCCAACGCGCTTTCTGCGCTCCTTTCCCTCGGCGGCAAGGCTTCAATTGCCGCCTTGTACCGAATCGCCGGCAAGTCCATTACGCGCCTCAACTTTGATGTGATCGTCATCGAGCAGTTGGTCTTCTATGGCTTGGTGAAAAAGATTGCGGACGACGTCGAGTTGACCGAAGCAGGGCGCGTCCACCTTGGAGTAAGCAAGCCGGCGGACGCATGGATTGGCAAGATGCCAGAGCCTCGCGTCGGTACCGGCTTCAAACCGCTGCGTGCGCGCAGCGCCATGGTTTTCCGCCCTGGTGCTTTTGACTACCGCTCGGCGCCGTCCGTTGTAGGCGGTACCGAGGTGCCATACAAGGGCCCGACGAGCTTTGCAGGAGCGCAGTCGCCTGATGCATGATTTCAATGCTATTCCCCAGGAGCTGCGCGAGCGGCAGCAATGGCTCGTCTGGCGCCTTGAGCAAGACCCAAAGGGCAAAGCCAAAAAGCCGCTGAAGGTGCCGTACTATGCCAATGGCAGCAAGCGCTTCGGTGGTCAGGGTGACGCGAAGGATCGCAAGCGCCTGGTGACGTTCGAGCACGCGTATGCTGCGCTCACGCGGAGAGCAAGCGAATCATTCACCGGGATCGGCTTCGCGTTCTTGCCTGGCGACGGCTTAATCGGCGTTGACATTGATAAGTGCATTGACCTGGAGACCGGCGAGATTTCTGAGCTTGCGCAAGACGCGATCACTGGGTGCAACTCGTACACCGAATATTCGCCATCTGGTTCAGGCGTGCACATCATCGTCTCCGGAGAGACCGAAACCTTCAAGTCGAACAAGATCGGCCTGGAAGTTTTTTCGGGCAGCCAATACTTTACGTTCACGGGTCGCCAGTATGCAGCGACGCCGACAACCATTAATCCGATCTCGGTGACGGAGCTTGAGCGCCTGCGGGTCCAAGTGAAAGGCACGCCTGCTGCTGATCGTCCCCTGAAGTCATCCCCCCCGCCCCCTGGTGCCGTAGGCGACCGTGCGCGGTTGGAAATGGCGCTTGCGAACATTCCATCGGATGGCCATGACGTTTGGATTCGTGTGGGCATGGGCCTCTATCACGCCTTGGGTGACGCTGGATTCGGCCTGTGGGACTACTGGTCCTCGAAAGCGGAAAGCTATGGTGGGACGGACGAATGTCAGCGTCGCTGGGATTCGTTCAAGCGTAAAGGCGTTCGCATTACCGAAGCGACGATTTTCCATATGGCCATCGAGAATGGCTGGAAGCCGCCGCGCTCGTTCAACCTGCTGCCTCCTTCGGCTAACTCCCCCCGCCCCCCACGCGTAAGCGACTCTGGTCTATCCACGTCCAAGACGTCCCCCCCTCCCCCTGGAAGGGAAGGGGCGGCGCTATCCAGCGCGGAGCAAGCTCCGCGAGGTGGAGAAGTAAGGTCAGCGGGGGTGAAGACCCCCGGAACGGAAGCTGCAGCCGAGGGCGATGCCGACTTCGATGCCGCCATTGGGGCGCTGATCGAGCAGGATCTCGACGCGGCATTGCCGCCGGCTGCTACGGATGTTCTTGCCTACGGTGAAAACGCTGCGCTTTTCCCTGGGGGGGAGGGGGACCAGTCCAAGCGAAAAGGCAAGGAGAAGCCAAAGAAGGAATATGGTGACGAGCACTGGCGCCAGGTGGAGGATGTGTGCGACAACTTCGTGCTGATCTATGGCGAAGACTTGGTATGGGATCGACGCCAGCGCATGCTGATGAAACTCTCCGCTATGCGCACCATCGTCCAGAACTCGGACGTTATGAAGTTTTGGAGCGGTGAGGCGCGCAGCTGGGTGCTGAAGAAGAACATCGTGTTTGATCCGACCGAAACTCCGAGTCCGGCCGAAAGCGGCCCGACAGCGACGCTCAATCTGTTCAGCGGCTGGAAGATGAAGCCGAAGGCGGGAAACTGCTTGAAGATCCAAACGCTGCTACTGCACCTGGTCGACAACAACATGGAGTTGTACGACTGGATCTCGCGCTGGCTCGCGTACCCGCTGCGCAATCCGGGTGCCAAGATGGAGACCTCGATCATCATGCACGGTGACGAAGGCTCCGGTAAGAACTTCTTCTTCGAGAAGGTGATTAAGGCCATCTACGGTGAGTATGGCTACGTGATCGGCAATGCACAGCTTGAGGCTAACTTCAACGATTGGGCCAGCATGAAGCTGTTCATGGTGGCCGACGAAGTGGTAACGCGCGCAGAGTTGAAGCAGATGAAGGGCAAGCTCAAGTACCTGATCTCGGGCGATTCCATCATCATCAACCCGAAAGGCCTCCCAGAGCATAGCGAACGCAACCAGATGAACTTCGTGTTTCTGTCGAATGAACTGGTTCCGCTGGCCCTGGACAAGACTGACCGCCGCTACCTGGTGATCTGGACACCGCCAGCGCTGGATCGCGAGTTCTACATCGGCGTAGCTGAGGAGATTGCTGCGGGTGGCATTGAGGCCTTCTATCACTACCTCATGCACGATGTAGATATGGGGGACTTCAATGAACATACGAAGCCGATCTACAACGACGCCAAAGATCGCCTGATCGAGAAGAGCCTGGCGCCGGCCGAGCGCTTCTATCGCGAATGGGCGAACGGTTTGCTGCCGCTGCCATTCCATACCGTAGGCGTTCAGCAGCTGTACGACGCATTCCAGGTTTGGTGTTCGCGGTCAGGTGAATCCAAGTTCACGACCATGACCACGTTCAGCCCCCAAGTCGAGCGCTATGCCGGCGCCACGCTGCGCAAGCAGCCGATCAAGTACGAGTATGGCAGCGTCGTAAAGCAGCGCATCGTGTTCCTGGTGGGCGAGCAGCCAGAAGGGAAGTCGTTGCGGGACTGGGCAGAGGATGCCTGTGCGGCATTTGAGTCAATTTTCCAAAAGTACAGGCGACGCGATTACGGTGATATGGAGGGTTCACCGTCCACATGATAACGAACCCTCCACATCGCAAACCCGCATGAATACTAGGTTTGTGGGGAGTGTTGGCAGTATTGACGGTTATTTTAATCTCCACGCGCGCACGGACAGCGTTGGGAACGTCGGAAACGGTGAAGAATTTTTTACGGTAATTCTATTTTTACTCTCAATACCGTCAATACAGTCAACAAAGCTAGGAAATATCAGGGTTGGCGATGTGGAGGGTAGTGTTGGCGGTGTTGGCAGTTGTGGAAAACGGGCGAAAACAGGAAAGGCAACGAATGGGCGTCGAAATTGTTGTGGATGATGTGAGGTTTGTTGAAGTGGTGGAAGTGGCGCAACCGGGATGGCGCCAGCGTCAGACGCGTGAGGCTAAGCCGGTGCCGCCACGGCGTCAGGAGTTCCAGGCCCGGCTGGCGAACTGGCGTCGTGTGGTGCGTTCGGGCAGTGGACCGGGCGATGCGTCGGCATCCTACTGCGCTGGCTGGGCAAAGCTTTACGTCAAGCTGCGCATCGCCGAGGCTGCGCCGGCAGACGAGCAGCTGGCGGAGAAGATCAGGCCGCTAAGTCCGCTGGTTGCGAGCGATGTGCTTGACGGATGGCTGGTAGAGGCAGCTTGGCGTACCTTGGGCGATACCAACGAGCGCGAGGTGTTGAAGGCGCTGTACATCTACCAGTGGCCGGCAGACCAAGTGCGGCGCTTCCTGCGCGGTGTGCGTGGGCGGCATGTTCCGTTGGTCATTGCGAAGGCTGAGCGGAATCTGCAGGGCGTATTGGACAAGTTGGGTAGTGTTGAAGTAATTCGCGACAAGATCGCTTAAGGGTCTTGATAAGTTCCTTAGGTTGCGGATACCATTCGATCTACAACTTATCTGCCGGGTGTCCCGCGCCTTCAGCCGAATCGGCGTCTCCTGATTGGAGGCGTGCGTTCGACTGAAGAAGATAGGTAGCTTAAGGCCCGCCACTGAGCGGGCTTTTTCATTGTCGCTTTAACCAATGGTTATACTATCTCTCCCAATACTATCTGGAGGATTTTTATGGCGGCTTTTGAAAAAGGCATTGTAGTTAAGCTTAAGAGCGGTGGTCCGAAGATGACCGTTGTCGAAGTTGGCGACTATAGCCCAATCGGGCCAGAGGACGGCGTGCAATGCACCTGGTTCGACGAAAAGCACAAGCTACAGACGCAAACATTTGATGCTGCCGTCTTGGAAATGGTCTAGCTCAAAGCGATCAACTCAATCTTAGCAATTGGTTGAAGTTCTTAGCCGCCGAAAGGCGGCTATTTTCTTGGAGGCTCTATGTCGATTGTTGAAGCGATATTCTCGGCGGCGGATTTAGTTCCGACTTATGCACCTCCTAGCTTGCGCGAGGTAATGCCTGGAAACCGGGTGATGCTGCGTTCCGGTGGGCCTGAAATGATCGTGTGCGACGTTACCGCAACGGGTGCTGCTAAATGCCAATGGATGGTAGATGGAAAGCTTCTGAACCAGGTATTTCCGCCGGAATGTCTGACTTGCTTCGGCGCGAAGTAGGTCACTGCCTTAGCTCGCCAGCACGCGCAGAGCGCCTCGAATTCTCAACGACGAAAGGTGGGTGATCTTGTCTCGATCCGCTCGATAGCGGGGGATACAAGCAGCGTTTCGTTTTGCCTGGGCTTCCCTAGGCTTTTTTATTCCGTGCAGACGTATGCACATTTTGGAGGTTCCATGCCGGTATCTGCGCCACGACCTTGCAGCGCTCCGTGCTGTTCCGTGCTTGTGCGCGATGGAAGCGGTCGGTGCGCTGCGCATCCCCGAGAGGCATGGACGAAAACAACGCCTACGAAGCGAATCACAGGGCGGCGCTTGCAAGCGATGCGGGCGGCGTTATTTCAAAGATCCCCGTTGTGCGCAGAGTGCCAACGCCAGGGGCGTGCAACAGCCGCTACACAGCGTGACCACATCGTGCCTTTGGCCGAAGGTGGGGCCGATGATGAGACCAATGAGCAAGCGCTATGCGATCCCTGCCACGAGGCAAAGAGCGCGACGGAGTCCAAGCGTGGGCGCTGGCACAAGGGGGAGGGCGGGTCCAAAGTCTAGGCCGCCTCAGCGGAAACCGTCAGCTTAGCTAGATTTTTTCGCAGAACAAAAACTACCCCCTGGGGGTTTAAGCAGTACGCCACATAGCGGCACTGCCGACTTCGGCGGCAGTGTCTTCCCACATCAGGAAGCAAACACATGGATATGAAAACGAGCCTCGGCACGGCGCTCCCCGCCGTGGGGGCGTCCGCTGTGCGCCCTGGTGGCGGTGATGTCACCTCGCCCGAACCTCCGCCGGTCATCGGCTTGAACGATGAGGAGTGCGAGATCTACGAATACATCTGCGACTCGCTCCGCGCCGCCGGCATTGAGCATCTGACGGCGGGCATGCCGATCGCAATAATCGTCCGCACATTCGTGGACTGGATCAAGGCGAGTAAGGAATGCGACGAGAAGGGGCGGTCGCAGACCTCAAAGACCGGATGGTCAACACCGACGCCTTGGGCGGATGACGAGAAGCGCCTCAAGATGGAGCTGGGCCAATGGCTGCCGAAAGCATGTTTAACGATTCCGTCGCTGGCGAGGGTCCGCAAAGACACCGGCGTGCAGGGTCAGCAGGACGACCTGTTCGCAAGTCTCGTAAGCCACGCCACCAGCTCACCAAGAAAAAGTTAGATGAGCTGACGCCGGCCCAGCTGGAAGAGTGGGACGAGCAGTACGGACTTCCGGTGCTACGCGGTGAAATTGTCACTGGCAAGTATGTGTACCTGGCGGTGCTTCGTCACTACCAGGATCTGCGTGATGCGCACAAGCGCGGATTCGTGTTTGAGCCGGCGCACGGTTGGCACATCATCCACTACATCGAACGGTTCTTCGTTCACATCAAGGGACCGTTGGCCGGCAAGCCGATCTTGCTGGACCCGTGGCAGAAGTTCTGGACGGCAGTGCTGTACGGGTGGCGGCGCCAGTCCGACGGCATGCGTCGCTTCAGTCGCGCCTATGAGGAGGTCGCGCGAAAGAATGGCAAGTCCACCTGGAAGGGGCCGCAGGGTGCTTACCTGTTCTCGATGGATGGCGAGATTGGCGCGGAAGTGTATGCGGTAGCGACTACGCGCAACCAGGCGATGACGGTCTTCAAGCCGGCGTTCGACAATATCCGTCGCTGGGTGAAGCGCTCCGCTGGCGTCGCCCGGTCGTTCAAGATCTTCGCCGGCATGAACCACGAGAAGGTGGAGCTGGACGACAATTCCATATTTTTGCCACTGCCGGCAAACGCGGAGAATCTGGACGGTCTAAACCCGTCCGCGATTCTGTTCGACGAGCTGCACGCCCAGAAGCACCGGGACGTGTGGGATGTGATGGAGTCCGCCCTGGGCGCACGCGACCAGCCGCTGCTCTCCGCAATCACGACTGCAGGCTTCATCCTGGACGGTATCTGCACCGAGCAGCGCTCGTACCTGATCTCGATCCTAGAAGGTAAGCGTGTTGATGACACATTCTTTGGCTACATCTACACGCTGGACCAGGACGATGACCCTTTCGAGGAGCGCAACTGGATCAAGGCGAATCCTGGCCTAGGTAAGTCAAAGTCGATCGAATACTTGCGCACGCAGGCGCGTAAGGCTGCCGCGATGCCCGGTGCCAAGGTCAACTTCCTCACAAAGGACTTGAATATCTGGTGCAACAGCGCTGATGGCTGGTTCGACATGAACGTGTGGGATGGCGGCAGCAAGAAGTTTGACCCAGGCGTTCTCCTTGGGCGTCGCTGCTTCGGTGGACTCGACCTGGGATCGACGCGAGATCTTACCGCCTTCTCCCTGGTCTTCCCGCCGGATGAAGACGGTGGCGACTGGTACGTGCTGGTGTGGTTCTGGTGCCCCGAAGAGAAAATCGCTGCACAGTCCGCAGACGACGCGGCGCCGTACGAGGCTTGGCGTCGTGCTGGCTGGCTCTCCGCGACCGAGGGCAACGTGACCGACTATGGCCCGGTGCGTGAACGCATCCTGCAGGCGGTGCGGGAATACGACATCGCCGAGATTGGCTTCGATCGCTGGAACGCGCTGCAGCTGGCCAATGAGCTGCTTGATGCGGGTGTCCCACTGGTTGAGGTGCCGCAGAACACGGGCGGCATGTATCCCGGCAGCAAAGCGCTTGAACAGCTGGTGTATGGCAAACGGCTGCGCCATGGCGGCAACGCGGTGCTGCGTTGGTGCGCCGCCAATACTGCGTTGCTGTTCGATTCGAACGGCAACTTCCGGCCCGACAAAAAGAAGTCAAATGCCAATGGACGCATTGACGGCATCGTGGCGTCCGTGATGGCACTGAGCCGAGCATTTGCTGGTGACGAGCTGCAGGGCGACATGGATGACTTCCTCAACTCACCGATACGGACATGAAACAACTATTGAAATCATTCCGCTCCATATGGGGGCGCGGCGGCGCGTTGGCCGACAAGATCGGGGTGCAGGACGCCCTGCCGGGGACTTCCCTGGTGCCCGACGCTTCGCATGTCAATGTCGATGGGGCGCTGCAGATCAGCACTGTGTGGGCGTGCATCGACCGTCGCGCATCGACAGTGGCAAGCCTACCTTGCTTTGTTTACCGGCAGCAGTCGAACGGCGAGAAGATATTGGCCCGCACGGAGCGGCTCTATCAGCTTCTGCACGACGCACCGAACAATCGAATGTCGCCGTATGACTTTTGGCGAGCGCTGATGATGAATCACGATCTGCGAGGAAACGGCTATGCGCGGATCGATCGGGATAACAACGGCGAAGCCTTGGCTTTGTGGCCGATGCCGGCTGACCAGGTAGAGCAGAAGATCCTGGCGGACGGAACCGTCGTCTACGAGTACACCCTTGGCGCGAATGTCGCGGTGTTGGCTGCAGAGAACGTCCTGCACCTGAAGAACCTTGGCAACGGCACGATAGGGCTGCGCAAGTTGGAGTTCATGCGTGCGACGTTGGACGAGGCCGCGAAAGCGCAGACGGATGCCAGCAAGATCTTCGGCGCCGGAGGCAAACCGACCGGCGTGCTGATGATCGACAAGGTATTGAACGACGTTCAGCGTGCAGCGGTGCGGCGGAACTTCGAAGGGATGGCGGAGGGAAGTACGAACCGCCTGCACCTGATCGAAGCGAACATGAAGTACCAGCAGATCACGATGTCGCCGGCGGAGCAGCAGCTGCTCGAAACGCGGCGCTATGGCGTTGAGGAGCTTTGCCGCTGGTTCGACGTACCGCCGGTGTTGGTTCACCATGCGAATGTGACCGCCTGGGGCTCTGGCATCGCGGAGATCCGGGAGGGCTGGTACATCTTCAGCCTGGCGCCGCTCATGGTCAACCTTGCGCAAGCGATACGACGCTGTGTGCTGACGCCGCGCCAGCGCGCAGCGCTGACCGTCGAGTTTTCGCTAGATGCACTGCTGCGCGCCTCGCCGAAGGATCGGGCAGAGATCTATGCAAAGCACGTACAAAACGGCATTCAATCCCGCTCCGAGGTGCGGCAGCTGGAGGGGCTGCCGCCTCGACCTGAGGCCGACGTATTGACGGCGCAGTCCAACCTCGTCCCACTGTCATTGCTTGGGCGGGTACGTCCTGCAAGCGGCGGCAACGGCGACAACATTGCACAGTAAGGAGAATCAATGCTTCTGCGGAAAATGCTCAACCTGGAACTGGTTGATTTGAAAATGGAGGGCGAGACCTGGAAATTCGCCGGTTATGCCTCGGTATTCGGTGGTGTCGACAGCTACGGTGACACCATCGTGAAAGGTGCGTTCGCTTCGACCCTGCGCTCCGGTAAGCCAAAAATGTTCTTCAATCATGAGTGGCGCATGCCGATCGGCAAATACCCGGTCGTCAAGGAAGATGATCATGGCCTGTATGTTGAAGGGGAGCTTACCGAAGGGCTGTCGCTGGCCGTGGATGTGCGCGCGGCGATGCGACATGGCACGCTCGATGGCCTGTCGATCGGCGGCTACGTCAACAAAGGCGACTATGACGAGACCGAGTCGGGCCGCGTTATCCGGAAGTGGTCGAGCCTGATGGAGATCTCGCCGGTGGTCTTTCCGGCGGACGGCGCTGCGCGGATCAACCAGGAGTCGGTCAAGAGTGAAGACTTCGACCTTGCGCTGTCTGAGTGCGCGACCGAGCGTGAATTTGAACGGCTGCTGCGGGATGCAGGGCTGAGCAAGAAGGGGGCGTTGGCGGTCGCCTCCCGTGCAAAGCAGATCTTCACCGGGCGGGATGCCTCGGTGAGCGGTCTCGATGCAAAGACCGCTGGTGTAGTGCTCGAGCGCCTTCAGCGCCTGGCGAAGTAGCTGCTCAACAATCCCTCTTGGCCACCTTCGGGTGGCTTTTTTCTTTCCTGAAAGGTAGATATGAAACGTAATGTATTCGGTATCCCGCTGCGTGCAGCTGTATTGTTGGGCTTCGCCGTTTGTGCCAGCCTGGCGCAGGCCTGCGGTGTCGATGTGACGGCGCTGATTGGCGGCCCGGAAGCGATGGGCGGCCTGGGCATGTCCGCCGCTCTGCTGATGTCCGGTGAAATCGATGCGCAGGGCATCATGAAGGCGCTGGATGGTATCGAGGCCAAAATGACGAACTTGTCCGACAAGGCGACCGAGGAAATTAAGAGCCTGGGTAAGGTCAGTACCGACACTAAGACGGCGCTGGACAATCTGGGCGTCGAACAGCGTTCCCTGGCCGATCGACTGTTGCAACTGGAGCAAAAGGGTGCCGCGACCAAGGACGACGAGCCTGCGGACGAAAGCGTCGGCACGATGTTCATCAAGCACGCGAATTACGAGAACTTCTGCAAGGCAGACGGTCGTCTCAAAACTCGCGTGGACGTTAAGAATACCGTGACCAACACGGTCGGCAACACCTTCTCCGAGCGCCGTCCGTCGATCATCGAAGGCGCCTTCCGCGTGTTCACGCTGGAAGACCTGATGACGCGCATCCCGACGTCCAGCAATGCGATTGATTGGGTGCGCGAGAACGTATTCACCAACGCCGCCGCCGAAACTGCCGAAGGTGCTGCGATGCCGCAGTCCTCCATCACCTTCACGCCGGGCACTATGCCTGTGTCGACCATTGCGCACTGGATCAAGATTTCGCGCCAGCTGGCGATGGACAATGCGGCATTGGCGGCGTACATCAACCGCCGCATGGTCTACGGCGTGAATTTGCGTGTGGAAAACCAGATCATCGCTGGCAATGGCGTTTCGCCGAACGTTTCTGGCCTGACCCTGGCCGGCAACTTTGTCGCTCACGGCTATACCGCTGCGTCGCTGACTGCCTTGGGCCTGGCGAACAATCGCTTTGATGTGATCGGCAAGATGATCGGCGACTGCGCGGCGTCCGACAACCCGGCGGAAGTCATCATCCTGAACACCGCTGACTGGTGGACGCTGCGCCTGGCCAAAGATAACACTGGCCGCTACTTGCTGGGTGACCCTGGCGCCAACGTTGTCCCAATGCTGTTCGGCCTGCCAGTGGTTGCCAGCACCGCGATGGCGGCTGGCAAGGTATGGGTCGGCGCGCTGCGTCAGGCAGTGACCCTGCATTACCGCGAGGGTATTGCGCTGGACCTGTCCGATTCGGACGGTGACAACTTCACCAGCGGTCTGGTGACTATCCGTGCGGAGCGCCGCCTGGCGCAAACCGTAGATAAGCCAGCCGGTTGCCGTTACGGCGACCTGGTGCCTGCTTAATCGCTAACCGGGCCGACCTGAAACAATGGGTTGGCCCATTTGTGCAGACGTCTGCACTGGAGAAATCAATGAACCAGGTCAAAGTACACATTCTCAAAACGACGATCACCGCGCAGTACGGTACCTTGATGGAGGGTGCGCAGCTGCGCACTTCGCCCGAATTCGCGGCCCATCTTGTTGATGACTGCGGCGCTGCGGAATATGTGATCGAGGTGGCGGTGCTAGACAGTGCCAGCGTGGAAGCGGGCGAGGCCGTTGTCGAAACCAAGGCGCCGGCGATTGGCGATGCCAACGCGGAAGCCATCGACACCGAAACCGAAGTAAAGGTGCCGGTCGCTGACGAAGCCAGCGCGGAAGTCAGCGAGACGCAAGCCGAGCTCAAGGTTCCGGCGGCTGCTGATGCCAGCGCGGAGGTCGGCGAAACCAAAGTGGAAGCCGAAACCAAAACCGAGACCAAGGTGCCGGCGGCTGGCGATGTTAGCGCGGAAGTCAGCGAGACCAAAACCGAAGTGAAGGTGCCAAGGGCAAGGAAGCGTGACGCAAGCAAGCCTCCGGTGGTGGCTAAATGACCTTCGTGCGAACTACGGCGCCAACCGTCTTGCCCGTCGATGTTCGCACTGCGGCTGAAAACATGGGCATCGATGGCACCGAGCTGGATGCGCGCATCGAAGGCTGGCTGAAAGGCATTACTGCCACACTGGAGCGCCGCATCGGTCAAAGCCTCATGCGCCAACGCTGGCAGGGCGTGTTCGGTGGCTTTTTGCCTGAGCACAGGCTGCCGCATCCTGTGCTCGAAATTGAAAAGGTCGAGTACCTCGACCCGGAGGGCAGCCTGCATCAATTGGCTCCAACTGACTACCGCCTTGTGCGCCAGGAGTACGACACGTACTTACGGCCACCGGTCGGGCGTCAGTGGCCGTCAGCAATGGCGACGGAAGGCTCGGTCACCATCACCGTTTCGAGCGGCTATGGTGACGACCCGTCAAAAACGCCGGACGACTTGAAGCTGTATCTGCTTGCGAAGCTGGGAGAGCAATTCGATCCTGCGACTGGGGCAGAGCGTGAGAACGTGCAGACGAGCTTTGTGGAGAGCCTGCTAGACCCTTATCGGAGGTTTGATTGACCAGCCTTGCAAAGGAATTGAACAAGCGCATCACGATCCAGCGTAAGTCGCACGCGAAGGATGCCTTCGGTGGCAACGTCGACAGTTGGGCCAGCCTTGGCGATGTGTGGGCTGGCGTTGCTCCAGTATCCCTTACCAGGCGTACTCAAACGAAGCAGGGCGGAGAGGAGTCCATCACAACGATTCCGATCAAGGTTCGGTTTGGCGTCGATGTCGCTGTCGGCGATTGTGTTCTGTTTCGTGGTGCGACCTACGAGGTAAAGCTCATCGAGAACCCTGGGTTCGCTAATCGACTTTTGATTCTGACATGCGAGTCGCTCCCCTTGGGGGCGAACTGATGGCTGGCGGGGTCGATGGGATTGGCGAGCTGCGTAGCGCGTTCCAAGGTGTTCGCGAAGAGATGCGACTCCGAACTTCACGACTGATGGTCGCAGCTGCCGGCGGAGTGGTCCGCAAGGAGGCAAGGGCTCTCGCGCAAGCTCAGGGGCTGCGTCTCACTGGGGCATTGATTAAGAACATTGTGATCAAGCGCGACAAGTCGCCAGATGGCGTCACCCAGTACAACCTGGGTGTACGGCACGGGCGGGCCCTGGGAAAGAAGGCAGCGAAAAAGCTGGTCGTTGGAAAGAATGGCCGTGTCACCAGTGTGTACGTCGACGACCCCTTCTATTGGTGGTTCCTGGAGAAGGGGCGCAACGTCTATCAGGGCAATCGCAGGCGCAAGCGTGATGGAGCGCTTCGCCGCGTTGAAGCGACTCCCTTCATTGCTCCTGCTTTGGATAACCGTCAGCAGGAGGCGATCGATGCAATGGCGCGGCGCCTCGAAGCTTCGATCAGAAAGGCGAACGGCAAATGACCATTGACGAAATTGTGTACGCCGCATTGTCGGCGGTGTTGCCAAACACGCACTCGGTGGAGTTGCCCGATCGTCCTACCTGGCCAGCCCTGGTGTTCGAAATCGATTCGGAGCCTGAATCCGGGTGGGTGCTAAATGGTGGATACGACCAGCACGAAGTCATGGTCAGCACCCTGGCGCGCAGCAAGGGCGAGATCAACGATCTGAAACGGCGAACTGAAGCCGCCCTTGAGGTGCTGGATGGATACCTGGGGCTCGAGCATCAGGGCGACGCGGACTATCAAGGAGAGGCGGGGGTGTATGCCTACGTCCAGAACTTCCGGCTTCGATCGCGGCGTTAGGAATCGATTCACTCAACTGGCCCGATAACGGGCCTTTTTTATTGGAAGGAAACAAAGTGAGCAAACGTACTTCCCCGGTCGGCGAAGAGGTGGCGCCGGCAAGTGCGGCACTGCCAGACGCCTTTGCTGGCCTGGGCGGTAGCTATGTGATTGACCCGGAAACGGGCGCGCGCATGCCCACCGCCGAAACCCTGATTCACCACAAAAACAACGGAAAGGAATCCAATGGCCAAGAAGTCGCGTAATGCCGTGCTGCTGGTAAAGCTGCAGCCGGTCGCTGGAACGGATTCGCTGCCTACAGGCCCGCTCAATGCCATCATGGCGATGAACATTTCCGCGCAGCCGGTATCGGCGGAATTCGCCAAGCGCAACAACATCAAACCGTACCTCGGCAATATGGGTAGCGTTCCTGTCGCCATCCACGCCGAAATCAGCTTCGATGTCGAACTGGCCGGTTCCGGGGCCGCCGGCACTGCGCCGAAGTATGGCCCGCTGCTGCGCGCCTGCGCCTTTAGCGAAACCGTCACGGCTGCCACAAGCGTTGCTTATGCGCCGATCACGAACGCGATGGAGTTCGTGACGCTGTATTACAACCTGGACGGCATCCTGTACAAGATGACGGACGCCAAGGGGACCGTCAGCTTCGAGCTGAACGCCAAGGGCATCCCTGTCATGAAGTTCAAGTTCATCGGCCTCTACTACACGCCGACGGACACCGCGCCGCCAGCTGGCGTGGACTATTCGGGCTTTAAAGATCCCGTGGCGGTGAATAAGGCGAACACGCCAACGGCGTCCTTGCATGGTGTTTCCGGCCGCGTGCAGACCATCAGCATCGATATGGCAAACCAGCTGGTGTACCGCAACTTGATTGGCATGGAAAGCATCGAGATCCCCGATCGTCAGCCGACCGGTTCGTTCGTGATGGAGTTGGATAGCGTGGCAACGAAGGATTGGTACACAACGATCCAGAACGGCGTGCTCGCGGCCCTGTCGGTAATTCACGGTAAGACGGCAGGCAACATCATCGAACTCGCTGCGCCGAAGGTCCAGGTACTGGACCCGTCGTTCACCGATAGCGATGGTATCGCCATGCTCACGACGAAACTGGACATCCAGCCCAATAACGGCAACGACGAATTCGTGCTGACCGTCCGCTAATTCATTCTTGCAAACAACGCAACGGCCCGCTTCGGCGGGCCTTTTTCACTCCAAAGGAAAAATCATCATGGCATTCAAAATCGCACTGACCCCAACCTACCGTACCAAAGTTACCGTGGAAGTCCCCAACGATTCGGGCCGCATCGAAAAGTCCGACTTCACCGTCGAGTTCAAACGCGTCGATATGGAGCGCGTTGATGAGTTGCGCAAGCTGCCGCAACTCGATGTCCAGCGCTCCGTTGTGGTCGGCTTCTCCGGCCTGATCGACGACACCGGCAGCGAAGTGTCCTTCAACCAAGTGAACCTGGAGGCGTTGCTGTCGATCCCGCATGCCCTGTTCTCCATGACCGAAGCGTTCTGGACCTCGATTTACAAGGCAAAAGAAAAAAACTGATCGGGGCGGCGCGGTACTGGGCTGGCGAGCGTCCTCCCGTCCGCCAGGTCAATGCCGATGTGGTCGCGCAGCTGAAAGCGCTGGGTGCGCCGGATGAAGTGATTGCCGACGCGGAAGCATCGGCATCGGAGGTTGAGCCCGAGGATGCTGATTGCCTGGTGTTTGAGGATAACTGGCTGGCAGTCAGCACCTTCTGCACGATGGCCACCCAGTGGAAGATCGTGGCCGGCGCCGCCGATGTTCTTTATGTCGGACTCGATTATGGATCGATTGAGACCGTCTTCCGACTTGAGCAAGTTCCTGCAGGCGAATGGCGCTCACTGTTCCAGGACTTGCGTGTGATGGAGCGTGCCGCTTTGCCGCTCCTGAATGAGCGTCCCTAATTCTCGCTTCACGCCCAGGTCTGGGCATAGTTTTCACTGGAGTCTCCATGTCTGCACTCGGATCGTTGGTCGTCAAGCTCGCGCTGGAATATGCGGAATACACGAAAGGTCTGGATAAGTCCGACCAGGCGTCATTGAAATTCGCGCAAAACGCACAAAAGCACTTCGACACGGCGTCTCAGGCGGGTACTGAGTTTATGACCGGCATGGCGAAAGGCGCGCTTGGCGCCGTAGCCGCGTTGGTTTCGGTTGGTGCTGCGATGGAGGCGGTCAACCATGCCGTTGACCGTCTCGCGGCCTTGGATGACCTGACGCAGAAAACGGGTGCCTCGGTCGAAAACCTGTCTCGAATGCAGCAAGTGGCCAGCGCGTTCGGGCATGACTTTGGCGGCGTTGATGCTGCCTTGTCCAAGCTCGCAAAGGGTATGGCGGGCGTCGACGATGACAGCAACAAGGTGAACAAGGCCTTGCACGCGCTTGGGGTCTCAGCAAAGGACTCTGCCGGCAAGATGCGTGACCCTTCAGAGGTCTTCGTTGAAGCCTCCAAAAAGCTCGCGACTTATGGAGATAGCGCGACTAAGACACGTCTGGTCAATGACTTGCTCGGGAAGTCGGGCGCCGATCTTCTGCCGTACATGAATGACGTTGCGGAGAGCATCGATAAGTTCCAGGGCGTTAGTGCCGATGCGGCAGCGAACGCTGCGAAGTTCCAGGATCAACTGGGTATCACTCGTGCGAAGGTCGAGGCGTTCGTAACGCAGATTGCGACCGGCGCCTTGCCAACGATGAACGACCTGATTGACGTATTCAGCGAGTCCGCCAACAAGGCAGACGGGCTATCGACAACCAAGGTTGCGGACTGGGCCGATGACGTAGCAGTAGGGTTCGCTAGGCTGGTGGATGTGGCGATGCTGATTCCACGCATTCTGTCGGCTATTAGCGGAAGTTTCAAAGTCGTGTGGGCCGACATTAAGCTGATCGCAGAGGTCGCTGATAATCTAGATCCGCTTAGAGTGTCCCGAAAGGTCGCTGCAGGCGGTAATCCGCTCGAAGATGTGAAAAAGGCGTGGGCGGAACATGCCTCCGAGCTGGAAGCCGCAAATAAGAAATACGACGACCTCTGGAACAAGCCTGCTAATGAGATGGAGCAGGCGATGCTCGCAAAAATTGAAAAGCGCAAGCTGGCTGCTGCTGCCGCTGCTGCAGCTGCAGCCAGCGGTGGAGACGAGGACAAAGAAGACCTGGAGTACGAGACCGAGGACAAAGGTAGCAAAGCGAAAAGCGATTACGACAATCTGAACAAGTCCCTGCAGCAGAGACTTGCGCTGGCGGAGCGAGAGATCGCCCTTGGGCGGTCGTTGAAGGAATCGGAGAAAGAGCTTGCTGCCTTGGTCCGTGGGCGTACCGAAGGCACGATAAAGCTGACCGATGCGGAATTCGAAAAGCTGAAGTCGGGCATTGCGCTGTTGGAGGCGGACCAGAGAACTATCGCGGGCCGGCAGAATATCGAAGCGCTCAATAAGCAATTGCAAGACGACAGCCGTAAGGCCGTCCTCGATGCGACTAAGGAAGCGGAGCGCAATGAAGAACTGGCAGGCACGATCGGTCGGACTGCTGCCGAAATCGAGGCGGCAGGCCTGGCTCGTTTGGAGGAGCAGTTGGCACAGCGCTCAACCCTGGGCCTGACGAAAGACGAGATTGATGCGCTGGAGCTCCTAATCGCTGCCAAACGTCGCAGCAGTGCCGCCGCCTCGCGCGTGGAGGAGTTGCAAGCCTCTAAAAAGGGCTTGGACGAATTGAACGCGTATCTCGATCCTGCGAAGGCTAAGAACTTCGGGGAGGCGTTAAGGAGCGCATTCGGTGGCGCTGGGGGAGAGATCGCGAAGTTAACTGGCGCCCTCGAGGACTTCGGTCAGCGCCAGGCTGCAATTGCGAAGCAACGTGGAAATGCAGCAAAGGCGATCCTGAACGATCAGATTAAGGAGAAAAAATACCTCGAGGACATGGCCGCACTGAACGCGGCGGAGACCAAGAGCCGTCTGGCCGGATACGGCGACATGGCGGGCGCTGCAGCAGGGTTCTTCGGCGAGCAGAGCAAAGGCTACCAGGTGCTTATGGCGGTTTCGAAAGTCTTCCATGCTGCTGAACTGGCGATGACCATGGCGGAGTTGGTGCCAAAGGGTATTTCCGCTGTGCTGAACCAGGGCTCAGGCGATCCTTACACCGCGTTCGGTCGCATGGCTGCCATGGCTGCCATCGTTGCGGGGCTTGGTGTGGCTATCGGTGGCGTAGGCGGCGGAGCGCCGCAAAGCGCAAAGGATCGCCAAGAGGCGGCAGGAACGGGCACTGTACTTGGCGACAGTAAAGCCAAATCGGAATCGATCGCGAAGTCCTTGGATCTGATGGCTGATAACTCCGGCATCGAGCTAAGCCACACGGCAGGAATGCTTGATGCGTTGCGCAGTATCGATAGCAATATCGCGGGACTGGGAAATCTCCTCGTGCGTGGCGGCTCGCTTTCCGGTGAGCTGATGCCAGATGAGAAGGGCACGGCGTATAACTTCGGCAACTCGACGGTGGCTATGGCACTTACTGCCGACTTGTGGGGCGCGGCGCTTGACAAGGTTACTAATGGATTCGTCGGTAAGGCTAAGAGCACTATTCTCGGTGCGATTTTTGGCGGGAAGGTATCTACGCTAGACACAGGGCTCACCGCAGACAGTGCATCCCTTGGGGGCGTTCTATCGGGCGGTTTGAATGCGAGCCAATACACGGAAACTAAAAAGAGCGGGGGCTGGTTCCATAGCGACAAGTACAGCACTTCGACCACGTCGCTCGGCGCCGAAGCTAACGCTCAGTTCACGAAAGTGATTGCCGGCCTGGCTGGAAGCATTCAAGAGGCAGGCAAGCTGCTGGGGATCAACGGTGATGCGTTCACCAATCGCCTGAACTCCTTCGTCGTCGAGGTCGGCAAGATCTCGCTAAAGGACTTGACGGGTGATCAGATCCAGAAGCAATTGGAGGCGGTCTTCTCCAAGTTGGGTGATGACATGGCGCGCTTCGGCGTCAGCGGTCTGGAGCAATTCCAGGAGGTCGGGGAGGGCTACTTCCAGACACTCGCGCGAATTGCATCGAACTACGCGAACCTTGATTCAATCATGTCGTCGATCGGAGTGACGTTCGGCGCGGCAGGGATGGAGAGTTTGGCGGCGCGTGAGCGCTTCCTGAAGCTTACTGGCGGCGTCAAAGAGCTGAGCGACAAGACTAGCGGGTTTGCCGATAAGTTCCTGACCGATGCCGAACGCCTGGCACCGTTGCAGAAGTACGTAGCCGAGCAAATGGCGGCGATGGGGCTGTCTAGCGTCACCACAATGGACCAGTACAAGCAGACTGTTTTGAGCTTGGCAAGTTCTGGTGCGTTGGCGACGGAGGCAGGTGCTAAGCAATACGCCGGCCTGCTGGATCTCGCGGATGCTTTTGCAAAGACGCATGAGCAGACGAAAGAAATGGTTCGGGATGCCAAGGACATTGCCGACGAGCGCGAGGGGCTGCAAGCGCAACTGGACGAATTGACCTTGACCTCGGCGCAACTACTGGGACGGCAACGCGATGCGCTCGATGCAAGCAATCGTTCGCTGTTCGACCAGGTGCAGGCTGCCAAAGCGGTGCGGGACGCCCAGGATCAAGCGAAGTCGAGCCTCGGCAGCTTCATCACCAAGATGGAGTCGTTTGCAGCCACGGCGGCAGGATTGAACAACAGCCTGGCCCTTGGCAGTCTGTCGACGCTGACACCCGAGCAACAGTACGCGGAGGCGCGTCGGCAGTTCGAGAGGACGCGACAGTTGGCAGCTGCGGGCGATGCGAATGCGCAGGGCCAGCTCGCGTCGGTGGAACAGGCCTTTCTGCAGTTGTCGCAAAAGATCAACGGCAGTGATGCTCAGTACTCGTCGGATCTGGCGACTGTCATGCGAACGAATGATGAACTGGCGCAGTGGGCGAATGATTCGGTTGATGTTGCCAAGGCCAGCTTGGACGCACTCAGCGACTCGGCTGCCAGCCTTGCTGACATCAGTGCGATCTTGAAAGAGATTGCTCAAAACGGAGGCGTGCAGCCGATCTTGGAAGGTCGTGCTGCAAAACCAGCTACTTTGCAAGCCTCCGGCGCAATCAACTACGCGACGATGGGGACAAGCAACATGGTTCCCTTGGTCGATGAGATCAAGGCATTGCGTGCTTCGAATGAGGCGATGGCGGTCGAACTGAAAGGCCTTCGCGCCGATCAGCAAAGGCAGACTGGTGACTTGATCACGGCTGGTGCCGGCGCGGCACAGCACGCTGCCGAAACGGTCGTGGACGGCGTAAAGCGGGTAGTGACGGATGCCGCGTACGCAGAAGCAAATTCTACGAGGGCTCTCTCTTGATCACAGATGCACAGTTTTTGGATTGGTTGGGGGATAGTGCGGCGCTGCGTGTTCAGCTGTTTGAGGTCGGGGTGAAAAGCGCCGGTGTCGATATAACGCGGTATCTATCGAACAAGGCCTACATCGCGTCGGTCAACACGCCGTACCAGGATGTTGTTGCCGGCGGACTGAAGGTAACGGAATCGATTTCTTTTGATTCGGCAGCAAACCTCTCGGCAGGTGATATCGAGATCCACAACGCCGATGGCGCGCGCGACGCATGGCTGGATGACGTTTGGGTCAACCAGCCTGTGGGCGTGTTCGTCGGAGACGTCCGCTGGGACCGGGCGGATTTTCGCCAGGTTTTCAGCGGCGTCGTGGTGGATATTGCCTGTAGATCGCGCGACCGCTTAAGCCTGCGTTTGGTGAACAAGCTTGAGCGCCTGAATACGCCAGTGTCGGACGTCAAGATCGGTGGGAACGCCACCAATCCTGATGCACTGATGCCCGTTCTGCTTGGCGAATGCCACAACATTAGCCCGGTCCAAACCAATCCGGTAACGCTTGAATACGCTTTTAGCGATGGTGTGTCGGAGGCTGTTTCCGAAATGCGCACTGAAGGGAAACCGCGCGTAGCGGTAACGGTGACGCCGAACACCGGTCGTGTAGTGTTCAACGAGGCTGTCGGACCTGGCGCGGTCACCTGTGATGCGCAAGGAGTGAAATACAACGGCGCCTACGTCAACACGGTTAGTCAGTTGGTGCAGTACCTGGTTACCCAGCGCGGCAAGGCAGCAACCCGGTTCACCGCGGCGGATCTCGATGTTGTTCAGTTGGCTTCTTTCGATGCTGCCAATCCGCAACCAGTAGGCCTGTATCTCACCGAGCGTACAAACGTCCTGATCGCGGGGCAGCAGTTGGCCGGTAGCGTTGGCGCGCAGTTGGTGTCGTCGATGTCCGGCAAGCTGCGCCTGATCCAGTTCGCAATCCCCGCTGTTGCGACGGCTGAGATCCGCCCATCGCAGCAATTGGACCGAAGTATCACGATTGTGCGGCGTACGGAAGTTGCCGCATCGGTCAAGGTGGGCTACTGCAGGAATTGGACGCCACAGGACAAACTTCAAACTTCACTGCCCGATGCGCATAAGACGCTGTATGCACAGCAATGGCTGTCCGTGACCGCCCTCGACGCGGGTGTGCAAGCCACGTACAAGCTGGACGCTGAACCTGTGCAGATCGATACCTGCCTTTTGCGCAAGGCCGACGCGTTGGCCGAGGCGAACCGGCGTCTGGCGATTGTCAAGGTGCCACGCACGACTTTCCGCTTCGAGGCAACGCCCGCGCAGCTGTTGCTTGAACTAGGCCAGGCGGTAAAGCTCTTTAGCAATCGCTTTGGCCTGTCAGAAGGGAAGGTCGGTCTGCTGACTTTGCGTGCAGTGGATTGGGAAACACTACGTTCAACTTTGGAGGTAACCGTCTAATGGCGGCATTTGTCAATGACCGCACGGTGCTGATCATGGCGGCAAACCCGCGTTACGCGCCGCCAACAGATCGTGGGATGTTCCTGACGCCAATGTCCGCTGTGTTCAAGGTGGCCGCTGATGGACAGAGCGCCTCACCGGCCTCGTTTACCTTCAAGCCGACGTTGCTCAACATGTCCGGGGCTGTCACCTTTACCAGTAGTGCGGGGGTGGCACTAGTCATCGTCGGCAACGAGGCCACCGTCACCTACGCGAACTTTACGGCCGTATCGGGAACGGTCACTGCGACCATCACAGTTGACCAGGTGCAGTACTCCGTTACCGCGACGCTTACAAAAGTCGCGGATGGCGCCGGCGGTGCGGCGGGCCAAACAGGCGCGCGAGGTAACGTCGATATTGCGGCGGTGACCACCGGGTCAATATGGTCAGACGCTGAGGCGGTCGCTGCATTGACTGCTGCCGGCTATGGCGCTCCCAAGGCGCGCGATATGGTCACGCTGTACAAGGTGGACCGCACGTTCGGTGCGCAAAAGATGTACGACGGTGCGGCCTGGGTGACCGTGAATTACGTCTACAACGGAAACATCTTTGTCAAAGGCTCGATCTTGCCTGAAGCGATCGACACGCGAGGTCTGGTGGTAAAGGATTCCCTGGGGAATGTGATTCTTGGCGCGGGCTCGGCGTTAGCGCCCTCCTACGCGGCGCCTGGCACGTTGAACGCCGATCAGCAATGGAGCGATGTGAAAGGAGCTGGTAAGCCTGCGGACAATGCCACCGTGGGCGCAACGATCGGTACAAACCTTTCAGGGCAGCTCACGAAGGCGAACATTTCTACGTTTATCCAAGCTGCAGCCATTGGTCTCGCGCAGATTGATACTGCGAGTATCTCGAACCTTTCGGCACTGAGCGCTGTGATCGGTCTGTTGCGGACGGCCACGTGGGGCGGACGTATGGAGATCGAAAACAACACGCAGCGGATCTACGATGACAGCAACAACATGGTTGTGCAAATCGGTCGCCTGGATCCGTAGGAGATTTCTTTATGGCGTATGGAATCAAGACAGTGCGGAACGGTAAAGCCGTACTGACCCCTGATGGGGAGGGAGGTGTGTTTGTTGAGCTTGTCACGTTCGGCACATCGTACTTTCGACGCACCTTCACTGATTTAGGAACAATGAACATTTTCTGCATGGTGTCGCGCGGTGGATATCACCAGCTTGTTACGGGCAGGGACGCGAATGGGTATCCCTACATCGAGGCGCAAGGTTATCCGGTACCGACATGGCGAACATGGCCAGCCGGCGCGTTCGATACGGTCGTTGGGGTATTTGCGCGATGAGTGACTTTGGGATTCGGTTCAATACATCAGCAGGCTTACGGCAGATTGATACTCGCCACATTGTTCCTCAGCTTATAGGCCGTATGGATCTGACTGGCGTCCCGTACTTTGAGTCGGTGGAAATGGATGGGGTGCAGCCGGGCTGGATTCGGCGTGATTATCAAGTTCAGATTCCCACGGCGATTTTGTCTAGACCGTATGTGATGTTTCACTCGATCCCATCATCTGGGCAGGATGTTTATTCGAATGGCCACACCGTGATGTACAAGGCGGGCGCCTCTTTTTCGGCACCGATTCTGTACTTCTTTGCATTGGACTTTGTGACGAAGTCGAACGCTGCCTGGGGCATTCGCGCGATGCGAGCGGACGGGAGCGTGACATACGACAGTGGGAACGCTCACCTCAACCTTTCGTGTATCTATGGCGGGGTCAACTTGAACGTGAGTCATGACGATGCTGCACATGTCAGCTTGGCCGTGGTTACGAATCTTGGCGCGCCACCTAAAGGCATGCCTGGTGCTGCCGCGATCTGCTCGCCTGGCTTTGACCGGTACACGGAATGGGGCGTGCGGTTTGATGGAATTGGCGACGAAAGGTGTGGCATGTTTTACCGCTCTTATGGCGGAACCTTGCAGGCCGTGATGCTGAGAACTGAGTACAACTGGGACGACACTGCGCCGCCAAACAATAGCTATAACCGCACCTACTCGAGCAACGCAACCAACATAACGATACTTCTGATTGATCGCTACATATACGACTGAAAGGGGCGTATGCCAATTCTAAAAGATATCCTGGCGCCAAATGGCGTCAGCATCACTTACCACATGTTGCGCAATGCCAGCATTGATATTCAACTTGGGTTGATCCAGCTGCAGGTACGCAGCTATCCGAGCGAGGAGGCGTTTCTTCAGGATAAGCCACATGCCTGCGCGTTTAACGACATGGTCTTTCCGTTGGCGGCGATTTCCATGAATGAAGACGGCATGGTCGCTGCGCTGGAACGCCTGCTGATCGGCACGGCAGGTGCAGCAGTTCCAAACGCTTTCTACGGTGGTGTCGTCGTCTCAGATCAGAGCGGCACGCTGCAAGCCGCGAAGGATCGCGCTTGGTCGGCGGTCAAAGCGGCGCGTGCGGTCGCGGAGCAGGGTAATTTTAACTATGACGGCGGCAGCTACCAGGCCGACATCGTGCGCATCAATGGCGCGGTGCAGTTGGCCGTACTGGCGAAGACCAGCGGTGCAGTATTTAGCGAAACCTGGACATTGACGGACAACACGACGCGTCAGCTCGACGCCGACCAGGTCATTTCCCTCGGCATTGCGTTGGGGCAGTTCATATCGGACATTTATGCGACCGGACGAACGCTCCGCGTGGCGATCAACCAGGCCGAAACAATTGAGGCTGTGAACGCGATCAGGTGGCCAGCATGAGCAATATGCGTATCGTCTATGACAATGCAGTTGGGCGCGCTGTGCTAGCCGCATCGAGTTCCGCCGGCGCGCTGGTAGCGTCGAATTTGCAATTGGATGCCAAGTCGAGCGTGTGGCGTGCAAGTGCCCTGGTCGCCAAGCTATCAGCGGCCTGGGCAACTGCGGAATCGATTGGTGCGGTCGCGCTTCCGTTCTGCAATTTGTCGCCCTCCGCGACAATCCGCGTACGCCTGACCAACGAAGCACCAGCGACGAACTTACTTGCGGTGCCTAGCGGACAGTTTGAGAACTGGGGATCGGCGCCCGGTTCGGTGCGATATGTGCTAGCGCCTGATGGCACGAACACTGCGGTAGTGCCCAATCCTGATGCCACGACAGACCGTTGGCAGATGACTATTCAAGCGAACACGCACCCGAATGGAACCGTTCTGGTTATATCTTGGTTCCAGAAGATGGTCGTGCCGACTGTCGGATCAGGTCAGGCGATCAGTGTTTCAAATTGGACTGGTGCCACGCCTGGCGTAGTTCAATCGGCGGTTGGTCAGGCGCCCAACGGGTTCACTCGGAAATGGGTTGCTGCAACAATTACGGATACGTCGTCCAGCCAGAACTTGCGCTTCTACACCCCAATTGTTGGTGCGGATGATTTGGCGGCATGGGGTTGGATGATGGAGAAGGCTCAGTATACGTTGGGGCAGGAACAGGTCGTCAACGGTGCTTTCGACTTGAATACTGCGGGGTGGAGTGCGATGAGCGGTGCGACGTTTAACGCCGCTGGCGGAATGGCCACGCTCACCAATTCGGCTTCTGGTACGCAATCTGGATACGCGACGCAGACGATTCCAACCGTGGCTGGGCAGGTCTATATGGCTTCGTGCGATTTTATGAAAGGCACTGCGCCTAAGGGTACCTTGGCTGCGGGTAGCAACCCAGGCGGGGCCATCGATCTCGGTAGCGCATCATCGACTGCATCGGGAAAGCTTACGTTCCTCTTCACGGCCACCAGCGCTACGACGTACTTGGCGGTGTTCCCAGCTGTCACGACAGCCGGCGTCACCAGCATGTACGACAACATCAGTGTCAAGCCGCTCGACATTAAGCCGTCGTCGTACTATCCGACGCTTCAATCTTTTGTGTCGCGCGCAAGCACCGGTACGTTTATCGATAGCGACGGACTGCTGAAGATCGCCGCCGCGAATGTGGCTCGTAACCAGTACAACCCAACGAGACTATCTGATGCCCCGAGGCAGCTGCTGGAAGCGGCGGCGACGAACCTGGTAACTGGGTCGGGAACCCTGACCACCGGATGGGCCGGTGCCTCCGTGGCTGCATCTGCGATCAAGTACCGAGGTCTGGACACATACCAGGTTATTAGCAAAACGTCGGTCAGCGCCAACGAAGCCCGCTCGGTCGGCGCCGGCGCGGTGAGTGCTGGCCAGGTGCTCACGTTGACGATAGCACTTAGGGCGGGGTCTGATAGTCAGCTGACACTGGGCCTCTATGATTCCGGTGGCGGCAACTGGGGAAGTACGGCGGATTCGTCGTGCACGGTCCTTGAGGGGCCTGGTTCGTTCACGCGGCTGGCAGGGGCTGCATTCGATGTTGCCGGGCTGACCGCTACCGAAGACACCGTAGTTCAGATTACCAGGACCTATAGCCTAGCCGGGACTGCAGCGGTGTTCATTTATCCTGGAACCTCATCGGCAACGGTCGTGGGGCGGTCTATCCTGGCAACTCGCGTGCAGGTGGAGAGTGGCGCTTACCCAACGTCGTACATTCCGACCACAAACGCGGCGGTGACGCGCGCTGCTGATGTGTACACCTCGGCGCCAGGTATTCGCCCGCTCGGCTACATCGACAACTGGCAGAGCTATGACTATGACAGCGGCAATATTCCGGCGTGCCCGGCGCCGGCAGTAAAGCTGCGAGGATGGGCTGCAGCGCAGGCGGCAAGTGCCTATGCCTATGGCGGCGGTGCGTACGCTCGGTGCTGGTTGCCATCGAACCAGTCTGCGGTCGGGCTGGCTGTTGATATTTCCGATCCCAATAACATGCAGGGCTACGTTGAGGCTGCATGCCTGGTGGTTGGTCCCTATTGGTCACCGAAGTACAACGCGTCAAATGCGACATTTACCAATGTAGACACGACAGAGCTGTACAGGAACGGCGCGGGCGGGCAAATGGCAGATGCTGGCTATACCTACCGCAAGTTGCCCATTGACTTGGAGCTGATGCCGGCAGCGGACCGGGCGGCGTTTGTAAACATCGTTCGGAATAGCCGCGCGTATCCGATCCTGGTCAGTTTGTATCCCGAAGTCGCGGACCTCGCCATCGAGCGCGACAACATGATCTATGGCAGGCGCTCCAAGGATTCCGACGTCGCGATCCAGTATGCGCTGGCCTACTCGACCACGATCGAAGTAGAGGAGATTTGATGAAGGAACCCACAAAAGGCGGGATCAAGGGCGGCTACGTCACCGTAAGACTGACCAGCCGCTGGCCCTATAACCCTTTGAGCCTGGCGATCGGAGTGCTGTCTGGTTCGCGCCAGTTCAGCCACGCGATTACGATCATCGGCGAACGAGCATACGAGGCATCGATGACGCACGGTTGCCGCGCCGGCCCGATCGAGCAACTGATGGCCGGCGTCGTGGTGTACCGCGATATGCCCGTTTGGGTACCGGACCTTGGCGCCGCGATCCAGTTCGCCGGCGACCAGGTAGGGAAGGGCTATGACTGGTTCGGGGCTGCCGGCATTCCTTTTACGTATTCAGAGGTCTGGTCAGACGACTCCAGCTGGTGGTGTTCTGATCTTGCCTTTGCGATCGTGCTCGCCGGCGGCACGCGCTTGTTCGATCCCGCCGTCATGAAGCGTGTTCGTCCCATTGATCTACACATGTGCGACTACCCCAAAGCAGCGCTCACCAACGTGTAAGCCCAAAACCCTCAACAACCCGTTCCAAAACCTCTATGAAAGAAAGCATGTCAATCGAAGCTACTGCAGGCGGTACCCTGATTAAGATTTTCGGCGTTCCAGTGTTGGCCGGCGCCGCCGCTACCGGCCTAGCGTTTCTGTTTATGTGGCCCAAGTCACTGAAGGAGGCAGCGATCCGTTTTGCTAGCACGCTGCTGGCATCAGCGCTCGGCGGCCCCTTCCTGGTCATTGCTGCGCACAGCTGGTGGCCGAGCCTGTTTTCCTCCGCCGGCCAGGTGGCGGTGATATATGGCCTGCCGGCAGAGATGGGGGTGTTATTCGTCGCCGCGCCTTTTCTCGTTCTGGCAGGCTTGCCTGCCTGGTGGATTATCGGTGGCTTGGTGCTCTGGTTTGATCGCCGCCGTGGCAAGGATCTGGCCGAGATGGCGCACGACGCTGCTGCAGCGGTCAAAGATGTGAGGGGGGCCTTGTGATGACGCCGGCTGAATTTATCGAACACATTCTGCCCGCGGCGCAGGCCTGCCATCGCGCGCACCGAATACCTGCCAGCTTTACCTTGGCCCAGGCGGCGCTGGAGTCGAGCTGGGGCGCACGCGCGCCTGGGTTTAACCTCTTCGGCGTCAAACCTGGCCCGTCGTGGAAGGGGGCGACCGTCCTGATAGACACGCATGAATTTGTGAATGGCGTGCGGATCTCGGTCAAGTGTGCGTTCCGTGCGTACGGCAGCTGGTCGGAATGCATCCAAGACCATGCGGTCTTTTTCCAGCAGAACCTGCGCTATAAGGAGTGCTTCCTGGAGAAAACTGGCGAAGGCTGGGCGCGTGCGGCTGCAGCAGCCGGTTACGCCACGGACCCGGCATACGCGGACAAGCTGATCGCGATCATGCGGGGCCGCAACTTGGCGCGCTTCGACGTTGTCGCTACACAGGTGTCAGCATGATCGCGGCTTTTGGGCGCCTGCAGGGCGCTGTTGTACCAGGATGGGGCAAGTGGTTGGCGATCGCTGCTTTGTGTGCCGCCATGTATGGGTTCGGGCGGCTGCAGGAGGCGCGTCGCGGCGCCGATGCCATGTCCGAGTATTTGTCGGCGCAGTCGGCTCGCACCGTGATGATCGGCCGCGCACAAGCAAAGGTCGTGGTACAGACCGAAATCAAGTACCGCGACCGCATTCAGAAAATTTACCTGAAGGGAGATGTAATTGAGAAACAAGTGCCTGTCTATGTCACTTACGCTGACAACGCTGAGTGCCGTATTAACGCTGGCTTCGTGCGGGCATACGACGCCGCCTGGGCAGGTGAGCCTGCCGGACCTGTCGCCAGCTCTGACCGTGACGCCGCCGGCGTTTCGCTCGCTGAAGTCGCCCAAACCAACGCCTTCAACGCTTCAGCCTGCCTCGCCTGGCGCGAATTAGCGCTTGGGCTGCGGGAATACTACGGGAAGCAGCAGGCGATTTTAAGATAGTGCAAACGTCTGCACTTAGAAAATGGCCTGCCCAGCGTCGCATAGAGTTACGGTGGGGGAGGGGGTGTTCCGCAATTGCTAGTGTTGCGGCGCCTGATGTGCGAATTCGACGCCGTTGATGATCGCTTCCACGACGTTCGCACATTGCCGTAGGGTGGGGACCAAGGACACTTGTCCAAAGCTACTGTCCTTGGGGAAGAATGCGTGGCTGACGAAATTCCTAAGGTTAAAGACTTGGGCGCCGGGGCCCATCACTATCGGCAAAAAAGCTGTTCCCCCAGCGACGCCAAGCGTTAAATCCTCGAACGTATTTCCGTTTAGATCTATGGCATCCAGCGTTAAGCGGGTGAGGCCAAACGTCGGCACCAGCCCAGTATGCTTGTCGCCGATGTCTGCTTGATGAAGTGCCCAAAGCAGCGGGTGGCCTTCTTTGTAGGGCTTGATTTCTTCTTCTATCAGTGAGCAGACGCGATTTCCAAACAGTTGGGTCTCCTTATCGCGCATTCGCTTCGCTAACTTTTCTTTGGTATCGCTTACAGGAAAGTACAACCCTCTTGAGGGCTCCTCCCCAGCCGCCCTAACAAGCTCGACCGCCAATAGGTCCAACGCCGATCGCAAATTATGAATTGCATCGCCCAAAAGTAGTGACAGCTCTTCGGGCATCTGTTTAGCCTCCGCCCTAATCCCACAGGCGTTCGCTTCGACTTTGGTAACTGTTACTTTAACGTTTTCCCCTGTACTGAAATACTTCGCCAGCGCATTGTCCAGATCTTCGATGTGCTGAGTGCCTCGTTTAACTTTGAGACGTGGACCTTCAAACATTTGCAGTACCTTTGGTGTGTTAATAATAAGTTTCGTCATTACATAACACTTATAGAGTCTGCGCAATATGTCATTGAAATTGATGACTAGTCCCAATATACTGTATGCATGTACAGTAAAATAGTTCAGCTATGTTATCGTGGTGAACCTAGGGCCGATGCGGACGTTGCCAACGATCCGGGCGTTCGCGGGGACCTCACAATGGTCTGGTGGCAGGGGCGGTCTAGGTTAATTTGCCAGGCGTGGGGTATCCAGAACGAAAGCGGTCGATTGCTTCCGGCATTACACCAGGTGCGAATGATCGGCTTGTTGGGTAGTGGAATTAAGTTTGAAGGGATTCAGCGGACTAAGCTTGGTGATAGGACATATGCCACTTGCTACCAACAGTGGCAGGTTGAAATACTCGGCATGAAGCCGTTTAGCTCAGATTAGTCGAGGCGGGCGGCTAAGTTCTCTGCGGTCTCGTTGTAATAGATTTGCAGCATCTTCAAGTCGCGATGACCAACCATACGTGCAAGCTCAAGGACGTTGAGCTTGCGCGCGAGGCGCGTGATTGCCTCGTGCCGTGTGTCGTGAAAAGTTAGCCCGTCGATACACGCTGCTTCGCGCAGCTTTCGGAAATTTGCATCCAGTTGGGACGGGGTGAGTGCGAATATTGGGTACCCCTTCTCGACTGGCGGTAAAAAGCCGATGAGTTCGCGGGCGCGTTTGGACAGCGGCACGTCGCGTGCCGTTCCGTTCTTCGTGTCCTGGAGGCGCGCAACGGGGCCATTGATGCCATCGGCTCGGAGTCCGCAGATCTCGCCAGCGCGCATTGCGGTTTCGATCGCAAATAGAAATGCCACTCCCACCCGTTGCTTTACCTGCAGGGCTGACATCTCACAGAATCCTGACGCGAGCGATATGCGTTCGATCTCATCTTCGTCGATTCGCCGGTCCCTCGGAGGCGGATCTTTCGGGCGGCGCACATCACTCGTCGGACTCTTCGCCATCCATTTCCACTCCCCAACTGCCACGGCAAAGACGTTCGATAAAAGGGCGAAGTCGCGATTAATTGTGGAGCCAAGAACTTTGTCGACATTGAGGCGAGTGTCACGCCAGCGCCCAAGCATGTCCGACGTCAATTCGTTGAGATGGACGTCTTTCAGTTGGCGATGGTCGATATGCGCGGCCCCAAGCGCAGCCAGGCGGACCTGTTCCCAGCGCGGCTTTTTCTTGCGAATCGAGACTTCTTTGCCATAGCGTAGAAAGGCGTCGCCAACTGTCTTGCGAGCGTCAATGCCGGTAGCCACCTGGCGGCGAATCTCAGTCTCGCGCTCCGCCGCCCACGCGTTAGCTTCTGCCTTTGTCGAAAAGGATCGGGCTTCTCGGTGGCCTTTGATGGCTACTTGCGCCTGCCACCCACCTGCCGTCTTCTTCAAGCTTGCCACTAGATCTCCGTCGTAAGTTCGTCGTAAATTGATCGTAGATCGTAGCAGAAAAGTGTGTTTTTTAGTGGCGTTTTGCGGTATTCGCTTGCCTAAGGAATAGTCTTTAAGCCATTGATTTTTATTATTTAATGGCGTTTTGTGGGGTCTTGCAGAAATGGCTTCTGGTCCCCCCGACTGGAATCGAACCAGTATCCCACGCTTAGGAGGCATGTGCACTATCCATTGTGCTACGGGGAGGACGCAAAGCGAGCGCAATTATAGCTGACAGGCTGCTAACGGGTAAAATGCTCGTTTTTCCGTCACGAATTGCATTCCAATGGCTGTCATTTCCTTAACATCTGCACAACTGGCTTTCGGCCACCACGCCCTGCTGGACCACGCTGAATTTTCCCTGGAGACCGGGGAGCGGGTCGGCCTGATCGGGCGTAACGGCACCGGCAAATCCTCTTTGCTCAAAATTATTGCCGGCATGCAGAAGCTGGATGACGGCCTGCTGGTCATGCAGCAAGGCCTGAAGATTGTGTACGTCGAGCAGGAGCCGCAGTTCGAAGCCGGCCAGAGCGTGCACGACGCGGTCGCATCCGGCCTGGGAGAATTGCCGGCGCTGCTGAAGGAATACGACGAACTGACCACCCAATTTGGCCAGGGCGACGACGACAAGTTGATGGAACGCATGCACGACATCCAGCTGAAACTGGACGCGGGCGATGCCTGGAACCTGAAAAACAAGGTGGAAACCATCCTGGGCCGACTGAACCTGGATGGTTCGGTGCTGGTCGAAACCCTTTCCGGCGGCACCAAGAAACGTGCGGCGCTCGCACGCGCCCTAGTCGGCGCCCCCGACGTACTGCTGCTGGACGAGCCGACCAACCACCTGGACTTCAACTCCATCAAGTGGCTGGAAGGCCTGCTGCGCGATTTCAAAGGCAGCATCCTGTTCATCACCCACGACCGCTCCTTCCTGGATAATGTGGCGACCCGCATCATCGAACTCGATCGCGGCAACCTGATGTCCTACCCGGGCAATTTCACCACCTACCAAGTGCGCAAGGCGGAACAGCTGGCGATCGAAGAAATCGAGAACGCCAAGTTCGACAAGGTGCTGGCAGCGGAAGAAGTATGGATCCGCAAGGGCGTGCAGGCGCGCCGCACCCGCGACGAAGGCCGCGTGCGCCGCCTGGAGCGCTTGCGTGAGCAGCGCGCTGCGCGCCGCGACCAGCAAGGCCAGGTGCGCCTGGAAGTCGGTACTGGCGAGCGTTCCGGCAAGATCGTGGCGGAACTGGAAAATGTGAACAAAGCCTATGGCGCCAAGGTCATCGTCAAGGACTTCAGCTCGATCATCATGCGCGGCGACAAGATCGGTCTGATCGGCCCCAACGGCGCGGGCAAGACCACGCTGCTGAAGCTCGTGCTGGGCGAAGAACAGGCCGACAGCGGCATGATCAAGCAAGGCACCAAGCTGCAGGTGGCGTACTTCGACCAGATGCGCGCCCAGTTGAACGACAACGCCACGCTGGCCGACACGATTGCGCCCGGCAGCGACTGGGTGGAAATTAATGGCCAGCGCAAGCACGTCATGAGCTACCTGGGCGACTTCCTGTTCGAACCGCAACGTGCGCGCTCACTGGTGAGCTCGCTGTCCGGTGGCGAACGGAACCGCTTGCTGCTGGCGCGCCTGTTCGCCAAACCAGCCAACGTGCTGGTGCTCGACGAACCGACCAATGACCTTGATATCGATACGCTGGAATTGCTGGAAGAACTGCTGGAAGATTACGCCGGCACCGTCTTCCTCGTCAGCCATGATCGCATGTTCCTCGACAACGTTGTCACGCAAGTGATCGTTGCCGAAGGCGAGGGCCAGTGGAAGGAGTATGTGGGCGGTTACAGCGATTGGGAGCGTGTGCGTGATGCGGCGCCGGTCGTCGCACCGGCGGCGAAGAAAGCCGATGAAAAGCCGGCTGCCGCAGCAGTCGCCGCTGCGCCGGTAAAAGGGAAAAAGCTTAGCTATAAAGAGCAGCGCGAGCTGGAAGAATTGCCGCAACTCATTGCCAAACTGGAAGACGAGCAGACGGCGCTGAACATCACGCTTTCCGATCCTGACTTCTACAAGAAGACCCCTGCGGAAGCCAAGCGCCTCAATGATCGTATTGCACAGATCGACGAGGAGTTGATGACCGCGCTCGAACGCTGGGAACAAATCGAATCCCGCAACAACGCTTGAACTAGCTCAATTGCATATTTGAAGTTCCTCACTTTCGTGCGCTTGCGCACGATTGCCCGCTGTAATATCTGACAACCTTAATGCCGAGGCAGCCTTGCTTCGGTATTTCCAACGGGAAGGCAGATATCGTGACGAACCAGCGGCCACCTAAGCGCATTCCCCGGCAACCGCATGCCACTGCGGTTGCAGCGCCTGTCATTGCATTGCATGCGCACGAAGGCACGGTCTTGCCGCGCGTGCTGCCGTTCGCTACCTTCATTGCCTTCATCATCATTGCCGACGTGCTTGAACGCTACGGCACTCCAAGCGGTACGCTGCGCTGGCTGTATCCGGCCAAGGTGGCGCTGTTGCTGGCGATGCTGTTTTTGTGGCGCAAACACTATACCGAGCTGCTCGCACGGCCTGCGCGCCGCGACATACTGGCGGCAACGGCGGTTGGATTTTTCGTGTTCCTGTTATGGATTTCGCTCGATGCGCAATGGATGAGAAGCGGAACGCCGCATCCATTCGATGTCACCGGCGAGGACGCCGGTATTGACTGGCCGCTTGTTGCAGCACGCGCCGCCGGCGCCGCTTTCGTAGTGCCCTTGATGGAGGAATTGTTCTGGCGTTCCTTCCTGCTGCGCTGGCTTAGGCAGCGCGATTTCCTTTCATTGCGGCCGTCCCGCGCAGGTGCTCGCGCCGCGACGATCTCTGTTCTTCTGTTCGGTGTCGAACATAACTTATGGCTGGCCGGTATTGTCGCAGGCATCGCCTACACCTTGTTGTACATGCGCAGCGAAACGCTGTGGACTCCTATCTTGGGACATGCCGTGACAAATGGCCTCCTGGCCATATGGGTCATTGCAACCGGTAGCTGGAATTATTGGTAGTTCTTAATAAGGCTAAAAAACAATATGCGCAACCTGCCAACGCCACTGGCGCTGGCTGCTGCCCTGGCATGCTGTCCCGCCTGGGCTGACTTCAGCGACACCATCAAGCCCTTTGTCAGCGTGGGCTGGACTTATGACGACAACTTGCTACGTCTTCCGGACGATGCGCCACCTGGCATCCAGCGCTCCGACCGCGCCACGCAAGCGATTGCCGGTTTCATGCTTGAGCGACCAATCGGCCGTCAGAAAATCACCGGGCAGGCCAAAGTTTCCCGCACCACGTTCGACCATTACGACCAGCTCAATTACAACGGCAAGGACTTCAACCTGGACTGGGCCTGGGTGCTGGGCAATCATTTCGACGGCAATATCGGCGGCAGCTACCAGCAGGTGCTGACACCGTTCAACGACTTCCACACCGAAGAGCGCAACTTGCGCACGCAGCGACGCGAGTACGCCAGCGGCGGCTGGCGCCTGCATCCGAGCTGGCGCGTGCATGCCGGCTTCCAGCGCGACCGTTTCGACTACGAGCTGCTAGCGCAAAGCCTGAACAACCGTAAGGAAGACCGCACTGAACTCGGCATTGATTACTTGCCGGCCAGCGGCAGCAGGGTAGGGCTGGTAGCGCGCCATATCAAGGGCAACTACCTCAACTCGCGCCGCATCGGCGCCACCTTCCTCGACCAGAACTACACGCAAGACGAGCTGAAGGCCAATATCAATTGGCTGTACAGCGATATCACGCAACTCCAATTGCTGGCTGGCTATGCAAAGCGCAAGCATGACACCTTCACCGAGCGCGATAGCAGCGGCCTGAACGGCCGCGTCACCGTGACTTGGAAGCCGCGTGTGAAGCTGCGCTTCACTGCCGATGCCTGGCGCGAGTTCGCAGCCGTGGAAAGCGTGATCGTCAATAACAGTGTCAACAAAGGCGTCAGCCTGAATGCGGCCTGGGGCGTGTCGGCCAAGGTGCAGGCCAATGCGGGCATCAAGCGCGAGCGGCGCAACTTTGAACGCCTGCCTGGCGTCTTCTTCAATGGCGATCCAAGCGACACCACGCGCAGCACCACGCTTGGCCTGGTCTACCAGCCAGCGCGCAAGGTGCAGTTGAGTGCTACGGCTTTCCACGACCGCCGCACCGGCACGCCTTTGGCAGGCACGGGCAGCTACAAGGCCAAGGGCGTTTCATTGATGGCGTCAGTGCAGTTCTAATCTGAGGAGCGACGATGACGGTAAACGATATCCCCCTGATTTCCTTTTTCCAGCGTGTACTCGATCCGCTGATCATTATGGGAATGTTGTACGCCACCTCGATGGTGTATGGGGAGCCGTTTACCGGATATTCGCTGGTGCTGATGATCCTGGCCTTTTTCATTTCATCGGCCGTGTACCAGCATGTGGACCCTTACCGCACCTGGCGCAGCGGCCGCATCGTGGCTTATGCGCGCGACATTTTCATGGGCTGGTTCGTTACCGCCTTGATTCTGGTTTTCCTCGGCAACGTGAGCGGTCTGGCTTACCACTATGACGAGGCGGTAGTGTTCAGCTGGTTCCTGGCCACGCCGTTTGCATTGCTCATGAGCCACCTGGCTGCGCGCCACGTCGGCACCGACCCGGCCAAGGAGAGCGAGGTGCGCTCCATCGTCATCGTTGGCGCCAATGAAGTCGGTACCAAGTTCGCGCACACGGCGGAACTCATGCCCAACCTTTTCCTTAACGTGCGCGGTTTCTTTGACGACCGCGTGGGCGATCGGATCAAGAAAGACCTGGTGCATCCGATCCTGGGCAAGATGGGCGAGGTAGCTAACTTCGTACGCGACAACCACATCAAGATGATTTTCATCAGCCAGCCGATCTCCGCCCAGCCGCGCATCCGCAAGCTGCTTGACGAATTGCAGGACACCACGGCCTCGGTCTATTTCCTGCCCGATATTTATGTGTTCGACCTGATGCAGGCGCGCTTCGACAGCGTGGGCGGCATGCCGGTGGTGGCGATTTGCGAAACGCCCTTTGTTGGCTTTGACGGCATCGTCAAGCGCGCCAGCGATGTGATCCTCGGCAGCGCCATCCTTTTGATGCTGATTCCAGTCATGCTGGCGATTGCCCTGGTGGTGTGCATCAGTTCACCCGGCCCCGTGATTTTCCGCCAGCGCCGCTACGGCCTGTATGGCGAAGAAATCATCGTCTACAAATTCCGCTCGATGCGCGTGACCGAAGATGGGCCGGTTGTGCGTCAAGCTACCGCGCGCGATCCGCGCATCACGGGGGGCGGCGCCTTCCTGCGCCGTACGTCGCTCGATGAGTTGCCGCAATTCCTCAATGTGCTGCAAGGATCGATGAGCATTGTCGGGCCGCGCCCACATGCCGTTGCCCACAACGAACAATACCGGAAGCTAATCAAAGGCTATATGTTGCGCCACAAGGTCAAGCCAGGCATCACCGGCTGGGCCCAGGTCAACGGCCTGCGCGGCGAAACGGTAGTGCGCAGCGGCCCGAAACTGGACCGCTTGCGCGTGCTGCCGCCGGTGCCGGAATTGAAACAGGGGCGGCGCTTCCTGGTCGGCTACGTCGGCGTGATGGGCGCGCAGGAAGGCATCGACCTGCTGCTGCAAAGCGTGCGCTTCGTGGTGCACGAGATGGGGCGGCAGGACGTGCATTTCGGCCTGGTGGGCGGCGGCACGTCGCTGGAGCAGATGAAGGAACTGGCGCGCGAGCTGGAAGTGGCCGATTACGTGACTTTTACAGGCCGTGTGCCGGACCAGCAGCTGCTGGAAATGCTGAATACGGCCGATGTGTGCGTAAATCCCGACGTCGCCAATGAGATGAACGACAAATCCACCATGAATAAGATCATGGAGTATATGGCGTTGGGCAAACCTATAGTACAGTTCGACCTCACAGAGGGGAGGGTATCAGCGCAGGAGGCTTCCCTGTACGCGGCAAAGAACGATCCTGTCGATTTGGCGCTTAAAATGATCGAATTGCTGGACGATCCGGAACGCCGGGCGCGCATGGGTGCGTATGGCCGCAACCGGGTGGCCAATGAACTAGAGTGGGAGTATGAGGCGCCAAAGCTGCTGGCAGCGTATGAGTGCCTGTATTCCGCACCCGAGCTAATACTTGAAAAGGACAACTCATGAAAGCGATGATTCTGGCGGCCGGCAAAGGCACGCGGGTGCGTCCTTTGACTTACGAACTGCCCAAGCCGATGATCCCTATCCTCGGCAAGCCGGTGATGGCCTACCTGGTCGAACATCTGCAGCGCCATGGCGTAAGCGAGATCATGGTCAACGTCAGCTACCTGCATGAAAAGATCGAGGAGTATTTCGGCGAGGGCCACCAGTTCGGCGTGCAGATCGGCTATTCCTTCGAGGGCTATACCGATGACCAGGGCAACGTGGTGCCGGAGCCGCTCGGTTCGGCAGGCGGCATCAAGAAAATCCAGGAATTCGGCGGCTTCTTCGACGAGACCGTGGTGGTGCTGTGCGGCGACGCGCTGATCGACCTGGATTTGAAATCCGCGCTGTATGAGCACCGCCGCAAAGGCGCGATGGCGACCGTCATCACGCGCGAAGTGCCGTGGGATAAGGTGAACAGCTACGGCGTGGTGGTCAGCGATGCCGATGGCCGGGTGCGCGAATTCCAGGAAAAGCCATCGCGCGACGTGGCCAAATCGAATTGCGCCAGTACCGGTATCTATTTGTTCGAACCGGAAGTGATCGACCTGATCCCGTCCGGCCAGGTGTTCGACATCGGCTCCGAATTGTTCCCTTTGCTGGCCGAGCGCGGCTTGCCGTTCTACTGCCAGACCCGCCGCTTCAACTGGATCGATATCGGCAGCGTCAAGGATTACTGGGAAGTGCTGCAAGGCGTGCTGACCGGCGGCGTGGGCAATATGATTGTGCCGGGCGTGCAGGTGGAAGAAGGGGTCTGGGTTGGCTTGAACACCAGCATCGACTGGAATGGCACCAAGATCGTGGGACCTGTCTATATTGGCTCCGGTTGCCGCATTGAGGCCGGCTCCACCATCATCGGACCGACCTGGATTGGGCATGGAAGCCACATTTGCGGCGGCGCACGGGTAGTGCGCAGCGTGTTGTTCGAATATACTCGAGTCTTGCCAGAAGGCTCGCTCGACGAATTGATCGTATTTAAAGATTACAGCGTTGACCGGGCTGGCGAAATGCGTCACGTTTCGCAGGCCGAATGCGGCGGGTGGATGAATGCGCGAGACCGTCGCTCGACCCGCCGTACCGCTGAAAATGTTGCCAAATAAACAACTTTAAATATGAAAATCTACCCAGTCATCTTGTCCGGCGGCGCCGGTACCCGCCTGTGGCCTTTGTCGCGCGCGGCCTTGCCCAAGCAGCTGCTGCCCCTTGTGTCGGACAAGACGATGCTGCAGGAGACCGTGCTGCGACTGGCGGGCCGCGAGGGCATGATGGCGCCGCTGGTGGTTTGCGGTAATGATCATCGCTTCCTGGTGGCTGAACAGATGCGCGAAATCGGCGTCAATCCGCTGGGCATCCTGCTGGAACCTGCGGGCCGCAATACCGCGCCGGCCGTTGCCGCTGCCGCCCATTACCTGAAAGTGATCGACCCGCAGGCGGTGATGCTGGTCCTGCCGGCGGACCATGTGATCCAGGATGTGGATGCGTTTTACGCCGCCATCCTGCGTGCCGTAACCCAGGTTGAAGGCGGTGCCCTGGCCACCTTCGGCATCGTGCCGACAGCGCCGGAAACCGGCTATGGCTATATCCAGAGCGGTGAAGCTTTGCCGGCCGAAGGCTGCTTCAAGGTCGCCAAATTCGTCGAGAAGCCGAACCGCGAAACGGCGCAGGGCTTTATCGATGCAGGCAACTTTGTCTGGAACAGCGGCATGTTCCTGTTCCGTGCCGACGCTTACCTGAAGGAGCTGGCGCAGTTCCAGCCGGAGATGGTCAAGTCCAGCGAAGAAGCGGTGAGCAAGGGCTACCGCGACCTGGACTTCTGCCGGCTGGACGAAGCAGCCTTCACGGCCTGCAAGTCCGACTCCATCGATTATGCGGTGATGGAGCACACCAAAATGGCCGTCGTGGTTCCAGCTTCGATCGGCTGGAACGACGTGGGATCCTGGTCGGCGCTGGTGGACGTGCTGGAGGCCGACGCCAACGGCAACGTGACGCGCGGCGATGTGTATACCGATAACGCCAGCAATTGCCTGGTGCGCGCTGAAGGCCGCATCGTGGCGGCCATCGGCGTGCAGGACCTGGTGATTGTGGAGACTGCCGATGCGGTGCTGGTGGCGCATAAGGACCAGGTGCAGCGCGTGAAGCAGGTGGTCGAACACCTGAAGGCCAATGGCCGCACCGAGCACCTGCACCACACCAAGGTCTACCGTCCGTGGGGCAGCTATGAGGGCATCGATATGGGCGACCGCTTCCAGGTCAAGCGCATCATCGTCAACCCGGGCGGCAAGCTGTCGCTGCAAATGCACCATCACCGCGCGGAGCACTGGGTTGTGGTGTCGGGCACCGCACGCGTGACTTGCGGCGAGAAGGTCATGCTGTTGACCGAGAACGAGTCGACCTACATCCCGATCGGCATGAACCACAGGCTGGAAAACCCGGGCAAGCTGCCGCTGCACCTGATCGAGGTACAGTCGGGCAGCTACCTCGGCGAGGACGATATCGTCCGTTTCGAGGATGTCTACCACCGCGGCTAAACGCTGCGTCTTTGCCGCGCTCCTGCTGCTGGCAGCCGGGGCGCGCGCCCAGCTTCAGCCGGCCCAGCTTGGGCTGGTTGTCAATGATGCCGATCCTTCCAGCGTGGCTATCGCCGATTACTATCGGCTGGCGCGCGGCATACCTGCACAGCAGGTGGTCCATGTGCGCTTGCCTGGCTCGCCCCGCAAACTCGACGCGGCGGCCTTTGCCGACTTGAAGCAACAGGTCGACAGCCAGTTGGCGCCCTCGGTGCGCGTGGTGCTGTTCGTGTGGACGGCGCCGTATGCGGTGGAATGCAATGGCCTGACTGCCGCCTACACCCTCGGCTTCGATGCGGCGCAATGCGGCAAGCCTTGCGGGCCGGGGCGTGCGAATCCTTACTTCAATAATGGCCAGCTGCCGCAAGGCATGCGGCTGTCGATGCTGCTGCCTGCCGCAGAAGAAGCGGTGGCGCGCGCCGTGGTGGACCGGGGCCGGGTGACCGGGTTCAGCACGCCGGCGGCGGGCGCCTACTTCCTGCGGACCAGCGATAAGGCGCGCAATGCGCGTGCGCTTTTCTTCCCGCCCAGCGCCAACGTGCAGGCGCGGCGGCTGCACATCCATACGCTGCACCAGGATGTGCTGGAGGGCGTGGACGACATCATGTTTTACCAGACGGGCGCCGCGCGCGTCGACAAACTGGAGACGCTGCATTTCTTGCCCGGCGCGCTGGCCGACCACCTGACTTCCTGGGGCGGCGACCTGCTGGGCGACCGGCAAATGAGCAGCCTGCGCTGGCTGGAGGCGGGCGCCACCGCCAGCTATGGCACGGTCAGCGAGCCATGCAGCCATTGGCAAAAATTCCCACATCCCGAAATCCTGTTGCGCCATTACCTCGGTGGTGCGACGGCGATCGAAGCTTATTGGCGCAGCGTGGCCTGGCCCGCGCAGGGCGTCTTCATAGGCGAACCGCTGGCCCGCCCTTACCAGCGTTGATTCCGTTAGTCCGTTCGGACTAATGGGCTGTCACCAAGCAGTCATACCAGACAGATAATATGTAAAGAACAACAAATATATCTTTGGAAAACACTTTTGGGGCATTACATGGACAAACGCATTACCTTGCGCGCTACCGCGTTGGCTGCCTTGCTGGCCTGCCAGCCGGCCTTCGCTGCCGACGTGGTCATCAGCCAGATGTACGGCGCGGGCGGCAATAACGGCGCTACCCTGCGCTACGACTACGTTGAACTGTTCAACCGCGGCAGTAGCACCGTGGCCGTGGGCGGCTGGACCATCCAGTACGCATCCGCTGCCGGCACCAGCTGGGGCAAGGCCGAACTGCCGGCCGGCACCAGCATCGCGCCGGGCAAATACTTCCTGGTCAAACTGGCCAGCAGCAATACCTCCGTTGGCGTAGACCTGCCGGCAGACTTCTTTAGCGGCAGCGTGAATA
>NZ_JBXARE010000010.1:0-188408 GCF_058807935.1 Pseudoduganella sp. GW821-FHT11H04 | reverse complement strand
CTGATCTCCCCGATCGCTATGGAAGAAGGTCTGCGTTTCGCAATCCGTGAAGGCGGCCGTACCGTCGGCGCGGGCGTTGTAGCCAAGATCCTGGGCTAATCGCTTTTTAGCCTGATCGAAAACGGGCCGACATGTGCTATCATGTCGGCCCGTCGCAGTATTTACATACATTGCCGGAAACATATTGTTGCCGGTTCGTTCTTTTAAGGAATAAGCATGTCCGCTCCAAACCAAAAGATCCGTATCCGCCTGAAGGCTTTCGACTACAAGCTGATCGACCAGTCCGCACTGGAAATCGTTGACACCGCCAAGCGCACCGGCGCCGTGGTAAAAGGCCCAGTTCCTCTGCCAACCCGTATCCAGCGTTACGACGTGCTGCGTTCCCCGCACGTGAACAAGACTTCGCGCGACCAGTTCGAAATCCGCACCCACCAGCGCCTGATGGACATCGTGGATCCAACCGACAAGACTGTTGACGCACTGATGAAGCTGGACCTGCCAGCTGGCGTGGACGTCGAAATCAAACTGCAGTAATCCCGGTTTCGTCGCAAGACACGAAAAGCCCGCTTCGGCGGGCTTTTTTATTTTCTTTGCCACCCTAAGAACGAAAGAGCCCGCGTATGCGGGCTTTCTTATTTGATTTTTTGCTAACAAATTTAATTTGGTAAATTGCAAACTTGACAGCAAATACATATTGAGGACACTTTACAACAATTCTTGAAAGTTTGGGAAAACTACCCAAATAGCCAACTTTTCGATTATGATGCACGGCTTTTAAATTTTATAAGCAAATATTAGGGAGTGAAATAGTTGAAAAGTAATCCAAACTTGAACAAGAGCGTAATCGCTGCCTCTCTGGCAGTTGCATTCGCCGCCCCAGCCTTCGCCCAAGAAGCGGAAGCACCTAAGATGCAACGTGTGGAAGTCACCGGTTCCAGCATCAAGCAAACTGCACGTGAAGCCGCCGGCTCCGTGCAAGTGCTGAACCGTGCCGATATCGAGCGCACTGGCGCGATGACCGCCCTGGGCGTTCTGACCTCGTCGGCAGCAGTCGACGTCGGCAGCAATGCGGCCACCGCAAGCTCCGGCTCGTTCGCAACCGGTTCGTCCTCCGTCGACATGCGTTACCTGGGTAAAGTCTCGACCCTGGTGCTGGTCAATGGCCGCCGCATTGCGCCATTCGGCCTGTCGGACAACGCCCAGGAAATGTTCACCAACGTCGACGCTATCGCCGCCGAATCGATCGAACGCATTGAAATCCTGAAAGATGGCGCTTCCGCGATCTACGGTTCCGATGCGATCGCAGGTGTGGTCAACATCATCCTGAAAAAAGAGTACACCGGCGTTAAGGTCAAAGCTGGCTATACCGCCATGCCTGGCTTTAAGGACTACCGCAATCGTAACGTTTCCCTGCTGGCCGGCTTCGGCGATCTGGAAACCGACGGTTTCAACACCTACCTGGCAGTAGAAGGCTACCGCCAGGATGGTTGGACCCAGGGCGAACTGCGTAACAAGGTACCAGCCTGGCACGCCAAGACCCCTGGCCGCTCGACCTGGGATGCCAAGAGCGCTTACTCGCCAACCGGCAACTACTTCGTCAACAACAAGCTGGTCGCTGCACCTGGCTGCCCTGCCGAAGCGCTGGACCCGGCTGACGGCGTCTGCAAATTCGACGTACTGCCATACACCGGTTCGACCACCGACAACGAACGTTGGGCGCTGACCAGCAACACCCACTTCCGTATTGGCCAGAGCATCAACGCCAATTTCGAAATCACCGCAGCCGGTGCGAAGACCGATTACAAAGTCGCTCCACTGTCGACTTTCCCTACCACCACCTCCAGCGTGTGGTACAACGCGATCGACGGCAAGATGGTCGGTCCGTTCTCCTACCCTAAGCTGCCAGTGGGTCACCCGAACAACCTGACCTTCAAGAATGGCGCTTGGGTACCGGGCACCACTCCAGTTGAACTGCGCGCACGTCTGATGGACACCGGCGACGGCTTCAACTTCAACAAGACCGATTCCGAACAGGCTCGCTACATGCTGACCCTGGACGGCACTGTGGGCGATTACGACTGGAAGTCGGCTGTCGGCTACATGACTTCGGAAGCGACCAAGGCAACCCGCGCTACCAGCGCCCAGGGTTACACCAATGCCATCGTCAACAAGACCTACAAGTTCGGCCAGCAGAATGACGTAGCTCTGCTGGACAGCATGTTCCCAGTGCGTACTACCTCGGGCGGCTACAAGATCGCCTTTGCTGACGCAACCGTCACCGGTACCGTGATGGAACTGCCGGCTGGCCCGCTGAACATCGCGGTAGGTGGTGACCTGCGCCGTATCGACTACCACATGGAGTCCTCGGACAACGTGCTGCGCGGCGACCTGGTCGGTATCTTCGGCCTGCAGGTTAAAGACGCCGTGACCCAGGGTGCCCTGTTCGCAGAAGCGAATATCCCTGTGATGAAGCGCGTGGAACTGAATGCTGCCGTACGCGCCGACAAGACCAGCAACTCCGACGTGCACTTCTCGCCTAAACTGGGCCTGAAGATCAACGCCACCGACGGCCTGCTGTTCCGTGCTACCGCTTCCGGCGGCTTCCGCGCTCCGAACATTGTTGAAACCGGTAACGGCCTGGGCCGCTCCTCCGTGACCAACAACGTCAACGACCTGAAGCGCTGCCCAGTCGCTACCGAACTGAACAAGATCATTCAGGCATCGAACGCGACCCCGGCAGAGAAGCAAATGGCGAACACCTATCGCAACAACGACTGCTTGTCTTCGCTGCCAAGCTTCGTTCGCGCGAATCCGGACCTGAAGCCTGAAACTTCGAAGTCGTTCACCATTGGCACCGTGTGGGAACCAATCAAGAACACCTGGTTCTCCCTGGACTTCTTCCACATCGAGCGTAAGGACGAAATCGGCACCCGTACCACGGCCGACCTGCTGAAGGCGGAAGATTCGCTGCCAGCCGGCACCCTGACCCGTATCGACAACAGCGCGCAGGACGCCGAGTTCATCGCACTGGCACAGAAATACGGTGCGACCAGCGCAACCTTCCCTGTGGGCAAACTGGGCCTGGTGTACAACCCATACGTCAACAGCGGCAAGACCCGCGTGAAGGGCTTTGACTACGCAGCACAGACTCGCCAGAAACTGGGCGCAATCGGTGAACTGACCGTCAAGCTGGAAGGCGTGTACAACTGGAACTACCAGACCTACAACGTCGGCGACGGCGCCTATGGTCCTAACCAGTTCGGCACCTATGACTACGCTGGCGGCCGTTGGGCAGCGAACCTGTACACCAACCTGCGTACCGGCGCCTTCGACAACGGCTTCGTTGTTCATTACGCCGGCCCATACAGCAACAACAGCGAAGATTCGCCGACCTACTGCGAAACCCAGAAGGTCTCCGCGGACAATATGGCTGCTTGCGACCGCGTCAAGCCGCCAGTCATTATTGACTACAACTTCGCTTACACCGGCTTCAAGGGTGTCAAGCTGTCCGTGTACGTGAACAACCTGTTCAACCGTGAGCAAGCTGTTCGCTGGCGCGATGGCTACTCCTTCACCAACCCGCGTATGCGTACTATTGGTGCAGCTGCTTCTTACGAATTCAAGTAATCTGATCAATTCGTGAGATGATGAGAGGCCGGACAGAAATGTCCGGCCTTTTTTTTCGGGAGAAGCAAATGAAACAACTGATCACCATCGTGGTATTCACCTTGCTGGCCGCTTGCGGCAAGAAGAATCCGGTCGACCAGACCGCGCAGGACATCAAGGCCATGGGCGAGCAGCGCGATAAGGCAAAAGACGCCGTCAAGGCCATGGAAGAAAGCCAGCAAAAGGCCCGTGAAGCGGCCGACAAGGCAGCCGGCGACGACAGCCAGAAATGAGCGACAAAAGCATTTTGATCGTTGAGGACGAGCAGGCTATCGCGGACAGCATCGCCTTCGCGCTCGGCAAGGAGGGCTTCGCGCCGCGCCATGTGACATTGGGCGAGCAGGCACTGGCCGCCGCGCGCGAGCTGGCGCCTGCGCTGGTGATCCTGGACGTCGGCCTGCCCGACATCAGCGGCCTGGATGTCTGTCGCCGCTTGCGCCAGTTCTCCGATGTACCAGTAATCTTCCTCACCGCGCGCAGCGACGAGATCGACCGCATCGTCGGCCTCGAGATCGGCGCCGACGACTATGTGACCAAGCCATTCTCGCCGCGTGAACTGGTGGCGCGCGTACGCGTGATCCTGCGCCGCGCGGGTGCAAACGCCGCGCCGTCCGCCGCATCGCCTGTCCCAGCCTTCGAGCTGCGCGCAGCCGAAGCCCGTATCTTGTTCTCCGGCCAGCTGCTGGATCTGACGCGCTACGAATACCTGCTCCTGAAAACCCTGCTCGAACATCCAGGCCACGTGCTGTCGCGTGCCCAGCTCATGGACCGGGTCTGGTGCGATGCGCCCGACACCCTGGACCGCACAGTGGACGCCCACATCAAATCCCTGCGCGCCAAACTGCGCTCCATCAACGACAACGCCGACCCGATCCAGACCCACCGTGGCATGGGTTACAGCCTGCAGCCCGGCGCATGAAGATCGGCCTGCGCATCCTGCTTGGGTACTTCCTGATCGTCGGCCTTGCCGCATGGTTCCTGCTCAATATCTTCGTGCAGGAAGTCAAACCCGGCGCCCGCTCCACGCTGGAGGCGGCCATGGTCGATACCGCGCAACTTCTGGCGCACATCGTGGCCGATGATGTGAAGGAGGGCGCAACGGCGCGCGTGCTGCTGTCGAAGATTGCCGCCGCAAGCCGCGACGCCGGCAACCGCATCACCATCACCGATGCGCAAGGCATCGTGCGCTTCGACTCCGAAGGCAAGGCCGTCGGACAGGACTACTCGCGCTGGAATGACGTCTATCTCACGCTGCGCGGAAAATACGGCGCCCGCATGTCGAGCGACGTGCCGGGCGAATACGGCAGCCTGGTGATGTACGTCGCAGCGCCGGTGCGCGACGGCGACCGCATCATCGGCGTGCTGACCGTCGGCAAGCCGATCTCCAGCGTGCAAGGCTTCATTGAGCGCAGCCAGCGCAAGATCCTCAAGTGGGGTGCTTTGCTGCTTGGCCTGTCGCTGCTGATCGGCGTCGTCATTACCTGGCGCATGGCCAGCACCGTCAACAAGCTGATGGTCTTCGTTGAAGCGGTCCAGGACGGACGCAAAGCCGTCATGCCCAAGCTTGGAAGCAGTGAAATCAGTACCCTCGGCCACGCGCTGGAGGCCATGCGCGCCAAGCTGGAAGGCAAGGATTATGTCGAGACGCTGATGCACACGTTGACGCACGAATTGAAAAGCCCGATTGCCGCCATCCAGGCCACGGCCGAATTGCTGGAAGAAGACATGCCGCCCGAGCAGCGGCGCCAGTTCCTGTCCACCATCCAGGCCCAGAATGCCCGCCAGCGCGACTTGATCGACAAGCTGTTGGCACTTGTGCGAGTCGAAAAGCAGCAGCGCATCGACGATGTCATGCCGCTCGATGCGGCCCGCTTGCTGCAAGACGTCGCGGGAGACTTCCAGGCCCGCCTCGCCGCACGCCAGTTGCAGCTGGAGACACGTGCCGATCACGCACTGCAACTGCAAGGCGACGCACTCCTGCTGCGCCAGGCGCTGGGCAACCTGCTCGATAACGCGATCGGCTTCGCGCCGCCCGGCAGCACGGTACACCTGGCTGCGCACCGCAGTGATGGCCATGTCGAGATCAGCGTGAGCGACGCTGGTCCCGGCATTCCAACCTATGCCGAAGCGCGCCTGTTCGAACGTTTCTACTCGCTGCCGCGCCCCGATGGCGCCAAGAGCACCGGCCTTGGCTTGCCCTTTGTGCGCGAGGTCGCGGCGCTGCATGGCGGTAGCGCGCAAGTGGCGAACGAGAAGGGCGGCGGCTGCCGCGCCACCTTGCTTTTGCCGCTTCACACAGAATGCATCGGCAACGCATAATTGCTCCCTACACTGGCGCAACCATAACAACAGGAAGCGCCAAAATGCAAAAGAAGCTCCTATTCAAAGCCATCCTCGTCGGCATCCTGATGCTGCTGCTCGGCGTGCCGCTGGCCATGATCCAGTCCACCATCAGCGAGCGTATTGCCTACCGCGATGAAGCTGCGCGCAGCATCGCCTCTGATTCGGTCGGCGAACAGCAAGTCTACGGGCCCGTGCTGGTAATGCCGTACGATGAGGTGTACACCGTCGAAGAGAAGGACAAGGACGGCAAGCCGGAAATGAAGCGCTACCGCAAACACTCGCGGCACCTGGTTTTCCCAAACCAGCTCGAAGTGCAATCGAACCTTGGCACAGAGCGCCGCCACCGCGGCATCCATCAAGTGCTGATGTTCAATGGCGCGCATAAGATCAGCGGCGATTTCATTTTGCCGACGGTAAGCGAGTTGCCGCATACGGAAACAGGCTCGCAGCTTACGCCGGACCGGCCTTTCGTCGCGATGGCCGTGGCGGACGTACGTGGGGTGCGTGACATTCCTCGACTGGTGTGGGGCACCCGCAGCATCGAGTTCGAGCAGGGCTCCGGACTGCATTCCACGCGCCAGGGCCTGCATGCAACGCTGTCGATGGAAGATGCCGCGCCCGGCCTGGTCAAGTTCAGCTTTGACTTGAACCTGGCGGGCATGAATAGCCAGGGCTTCGTACCGCTGGCGCGCAATAACCGCTTCGTCATGTCTTCGCCGTGGCCGCACCCGCAATTCAGCGGACGGTTCTTGCCGGAGCAATACAAGCTGGGCGACTTTGGCTTCCAGGCCGTGTGGCGGATTTCCTCGCTGGCCAGCGAAGCACAGGCGCAGCTGCGCCAACGTGAATACTCCGCCGGGCAGGGCCGGGAAAACCTGGCGCCTTTGGACTCGATCCAGGCCAGCTTCATCGAGCCGGTGAATGTGTACTCGATGGCAGACCGCGCCACCAAGTACGGCCTGTTATTCGTCGCGCTGACCTTTGCCGCCTTCTTCCTGTTCGAAGTGATGAAGCGCCTGCCTATCCACCCGGTGCAATACCTGCTGGTTGGATTGGCGCTGGCCTTGTTCTTCCTGCTGCTGGTCAGCCTGTCAGAGCACTACGCCTTTGTCGCTTCATACATTGCAGCCAGCGCCGCCTGCATCCTGCTGATTGGCTATTACCTGGCGCACGTGCTGCATGACTGGAAACGCGGCGTCGGATTCGCAGGCGCCTTGTGCGGCCTGTACGGCATCCTGTTTGGCCTGCTCAATTCGGAGAACAACGCCCTGATGCTCGGCGCCATCCTCCTCTTCGCCGTGCTGGCCGTAATCATGGTCGCCACCCGCAAGGTCGACTGGTACAACCTGAACAACCCGGCCCCGATGCCGGCGGAGCAAGCGTAATGCTCCCGGGCGGCCTGCTGGCGCCGTCCCTCGCGGAGGGCGCGCAACTCGTGGTGCTGTCCGGCTATACCGCGGGCCAGCCCGCCGGCCCGGTACGCGTTGTGCTGGATCAGCACGGCGGGCGGCTGCTGTTGGTGCTGGCCAGTTATGAGACCGTGGCATGGCAGCTCGATGTGCGTCCCGGGACCGAGCTGGTTGCCGTGGTGGTTAGCGCATACCGGGAAGTCGCAGTATCCGGCCATGGCAGAGCCCCGGCCTACCGGCAGGCGCTTCCGTGTGCGCCTGCTCCCGGCAGTGCGGCTTATGGGGACTTGATGCAATTCCTTCATGCGAGGCTGGGGCGCAGCGAGCCTGATGTATTCCGTGGCTATGTTCGCCTTCCAGAGCAAGTGGCGATTGCTTCGTGCGGTTCAGTTGCGGGCACTGCGGCGACTCCACAACCATGCATACAGCAAAAGATTCACGCCCAGGACGACGCCTGCCAACACAATCTGCACTGCGGGCGTCAGGCCGGCAGGGTAGATCAGTGGCAGGAGATAGTGATCAATGAAGCTGCCCGCATAGCCTTGCTGGCCGGCGCGCACGCGTAAGTTGTTTTCCAGATAGGTCAGCGGGCAAATGGCGCCGGTCAATTCAATGCCAGTTGCCCACAAGGCCGCCGGCACATGCAGCCACACCACGCACGGCCAACGCAATGCCAGCGCCGCGCCCAGCATGGCGAAGAGGATGAAGCATAGGTGCAGTAGCAAGACTGCATCTGCAGCGAGTCGGAACAGCATCCAACCATTCTACTTCCGCCCCAAGGTTGACACGGGCTCGGCTATTTAGGGGCGGGTGAAGCTCCACTGCTGGTTGCTGCCGTTGTTTAGCGTCCACTGGATGATCTGCGCGTTCTCGGCGGTGCTCTTGTTCTGCACATCCATCACGTAGCCGCTTAGCAGGTTTTTCACTGTGTACCAGCCGCTGGACGGGCTGGCGAAGCTCCAGTGCTGGCCGTTGCCGGCCCAGTAGGACCATTGCGCGATATTGGTGCCGGCAGTGGTGGAGTTTTGCCAGTTATCCAGGCTGCGCAGGCTGAGGGCGTTGATGATGCTGTACTGGCCATCGCCGTGGCCGATCAGGTACCACTGCTGGTGTCTGCCGCCGCTATAGGTTTGCTGCTGCACCATGGCTCCGTCGCTGGTTGATGCGCCCGCGACCGCTAGCGCCTTGCCGCTCAGGCGCGACTTGATCACGTAGGGGCCGTCGCTCATCCCGCCGCAGCCGGAGAAGTCGCTGAAGTTGCGCGTCAATACGGGCCAGCCGCCGCTGTAAGTCATGCGCAGGATGTCGAGCTTTGCGTTGCCGCTGTCGTTCAGGTCGTAGTAGTGGATGGAGGTGAAGTTGCAGCCATCCTGCTTCAACACGCCGATATGGCCGGGCCCCTTGTACTTGCCGTCCACGTTCGGCAGCACGGTGCGGGTGCCGGAGTAGGGGCCGGTGATGCTGGTGGCGCGCTGCACTTCGACGTAATAGGTGCTGTTGACGCCCTTGCAGCAGGCGCCGCGGTTGACGAACAGGTAGTAGTAGCCGCCATCGCGCGTGATGTAGGGGGCTTCCATATCGAGCCCGCCGCCGCCCAGCACCTTGGTGACGTTGCCGGCCGGCTTGCCGGTCGACTGGTTGATCTCGACGACGCCGATGCCGCCGAAGAAGGAGCCGTAGCTCATATAGACTTTGCCGTCATGGTCGCGGTACAGGGCCGGGTCGATGGCATTGATCTCGCTGCTGCCGCCAAACGATTCCACCACGATGCCGAGGTCGGTCCAGGCTGGATTCTTCAGCGACGCTGAACGCGCCACCCCGATCGCCGAGCTGGAAGTGCCGAAGGTCGAGACGGAGTAGTAAATATAGTAGTAGCCGTTCATGTGGATCACGTCCGGCGCCCAGAACGAGCCGCTGAAGTTGGGGATCTTGTTGGCGATCCAGCTTGGGTTGGTGCTGAACACGGGCCCCGGCCCGCCTTGCCAGTTAATTAAGTCTGTGGAAGTGGAATACCAGATCCCGGTGCCGGTGGTGAAGTTGAAATAGGTGTCGCCGTCCTTGGTGATGGTGCCGGGGTCGTGGGCGTTCTGCAGGCCTGTCAGGGTGACGGCTTGGGCCGCCAGGGTGCACAGTGCCAGGCACAGTATTGCCAAAATTTTACGCATTGGGTCTCCTTGTAGGTGTTGTGACACCAGCATAGGAAACGCAACTGTGACAGGCTAATAAGATTTTTTGCTCTAGCGATACCAAGACTGGTATCCAGGCCCGAAAACTAGCGACATACCTCGTACAAAGCTGTTGCGTCAAGAGGAAATTCTCGGTACACTAGCCGGCTTCGGTATGGGTTCGTCTTTTTTATGCCCGTATCTTTTTTTGTAGTTAAACAAAGCCCCGCCCAATCGTAGGTGGGAATGGAGAAAAAATGAGCCTTGGCCTCCTCGGTCGCAAGGTTGGTATGATGCGCATCTTCACCGATGACGGGGACTCGATCCCAGTCACCGTGTTGGACGTATCGAACAACCGTGTTGCGCAAATCAAAACTCCTGAAGTGGATGGTTATTCCGCTGTTCAGGTTGTCTTCGGTCAGCGTCGCGCATCCCGCGTGACTAAAGCTGCTGCCGGTCACTACGCTAAAGCAGGTGTTGAAGCTGGTTCCTTTATCAAGGAATTCCGCGTTGACGCAGCTAAAGCAAACGAACTGAAAGCTGGTGAAGTTATCGCCGCTTCCCTGTTCGAAGTCGGTCAGAAGATCGACGTGCAAGGTGTGTCGATTGGTAAAGGCTATGCCGGTACCATCAAGCGTCACAACTTCGCATCGGGTCGTCAAACCCACGGTAACTCCCGTTCGCACAATGTACCAGGCTCCATCGGTATGGCGCAGGATCCAGGCCGTGTGTTCCCAGGTAAGCGCATGACCGGTCACATGGGCGACGTCACCGTCACCACCCAGAACCTGGAAATCGCTCGTATCGACGCTGATCGCCAGCTGCTGCTGGTGAAGGGTGCAGTACCAGGCGCGAAAAACGGCCAGGTTGTTGTATCGCCAGCTGTTAAAGTTAAAGCAAAGAAGGGAGCTTAATCGATGGAACTGAAGCTCTTGAACGCGCAAGGTCAAGTCGCCTCCAACGTAGCCGCCGCTGACACCGTCTTCGGCCGTGACTACAACGAAGCACTGATCCACCAAGTCGTCGTTGCTTACGCTGCTAACGCACGTAGCGGTAACCGCAAGCAAAAAGACCGTGAAGAAGTCCACCACACGACCAAGAAGCCATGGCGCCAAAAAGGCACCGGCCGTGCTCGTGCTGGTATGTCCTCCTCCCCGCTGTGGCGTGGTGGTGGTCGCATCTTCCCGAACTCGCCTGACGAGAATTTCACCCACAAGGTCAACAAGAAGATGTATCGCGCGGGTATCTGCTCGATCCTGTCTCAACTGGCCCGTGAAGAGCGTCTGGTTGTGATCGAAGATCTGGCGATCGACGCTCCTAAGACCAAGCTGCTGTCGCAAAAGCTGACCGGCATGGGTCTGGACTCCGTCCTGATCGTTACCGACACCATCCAGGAAAACCTGGAACTGGCTTCCCGCAACCTGCCGAACGTGCTGGTTGTCGAGCCACGTCACGCTGACCCAATGTCCCTGGTCTTCTACAAGAAGGTCCTGGTCACCAAGGCAGCCCTGGCACAGATTGAGGAGATGCTGGCATGAGCGCAGTTATCAAACACAGCGAAGAGCGCCTGATGAAGGTGCTGCTGGCTCCGGTCATTTCCGAAAAAGCGACCATGGTTGCGGAAAAGAACGAACAGATCGTGTTCCTGGTTTCCAAGGATGCGACCAAGCCAGAAATCAAGGCCGCCGTTGAACTGCTGTTCAAGGTCGAAGTGGAATCGGTGCAGACCGTGAACCGCGAAGGTAAGGTTAAGCGTTCCGGCCGTTTCATCGGTCGTCGCAACCACACCAAGCGTGCTTTCGTGTGCCTGAAGCCAGGCCAGGAAATCAATTTCACCGAGGAGGCTAAATAATGGCACTCGTTAAGATGAAGCCAACCTCCCCAGGCCGTCGCGGCATGGTGAAGGTTGTGAACAGCGACCTGTTCAAAGGTCGTCCGTTCGCCGCCCTGCTGGAAAAGAAGTCGAAGACTGCTGGCCGTAACAACAACGGTCACATCACCACCCGCCACATCGGCGGTGGCCACAAGCAGCACTACCGTATTGTGGACTTCAAGCGCAACAAGGATGGCATCCCTGCGAAAGTGGAACGTATCGAATACGATCCAAACCGTACCGCACACATCGCCCTGCTGTGCTACGCCGACGGCGAGCGCAAGTACATCATCGCCCCTAAAGGCGTTGCTGTTGGCGACACCCTGCTGAACGGTTCGGAAGCGCCGATCAAGGCCGGTAACTGCCTGCCAATCCGTAACATCCCAGTCGGCACCAACATCCACTGCGTGGAAATGCTGCCAGGTAAAGGCGCCCAGATGGCCCGTACCGCTGGTGCTGTTGTGGTCCTGATGGCCCGTGAAGGTACCTACGCTCAGGTTCGCCTGCGCTCCGGCGAAGTGCGCCGCGTGCACATCGAGTGCCGCGCCACCATCGGCGAAGTCGGCAATGCTGAACACAGCCTGCGTAAGATCGGTAAAGCTGGTGCAATGCGCTGGCGCGGTGTTCGCCCAACCGTTCGCGGTGTGGTAATGAACCCGATCGACCACCCGCACGGTGGTGGTGAAGGCCGTACCGCAGCTGGTCGTCATCCAGTGTCCCCATGGGGCCAGCAGACCAAGGGTAAGAAGACTCGCTCCAACAAGCGTACTTCTTCGATGATCGTCTCTCGCCGCGGCAAGAAATAAGGATAAACCATGACTCGTTCATTGAAAAAAGGGCCGTTCTGCGACGCCCACCTGGTGAAAAAAGTCGAAGCCGCTCAAGCGACCAAAGACAAAAAGCCAATCAAAACCTGGTCCCGTCGCTCGACGATCATGCCTGACTTCATCGGTCTGACCATTGCCGTGCACAACGGCAAGGTCCACGTGCCTGTGTACGTGTCCGAAAACATGGTTGGTCACAAGCTCGGCGAATTCGCGCTGACCCGTACCTTCAAGGGCCACGCTGCTGACAAAAAGGCTAAGAAATAATGGAAACCAAAGCTATCCTCAAAGGCGTGCGCCTGTCGGATCAAAAGGGTCGCCTGATCGCTGACCTGATCCGCGGCAAGAAGGTTGACGCTGCGCTGAACATTCTGCAGTTCAGCCCTAAGAAAGGCGCGTTCATCGTCAAGAAAGTGCTGGAGTCCGCTATTGCGAACGCTGAGCACAACGACGGTGCCGACATCGACGAACTGTTCGTAAAGACCATTTACGTCGAAAAGGGCCCAATCCTGAAGCGCTTCACTGCACGCGCTAAAGGTCGTGGCGACCGTATCTCGAAACAATCCTGTCACATTTACGTGACTGTCGGTAACTAAGGAGCTGCGATGGGTCAGAAAATTCATCCAACCGGTTTCCGTCTGGCGGTCACCCGTAACTGGGCATCTCGCTGGTACGCAACCAACGGTAACTTCGCTTCCATGCTGAACGAAGACCTGAAGGCACGTGCTTTCCTGAAAAAGAAGCTGAAAAACGCTTCCGTTGGCCGCATCGTGATCGAGCGTCCAGCCAAGAACGCACGCTTCACCGTGTACAGCTCGCGTCCTGGCGTCGTGATTGGTAAGAAGGGCGAGGACATCGAAGTCCTGAAGTCCGCTCTGACCAAGATCATGGGCGTGCCAGTGCACGTGAACATCGAAGAAATCCGCAAGCCGGAAATCGACGCTCAGCTGATCGCTGACTCGATCTCGCAGCAGCTGGAAAAGCGTATTATGTTCCGCCGCGCCATGAAGCGCGCTATGCAGAACGCAATGCGCCTGGGCGCCCAGGGCATCAAGATCATGTCCTCCGGCCGTCTGAACGGCATCGAGATCGCCCGTACCGAATGGTATCGCGAAGGCCGCGTGCCTCTGCATACCCTGAAGGCGGACATCGACTACGGTACCTCCGAAGCTTCCACCACCTACGGCATCATCGGTGTCAAGGTGTGGGTGTACAAGGGTGACCGCTCCGCCACCGGCGAAGCACCAGTCATCGACACCCCGGCTGAAGAGAAGAAGCCACGTGGCCCGCGCCGCGAAGACGGCAAGCCAGCAGGCCGCCGCCCAGCAGGTGCCGGTGCTAAACCAGGCGCACCAGCCGCCCGCCGCGCTGCCAAGCCGGCTGCAGCTGACAAAGCAGGAGAATAAGCATGCTGCAACCAAGCCGCAGGAAATATCGTAAAGAGCAGAAAGGCCGCAACACCGGCATTTCGCACTCCACCGGCACTAACGTGTCGTTCGGTGAGTTCGGCCTGAAGGCCGTGGCTCGTGGCCGTATCACTGCACGTCAAATCGAGTCCGCTCGTCGTGCAATGACCCGTCACATCAAACGTGGTGGCCGTATCTGGATCCGTGTTTTCCCAGACAAGCCGATCTCCAACAAGCCTGCCGAAGTCCGTATGGGTAACGGTAAAGGTAATCCGGAGTACTACGTTGCCGAAATCCGTCCAGGCAAAGTCCTGTACGAAATGGATGGCGTTGGCGAAGAACTGGCACGCGAAGCGTTCCGTCTGGCTGCTGCTAAACTGCCTCTGGCTACCACCTTCGTGGTGCGCCAGGTTGGCCAATAATTGGAGTGAAATATGAAAGCATCTGAACTCCGTGGCAAAGACCAGGCTGCACTGCAGAAAGAACTGAACGACCTGCTGAAGGCTCAGTTCGGCCTGCGTATGCAAGCTGCTACCCAGCAGCTGGGCAATAGCTCGCAGCTGAAGAAGGTCCGCCGCGACATCGCCCGCGTGAAAACGGTAATGAACTCGAAGGAAGCGAAATGACCGAACAAGTTAAGCTGAAGCGTACTCTGATCGGTAAAGTCGTGTCCGACAAGATGGACAAGACCGTTACCGTTCTGATCGAACGTCACGTCAAGCACCCTCTGTATGGCAAGATCATCGTCCGTAGCGCAAAGTACCACGCGCACGACGAGACCAACCAGGTTAAAGCCGGTGATACGGTAGAGATCGTGGAAGGTCGTCCGATCTCCAAAACGAAGGCGTGGACGGTGACCCGTGTAGTGCAAGCTGCACAAATCGTCTAAGTAAGTTGCAAGCCGGGAGCGTGAGTTCCCGGTCACAATTTAATTAGTTCTTGCAGGCCCGCAGGTTTTATGTGATACTTGCGGGCTTCGTCCATGTATCCGCCGCAAAGTTTCTCTCCGCAGACGCGATAGCGGTCAGTACTTGTATGAAGATCAAGCACCCAATCAGCCATTTTGGCTGGCGGGACCAAGACTGACCGATATCCGCATTGTGTGGATTCTTCGGCTTAAGTTGGGAAAGAGATAACTATGATTCAAACTGAAAGCCGGCTCGAAGTAGCCGACAACACCGGTGCCAAGGAAGTTATGTGCATCAAGGTGTTGGGCGGTTCCAAGCGCCGTTACGCTGGCATCGGCGACGTGATCAAGGTCACCGTTAAGGTGGCTCAGCCTCGCGGCCGTGTCAAAAAAGGTGAAATTTATAACGCCGTGGTAGTGCGCACCGCTAAGGGTGTGCGTCGCCAGGACGGTTCGCTGGTGAAGTTCGACGGCAATGCTGCTGTCCTGCTGAACAACAAGCTGGAACCGATCGGTACCCGTATCTTCGGACCAGTGACGCGCGAACTGCGCACTGAGAAGTTCATGAAGATCGTGTCCCTGGCACCGGAAGTCCTGTAAGGAGTCAGACAATGGATAAGATTCGCAAAAACGACGAAGTCATCGTCCTGACTGGTAAGGACAAGGGCAAGCGCGGCGTAGTGACCCAGCGTGTAGACGCTGAGCACGTCGTGGTTGATGGCGTTAACGTGGCTAAAAAAGCCGTTAAGCCAAACCCGATGACTGGTGTTCAAGGTGGCATCGTTGACAAGACCATGCCTATTCACGTGTCCAACGTTGCTCTGTTCAACGCTGCGACCGGTAAGGCAGATCGCGTAGGCTTCAAAGAAGTGGACGGTAAAAAAGTCCGCGTCTTCAAGTCCTCCGGCGAAGTAGTGAAAGGGTAATCAGAAATGGCCCGTCTGCAACAACTGTACAAAGACAAGATCGTCGCTGAGCTGACCGGTAAATTCGGTTACACCTCCGTGATGGAAGTGCCGCGCCTGACCAAGATCACCCTGAACATGGGTCTCTCGGAAGCCGTGGCTGACAAGAAAATCATCGAGCACGCTGTTGGCGACCTGACCAAGATCGCCGGCCAGAAGCCAGTCGTGACCAAGGCCCGTAAGGCAATCGCAGGTTTCAAGATCCGCGAAGGCTACCCAATCGGTACCATGGTGACCCTGCGCGGCGCCCGCATGTACGAATTCCTGGACCGTCTGATCACCGTGGCCCTGCCGCGCGTGCGTGACTTCCGTGGTGTGTCTGGTAAATCCTTCGATGGCCGTGGTAACTACAACATCGGCGTGAAAGAACAGATCATCTTCCCGGAAATCGAGTACGACAAGATCGACGCACTGCGTGGTATGAACATCTCGATCACCACCACCGCGAAGACCGACGACGAAGCCAAAGCGCTGCTCGCCGCCTTTAAATTCCCGTTCAGGAACTAAACGATCATGGCAAAACTCGCACTGATTAACCGTGAACAGAAGCGTGCTGACCTGGTAGCGAAATTCGCAGCCAAGCGCGCCGCTCTGAAGGCCATCATTGATGACCAGACCAAGTCGGAAGAAGAGCGTTACGAAGCGCGCCTGAAACTGCAGGCACTGCCGCGTAACTCGGCTCCAACCCGTCAGCGTAACCGCTGCCAGGTCACCGGTCGCCCACGTGGCACCTTCCGTAAATTCGGCCTGGGTCGTATCAAGCTCCGTGAATTCGCCATGCGTGGCGAAATCCCGGGTATGACCAAAGCCAGCTGGTAATAGGAGAATAAGCAATGAGTATGAGCGATCCTATCGCCGATATGCTGACCCGTATTCGCAACGCACAAACCGTGCAAAAGACCTCCGTGGCTATGCCATCGTCGAAGGTTAAAGTTGCGATTGCCAACGTCCTGAAAGACGAGGGTTACATTGAAGATTTCGCCGTGTCCACCTCTGAGGGCAAGTCGGAACTGAAAATCGGTTTGAAATATTATGTAGGCCGTCCTGTGATCGAACGTCTGGAACGTGTTTCGCGTCCAGGCCTGCGTATCTACAAAGGCAAAGATGAGATCCCAACCGTGATGAACGGCCTGGGCGTGGCAATCGTGTCGACCCCGCAAGGCGTCATGACCGATCGCAAAGCGCGCGCTACCGGTGTTGGTGGCGAAGTCATCTGCTTCGTGGCTTAAGGAGTAACACAATGTCTCGTGTAGCTAAAATGCCGATCGTTGTGCCTGCTGGCGCCGAAGTTGCCATCTCCGCACAAGCGATCACCGTCAAGGGCCCGCTGGGCACCCTGACCCAGAGCCTGAACGGCCTGGTAAAAGTTGAAAACAACGCTGGCACCCTGTCCTTCGACGTGGTGAACGACAGCCGTGAATCGAACGCCATGTCCGGCACCCTGCGTGCTCTGGTCAACAACATGGTAACGGGCGTAACCAAGGGCTTCGAGAAGAAGCTGTCCCTGGTCGGCGTGGGCTACAAAGCCCAAGCTCAAGGCGACAAGCTGAACCTGTCCCTGGGCTTCTCGCACCCAGTCGTTCACGACATGCCAACCGGCGTGAAGTGCGCAACCCCAACCCCAACCGAGATCATCATCTCTGGCGTTGATCGCCAAAAGGTTGGCCAGGTGGCTGCCGAAGTTCGTGCTTACCGCTCCCCTGAGCCTTATAAGGGCAAGGGTGTCCGCTATGTGGACGAAGTGGTTAAGCTCAAAGAAACCAAGAAGAAGTAATTAGGGGCTGACGATGGACAAAAAAGAATCTCGTCTGCGCCGCGGACGTCAAACTCGCATCAAGATCGCGCAACTGAAAGTGAACCGCCTGTCGGTGCACCGCACTAACCTGCACATTTACGCGAACCTGATCAGCCCGGACGCCAAAGTTCTGGTTTCGGCCTCGACCGTGGAAGCGGAAGTGCGCGCCGAGCTGGCTGGCAAGTCTGGCAAGGGTGGCAACGCCGCCGCTGCCGCACTGGTTGGCAAGCGTGTCGCAGAAAAAGCACTGAAAGCGGGCATCACCGAAGTCGCCTTCGACCGCTCCGGTTTCCGTTACCACGGCCGCATCAAGGCGCTGGCGGAAGCCGCGCGTGAAGCTGGCCTGAAGTTCTAAGGGTACGATCATGGCAAAAATGCAAGCAAAAATGGCATCCGATAAGCCGGATGATGGCATGCGCGAAAAAATGATCGCGATCAACCGCGTGACCAAAGTGGTCAAGGGTGGTCGCATCATGGGCTTCGCAGCGCTGACCGTGGTTGGTGACGGCGATGGCCGCATCGGCATGGGCAAGGGCAAGTCGAAAGAAGTTCCAGTCGGTGTGCAAAAGGCAATGGAAGAAGCCCGTCGCAACCTGATCAAGGTTCCTCTGAAGAACGGCACCCTGCAGCACACCGTCACCGGCCGCCACGGCGCGTCGAAAGTGATGATGTCGCCAGCTAAGCCAGGTACCGGCGTGATCGCAGGTGGCGCAATGCGCGCTATCTTCGAGGTGATGGGCGTGACCGACGTGGTGGCTAAGTCCACCGGTTCGAACAACCCATACAACCTGGTGCGCGCCACCCTGGACGGCCTGGCCAAAATGAGCACTCCAGCTGACATCGCCGCTAAGCGCGGTAAGTCGGTTGAAGAGATCCTGGGTTAATAGGGAGCACTTCAATGAGCACTATCAAAGTCAAACTGGTGAAGGGCCTGATCGGCACCCGTCAAGACCACCGCGCAACCGTGCGTGGCCTGGGCCTGCGTCGTGTGAACTCTGTCAGCGAACTGCAGGACACTCCTGCTGTGCGCGGCATGATCAACAAGGTCGCCTACCTCGTTAAAGTCGTTTCCTAAGCGACCCTTAGGAACTGGAGAAAACAATGCAACTGAATACCATTCAACCAGCAGAAGGCGCGAAGCACGCTAAGCGCCGCGTTGGCCGCGGTATCGGCTCCGGCCTCGGTAAAACCGCAGGCCGCGGCCACAAAGGTCAGAAATCGCGTTCGGGCGGCTTCCATAAAGTCGGCTTCGAAGGCGGTCAAATGCCTCTGCAGCGTCGTCTGCCTAAGCGTGGCTTCAAATCCCTGAATGCCACTTTCAAGGCTGAAGTGCGTCTGTCCGACCTGAACGCCCTGGCTGTCGGTGAAGTCGACATCCTGGTGCTGAAACAGGCCGGCGTGCTGAATGTTCTGGCACGCGACGTACGTGTTATCGCTTCCGGCGAAATCACTAAAGCAGTGACCGTAAAAGGCCTGAAAGTGACCGCTGGCGCGAAAGCAGCCATCGAAGCAGCTGGCGGCTCGGTAGCCTGAGTCAGCTAGCTTAATCGGAGCGAAAATTGGCAACAAACCAACAGCTTGCTAAATCCGCCGCCGCCGGCTTCCCTTGGAACCGGCTGTGGTTTTTGCTGGGCGCTCTGGTGGTGTACCGTATCGGTGCACACATCCCTGTCCCGGGTGTCAACCCGGTAGAGCTGGCGCGACTGTTTGAATCGCAGCAGAACGGCATCCTGGGCATGTTCAACATGTTCTCGGGTGGCGCGCTGTCGCGCTTCACGGTCTTCGCCTTGGGCATCACTCCATACATCTCGGCCTCGATCATCATGCAACTGGTGTCGATCGTGTCCCCGACGATGGAGGCGCTGAAAAAAGAAGGTGAATCGGGCCGTCGCAAGATTACCCAATACACCCGTTATGCAACTGTCGGTCTGGCTCTGTTCCAGGCGTTCGGCATCGCGGTCGCGCTGGAAGCCCAGCCTGGCCTGGTGATCGACCCTGGTATGGGCTTCCGCTTCGTCACCGTGGTGACGCTGCTGACCGGCACCATGTTCGTGATGTGGTTGGGCGAGCAGATTACCGAGCGCGGTCTTGGTAACGGCATCTCGATCATCATCTTCGCCGGTATTGCTGCTGGTCTGCCGAACGCACTGGGTGGCTTGTTCTCCCAAGTGTCGCAAGGCGCCATCGGCGCACCGTCGGCGATCCTCATCGTGCTGCTGGTGGCTGCTGTCACCTACGCCGTGGTGTTCGTGGAACGTGGTCAGCGCAAGATCCTGGTCAACTATGCCAAACGTCAGGTCGGTAACAAGATCTACGGTGGGCAGACCAGCCACCTGCCGCTCAAGCTCAACATGGCAGGCGTCATTCCGCCGATCTTCGCTTCGTCGATTATCTTGTTCCCGGCTACCATCGTGGACTGGTTTTCGAAAGGTGCGGACACCTCTAACCCAGTGGTCCGTTTCCTGAAAGATCTGGCTGCGTCGATGGCTCCTGGTGAGCCAATCCATGCACTGCTGTACGCTGTGGCAATCGTATTCTTCTGCTTCTTCTACACCGCACTGGTGTTCAACAGCAAAGAAACTGCGGACAACTTGAAGAAGAGCGGGGCCTTTGTGCCAGGGATTCGTCCCGGTGAGCAGACAGCCCGTTACATCGACAAGATCCTGATGCGATTGACCCTGGCGGGTGCCGTGTATATCACCGCCGTGTGCTTGCTGCCTGAATTCATGCAAGCCCAGTGGAAGGTGTCGTTCTATTTTGGTGGTACTTCGCTGTTGATTATTGTAGTTGTGACCATGGACTTCATGGCTCAAGTGCAAAACTATGTGATGTCGCAGCAATATGAATCGCTGCTGCGCAAAGCTAACTTCAAGGGCGGACTTCCGACACGATAAATGGCAAAAGACGACGTCATTCAGATGCAGGGCGAGATCCTGGAGAACTTGCCCAATGCAACTTTTCGAGTAAAGCTGGAAAACGGCCACGTGGTACTCGGCCACATTTCGGGTAAAATGCGTATGAACTACATCCGCATTCTCCCTGGCGACAAAGTCACGGTTGAATTGACGCCGTACGACCTGTCCCGGGCCCGTATTGTGTTCCGGACAAAGTAATTAATTAAGCAATTTCGAACATAAGAGAGTGCAATCATGAAAGTTAACGCTTCAGTTAAGCGCATCTGCCGCAACTGCAAGATCATCAAGCGCAAGGGCGTGGTCCGCGTAATCTGCGTGGAAGCTCGTCACAAGCAGCGTCAAGGTTAATCGAGGGAATAACGAATGGCACGTATTGCAGGGGTTAACATCCCAAATCACAAGCACACCGTTATCGGCCTGACCGAGATCTACGGTATTGGTCGTCCACGTTCGCAGTTCATCTGCGCACAAGCCGGCGTTGCAACCAACAAGAAGGTCAAGGATCTGGACGACAGCGAGCTGGAAAAGCTGCGTGAAGAAATCGGCAAGTTCATCGTCGAAGGCGACCTGCGTCGCGAACTGTCGATGAACATCAAGCGTCTGATGGACCTGGGCTGCTACCGTGGTCTGCGTCACCGTAAGGGCCTGCCGGTCCGCGGTCAGCGCACCCGCACCAATGCACGTACCCGCAAGGGCCCGCGCAAGGCCGCTCAATCGCTGAAGAAATAATCTAGGGAACTACTATGGCTAAGCAACAAAGCTCCGCAGCAGCCGCTCGCGTACGCAAGAAAGTCAAGAAGAACGTCGCTGAAGGTATCGCACACGTTCACGCTTCCTTCAACAACACCATCATCACCATCACCGACCGTCAGGGCAATGCTCTGTCGTGGGCGACCTCCGGTGGTGCTGGCTTCAAGGGTTCGCGTAAGTCGACCCCGTTCGCAGCGCAGGTTGCTGCTGAAGCCGCTGGTAAAGTTGCGCAGGAATGCGGCGTGAAGAACCTGGAAGTTCGCATCAAGGGCCCTGGTCCTGGCCGCGAATCCGCTGTTCGCGCACTGAACAACCTGGGCATCAAGATCACCGAGATCCAGGACGTTACCCCAGTGCCGCACAACGGCTGCCGCCCTCCAAAGCGTCGTCGTATCTAATATCAGTCTGACATTGGCCGGTTCGGTGTGAACCGGCCACCGTCTTCTGAATCAAAATCGCTGGAACAGTGAACCGGAAACGGTTATACTGTCCGGCTATTTTCGCCTTTCCGGCTTGCCGGCGAGGCAAAAGCCACGCCTGAGTTGTAAGTGGACCAGGCTAGCGCCTAACCGCATTCCGATGCGGCTGGGGCGTCATTTAATCATTAAAGGAAATATACCGTGGCACGTTATATCGGACCAAAAGCAAAACTGTCCCGCCGTGAAGGCACCGACCTGTTCCTGAAGAGCGCACGCCGCTCCCTGGATTCCAAGTGCAAACTGGATGTCAAGCCAGGCCAGCACGGCGTGAAATCCGGCGCCCGCACTTCCGACTACGGCAACCAGCTGCGCGAAAAGCAGAAGGTCAAGCGTATGTACGGCGTGCTGGAACGCCAGTTCCGTCGCTACTTCGCTGAAGCTGAGCGCCGCAAGGGCCCAACCGGCGAAACCCTGCTGCAACTGCTGGAATCCCGTCTGGACAACGTTGCATACCGCATGGGCTTCGGCTCGACCCGCTCCGAAGCGCGTCAGCTGGTTTCCCACAAAGCCTTCACCGTGAACGGCCAAGTGGTGAACATCCCTTCGTTCAACGTGAAGAAAGGCGACGTGATCGCCGTTCGCGAAAAGTCGAAGAAGCAGACCCGTATCGTTGAAGCGCTGTCGCTGGCTGAACAAGTTGGCATGCCAGCTTGGGTTTCCGTTGACGCGAAGAAAATGGAAGGTACCTTCAAGTCCTTCCCAGAGCGTAACGAAATCGCTGCTGACGTCAACGAATCGCTGATCGTCGAACTGTATTCCCGTTAATCTCGGGTGCTGTACCAAGGCGGGACTCGGTCCCGCCTTTTCCATTTAATGCCATCAGCCTTATCGGTGTAACGAGCCGAGGGTAATGAAAAGGACATTTACATGCAAAATAGCTTGTTGAAACCACGTATTATCGATGTTGAAGCCCTGGGCCACGGTCACGCCAAAGTCGTGATGGAGCCATTCGAGCGCGGCTACGGCCACACTCTGGGCAACGCGCTGCGCCGCGTGCTGCTGTCTTCGATGACCGGCTTTGCGCCGACCGAAGTCACCATCGCCGGTGTCGTTCACGAGTACTCCTCGCTGGACGGCGTGCAGGAAGACGTGGTTGACCTGCTGCTGAACCTGAAGGGTGTCGTGTTCAAGGTGCACAACCGTGACTCCGTGACCCTGACCCTGAAGAAAGAAGGCGAAGGCCCAGTGATGGCGTCGGACATCGACCTGCCACACGACGTCGAGCTGATCAACCCGGATCACGTGATCGCCAACCTGACTGCCGGCGGCAAGCTGGACATGCAGATCAAGGTCGAAAAAGGCCGCGGCTACGTTCCTGGTAACGTGCGTCGCCTGTCGGAAGACGCCAACAAGACCATCGGCCGCATCATCCTGGACGCCTCGTTCTCGCCAGTGCGCCGTGTTTCCTACGCTGTCGAATCGGCACGTGTGGAACAGCGTACCGACCTGGACAAGCTGATCATCAACATTGAAACCAATGGCGTGATCACCCCGGAAGAAGCGATCCGTCAATCGGCACGCGTGCTGGTCGACCAGCTGAACGTGTTTGCTGCCCTGGAAGGCACCGAAACCGCCGCTGAAGCGCCATCCCGCGCTCCAATGGTCGATCCGATCCTGCTGCGTCCAGTGGACGACCTGGAACTGACCGTGCGTTCGGCCAACTGCCTGAAAGCAGAAAACATCTACTACATCGGCGACCTGATCCAGCGCACCGAAAACGAGCTGCTGAAGACCCCGAACCTGGGCCGCAAGTCGCTGAACGAAATCAAGGAAGTGCTGGCATCGCGCGGCCTGACCTTGGGCATGAAACTCGAGAACTGGCCACCTGCTGGTCTGGAGAAGTAATTTCAACATTTGGTGACAGTGCTGGACATCGCGCAGCGATGTTCTGCCCTGTTACCAACTGATTAGCAGTACCACCCGTCGCGCTTTGCGGCGGGTGTATATAAACCTGAACCGGACCGCGCCTTTGCTTAGATTAGGCGATCGAAGATCTCGGATTTAAACAACATCGAAAGGAAGTACCATGCGTCACCGTAACGGCCTCCGTAAACTGAACCGTACCTCGTCCCACCGTCTGGCAATGCTGCGCAACATGACTGTTTCGCTGCTGCGTCACGAAGCGATCAAGACCACCCTGCCAAAGGCAAAGGAACTGCGTCGCGTTGTGGAACCAATCCTGACCCTGGGCAAGACCGACACCCTGGCCAACAAGCGCCTGGCTTTCTCCCGTCTGCGCGACCGCGAGATGGTTCTGAAGCTGTTCGCTGAACTGGGCCCACGCTACGCAAACCGCAACGGCGGCTACCTGCGTATCCTGAAAATGGGTTTCCGTCATGGCGACAACGCTCCAATGGCTTTCATCGAGCTGCTGGACCGTCCAGAAGTCAGCTCCGCTGACGAGGCACCAACCGCTGAGTAATCTCAGACAGGTTTATTAGAAAGCCGGGCCTTGCCCGGCTTTTTTTATTTCTGCTGGTAACAGCTTAAAGCGGCGTTAAGCCGGCCAGTGTAAGATGGGCCTGCCCGATCGATTCACCGCCCAAGACCATGCACCATAAAGCGTCCTCCTTCCAGGCGTGGCTATTTGCTGCGCTCTCGCTCTTTTTCCTCCTGTTTGCCGGAGCGGCGCACGCCGACGAGGAATTCCTCGATCCGCAGGTCGCCTTCAAGTTTTCCGCCAAGGTAGTGGAGGGCAAGGCCGTTGCCGTGACTTACGAGATCGCCGACGGCTATTACATGTACCGCGAACGCTTCAAATTCGTGGCGGAGGGCGCGACGCTGGGTGAGCCGCAGATCCCGCCGGGCAAAGTCAAATTCGATGAAACCTTTAACAAGAACGTCGAGACCTATCACAACCAGGTGACGATCGTGATCCCGGTCCAGGCGCCGGGCCCGTTCACCCTGAAGGCGACCAGCCAGGGCTGCTCGGAAAAGGGTTTGTGCTATTCGCCGATGGAATCGACGGCGCGCCTGATGGTGGTGGGTGGCGGCAATTCAGCCTCGGGCGGCAACCTGTTCGGCCTCGGCGGCGAGAAGGGCGCGGCGGCGGGCAGCCAGAGCGTCCCGGGCGCGGCGCCACAGGCGGCACTTGATACGCCAGCTTCTGCGACTGCGCAGGCGCCTGCAGCGGGCAACGCTTCGCCTGTCGTCAAAGCCTCGAGCGACAGCGAAATGGGCAAGATCGAATCCGCGCTGAAGGGCGGCAGCTTGCTCGTGATCGCACCTCTGTTCATCCTGCTTGGCCTGGGCCTGTCCTTCACGCCGTGCGTGCTGCCGATGGTGCCTATCCTGTCCTCGATCATCGTAGGCGACGGCATCGGCCCAGGCCGCCGATCGCGCGGCTTCGCCCTTTCGCTGAGCTACTCCTTGGGCATGGCGATTGTTTATACCGCGCTGGGCATCGCTGCCGGCCTGATTGGGCAGGGCCTGTCGGCTGCCCTGCAGAATCCGTGGGTGCTGGGCGCCTTCGGCTTGCTGATGGCGGGTATGTCGCTCTCCATGTTCGGCGTCTTTGAATTGCAGGTCCCGGCGGGCATGCAGTCCCGCCTGGCGACCGCATCAAACCGCCACTCCGGCGGCAAACTGGCCGGCGTATTCGCCATGGGCGCCATCTCCGCCTTGATCGTTGGACCCTGCGTTGCGGCGCCCTTGGCCGGCGCCCTGGTCTACATCAGCCAGACCCGCGACGTGGTCGTGGGCGGCCTCGCACTATTCTCGATGGCGGTTGGCATGAGCGTTCCGCTGCTGCTGGTTGGCTTGTCGGCCGGCGCACTGGTGCCGCGCGCCGGTATCTGGATGCAGGGCGTGAAGCGCTTCTTCGGCGTGCTGATGCTGGCCATGGCACTGTGGCTGGTGTCGCCGGTCTTGCCGGGCAAAGTGCAGATGATCGGCTGGGCCATCCTCGGCGTGGGCTACGCCTTCTACCTGCTGACCCATGAGCAAGGCAAATGGCTGCCGAAGGTGGTTGCAGCCCTGTTCGCGGCCATTGGCCTGATCCAGATCGCGGGTCTGGCCACTGGCAGTACCGATCCGCTGCATCCGATTGAACGTTTGGCAGGCCGCGCCGACAAGCACCTGAAATTCACCCGCGTTAAATCGGTGTCGGACCTGGATGCCGTGCTGGCGCAAACCGGCGGCAAGACCGTGATCCTGGACTTCTATGCCGACTGGTGCGTGTCCTGCAAGGAAATGGAGAAGCTGACCTTCATCGATCCTGCCGTGCAGCAGAAGCTGGCCAACACGATTTTGCTGCAGGTGGACGTGACCGCCAATAACGCTGACGACAAAGCCATGCTGCAACGCTTCACGCTGTTTGGTCCGCCGGGCATCATCATGTTCAACGGCGCCGGGCAGGAGATTCCCGATGCGCGGGTGATCGGCTTCCAGGATAAAGAGAAATTCCTGCGATCGCTGGAAAAGTTAAACTGAAGCAAAGGCGCCGCAAGGCGCCTTTTTCATTGCAATCACTTGCGCGCCACGAGGTCGGGCAGATGAATCAGCACCAATGTTGCGATATAATTAATGTATTTTTCATTTTGATTATATTTCTCAGGGGTGTTCATGGAAGTTCGAAAGTTCGGTGTGCTTGGGTTGGCTTGTTTGCTGGCGGCATGTGGGGGCGGTGGTGGTGACGCACAAAGCAGCGGGCAGTCTACAGTTCAACTGCCGTCCGGCCCTAAAACATATACGGCAGCTTCTGCAACTGTAGGCGACTATTATTCGTTCAAAGAGCAATCCAAAGTTGATGGTCAGGCCGACACGACCGATTACTTGACGAACTTGGTGAGCAATGTCGCGAAGGATGGGGCGAAAACCATTAAAACCCTCGCGGATTATGCCTCGCCAGTCGAGCCACTATCATTTAGTTCCTCGACCTCGACCGATGAATACGACAGTGCTGGGCACTGGGTCAGCAACTCCGATGGTTTTTGCATTACGACCAACAAACAGCCTTATTTCTATGTTGCCCCCTATACCATATCAGCCGGCATGAGCTGGCAGCACACGGGCACTTACGAACTCCAATGCGGCACAGGCAAAATCAAACAAAGCACACTCGACCATAAAAGCACCGTTGGCGCTATGGAACAGGTGACTGTGCCTGCCGGTACATTCAATGCGCTAAAGGTGACTCGAAACTCCACTACCGACTCCGGAACCGCGTCAACGGTCAGTGAGCGCACCTGCTGGTGGGAGCCTGACCTGGGTGTGGAAGTCAAATGTGTGGACAAAATCGTCAGGACGACCAAGGCGACCGGCGCGATCAAGAATCTTGAGTTCATTGATGAGCTGATAGGCTTCTCTAATCAGAAACTGGCACGTAAGTACAACACGCTTCAGCGTTTCGTGGGATCCTGGACAGGAAGCTTTTAGCGGTGCCGCGACTGGTAACTGCGCGTTATCGTTCGCCGCGGATGGTACGATCAAGGGCAATTGCAGTGGCGCGGCAGTCACATTTGACATCACGGGCAAGATCGACGCCGACGGCAAACTGGAATTTAATCTCACTGTGAATGGGGTTACGGGACCGACGTTTACCGGGAAGGTCGACACCCTGCAGCAGATTAGCGGTGCCTGGAGTGTACCGAATTATGGTAACGGAACCTGGGTGATCACCCAGGACTAATGGATGTTAAAACAAGGGCGCCGTGAGGCGCCCTTTGTTTTAATTCTGGTGATGCTGCATCATGCGCGAATGTCCGCGATGGCCGAAATGGCTGGCCTTTTCGTCGAACACTTTTTGCTGTTCAGGCGTCAGCACGGAATACAAAGTCTTTGTGGCGGCAAGATTGCTCTCCATGCGGACGATATGTGCCTTCGCCATCTCAATATGTTTTTCCATACGCTGTGGCGCCGGCATATCTTTAAAGGCAGCGCGGTCGAATTGGCCGCGTTGCGGCATATTCGATTTCAGCGCCGACAAATAGGCTTGCCATGCGCCTTCCTGTGCCGGCGTAATTTTCAGCGCATCGTGCATGCGCTTGGCGTGCTGGTCCATGCGCTCCTGCATTTTTACAGGATCGAATTTAGTGGCCGCATATTGGTGCTGCGGGGCTTCTTCTGCCATGGCCGGCAAGGCGGACACACCAAAGCCAATAACTGCTGCGCCGATAACAAATGCTTTATGCAAGGTTTTCATCTTAAATCCCTTCAGAAATGAACTTGTGAAAATGTGCTCTCGCACAGCACATGGAAGCATCTTCCATATTTTCTGTTTCCGCCAAGTGTCCCCGACCCAAGACTTTGTATCCAGTTGTTGCACATCTGATTACTTTATGGCAACATTGCCGCCTTTTGAATTTCTTGAATCTGGTGGAATGTATGCGTAGTAGTTGGATTGGATTGATGGTGGCGGCGGCAATTCTGGTGGGGTGCGGCGGCGGCGGCGGTTCGACCGCGAAAGAAGCCGGGCAATTGTCGTCCACACCGACCTATGCGGCAGCTGCGGCCACGGTCGGCGACTATTACACTTGGGAATTCGTATCGCGGGCGCAGGGCGCCACTGCCGATACTTATAGCTACTCCACTAAAGTGATTCGCAGCGTGGCGCCGGATGGCGCGGTGTCGGCCGCCTACCTGGGCGACTACATCAGCTCGTCGAGCCCGCTGGCCTATGTCTCGAACACGAACATCTCGGACTTTGACAGCCTGGGCCGCTGGCTCAATACCAGCAATGGCTCTTGCACTGCGGCGCCTAACCCGTCGTACTATCCGGTCGCGCCATACACGGTTACCGTTGGGATGAGCACCCAAACAGCCGGCATTGTGCAGGGCAAGTGTTCGACCAACCCTGCGGAGCAACATACGTATGATTTCAAGGACAAGGTTTTCCCAATGGAACAGGTTACCGTGCCGGCCGGGATATTCAATGTGCTGAAGGTAGTCCGCAACGGCATTGAGGAAGACGGCAACCTGCGACAGCTTACCGAGCAAACTTGCTGGTGGGAGCCTGATTTGGGCATTGACGTCAAATGCGTGACGAATTTCACGATCACGAACAAAACCACTGGCGAAAGCCGCAGCAGGGTCGACACCGAGACAATGCTGGGGTATTCGAAGCAGAAGCTGGCGCGCAAGTTCGATACCGTAATGCGCTTCATGGGTAACTGGAATGGGCGCTACGAAGGCGTTGCCCAAGGCCAGAACGTCAGCGGTCTCTGCAAGCTCACGTTTGATGGCAGCAATATCACCGGCAACTGCGTCGGCTCGGCTGTGGAATTCAATATCACCGGCACCGTCAACGCCGATGGCAGCGTGTTTTTCACCGCTTCCAATAATGGCAATTATGGCTCGACTTTCACAGGCAAATTCGACAACCTCCGGCAGTTGAGTGGCAGTTGGAGCGCGCCGAACTACGCCAGCGGCAGCTGGGTCATGACCCAGGATTGATCCCGCCGCGCCAGTTTGTAACGCAATGTGTAGACCGGATTGGTTTACACATGGCGATACAAACTGATTACCTGGCCTTGCCGTATCAAGGGATAATTGTAGGCATGGAAAATGCCGCCTCAATTCTGATCGTCGACGACGACCGCGATATCCGCACCCTGCTGCAGGATTACCTGGAGACCAACGGCTACCGCACCCACGGCGCCGGCGATGGCGCCGGCATGTGGAAACTGCTGGACAACACCAAGCCCGACCTGATCGTGCTGGACCTGAACCTGCCCGGCGAAGATGGCCTGACCCTGTGCCGCAAGCTGCGCGCCCACTCGACCCTGCCGGTCATCATGCTGACCGCCCGCAGCGAGCCGCTGGACCGCATCCTCGGCCTGGAAATGGGCGCCGACGATTACCTGCCCAAGCCCTTCGAGCCGCGCGAGCTGCTGGCCCGCATCCGCAGCGTCCTGCGCCGCAGCACCACCACCGCCGCCAGCGGCGTTGAGAAAGCCAGCCGCATCCGCTTCTCGAACTGGGTGCTGGACCTGACCGCGCGCCACCTGGTCAACCCGCAAGGCACGGTGATCATGCTCTCCGGCGCGGAATTCCGCCTACTCAAGGTCTTCCTCGAGCACCCGAACCGCGTGCTGAACCGCGACCAGTTGCTGAACCTGACCCAGGGCCGCGACGCCGACCCCTTCGACCGTTCGATCGACATCCAGATCAGCCGCCTGCGCCAGAAACTGGGCGAGGACGCGCGCCTGCCGCAGATCATCAAAACGGTGCGTAACGGCGGCTATGTGCTGGCCGGAACGGTGGCTGTGGAGCCGGACTGATGAAATCCTTTTTCCGGGGCATGACGGGGCGGGTCTTTCTGGTCCTGATGCTGGGCATTCTTGCCTCCGCCGCCCTGACGCAGTACCTGGCCGTCAATGAACGCCAGCGCACCCTGCAGCGCTATCGCGATTACTTCGCCCTCGAGCGCGCCGAACAAATCATTTCCACCGCCGGCGTGGTGCTGCCGGATTCGCGCAACCAGTACCTGCGTGTGGCCAGCATGGGCGCCATCAAGCTGGAAGTGCTCGGCGAGCTGAGCGACGTCAGCCCGCAGCTGAGCGAATTCGCCTCCACGCTTGGAAACCGGCTGGGCAAGGAATATGCGTTGCGTTCGCTGCACGAGCGTCCGGATGCTTGCGACCGTCCAACGCAGACTTATACCGCTTTCCCGGTCTTCGGCGCCGGCACCGGCATCTGGCGCGGCACCTGCGAATCGCTGGCCGTGACCATGCCCGACGGCCAACACCTGAAACTCTCCATCCTGCCGCCACGCCAGCCGGCGCCGACCGGCAAGAATGAATATGCCGCCTTCGTTCCTTTCCTGCTCAGCATTGCCGTACTGGCCTACCTGGTGGCGCGCATGACCATGGGCCCGTTGAACAAACTGGCCGACGCCGCCAAAAAACTGGGCAACGACATCAATCACGCGCCGATCGAGCTGGGTGGCGCCACGGAAATCCGCACCGCCTCGGCCGCCTTCAATGCGATGCAGGCGCGCATCCGCCAGCACATCGCCCAGCGCACGGAAATGCTGGCTGCCATCACCCACGATTTGCAGACCCCGCTGACACGCATGCGCCTGCGCCTGGAAAAAGTGCAGGACCATGAGCTGCAAGGCAAGCTGCTGGAAGACCTGTCGGCGATGCAGCAAATGGTGAAGGAAGGCCTGGACCTGGCGCGCAGCATGGATACCACCGAAGTCATGCAGCGCGTCGACCTAGACGCCTTGCTCGACAGCGTGTGCGCCGATGCCGCCGACGCTGGCCAGGAAGTGGATTTGAAAGGCCGCGCCGCGATGGACCTGATGGGTCGCCCGCTCGACATCCGCCGCTGCCTGGTCAACCTGATCGACAACGCCGTCAAGTACGGCCAGCGCGCCCATGTGACCGTGGAGCGCCTGGCTGGTTCCTCTCGCGTCACCATCCGCGACGAGGGCCCGGGCATCCCGGCCGACCAGCTGGCGCAAGTGTTTGAACCGTTTTACCGCCTGGAGACTTCGCGCAACCGCTCCTCCGGCGGCACCGGCCTGGGCCTGACGATTGCGCGCAATATCGCTGAGCAGCACGGCGCTCGCTTGAGCCTGGCCAATCACCCGAGCGGCGGCCTCGAAGTCACCCTCGTGTTCCCCGAATTTTATGCAGGAAAATAGTTGGATCTCATGAAGAAGAAAACTCTGGCAGTAGTGGTAGGCCTGGCCGTCGCAATCGGCGGCGGCGCCTGGTACGCAAACAGCGGCTCGGGCGAGCAGGGCGCCGCGCAGGCGCAAGGCGGTGGCAAGGGCAAAGGCGAGCAGGGACCAACCACCGTCAACGTGGTAGCGCCGCTGCGCCAGGATGTTCCGGTAGCGCTGGCCGCCAACGGCACGGTGAGCCCGATCTCGACCGTCGACCTGCACCCGCAAACCACCAGCACCATCGTCAAAGTGCATGTGAAGGAAGGCCAGTTTGTGAAGCAGGGCGAGCTGATGTTCTCGCTCGACGCCCGCACCGAAGCGGCCAATGTCGAAAAGGCCGATGCGCAGGTGGCAAAGGACCGCGCCAGCCTGGCCGACCTGGAGCGCCAATACAAGCGAGCCCAAGAATTGCGCGGCCAGAACTTCCTGGCCCAGAGCGCCGTCGATACGCTGAAGAGCCAGGTCGATTCGGCCCGCGCCCTGCTGGAAGCCGACACTGCCGCCGCTCGCGCCAGCAAGGTGGACCAAAGCTTTACCCAAATCCGATCGCCTCTGACCGGCCGCGTCGGCGCTATCAACGTCTACCCGGGCAGCTTGGTTCAGCTGAGCACTTCGCTCACCACGGTGACCCAGCTGAACCCGATCAACGTCGCCTTCACTGTGCCTGAGTCCAGCCTGGCGGCCCTGCTCGATGCCCAGCGTGCCGGCAAGGTGGCGGTGCAAGCTTTCCAGAATAATTCGGACAAGCCCATCAATGGCCAACTCAGTTTTGTCGACAATACCGTTGACCCGGTGGCCGGCGTGATCCGCGTCAAGGCTGTGTTCGACAATGTCGACACCCGTCTGTGGCCCGGCCAGTACGTGAACACCAAGCTGACGGTCGCCACCCTGAAGGACGCGCTGGTAGTGCCACAGAACGCTATCATTACCAACACTAAGGGCACGTTTGTATACGCTGTCGCGCCGGACCAGACCGCCAAGGTGGTCAACATCAAACGCATCCACGGCTTTGGTGCACTGGCTGCAGTGACCGGCCTGAATGGCGATGAGAAAGTCATCGTGGAAGGCAAGCAGAACCTGCGCCCGGGCGCCAAGGTGCGCATCGCCGAACCGGCGGTTGCCGACAACGGCAAGGGCCACAAGAAAGGTAAGGCAGAATGAACCTGTCCGAGCTGAGTATCCGGCGCCCCGTCATGGTGGTGCTGCTCTCGCTGAGCCTGATCCTGGCCGGCGTGCTGGCCTATTCGCATATTCCAGTTGCGGCACTGCCGAGCTATAACACGCCGGTGATCAACGTCAGCGCCGACCTGCCTGGCGCCTCGCCGGAAACGATGGCGTCGTCTGTCGCGCTGCCGCTGGAAAAGCAATTCTCGACCATCGGCGGCCTGTCGATGATCACGTCCACCAGCACGCTCGGCAATACTTCGCTGACGCTGGAATTCGATCCTTCGATCAACGTCAACGAAGCGGCGGTCGATGTGCAGGCGGCGCTGCTGCGCGCCCAGCGTTCGCTACCGCAGGAAATGACGGATTTGCCGTCCTACCGCAAGGTCAACCCGGCCGATGCGCCGGTGCTGTTCGCCACCATGACTTCGCCATCGCTAAGCTTGTCCGAGCTGAACGATTACGCGGAAAACCTGGTGGCGCCTAACCTGTCCACCTTGCCTGGCGTGGCCCAGGTATCGGTCAACGGCCAGAAGCGTTTCGCGGTGCGCGTACGCGCCAAGCCGGATTTGATGAATGCGCGCAACCTCACGCTCGATGAGCTGCAAGCCGCCATCAAGGCCGCCAATGCCAATACCCCGCTCGGCACCATTGACGGTCCGAGCCAGACACTGACCATCCAGGGTAATGCCCAGCTGATGCGCGCTGCCGATTTCGCCGACCTGATCATCGCCACCCGCAATGGCCAGCCGGTCCGCCTGAAGGAAGTGGCGACGGTGGAAGACAGCTACCAGTCGATCAAATCCGCCGGCAGCTACAACAGCGAGCGCGCCATCGTGCTGCTGGTGCAGCGCCAACCGGATGCCAATACCGTGCAGGTGGTCGATGCCGTGCGCAAGCTGCTGCCGCGCTTCCGCGCGCAGTTGCCGGAGTCGGTGTCGATCAACCTGGTCAACGACCGCTCGGTGTCGATCCGCGAAGCGATCCACGACGTGAACCTGACGCTGGCGCTGACCGTGGTGCTGGTGGTACTGGTGATCTTCCTCTTCCTGCACCGCGCGGCCGCCACCTTCATCCCGGCCATCACCATGCCCATCTCGCTGCTTGGTGCACTGGCGCTGCTGTTCGGCCTGGGCTACAGCCTGGACAACGTGTCCCTGCTCGGCATTACGCTGGCGGTGGGCCTGGTGGTCGATGATGCGATCGTGGTGCTGGAAAATATCGTGCGCCATATCGAGCTGGGTAAAAAGCCTTTGCAGGCGGCCCTGGTGGGCGCCAAGGAGATGGGCTTCACCATCATCTCGATTTCGATCTCGCTGGTGGCGGTGTTCATCCCGATCTTCTTCATGCCTGGCGTGATGGGCCTGATGTTCCACGAGTTCGCCGTGGTGGTCGGTTTGTCGGTGCTGGTGTCTGCGGTTGTGTCGCTGACCCTGGTGCCTATGCTGGCCTCGCGCTTCATGCCGGCCGATTCGCATGAGACGTCGGGCGACGACACCTTTATCGGCCGTCACTTCGAACGCGCCTTCCACGCCGTGCGCGATGGCTACGCACGCACGCTGGACCTGGCGCTGCACCATCGCTTCGTGGTGCTGGGCGTTGCTTTCGGCACCTTCGCACTGACGGCCTGGCTGTATATCGCGATCCCGAAAGGCTTCTTCCCTGAGGAGGACCTGGGCCAGATCCGCGTCAATACCGAAGCCTCGGAAGATATCTCCACCTCCGCCATGCTTGAACTGCAGGAGAAGGTGGCGGCCGTGATCCAGGCCAACCCGAACATCAAGGACGTGACGTCGTTCACCGGCGGCGGCAATTCGGGACGCATGTTCCTGGTCCTGAAGCCACGTTCTGAGCGCAAGAAAATGGCCGAAGTGCTGGACAGCCTGCGCAAGGAAACCAAGAAGATCGCCGGCATCCAGGTCTACCTGAGCCCGGTGCAGAACTTGCAGCTGGGCGGCCGCCCTTCCAAGAGCCGTTACCAGTACACACTGCAATCGGTCAGCCCGGATGCGTTGAGCGACTGGGCCACCAAATTCCAGGATGCGATGCGCAGCGACAGCGACTTCCGCGACGTCACCAGCGATTCGCAGAACAAGGGCTTGCAGGCACAGCTGAAGATCGACCGCGACAAGGCGAATATGCTGGGCGTGAAGATGGCCGACGTGCGCACTGCGCTCTACCTCGCGTTCGGTGAGCGCCAGGTATCGACCATTTACTCTTCCGCCGCCAGCTACTTCGTGATCCTGGAAGCCGCGACGGAAGACCGTCAGTTCGACGATTCGCTGACCAAGATTTCGGTGCGTAACAGCGCGGGCCAGCTGGTGCAGCTGTCCAGCTTTGCCACGGTCGAACGCACCGTAGGTCCGACTGCCGTCAACCACCAGGGGCAGCTGCAGGCAATTACGATTTCCTTCAACCTGGCGCCGGATGTCCCGCTGGGCAATGCCACTGCCAAGATCGAGCAGATGGGCGTGCAAATGGGCCTGCCGGCCTCCATTATCACCAGCTACGGCGGCGATGCTGCGGTGTTCAAGGATTCCCAGAGCAGCCAGCTGATCCTGATCGTGGCGGCCTTGGGCGTGATCTATGTCCTGCTGGGCGTGCTGTATGAGAGCTATATCCACCCGCTGACTATCCTGGCCGGCTTGCCATCCGCCGCCGTGGGGGCGCTGCTGACCTTGTGGATCTTCAAGCTGGACCTGACCATGATCGCCATCATCGGCATTCTCATGCTGATCGGTATCGTGAAGAAGAACGCGATCATGATGATCGACTTCGCCTTGGTGGCGCAGCGGGAGCAGGGCAAGTCGCCGATGGATGCGATCCGTGAAGCCTGTATCCTGCGCTTCCGTCCGATCATGATGACCACCATGGCGGCCCTGATGGGCGCCTTGCCGATCGCCCTGGGCCTGGGCGCCGGCGCCGAACTGCGTCAGCCGCTGGGCCTGGCGGTGATCGGCGGCCTGCTGTTCTCGCAAGTGATCACCTTGTACATTACCCCGGTGATTTATTTGTTCCTCGATAAGTATTCCGGCACTGGCCCGATGAAGGACGAGGACCTGGATGACGGATCTGCAACAGAATTGGCGCAGCCCGTGGAGCTCAGGGCGGTTAAAGCGGCCAAACATTGATACCATGCTGGGCGGCGCTTACAACCTGTAACATTTATAAAGACGGAAAATCGGTAAGCTGCCACCCCAGTATCTTCAGTAAAAGCCACTATCTTGCACCAATACACGCATTGCCACGCCGAACTTGCGGCCCGAGACGGGCTTTGCCCGACTTGCGGCCAGCCCTGGCCGGAAGAGAAGGTGCTCGAATACGGCTCCAAAAAACCGAACCGCTGGGGCATGGCCTTTACCGTTGGCCTGCACTTGCTGGCGGTACTGATCTATTTCATCAAGCCGCATGAGAAGATCGTCCTGGGGGCGCCAGCCAAGGAAGGGGAGATGGTCTATATCTCCCCGGGCAAACCGCAGCAGCAGCCGAAGCCCAAGGCGCAACCGAAAGCCAAGCAAGCCAAGGAAACGCCGCGCTCTTCGCGCGCTTACCTGCCGCCAAACAAGAACGCGATTACTGAAATCATCAAGCCGCAGGAACAACTTGTTCCGCCGGAGCAGGCCAAACTGACGCCGCCGCCGGAAAACGCGCCTGACATGGCGACGCTGATCGAAATGCGCCGCCGCGCTCGCGGGGCTGCCGATACGCCGCAGCCTTCGCAGGAAGAAGATGCCGGCGCCACCGGCAAGGCGCGCGCCATGGCCAATATCATGGGCGCGCAGGGGCGTAATGCGAATGGCGAGCGCAATGATACGGGCGGCATGTTCCAGATCGTGAACCAGACCTTTAATGGCGCGGATATCAAGTTCAAGGGATTCAGTTCCAACTTCAAGCGCACCTGGCAGCAGCAGGTGCACGTGGACCAGGGCGCGGAGAAGGATATTGAAACGGCAATCATCAAGCGCATGATCGAGATGATCCGCAAGGAGAAGCCGGGCGACTTTATCTGGGAGTCGCACCGCCTGGCGCGCAACGTACCTATGAGCGCGCGCAAGGAGGATGAGAAGGAGTTGCAGGCGTTCTTGTTGCTGGAGTTTTTCCCGAATTATGGAAAGCTGAACCGGTAAACCAGTGCCCGACCCGCAGGGTCAGGCACTAGCCTGCGGCGGCTGCGGACTGGTGTCAGACCCCGCGGGTCTGACACCGGGTTGCCGGTTTGTTGGGTTTACCGCAATCCCACAAAAATTTCATTAAACCTGCCGTCATCCTGCCGCTATAATCGCAAAATTTGCCGATTGGAACCTGAGTTTTCGCCGCGATGAACATCACCCTGATTTCCTTTGTTGTGCTGTACCTGCTGGGCACCCTTGGCCTTGGCGTATGGGCAGGCACCCGCATCAAGAATACAACCGACTTTGCAGTGGCTGGCCGCAGCCTGCCGCTGATAATGGTGATTACGACAACTTTCGCGACCTGGTTTGGCGCGGAAACCGTGATGGGTATTCCGGCCAAGTTCGTGCAAGGCGGCCTGAACGCCATCGTGGAAGACCCGTTCGGCGCAGGCACCTGCCTGATCCTGGTCGGTATGTTCTTCGCCGCCCGCCTGTACAAGCTCAACCTGCTGACCATCGGCGACTTTTACCGCCAGCGCTTCGGCAAGGGCATCGAGGTGTTCTGCTCGGTTGCCATCATTATTTCCTACCTGGGCTGGGTAGCCGCGCAGATTACCGCCCTGGGCCTGGTGTTCTCGGTACTGACCAATGGCGCCATGTCGGAAACGGCCGGCATGATCGTCGGCACCCTGGCGGTGCTGATTTATGTGGTGATCGGCGGCTTCCTGGCGGTGGCGTGGACTGACTTTATCCAGATGATCGTGCTGGTGGTGGGCCTGTCCATCATCGCCATTTTCTCAGCCGACCTGGCCGGCGGCGCCGACAAGGTGATCGAAATGGCGTCGCAGAAGGACTTGTGGAAGTTCATGCCGCAGCCGACATTCACGGAAATGGCCATGTTCATCGGATCCGCCGTGACCATGATGCTGGGCTCCATCCCGCAGCAGGACGTGTTCCAGCGCGTGATGTCGGCCAAGGATGCAAAGACCGCGCGCCGCGGCGCCATGATTGGCGGCGCCAGCTACATCCTGTTCGCCGCGGTGCCGATGTTCATCGTTTCCTGCGCCATCATCGTGCTGGGCGACCATGGCCTGGAAATGGCCAAGAACGACTACCAGCGCCTGCTGCCAACCTTCGTGCTGACCAAGATGCCGCTGGTGATGCAGATCCTGTTCTTCGGCGCGCTGCTGTCGGCGATCAAGTCCACGTCGTCGGCGACGCTGCTGGCGCCTTCCACCAGCTTCGTTGAGAACATCCTGAAGAACCTGCGTCCAGGCATGGGCGACAAGCAGCAGCTGTTCGCGATGCGCGCCACCATCGTGGTGTTCGCGGCATCCGTGCTGCTGTATGCGATCAAGATGAACGGCACCTCGATCTATGAGCTGGTTTCCTCGGCTTACCAGATCACCTTAGTTGGCGCGTTTGTGCCGCTGGTCATGGGCCTGTACTGGAAGCGAGCCACGACCCAGGGAGCGATCTTCTCGCTGGGCGCCGGCATTGCTACCTGGCTTGTGTTCCTCCCTCAGATTTCCTCGCTCGGCACAACGTTCCCGGGGCAGCTGGCAGGCTTGCTGGCGGGCTTTATCGGCATGTTCGTCGGTTCGCTGATGCCGCAGGTGCTGCAGAATCGGCATGACGGCGTGCATCATGTCGAAGGCTTGAATGCCTGAAACCGGTAAACCAGGGTCAGACCCGCAGGGTCTGACCCTGTCTGCATAACGGCCGCGGGGTTGGTTCTGGGCTTTTGACTTTCGATGAACGTCAAAGACTTAGAACCAACCCCGCGGCCGTTGTACCGTTGAGGGTCTGAGCCTGCGGGTCAGACCCTGGCTTACCGGTTTTAACCCTTCAGCTTGCGCGCAATGTCGAGCGCGAAGTAAGTGAGGACGCCGTCGGCGCCGGCGCGCTTGAATGCCATCATCGATTCCATCATCACCTTGTCGTGATCGAGCCAGCCGTTCAGCGCGGCGGCCTTCAGCATGGCGTATTCGCCCGACACCTGGTAGGCATAGGTCGGCACCTTGAATTCATCCTTCACGCGGCGCACGATGTCCAGGTAAGGCATGCCTGGCTTGACCATCACCATGTCGGCGCCTTCGGCGATATCCAGCGCTACTTCGCGCAGGGCTTCGTCGGTATTGGCAGGGTCCATTTGGTAGGTGAACTTGTCTGCCTTGCCCAACGCCGCTGCAGAACCGACCGCATCGCGGAACGGGCCGTAGAAGGCGGACGCGTACTTGGCCGAGTAAGCCATGATGCGGGTGTGGATCAGGCCTTTGTCTTCCAGCGCCTGGCGCATCACGCCGATGCGGCCATCCATCATGTCGGACGGGCCGACGATGTCCACGCCGGCTTCGGCCTGGCACAGCGCCTGGCGCACCAGCATCTCGGTGGTTTCGTCGTTCAGGATCGAGCCCTTTTCGTCGACGGTGCCGTCCTGTCCGTGGCTGGTGTATGGGTCCAGCGCCACGTCGGTCATAATGCCAAGCTCAGGGAAATTCTTCTTCAGCGCGCGCACGGCGCGTGGAATCAGGCCTTCCGGATTGGTCGCTTCCACGCCGTCATTGGTTTTCAGCGAAGGATCGATGTTCGGGAACAGCGACAGCACAGGGATGCCCAGCTTCACGCATTCCTCGGCCACCTTCAGCAGGTTGTCGATCGAGATGCGGTCCACGCCCGGCATGGTGGTCACTGCCTCGCGGCGATTAGCGCCTTCCACCACGAAGACCGGGTAGATCAGGTCGTCGACAGTGACGGTGTTCTCGCGCATCAGGGCGCGCGAGAACGGGTCGCGGCGCATGCGGCGCATGCGGATGGCTGGAAAATCAGGAGTGATCATTCTTCGCTTTCGTCAGGAGTTGGCGCTTCGCCGTCAGCGGCGAGGCCGGCCAGCTCTTCGATCTTGGCCGTCGCTTCCTCAATGCCGATGCGCTTCAGCGCGGAAAACAGTTGCACGGTGAAGGGGAAGCCTTCGCCGTCTTCATCGACGTAGCTGTCAAGCTTGGCCTTGGCCTGGCGCAGCACGTTGATCGATTCATTGCGGTTCAGCTTGTCCGCCTTGGTCAGGATGCAGTGGATCGGTTTGCCGGTCGGGGCGAACCATTCGATCATTTGCACATCGAGTTCGGTGAACGGGCGGCGCGCGTCCATCATCAGCACCAGGGCGGCCAACTGGTCGCGGCGCTGCACGTAGTCGCCGAGCAGGCGCTGCCAGTGGTTCTTGGCGTCGCCCGAGACTTCCGCATAGCCGTAACCAGGTAAATCGGCGATCAGGCACTGCAGTTCGTCCATATTGATCGGGTCATGACGGTGCATTGCCACGTGGGCGCCGCCGATCGAGAAGAAGTTGATGTGCTGGGTGCGGCCAGGGGTCTTGGAGGCGAACGCCAGGCCCTTCTGGTTGCACAGGATGTTAATTGCGGTGGACTTGCCAGCGTTGGACCGGCCCGCAAAGGCGATCTCTGGCACCGACGTGCGCGGCAGGTCGCGCAGGTGGTTAACGGTGGTGAAAAAGCGGGCTTGCCAGAGTTTAGACATGGGGAAAGCAACAAAAAGGGGGCAAAAAAGCAGGAAAGCTATTGTACAATAAGGGGTTACGAATTGTTGCCATGCTATATTGCAACGATTCCTCTATCACTAATAACTTAATCTGTCCCAGGGTGTCTGAATGAATCGTGCGTTTTCGCCATTTGTAAAATCCTTGTTCGTCGCAATGCTGGCTGTTTCCGGTGTAGCTTCCGCCAACGAAGCACACGCTCCTGCCGCTGCCAAGGCTGATCCGGCCAAAGGCGCCACCCTGTACGCAGAAGGCGATAACGCGCGCGGTATTCCAGCTTGCGTATCCTGCCACGGCGCCAAGGGCGCATCGACCATCACCGTCAACCCTAAACTGGGTGGCCAGGGCGAAGCCTACGTCTACAAGCAACTGGTGGCCTTCACCACCGACGCGCGTCCAGGCACCGTCATGACCGCATTCGCCAAGGCCCTGACCGAAGAAGAAAAGAAAAACGTCGCTGCTTACCTGAACACCGAAGCAAGCAAGGCCGGCGCTGCCAAGAACAAAGATACCATCGAACTGGGTAAGAAGATCTACCGCGGCGGCATCGCTGAAAACCGCGTGCCTGCCTGCGCATCCTGCCACGGCCCAGCCGGCGCCGGCATGCCTGCCATGTACCCACGCGTGGGCGGCCAGCACCAGGACTACACCGCTGCCACCCTGAAAGCGTTCAAGGCCGGCACCCGCAAGTCCAGCGCAGAAATGCAAGCTATCGCTTACCGTATGTCCGACAAGGAAATCGAAGCGGTTGCCGACTACATGGCAGGCTTGAAGTAATTGTGATGCACCGCCCGCAGCAAGGGCGGTACTGGACATGAAAAGGGCGGCCGCGCAAGCAGGCTGCCCTTTTTGTTGTTAATCTCCTGATTTTTTGCCTGAGTAATGAGCGACGCACCATCCACTTCCGGAATCCAGCTGCGCAACCGGCGCGGCCCAGTGGCAGAAACCGTCGAGCTGCTGTCGTCGATGCGTTTCGCGATTGCTTTGTTCGTGGTGATCATCCTCGCCGCGATCATCGGCACCATCGTGCAGCAAAGCCAGCCGATGCCGAACTACATCAACCAGTTCGGGCCATTCTGGTTCGAGGTCTTCAATAAGCTGCAGCTGTACGCGATCTACTCATCCTGGTGGTTCGTTTCCATGTGCGCCTTGCTGGTCGTGTCGACTTCGCTGTGCGTGGTGCACAACACGCCGAAGATGCTGAAGGATATGCGCAGCTGGCGCGAGAAGGTGCGCGAGGCTTCGCTCAATAATTTCCACCACAAGAGCCACTGGCAGTCACCTGTGACGCGCGATCAGCTGGCGGTCCAGACCGCGCAGCGCCTGGGCCACGCGGGCTATGCAGCCAAGATCGTGGAGAAGGACGGCGCCGTCCTGGTGACGGCCAAACGCGGTGCCGGCAACAAGTTCGGCTACATCTTTGCGCACAGCGCGATCGTGATCATCCTGATCGGTGGCATGCTCGACTCCGACTTGCCGATCCGCTTCCAGCAATGGGTGCTGGGCAAGTCCGCCTTCGCAGGCACCGGCCTGATCTCCGACATCCCCGCCAAGCACCGCCTGGGCGTCCACAACCCGACCTACCGTGGCAACATCGCGCTGCCGGAGGGAACTAGCGGCAATACTGCGATCCTGCAGCGCCCGGACGGCGTGCTGGTGCAAGACCTGCCGTTCTCGATCCAGCTGAAGAAATTCGTTATCGACTTCTACAGCACTGGCATGCCGAAACTGTTCGCCAGCCACGTGACCGTGCGCTCCAACGAAACCGGCAAGACCATGGATGCCGTGGTCGAAGTGAACAAGCCGCTGATCTTTGAAGGCGTTGCGATTTACCAGTCTTCGTTTGAAGACGGCGGCACCAAACTGAAACTGGTCGGCTATCCGATGAAGGGTACCGGCAACGGAACGTTCAGCTTCACGGGTGAAGTGAATAGCACCACCAAGCTGAGCGAAGACTATACGGTGGAGTGGACCGACTTCCGCCCCTTCAACGTGGAGAACATCGGCAACCAGGATGCGCGCGCCGTGACCAAGGGCGAGAACCTGAACGACTCCTTCGCCCGCAGCCTGGACAAGCAACTCGGTTCCGCCGCCAAGACCGCCCACAACAAGGACCTGAAGAACGTCGGCCCGTCGGTGCAGTACAAGCTGCGCGACAAGAACGGCCAGGCGCGCGAATTCCAGAACTATATGCAGCCGGTGACGATCGAAGGCGACACCGTCTTCCTCGCTGGCGTGCGCGCCAATCCGTCCGATCCGTTCAGCTTCCTGCGCATCCCGGCCGACGATGAGCACAGCGTGCGCGAGTGGATGCGCCTGCGCGCCGCCGTGCAGGATCCTGCGCTGCGCCAGAAAGCCGCCGCGCGCTATGCGGCGCAAGCCATGCCGCAATCGAAGGCCGGCGACGTCCTGCGTACGCAGTTGGAAGCATCCGCGCTGAAGGGCATGGAGATCTTTGCCGGCGACGTTAATGGCGCTGGCTTCTTCGCCATCAGCCGCTTCCTGGAGAAGGTGCCGCAGGCGGAGCAGACCAAGGCCGCTGAAATCTTCCTGAAGATCCTGAATGGCACGATGTGGGAGCTGTGGCAGGCAGCCCGCGAGAAGGATGGCAAGCCGGCCGCCGCAATGGACGAGACCCACGGCCGCTTCCTGCAACTGGCCACCAATGCGCTGTCGGACAGCTTCTTCTACGGCGCTCCGGTCTACCTGCAGCTGGACGAATATATCGAAGTGAAGGCATCGGTATTCCAGGTGACCCGTTCGCCGGGCAAGACCGTTGTGTATATTGGATGCCTGTTCCTGGTGCTGGGCGTGTTCGCGATGTTCTATATCCGCGAGCGCCGTGTCTGGGTATGGATCAAAGATGGTGAAGGCGGTGCCGAGGCCCTGATGGCCATGAGCACCCAGCGCAAGACGCTGGACTTCGAGAGAGAATTCAAGGAACTCAAGGAAAAACTGCCGCAATCGGCGTAAGCTGTTGCCAGGTTTTGGAGAAAGCTATGGAAGCAACACAAATCTATGCCCAGCAGCCGGGCTATTTCAAGCGCCTTGGCGCGTTTGACTGGCTGTTCGCCCTGGTCCTGTGCGCAGGTGCACTATACGCGTTCAATCGCTTCGGCGCCTATATGGACGTCTACGAGAAAGGCATCCTGCTCGCCTCCGCGCCGGCCTTTGCCGCGCTGGGCTTCTACTGGAAGCCGTTGCGCTGGCTGATGCCGTTGACCTTTGCGCTGGCGCTGGCGGGCGTCGCCATGTATGGCGGCGAGCTGTCCTCGGCCGATTCCCGTTTCTGGCTCAAGTACATGCTGTCGAGCCAGTCGGCGATTCTGTGGATGAGCACCTTGTTCTTCCTGTCGACCCTGTTTTACTGGGGCGGCATGTTTACCCGTTCCTCGCTGGGCGGCGCGGCAGGTTCGATCCTGTGCTGGGCGGCCGTGGTGCTGGGCGCGACCGGCATGCTTGTGCGCTGGTACGAGTCTTACCTGATCGGTACCGATATCGGCCACATACCGATCTCGAACTTGTACGAAGTGTTCGTGCTGTTCTCGCTGATCACGGCCATGTTCTACCTCTATTACGAAGAGCACTACGCCACGCGCGCGCTGGGCCCGTTCGTGCTGCTGGTGATTTCGGCGGCGGTCGGCTTCCTGCTGTGGTACACGGTGGCGCGCGGCGCTTCCGAAATCCAACCGCTGGTACCGGCGCTGAAGAGCTGGTGGATGAAGATCCACGTGCCGGCCAACTTCATCGGCTACGGCACTTTTGCACTGGCCTCGATGGTGGCCTGGGCTTACCTGCTCAAATATGAAGATTCGCGCACGCTGTGGCTGGCGCTGGTGGTGGCGCCGATCGCCATCGTGGCGGCGGCCTTTCTGATCGCCTTCATCGCCGGTGCGGAAGCCTCCACCACTGCGGCGATCGGCCAGATCAGCATGAAGGTCGGCGTGCTGGTCGCGCTGTTCGCCGTGACCAACCTGGTGCGCGGCTCCTTCTCCGACCGCCTGCCTAGTGGCGAAGTGCTGGAAGACGTGATGTACAAGGCGATTTCGATCGGCTTCGCCTTCTTCACCATCGCCACCATTCTCGGCGCCCTGTGGGCGGCGGAAGCCTGGGGCGGCTACTGGTCCTGGGACCCGAAAGAAACCTGGGCCCTGATCGTCTGGCTGAACTACGCAGCTTGGCTGCATATGCGCTTAATGTCCGGCCTGCGCGGCAAGGCGTCGGCCTGGTGGGCCGTGGTCGGCCTCGTGGTCACCACCTTCGCCTTCCTGGGCGTAAACATGTTCCTCTCCGGCCTGCATTCCTACGGCAAGCTGTAATTCCCCTCCTCAATGCGCAATGATCTCGGCCTTTTGGTCGAGGTCTTGGCACGCCTGTAACTTTCAAAAGTGTTGTATTTTTTTCTTTGAAGATTGCAAATTGCAACTAATCAATTGACGCGATTGTAAGGAATTGTAAGAATTTGCAACGGGCGATGGTGGGGATAAGCAGTAAATAATATTCGCTCAAATTCGAAATGCACCAAATACAACTCAGGAGTGTTTATGAAAGTTCACGCAACGGTGTTACGTCGCACCGCTGTCGCGCTGGCCGTGAGTCTCGCGGTTTCGAGCGTTGCTTACGCGCAAAGTTCGGAAGGTTCCATTTTCGGCAAAGCCCAACCGGGCGCCAAAGTCACCATTACCAGCGCCGAAACCGGCTTTGAGCGCACCATTACGGTGGACGCTTCGGGCGCATTTACGGCCGCTAAGCTGCAACCGGGTAATTACAAAGTAGTTTCGAACGGTGTGACGCGCGACATCACCGTGGCCATCGGCTCTGGTTCCGGCGTGAATCTGACCAGCTCAGCTGAGCCGGAAATGGCTGGCCGCGTCACGATTCGTGGCGTCCGTAGCGCGATTGACGTTTCCAGCGTCGAGACCAACACCGTGTTTACCGCCGAACAATTGCAGGCACTCCCAGTGATGCGCGACGTGAACGCAGTCGCCACCCTGGCTCCAGGCGTGCTCAAAGGCGACTCCGACCTCGGAGCCGGTAACCTGCCGGCCTTCGCGGGCGCTTCCGTGGCAGAAAATGGCTACTACATCAACGGTTTCGATGTCACCAACATCCGTAACTTCCTCTCCTACTCGCAACTGCCGTTTGATGCCATCGGCGCACAGCAAGTAAAGTCCGGTGGCTACGGCGCCGAATACGGCCGCTCGCTGGGCGGCGTGGTGTCGCTGGTAACCAAGCGCGGTACCAATGACTGGAAGTTCGGCGGTGCGATCTACACCGAACCGGAAAGCCTGCGCGCCAAATCGCGCGATGTGCTGGACAAAAACTATGCCGCAGCGATCGCCGCCGGCGAAGAGACCAGCGATTCCAAGTACACGCTGTTCCAGCGCGCTAACCGCACGAACGAGACCGCATACGATGTGTATGCGGGCGGCCCGCTGATCAAGGACAAGCTGTTCATGTTCGCGATCCTGGAGGGCAAACACAACACCCGTGACGTGTACCAGCAGAACAAGAGCTATGCCTCGACCAACAATCAGCCAAATGGCATGATTAAGCTGGACTTCACGCCAACCGACGATCATCGTTTCGAGTTCACCGGTCTGACCCACAAGCGCAAGGTTAAGTACACCGACTACCCAGTCAACGATGAAAATCGCCAGTATCTGACCACCCATACCGGCACCCCTGAGGACAGCGAACTGCGCGGCGGTGGCCATACCCTGATCGGAAAATACACCGGCTACCTGACCGACAACCTCACCGTCTCCGCTCTGATCGGCCGAGTAAAAGAAAAGACCGACAAGACCACCGGCGCCCGTACCGCAAACGAGTCCTGCCCGACCGTGTACGACCCATCGGTTAATCTGCTGGGCTGCTGGAAAGAGCCGTTCGCCACCCCGGTACGCGACCCATCCGCACCGGACGATCTGGACGAGCGCAAGGCTTTCCGTCTCGACGCCGAATACGTGCTGGGCGACCATACCATCCGCGGTGGTATCGACAACCAGAAATTCAGCTCGACCGCAGCTGGTTCTTCGTCGTACTCAGGTGGCGTGTACTGGCGCTACCTGGTTTCGTCCACTGGCACCATTAACGGCGTGCCAAACTCAGTGGCACCTGGCACCGTCTACGTGCGTAAGCGTACTTCCCTGTCCACCTCCGGTACCTTCGATGTCAACAACGAAGCCTACTACATCGAAGACAGCTGGAAGATGACCAAGAACTGGTTGCTGTACGGTGGCCTGCGTTGGGAGTCGTTCGATAACAAGAACTCAGACGGCAAGTCCTTCGTAAAAGCTGACAACCAGCTGGCGCCGCGCCTGGGCTTCGCCTGGGACGTGAACGGCAATTCGACCATGAAGTTGTTTGGTAACGTCGGCCGCTACTTCATTCCAGTGGCTGCCAACACCAACATCCGTGCAACCCGCGGCGAAGAATCGACCGAATCGTTCTACACCTTCGCTGGTCGCGATCCTGTCACCTTTGCTCCAACCGGCCTGTCTGCTCCAATTGGCGTGTCGAAAGTCACTGGCAGCCTGACTCCGCCGAATCCAGCGACCGTGTCCAGCACGAGCCTGAAGCCAATGTCGCAGGATGAGTACATCCTGGGCGGCCAATGGCAAGTCGTGAAGGGCTGGGACATGGGCCTGCGCGGTATCTACCGCAAGGTCAATGACGGCATGGACGACTACTGCTCGCACGCCGGCTTCAAGCAGTGGGCAACCGATAATGGCTACCCGAACTTCAAGGTGAGCTCCATGGCCACCTGCATCATGGTGAACCCGGGTAACGACGTAAGCCTGCAGATGGACGTCAACAACGACGGCAAGCTGAAAGACGTAACCGTTCCGAACAGCTACATCGGCCTGGCCAAGTACACCCGTACCTACAAGGCACTGGAACTGACCCTGGATCACCCGTTCAACGGCCAGTGGGGCGCGAACGTGTCCTACGTGCTGTCCAAGTCCAAGGGTACTGCTGAAGGCTACGTGAACTCGATCATCAACCAGGAAGATGCTGGCGTATCCCAGGACTTCGACTTCCCTTCGCTGACCAAGGGCACCGATGGCTACCTGCCAGGCGATCGCCGCCATGTGATCAAGGCATACGGCCTGTACCAGTTGACCGAAAATCTGCGCATGGGTTTCAACGCACAGATCGCTTCCGGCCGTCCGATCAGCTGCATTGGCTATGTGCCATGGAACGCGCCTGACTACGCTGATGCCGCCAACTACGGCACCGCATCGTCGTACTACTGCGTGAACGATCAGGGCGTGAGCGAACTGCACCAGCGTGGTACCTTCGGCCGTACGCCATGGACCACCACTCTGGACATGAACTTGGCATACATCACCAAGTTCGGCCAAAACAAGCTGACCTTCCAGATCGACGTGTTCAATATCCTGAACCGCCATACCGTGGGTGAAGTGCAGGAGCGCCGCGACTACAGCCGTGCAACCGTTTCAAAAGACGAAGGCAAGGCAAACCTGAATTGGCTGAGCCCAACTTCGTTCCAGGAGCCACGCAGCGTGCGACTGACTGCTCGTTACGAGTACTGATCGTTTATATTGGTTACCTAAAGTTCCGCCCGGTTCGCCGGGCGGTTTTTTTTGTGCCTACGCATTTAATATCGGCTTCAGCAAACTGGTGTAAGGTTTAGCTATTACCTTGCACCAGTTTTGGAGCTGACCATGCTGATCCTTCCTTCCGAAATCACGCCGCGCGAAGTGTTTGAGTCGCGCCGCAAGTTCATCAAGCTGGCTGCTGCGGGCGCCATTCTCGGCCCCGAACTGGCGCTGGCGCAGTCCCAGGGCGGCGGACTCGCCAAGCTGGCGGCCAAACGCAACCCAGCCTTCGCCGTCATGGAAAAGCAGACGGCATACAAGGACGCCACCACCTACAATAACTTCTACGAATTCGGCACCGACAAGTCGGACCCGGCGGAGAATGCGCATACCTTGCGCACGCGCCCTTGGACGGTGCAGATCGAGGGCGAGGTGAAGAAACCGATGACCCTCGATATCGACAGCCTGCTCAAACTGGCGCCGCTGGAAGAGCGCATTTACCGCCATCGCTGCGTGGAAGGCTGGTCGATGGTGGTGCCGTGGATCGGCTATTCCTTCTCCGAGTTGATCAAGAAGGTCGAACCGACCGGCAATGCGAAGTACGTTGAATTCATCACGCTGGCCGACCACCAGCAAATGCCGGGCGTGCGCAGCCGCGTGCTGGAATGGCCTTATGTGGAGGGCTTGCGCATCGACGAAGCCAATCACCCGCTGGCGCTGCTCACCGTGGGCATGTACGGCGAGGTGCTGCCGAACCAGAATGGCGCGCCAGTGCGCATGGTGCTGCCGTGGAAGTACGGCTTCAAGTCCGCTAAGTCGATCGTGAAAATCCGCTTCGTGCGCGACATGCCGCGCACCTCTTGGAATAAATCGGCGCCCAATGAATACGGCTTCTTCTCGAATGTGAATCCGGACGTCGACCACCCGCGCTGGTCGCAGGCCAGCGAGCGCCGAATCGGCGAAGACGGCTTCTTCACCAAGAAGCGCAAGACGCTGATGTTCAACGGCTATCCGGAAGTGGCATCGCTCTACACCGGCATGGACCTGAAGAAGTACTACTGATGGCCTTTACTCCCACACCGCGCCAGCTGACGGCGATCAAGTCCATCTCCTTCATGCTGGCGCTGGTGCCGTTCTTTGCGCTGGTTTATCTGGTGGCAGCCGATAAGCTGGTCGAGCCGCTGCAGTACATCACGCGCAATACCGGTTCGTGGACCTTGTACTTCCTGTGCATCACGCTGGCGGTGACGCCCCTGCGGCGTTTATCAGGATGGAATTGGCTGCTCAAGTTGCGCCGCATGATGGGTCTTTACGCCTTCTTTTACGCGCTGCTGCACTTCACTACCTTCCTGTGGTTCGATCACTTCTTCGACGTGCAGGAGATGCTGAAGGACGTCGCCAAGCGGCCCTTCATCACCGTCGGTTTCACCGCCTTCGTGCTGCTGCTGCCGTTGGCTGCGACCAGTACCAATGCCATGGTGCGCCGCCTGGGCGGTAAGCGCTGGCAATCTTTGCATAAGCTGGTATACGTGATTGCGCCGCTGGGCATCCTGCACTTCTGGTGGATGCGGGCGGGCAAGCACGACTTCAACAAGCCGATCCTGTTTGGTCTGATCGTGCTGGCCTTGCTCGGCATCCGCGCCTGGTGGGCGCGCAGCAAGTCCACCGTATCGACTGCACGGGCAGTCCCCCGCCGTTGACTACCGTTCTGGTTGTCAAAATTCGGTGCCACAAAATTCGGTGCCAAAATTCGGTGCCAGGTCTGTCATTCGGACACGTGAAGCGACTATTTGATAAATCTCAATACGCGAAAACGCATGTTTCTACGCATTGAGATTTATCAAACGTGAGCGCTATCTGTCCAAATGACAGACCTGGCACCGAATTTTGAATTTGGGCGGCAGCGGCGCCGCCCCGGCAGGATTACTTGATGACGGTTTCCAGCGCGAACAGGTCGGCTGGATTCTCGCGCTGGCGTACGACGTGGACTTTGTCGCCGTCGACGATCAGCTCCACGGCGCGGCCGCGGGTGTTGTAGTTGGACGCCATGGTCATGCCGTAGGCGCCGGCGGTCTTCATCACCAGCAGATCGCCAGGTTCGACGTTCAGCTCGCGGTCGCGCGCCAGCCAGTCACCGGATTCGCAGATCGGGCCGACCACGTCGAACATCAGGGCGTCAGCGGCGGTTTTCACCACAGGCTGCATATCCATCCACGCCTGGTACATTGCTGGACGCGCCATATCATTCATGGCCGCGTCGACGATGCAGAAGTTCTTCTCTTCGCCGTGCTTGATGAATTCCACGCGGGTCAGCAGCACGCCAGCATTGCCGACGATGGAGCGGCCCGGCTCGAAGATCACCTTGATTGGCTTGTCGCCGTGCCTTTCGGCGCGCCAGGCGTCGATGCGCTTGAACAGGCGGCCGAGGTAGTCGCCCACCGGTACCGGTGCGCCGTCGCCGTAATCGATGCCTAAGCCGCCGCCGATGTCCAGGTGGTGCAGGTGGATGCCTTCGGCGCCCAGGGCGTCGATCAGTTCAATCAGCTTGTCCAGCGCTTCCAGCAGCGGTGCGTCGTCCAGCAGCTGCGAGCCAATATGGCAGTCGATGCCGGACACGTCCAGGTGCGGGAGCTTGGCGGCGGTGCGGTAGGTTGCCAGCGCATCGTCGAAGGCCACGCCGAATTTGTTGGCTTTCAGGCCGGTGGCGATGTACGGGTGGGTTTTGGCGTCCACGTTGGGGTTCACGCGCAGCGAGATGCGCGCTTTCTTGCCCATGGAGCCTGCCACTTCGTTCAGGCGGTGCAGTTCTGGGATGGATTCCACGTTGAAGCACAGGATGTCGTGCGACAGTGCCAGGCGCATCTCTTCCACGCTCTTGCCGACGCCGGAGAAGATCACTTTCTTCGGATCGCCGCCGGCGGCAAGCACGCGCAGCAGTTCGCCGCCGGACACGATGTCGAAGCCGGCGCCGCGGCGGGCCAGCAGGTCCAGGATCGCGAGGTTGGAGTTGGCCTTCATCGCGTAGCACACCAGGGCGTCGCGGCCTGCGCAAGCGTTGGCGTAGGAGTCGAAATTGCCGGTCAGCTGGGATTTGGAATAAACATAGGCTGGGGTGCCGTAGTTTTCCGCGATGGTGTTGAGCGCAACGCCTTCGGCGTGCAGCACGCCATTCTGGTATTCAAAGTGGGACATAAAGTTACTGTTGGGATGCTGGTGGTGTGGACGGAACCGGAGCCTCAGGCGGCGCCACGCCCGGTTTACCCGCGGTAACGGGTTTGGCGGGGGGCTTTGGCAGGTACAGTGGGCCGGTCTGGCCACAACCGGCCAACAGGGCTGTCATTGTAAGGACAGCAAGTGGGATTCGGGACTTCACGATTAGAATAGGGGCTTGATAGGAATCTTGGAGTGTAGCATGACCGAATCGGAATTTTTGGACCTGGCTGAAGCGACCCTGGATGCGATCGAGGCGTCGCTGGATCGCTTGTGCGAACAGGATATGGTGGATGTGGAGTGCAGCCGCAGCGGCAATGTGCTTGAGATCGAGTTTGTGGAGAATGGGTCGAAGGTGATTATTAACTCGCAGGCGCCGATGCAGGAGCTGTGGGTGGCTGCGCGCTCGGGTGGGTTCCACTACCGTCAGGTGGAGGGCAAGTGGATTGATACGCGCCGCGGTACGGAGCTGTACGCGGCGCTGTCGGAGATTGTGACGGAGCAGGGTGGGGCGCCGGTGGTGGTGGCGCCTTAAGACCGGCTTGCCGGTTTGCTCGGTTTAGAACAGCTCGTTCTTGACCGCGTCCTTCTGCTTCTCTTCCGCCGGCGTACCGCGTGTCGCGCCTTCCAGGCTGTCGATGCCAACGCCAGGCGGATTCTCTGCATAGTAGTATTCCCCATCCTGGGAGATTATGCCCTCCGGTATTGGGCGTTCCTCAACCGGAATACTCTTCAATGCCTTGGCCATGTAGCCGATCCAGATCGGCAAGGCGAGGCCGCCGCCGGTTTCCTTGTTGCCCAGGTTTTTAGGCTGGTCGAAGCCAATCCATGCAATGCCCACCAGCTTGGCCTGGTAGCCCGCAAACCAGGCGTCGATCGAATCATTGGTGGTGCCGGTCTTGCCCGCGATATCCGGGCGTTTCAGCGACAGCGCGCGCGTCGCGGTGCCAAAGCGCACCACGTCCTTCATCATCGAATCCATCAGGAAGGCATTACGCTCGTCGATCACGCGGTTCTTCTCGTCGCCTGCCTTGTCCGGATTGGCCTGCGACAGCACCTTGCCGTTGGCGTCGGTGACCTTGGCGATCAGGTAGGGCGAAACCTTGTAGCCGCCGTTGGCGAAGACCGAGTAGGCGCCCGCCATCTGCATCGGCGTCACGCCGCCGGCGCCAAGGGCCAGCGTCAGGTAAGGCGGGTTGCGTTCCGGGTCGAAGCCGAAGCGGGTCGCGTATTCCTGGCCGTACTTGGCGCCGATGCGGTGCAGGATGCGGATCGAGATCATGTTCTTCGACTTGGTCAGGCCGCGGCGCATGGTCATCGGGCCTTCATACTTGCCATCGTAGTTCTTCGGTTCCCATGCCTGGCCGCCGGTCTGGCCCGCGTCGAAGGAGATCGGCGCGTCGTTGATCATGGTGGCCGGCGACAGGCCGCGTTCCAGCGAGGCTGAATAAATGAAAGGCTTGAACGAGGAGCCCGGCTGGCGCCAGGCCTGGGTCACGTGGTTGAACTTGTTGCGGTTGTAGTCGAAGCCGCCCACCATGGCCTTGATCGCGCCATCTTCGGTGCTGGCCGAGATGAAGGCCGATTCGACTTCCGGCATCTGGGTGATCTGCCAGTCCTTCCCTTCCTGCATGACGCGGATCACGGCGCCGCGGCGGATGCGCTTATTGGGCGGGTTCTTGTCCGACAGCCAGCTCTTGCCCATGGCCAGGCCGGCGCCGGTGATGGTGATTTCCTCGCCGGAGGCGGTGGAAGCTACCACCTTGTCGGTGGCGGCGCTGAGCACCATTGCGGCTACGATATTGTCGCTGTCCGGATGTTCGGCCAGCTCGGTTTCCATGATGTCGTCGGCTTCGGACTTGCTGGACGGCAGGTCGACATAGGATTCCGGACCGCGGTACGGGTGGCGCTTCTCGTATTCCATCACGCCGGCGCGCAAGGCCAGGTAGGCAGCGTCCTGGTCGGCCTTGGTAATGGTGGTGAAGACGTTCAGGCCGCGTGTGTAAGTCTCTTCCTTGAACTGCTCGTAGACCAGCTGGCGCGCCATTTCCGCAACATATTCGGCATGGACACCGAAAGCGCTGCTGTCCGTTTTCACTTTTAGCTGTTCATTCTTGGCCGCTTCGTACTGTGCGGGCGTAATATAGCCAAGCTGGGCCATGCGTTGCAGGATGTACTGCTGGCGCACCTTGGCGCGCTTCGGGTTGACCACCGGGTTATAGGCCGAAGGCGCTTTAGGCAGGCCGGCCAGCATGGCAGCTTCCGCCACGCTAATGTCTTTCAGGTTCTTGCCGAAATAGATTTGGGCGGCCGAAGAAAAGCCGTAGGCCCGCTGCCCCAGGTAGATCTGGTTCATGTAGACCTCAAGGATCTGGTCCTTGGTCAGGTTCTGCTCGATCTTCCAGGCCAGCAGCGCTTCATAGGCCTTGCGCTTGAACGTCTGTTCGCTCGATAAGAAGAAGTTGCGCGCTACCTGCTGCGTAATGGTGGACGCCCCCTGGCGGGCGCCGCCGGTCGCGTTGTGGACTGCGGCGCGCAGGATGCCCAGGTAGTCGACGCCGCCGTGCTCGTAGAAGTTGCTGTCTTCGATCGCCAGCACGGCTTTCTTCATGACGTCCGGGATGTCTTTGCTGTGCACCAGGTTGCGGCGCTCTTCGCCAAACTCGCCGATCAGCACATTGTCGGCCGAGTAAATACGCAGCGGCATTTTAGGCCGGTAGTCGGTAATCGTATCCAGCGATGGCAGGTTGGGGTAGGCCAGGGCCAGGCCGAACACCACCAGCAGCACGCCGGCGAGGATCAGGCCCAAGAGGGAAATCAGGGCCATCAGCAAGAAACCCTTCGGCTTCTTAGCCGTGGTCTCGTGGTTATTTGCAGTCATATCCAGCTTCAGAAGGTTTTATGCAAGGCATTATAAATGAGGCCTCTTAGCCCTGAGCGCACGTGATAATCGGAAATATTTACCATGGGCAACAAAACAACTTAGTTAATTGATAGCCATTAAATGCAACATTAGGTGTGGCAAAACTCTCACAAAACTGCAATGGTGCACAGGAGAAATACCTTTACATTGCGCTGACAATGTTGCTAGCATCTAATGTACTGTCTCATGTTTGCGGTCTAAACACGGGTTTTTAAACGAATTTGGATATGTAAATGTCTATGGAGTTGTCAGGAGTGCATCCATGTCATTGGACCTGAAAGCCCTGTTTGGCGGTGCCCAGGGCCCGCTGGTTGGCCTAGATATCAGCACCTCGAGTGTGCGCATGGTGGAATTGTCCGACGCGGGCAAGGACGGCATGCGTCTTGAGCGCTATGCCTCAGAGCCTCTGCCGCGCGGTGCCGTCGCCGACGGCAATATTGAAAATATGGAGCAAGTGGTCGAGGCGGTGCGCCGCCTGGTCAAGAAAAGCGGCACCCGCGCGAAACACGTCGCGCTGGGCATGCCGCCTGCTTCCGTTATTACGAAGAAGATCGTGCTGCCCGCCGGTATGTCCGAAGGACAGCTGGAAGTGCAGGTCGAATCCGAAGCTGCCCAGTACATCCCGTTTGCACTCGACGAGGTGAGCCTGGACTTCGACGTGATCGGCCCGGTCGCCAATTCCACCGAAGACATTGAAGTGATGCTGGCTGCGGCCCGTCGCGAAAAAGTCGAAGACCGCGTGGCGATTGCTGAATCGGCCGGCCTGAAAGCTTCGGTGATGGATATCGAATCCTACGCCGCGCGCGCTGCGCTGGACCGTGTCACCGCCCAACTGCCCGATGGCGGCGCAGGCCAGGTGATCGCGCTGTTCCAGATCGGCGCGGTGTCGACCCAGATTTCCGTCATGCTCGACGGCGCCACCGTCTATGAACGCGAACAGCCGTTTGGCGGCAACTCGCTGACCCAGGATATCGTGCGTTCCTACGGCCTGGCATTCGAAGAAGCCGAGGCGCGCAAGAAAGCGGGCGACCTGCCGGAGAACTACCAGTCCGACGTGCTGGCCCCATGGCTGGAAGGCGCGGCGCTGGAAGTGACGCGCGCGATCCAGTTCTTCTTCACTTCGACGCCGTTCACCAAGATCGACCAGATCTTCCTGGCCGGCGGCTGCGCCTTGTTGCCGGGCCTGCTGGAAATGATTGCCAGCCGCACCCGTATTTCGAGCGCCGTGATTTCGCCGTTCAAGGGCATGCAGCTGGCTTCCGGCCTGCGTGAAAGTGCATTGCGCACCGACGCGCCGGCATACCTGGTGGCTTGCGGCCTGGCCATGCGGAGGTTCGACTGATGATACGCATTAACCTACTCCCGCACCGGGAGGAAAAGCGCAAGCTGCGCAAGAACGCCTTCTACGCTTTGCTGGGCCTTGGCCTGGCCGTTGGCGTCACGATCGTTGCGATGGTGGGCGGCTACAACGCACGCGAACTGGCGATCCAGGAAAAGCGCCAGGAGGTGCTGAAAGGCGCGATCTCGGACTTGGACAAAAAGATTGCGGAAATCTCCTCGCTGCGCCAGGAAATCGATGCGCTGAAAGCGCGCCAGCAAGCGGTTGAAGACTTGCAGGCGGACCGCAACCAGCCGGTGTACTTGATGGATGAACTGGTCAAGCAGACGCCGCCTGGCGTGTTCCTGAAGACCGTTCGCCAGGAAGCGCTGAAAGTCACCCTGACCGGCATTGCGCAATCGCAGGAGCGCGTCTCCGAGCTGCTGCGCAACCTGTCGGGCAATTCGCCGTGGCTGGAACGCCCCGACCTGGTGGAGGTGAAAGCCGGCACCATGGGTGGCGGCTCGGGCAAGAACGCGTCTTCCCGCCATGTCGTCGAATTCCAGCTGTCGGTCATGATCAAGCGTCCACGCGACAAGGACGAAAACCCGGATGGCAAGCCGGGCGCCAAACCAGGCGCCAAGGGCGTTGCTTCTGTCAAGTCCTGAGAGCAAAACCATGGCAACTGATTTGAAAAATATAGGCGATACGCTCAGCGCCCAGTTCAGGAACCTGAACGGCGTGCACCCAGGCCTGTGGCCTGTTGTGCCACGCGTGCTGTTGGCGGTGGGTGTGGCTGTGCTGGCGGTGCTGGCCGGCTATTTCCTCTACTGGCAAGGCCAGTACGAAGACCTGGAAAAGGGCGCAGCGGCGGAACAGAAGCTGCGCGACGAGTACACCCTGAAAGTTGGCCAGGCGGTTAACCTGGACGAACTCAAGCGTCAGAAGGAACAGGTCGACAAGTACGTGGTGCAGATGGAAAAGCAACTGCCGGGCAAGGCGGAAATGGCGGCCCTGCTGTCAGACATCAACAACGCCGGCACCGGCCGCGGCCTGTCCTTCGAGCTGTTCAAGCCGAATCGCGTCGACGTCAAGGAATATTACGCCGAGCAGCCAATCGAACTGCGCGTGAACGGCAGCTACCACGACTTGGGCTCCTTTGCCGGCGACTTGGCAGGCATGGCGCGTATCGTCACGCTCAACAATATTTCGCTGGAAGCCAAGAGCCGCGACGGCAAGGACCTGCCTGCAGGCACCTTGCAGCTGAACGCTACTGCCAAAACTTTCCGCTACCTCGATCCGGAAGAAGTGGCCGAGCAGCGCAAGGCCGCCAACGATAAGAAGAAAAAGGGAGGGAATCAGCAATGAAGAAGTTCGCCCCCCTTGTTTGCGCCTTGCTGCTGACCGCTTGCGGCGAGAGCGACGTGCAGCAGGTGCGCAGCTGGATGAAGGAAGTCGAGGCGCAGACCAAGCCGACCGTCAAGCCGCTGCCCGAGCCTAAGACGTTCGTGCCGTTTGCCTACGCGGCCGGCGATGTGCTGGATCCGTTCAACGCCAGCAAGCTGCTGACCGAACTGGCCAAGAGCCGCCCGGGCGGCACGCAGGCGCCGGACCAGAACCGGCGCAAGGAATTCCTCGAAAGCTTCCCGCTGGATGCCATGAAGATGGTCGGCACCATGGAAAAGAACAATGTGGTGCTTGGCTTGTTGCAGATTGACCGCACCGTCTACCAGGTCAAGAAGGGACAGTACGTGGGACAGAATTATGGTTTGATCACCGGGGTCAGCGATGACGCGATCACGGTGCGTGAAATTGTTCAGGATGCGGCCGGCGATTGGGTCGAGCGCATGTCGAAGATGGAACTGCAGGAAAGTAAGGAGAGCTCCAAATGATCGCCATCAGAACCCTGAAGCGCCTGTGCCGCCAGGCCAGCGTCGTGCTGGCCCTGGCTGGCAGCGCAGCGGTTGCGCAGGCACAGCAAGGCAACGCGATCGAATCGATCACGGCCAATCAGCAAGGCAACAATGTGATCGTGAAGATCCAGATGAAGGACGCGCCGCAAAAGCTGCCGATCGGCTTTGCGATCACCAATCCGTCGCGCATTGCGCTCGACTTCGGCCAGACCGTCAACGGCACCGGCAAAACCAGCCAGGACATCAACCTGGGCGACCTGGCCAGCGTGAACGTGGTGCAGGCCGGCGATCGTTCGCGCCTGGTATTTAACCTCAAGCGCGCGCTGAACTACGCCACCGCAATCGACGGCAAGTCCATCATCCTGACCATCGACGGCTCCGGCGGCGTGGCGCAGGCGGTTGATGCGCGCGGCTTGCCTGTGGCAAGCGCGGCCCCGGCCAAGCCGGTTGGCAAGCAGATGCTGCGCGACATCGACTTCCGTCGCGGCACCAACGGCGAAGGCCGCGTGGTGATCGACCTGCCGAACAACCAGGTTGCAGTCGATATGCGCCAGACCGCCACCGGCGTGGTGGTCGATTTCCTGAAAACCAGCCTGCCGGAAACCCTGCGCCGCCGCTTGGACGTGACCGACTTCGGCACGCCAGTGACCCGCGTCACCACCGTGCCGCAGGGCGAGAACGTGCGCATGACCGTGGAAGCGCACGGCCTGTGGGAACAAAGCGTGTACCAGAGCGATACCCAGCTGGTGGTGGACGTCAAGCCGATCAAGGAAGACCCGAACAAGCTGGTGCAGGGCACCCAAGGCTACCGAGGCGAGAAGCTGTCGTTCAACTTCCAGAACGTGGAAGTGCGCGCGGCACTGCAGGCGATTGCCGACATCTCGGGCCTGAACATCATCACCAGTGACAGCGTGCAGGGCAACCTGACCCTGCGCCTGAAGGAAGTCCCATGGGACCAGGCGCTGGACGTCGTGCTACAGGCGAAGAGCCTGGACATGCGCAAGAACGGCAACGTGCTGTGGATCGCGCCGCAGGAAGAGCTGCTGACCAAGGAAAAACTGGTGATGGAGCAGAAAGCCCAGATCGCCGACCTGGAGCCGCTCAAGACCGAGATCTTCCAGCTGAACTACCTGAAGGCTGAATCGTTCCGCAACATCTTCGCAGCCGACAGCACCGGCGGCGACGGCAAGAGCAGCACCCGCGTGCTGTCCAAGCGCGGCGTGGCCATCATCGAGCCGCGTTCCAATCAGCTGTTCGTGACCGATATCGCGTCCAAGATCGAGGAAATCCGCAAGCTGATCCAGAAAACCGACATCTCCACCAAGCAGGTGCTGATCGAGGCCCGTATCGTGGAAGCTTCCGACACCTTCACCAAGAACCTGGGCGCCAAGCTGGGCTTTGCCGACATGCGCGGCATCCGCGGCGGCGACGCCGGCTGGGGCTTGGGCGGCGGCAACACCCGCCTCGGCGTGAGCGGCAACCAGACCGGTATTGGCCAGGCCACTGGCGTGGTGCGTGTCGACAATGGCGTTGATTCGTACAACAACACTCAGTTCATCAACCTGCCGGCGGCTTCGATCAACGGCGCCCAGGCCGGCAGCCTGGCCATCAGCTTGTTCAACTCGGCGGCCAATCGCTTCCTGAACCTGGAACTGTCGGCGCTGGAAGCTGACGGTACCGGCAAGATCATTTCCAGCCCGCGCGTGGTCACCGCCGACAAGGCGCCCGCGCTGATCGAGCAGGGCGTGGAACTGCCATACCAGGTGGCGACTTCTTCCGGCGCGACCTCGATCGTGTTCCGTAAGGCCAACCTGAAGCTGGAAGTGATGCCGCAGATTACTCCGGACGGTAATGTGGTACTGGATGTGGATGTAACCAAGGACTCCGTGGGTCAGGAAACGCGTGCCGGCTTCGCCATCGACAACAAGCACGTGAAGACCCAGGTGATGGTGGAAAACGGCGGCACCGTGGTGCTGGGCGGTATCTACCAACAGACCGAGCGCAACACCACCTCCAAGGTGCCGCTGCTGGGTGACGTGCCTGTGTTGGGCTACCTGTTCAAAACCAATTCGCGTACCAATGACAAGACCGAGCTGCTGGTCTTCATTACGCCCAAGATCGTTACCGACCGCCTGACCGCGCGTTGAGACGAAGTTCCAGTGTCACCAGAATAAGGGTAAGAGAAATGACTAACGTAGTTTTCCGAAAACTGTCGGGCTGGGTGGGCGCTTTAGCCTGTGCCAGCCTGCTGGCCGCCTGCGGCGGCGGCGGCGGTTCGCCAGGTGCGACCACCAACAACCCTAACCCGAACGCGCCGAAAGTGGCCAGCGTGGTGGTTACTTCCACTTCCAGCCAGCTCGCCTCTTCCGGCCAAGCCGGCACGGAAGTGACCCTGACCGCCCTGGTCAAGGATGCCAGCAATACCGCGGTGGCCGGCGCCACCGTGTCCTTCGCCGCCAGTTCCGGCGCCGTGGGCACCATCAGCGGCGTATCCGATGCCAGCGGCATCGTGACCGCTAAGCTGAGCACCGGTGGCGATGCGACCCTGCGCGCCATCACGGTAACTGCCGCGTCCGGCGGCGTGACTTCCCAGCCTATCACCGTCAACGTGGTGCAAGCTACCCAGACCCTGACGCTGACCACCGATTCCGGTACCCTGCCGTCGTCCGGTGCGACCGACGTCGCCGTGACGGGGCTGGTGCGCGACTCCAATAATGCTGTCATGCCGAACGTGAAAGTCACGCTGTCGGCCGACAGCGGCACGCTGACCAGCACTTCGACGCTCACCGACGCCCAGGGCAAGGTAACTGCCAAGCTGTCCACCGGCGGTGATGCCACGTCGCGCGTGATCAAGATTTCCGGTAACCTGGACGGAGTTCCTCCGGTTACTGCCAGCGTCACCGTGAGCGGCACGACGATCAAGGTTAGCGCCAACGCGACCGTGAACCTCAACACCAATACTGACGTCAGCGTTAAAGTGACCGACTCGGCTGGCCATGCCCTGGTCAACAAGCCCGTAACTTTCGCCTCCAACGTTGCCAACAGCCTGACCGTCAGCGGTGGTGGCGCAGCCGTAACTGATGCTGCTGGCCAACTGACCCTGACCTACCGCGTCAGCACCTTGCCTACCGGCGGCGAAGACGTGATCGTGGTGCGTTCCATGGGCGAATCCAATTCGGCCAAAGTAACTATCAGCGCCTCGAACTTCACCGTTACCAGCAGCCAGGCGATTAGCAATATCAACAATTGCGTTTCGGTCAAGGTACACAGCGACATCAACGGCAGCCCCTCCAGCGGTAATGTCACTCTCGGCATCTCGCGCGGCGTCGTATACACCGACGCTTGCACAACGACGGGCAGCACCAAGGCTCTGGATGTCCTGGGCGAAGCCACCTTCTGGGTCCAGGCCCCGAATCCTGGCCTTGCCACCCTGAGCGCCAGCATCCCAGGCGGCGGCATCAGCCAGAGTTCTATCGAATTCATCGCGCCGCTGCTGCCTACCGCCAACATCACGTTGCAGGTCGATCCTGCCGTGGTTGGCACCAACACCGTCGGCAGCAGCACCGAGCAGGCTACGGTTCGCGCCATCGTGCGGGACGGCAGCCCGGCTAACAATCTGGTGAAAGATGCACTGGTGACCTTCAGCATCGACACCGATTCCAGCGGCGGTAGGCTGAGCCTGCCGATTCAGGTATCGACCGGCAGCGATGGCGTCGCCACCGTGAGCTATATTGCCGGCAGCGCTGCGACCGCCCTGAATGGCGTCCAGATCCGCGGCCAGCTGCAAGGCGCGTCGACCGCATCAAATACCGTGACGTTGACCGTGTCGAAGAAATCCCTGTTCATTTCGGCCGGTACCGGCCGCGAGGTGGGCTTGCCTGATTCCGAGACCTACACCAAGACCTACAGCGTGCTGGTGACCGATGCCAGCGGCAATGCCGTGCCGAGCGTGAACATTACCGCCAGCGTCCTGCCGCGCCATTACCGCAAGGGCAAGCTGTACTTCCCGGGCACCGACGGCCCATGGCAGTTGCCGGTCCAGGCTTTCACCGGCGCCCTGCCGTTCCCTTGCCTGAACGAAGACGTCAACAACAACGGCGTACTGGATGCGGGTGAAGATACCAACACCAACGGAAAACTCGACCCGGGCATCCCGGTCAGCGTGACCTCCGGCGGCGTTACCGACGCATCCGGCCGCACCCTCGTGACACTACGCTATGCGCGCGGCAACGCCTTGTGGCTCGGCGTGGACCTGACTATCCGCGGTACGGTCTCGGGTTCCGAGGCGGTGTATGTGGCCTACATCCCGCAGCTGCAAGGTCTCGCGACCGATTACTCCGACGCCAAGGTGGCGCCGCCAGGCCTGACCAGCCCGTGGGGTGAAGGCAACCTAATGCCAACTGGTAACTTCACTGCCCTGGACTGCAAGAACCCGAATTAAGATATTATGCGTGAATGCATAATGTTTATTTAGTAGGGTTGATGGGGGCGGGCAAGACGACCATTGGTCGCCAGCTCGCCCGCAAGCTGGGCTTGCGGTTTATCGATTCGGACCATGAAATCGAAAGCCGCACGGGCGCCTCGATCCCGTGGATTTTTGAAATCGAAGGCGAACCAGCTTTCCGCCGCCGGGAAGCGGAGGTCATCCGCGACCTGACCGGCCAGCAAGGCATCGTGCTGGCCACCGGCGGCGGCGCCATCCTCAATGCAGACAGCCGCGCCCTTCTCAAAGAGCGCGGCACCGTCATTTACCTGCGCGCCTCGATCAATTCGATCCTGGCCCGTACGGCGCACGACAAAAACAGGCCCCTGTTGCAGACGGCCGATCCCCGCAAGAAACTGGAAGAACTGCTGGAGCAGCGCGAGCCGCTGTACATGGAGATGGCCCATTTGGTCATCGACACCGGCCGTCCCAACGTCCTATCGATGGTCCAGAACATCATCAACCAGCTGGATGCGCTGGCCTGCCAGGCCGCGCCCAATTGCCTGACCCAGGCGCAACCTGCCATGAACGAACAAACCAATATCCTGCTCAACGTCGACCTCGACGAGCGCAGTTACCCGATCGCCATCGGCCCTTCGCTGCTGGACGACGCCAGCCTGCTGGCCAAATATGTGGGCGGCAAGAAGGTCGCCATCGTCTCCAACGACACCGTGGCTCCGCTGTACATGGAACGCGTGCGCGCCCCGCTGGCAGCCGCCGGCAAGGAAGTGATCGAAGTGGTGCTGCCCGACGGCGAAGAACACAAGCACTGGGAATCGCTGATGAAGGTGTTCGATGCCCTGCTGGCCAACAAGGCCGACCGCAAGACCACCCTGATCGCCCTGGGCGGCGGGGTGATCGGCGACATGACCGGCTACGCCGCTGCGTCGTATATGCGCGGCGTGGATTTCGTGCAGGTGCCGACCACCTTGCTGTCTCAGGTCGACTCCTCGGTGGGCGGCAAGACCGGCATTAACCACCCGCTGGGCAAGAACATGATCGGCGCCTTTTACCAGCCAAAGGCCGTCATTGCCGACACCACCACCCTGGAAACGCTGCCCGAGCGCGAACTTTCGGCCGGCCTGGCGGAAGTGATCAAGTACGGCTGCATCATCGACGTGCCTTTCTTCGAATGGATCGAAGAGAACATCGGCCTGCTGATGGCGCGCGACAAGGGCGCCCTGGCCTATGCCATCGCCCGTTCCTGCGAAATCAAGGCCGACGTGGTGCGCCAGGATGAACGCGAAGGCGGCCTGCGCGCGATCCTCAATTTCGGCCACACCTTCGGCCACGCCATCGAGGCTGGGATGGGCTACGGCGCCTGGCTGCACGGCGAGGCGGTCGGCTGCGGCATGGTGATGGCGGCAGATTTGTCGCAGCGCCTGGGCTTCATCGATCAAGCCGCAGTGGATCGCATCCGCCACCTGGTGGCTGCAGCCGGCTTGCCGGTGGTGGCGCCGAACCTTGGCACCGAGCGCTGGCTGGAGCTGATGGAAGTGGACAAGAAAAACGAAGGCGGAGCGATCAAGTTCATCCTGCTCGAGCCGCTCGGCAAAGCCCGCATCACCACGGCTCCGCAAGACCTGCTGTTGCAAACCCTGGCCGCCTGCACGGAGTAATATGGAAGAGACGCTCGCCCCCTACGCAGCACATTCTGACAAGGGGCGCGGACGCCGCTTTCCCGAAACGCCGCATGCTTCGCGCTCCCAGTTCCAGCGCGACCGCGACCGCATCATCCATTCCACGGCTTTCCGCCGCCTCGAATACAAAACCCAGGTCTTCCTCAATCATGAGGGGGACCTGTTCCGCACCCGTCTCACGCATAGCCTGGAAGTGGCCCAGATCGGCCGTTCGCTGGCGCGCAACCTGCGCTTGAACGAAGACCTGGTGGAAGCCATCGCCCTGGCGCACGACCTGGGTCACACGCCTTTCGGCCATGTGGGGCAGGACGTGCTGCACGAATGCATGAAGGGGCATGGCGGCTTCGAACATAACCTGCAAAGCCTGCGCGTGGTGGATGTGCTGGAAGAGCAGTACGGCGCCTTCGATGGCCTGAACCTGATGTTCGAAACGCGCGAAGGCATCCTGAAGCACTGCTCCGTCAACAACGCGCGCCTGCTCGGCGACGTGGCGCAACGCTTCCTCGACAAGACCCAGCCCTCGCTGGAAGCCCAACTGACCAACCTGGCCGACGAAATCGCCTACAACAGCCACGATATCGACGATGGCTTGCGTTCGGGACTGATCTCCATTGCGCAGCTGGAGCAGGTGGAATTCTTCGGCCGACTGTGGCGCGAAGTGCAGGCTGCGCATCCGGGCCTGGCGGGCCGCCGCGCGATTTACGAAACCCTGCGCCGGCTGATCACGGCGCTGGCCGATAATCTGATCGCCACCTCGCACGAGCGCATCGCCGAGCACAATCCGCAGAATATGGAAGACGTGCGCGCCGCGCCGCCGCTGATCCGCTTCTCCGACCAGATGCGCAAGGATGCCACGGAGCTGAAGCGCTTCCTGCACGAGAACCTGTACCGCCACTACAAGGTGAACCGCATGCGCCTGAAGGCCAGCCGCATGGTGCGCGAGTTGTACGACGCCTTCACCGCCGACCCGTCGCTGCTGCCGCCCGACTACCGCGTGGAACGGGGCGACGAGACCGGCCAGGCGCGCCGAGTGGCCGATTACATCGCCGGCATGACCGACCGCTATGCCATCGCCGAACACCGCCGCATCTATTCGCTGGAAAACCTTTAAGCTTGCATCGCGGCGCGTGGCGGGATAATCTTCTGGCAGGTACAAACTTGCCAGAAGAATCATGACCGACACCACTGCCTCCACCCTCGGCCCGCAACTCAGCAAGCACCGCATCGAAGCCCTGGTCGACGGCATCTTCGCCGTCGCCATGACCTTGCTGGTGATCGAGCTGCGCCTGCCCGAACACGCCGACGCCACCAATAGCGCACAGCTGCTCGAGACCCTGCACGAGCTCGCGCCGACTTTCATTTCATGGGTGCTCAGCTTCTTCGTGCTGGCCCTGTTCTGGACCGCTAACCATCGCCTGTACAGCTATGTGCGCCATGTGGATGTTCCTTTGCTCTGGTACACCATCCTGCTGCTGGCCGGTGCCAGCCTGCTGCCGTTTGCCTCGGCGGTGAACAGCCGCTACCTGTCGCAAGTGGCGCAAGTGGTGTACGCCAGTGTGATGTGCCTGATGTCGATAGGCTCGCTGCTGGTGGCAACACGCATTTACCGTCACCCTGAGCTGTGCGCGCATCCGATGGACAAGGCCACCTACGTCGCCACTTGCACCCGCACCAGCATGATGATCGTGATTGCCGTCGTGACCGTTGTAGTTGCCGGCAAAGTCGCCGGCGTCGCCAACTCGGCCTTCATGCTGCTGTTCCTGGCCCGCCCGCTGGCCAAGCTGATGACGCGCCGCCTGCGTTAAGTTTGCTATGGTAGATGAACGCGCCGTGGCAAGCATGGCGAAGTTGTTCTTGGGCTAGAACATGCGGGCCTGGCTGCGCTCGTCGAGCAAGTCAAGCAGCAGCTTCTTGATCGGGGCGGGCAGGGCGGCGCCGGCGACTGCGCCGCTCTCGAGCCATAGATAGCGGCCTTCGCCTGCCAGCGCTGCGCGCGATGCGAGCGTCACCAGCAGCGGGTTGATGTGCAGCTTGTAGTGGGTGAAGACATGCGCCACAGGCAGCAGTCGCTCCAGCGATTCCATCGGGCCGAATGCTTGCACGATGGCGGCCACTTCGGCGTCGCCAGGCGCAACGGCCTCGGCGGTGTGGCCGGCAATCTCAGGCAGGGACAGCAGGCCGCCCCAGATGCCTGTTGCGGGTCGCTGTTCCAGCAGCACCTGGCCGCGATCCACGATCAGCAGCATGTGCGCCGACTTCTCAGGCGTGGCTTTCTTTGGCTTGCGCACGGGGAGTTCGGCAGTGCGGCCGGCGGCGAAGGCTACGCAACGAGTCGCCATCGGGCAGCGCTCGCAAGATGGACTGCTGCGCGTGCACAGCGTGGCGCCCATGTCCATCAAGCCTTGCGTGTAAGCCTCGATGCCGTCGGCAGGCGCCAAAGCTTCGGCGCGCGCCCACATGGCTTCCTCGGTCTTGCGCTCGCCAGGGAAAGTGTCGATGCCGAACACGCGCGCAAATACGCGCTTTACATTGCCGTCCATGATGGCCGCGCGGCGGCCGGCCGAGAATGCTGCAATGGCAGCCGCAGTGGAACGGCCGATGCCCGGCAAGTCTGCCAGCAAGGCCGGATCGGAAGGGAAGACGCCGCCGTATTCCGCCACCACGCGCTGCGCACACTTATGCAGGTTGCGCGCACGGGTGTAGTAGCCCAGGCCGGCCCACTGCGCCATCACGTCTTCGACGGGAGCGGCAGCCAGCGAGGCCAGGGTAGGGAAGCGATCAAGGAAGCGCGCGTAGTAGCCGAGGACTGCTGAAACCTGCGTCTGCTGCAGCATGATTTCGGACAGCCACACCAGGTAGGCGTCGCGGGTGTTCTGCCACGGCAGGTCGTGGCGGCCATGTTCCTTTTGCCACGCGACCAGCGTGGCGGCAAAGCTTGGATCTTCGTACTGCAATTACGCCGCTGCCTCCAGCACCACAGGTTCGGCCGCGATGGCGTCGTTGATGGCCGCAGCCAGTGCAGCCAGCTTGGCCTTCTGCGCTTCCAGTTCCGCCTGGGTCGCTTCGAAAGCTTCGATCTTCTGCTCCAGCGTATCGGTCGCATCGTGGATGCGCGCGATGGACGCCTGGCGGTGCTTCAGCTGTTCTTTGTGCTGGCGGATCTGCGCTTCCAGCGGCGCCATGATCACTTTCAGCCACGCGTCGGCATCGGCATTGGCGGCCTTGAAGCAGCGTTTCACCGACGACGCCACGGAGTCGAAGAAGCGCTCCATCAGCACTACGCGCGAAGTGGTCAGCATCACCGCAGTGCCGAACTGCTTTTCGTAGATGCCGTGCGCTTCGTTGATCTCGTCGCGGTACTTGGCCAGCGAGAAGGCCATCGGCAGTGCCAGCGACAGGCCGTGCTCCGTCGAGAACTTCTTGTACATGGTTTCCATCATGCTGCGGATCTCTTCGACCTTGCTTTGCGATTCATCCAGGTTGGCATGGATGCTGTCGAAGTACTCCTTGATCGAATCGCGCAGGCCGGTGGTGAAACGGCTCGACTGCATGCCGGCGCGCGCCTTGACCAGGCTATCGCGCAGCACGTCCATGCCCAGGCTGGAATACAGCTCGGTTGACAGGCGGGTGAACACGGCGCGGGTAGCCTGCAGCTTGAACAGGCTCTCGTCGAATTCCTTTTTCTCGGCTTCAACGCGGCGCGCCATGTGCGCGATCACGGTCTGGTTCTTGCCGCGCAGGCCTTTCAGTTCCAGCAGCTGTTCGACGATGCCGCGCGTCCTGGCCGACAAGGCAGCGTACTGCGCGCCGCTCAGGGTTTGCAACTCGTCGCCCAGGCGGCGGCGGATGATGTCCTTGCGCGCCGGGATCATTTCGTTGAACAGGGCGCTTTCGAGCTGCTTCATGCGGCTCTTGTGCACCAGCTCATGGTCGCCGGTGATCTTGCCCACCAGCGCTTTTTGCGCGGACACCGGGAACACCTGGCGCGAATCGAGGCCCAGCATGTGCGCCGCATGTTCGCGCTGGCGCGCGATTTCCGATTCGATTTCTTCTTCGGTTTTCAGCGGGTCCCACATCGAGTCGATCTTGTTCAGCACCACCATGCGGCCGGCGCCGTTGCCGATATGGGTGCGCCACACTTCGATATCGCTCTTGGTCACGCCGGTATCGGCGGCCAGGATGAACAGCACCGCGTGTGCGTGCGGGATCAGGTTCAGCGTCAGTTCCGGCTCGGTACCGATGGCGTTCAGGCCAGGCGTATCGAGAATCACCAGGCCTTGCTTCAGCAGCGGGTGAGGGAAGTTGATGATGGCGTGGCGCCATTGCGAAATTTCGACCAGGCCGTCGTTGTCCAGCGTGACCGGCATGTCGGGATCATTCTCGTCGTACAGGCCGTAGCGCTTGGCTTCTTCGACCGGTACGTGGCGGGTCAGGCTGACCTGCTTGAAGGTTTCCTGCATATGTTCCGGCGAATCGAGATTCAGCGGCAGCACGTGCCAGGCGTGCGGGTCGTCGCGGTAATCGCTGGTCGACAGGTTTTCGGCGCGCGTTTCGATCGGCAGCAGGCGGATGCAGGCCGGATATGCCGGGTCATACATCAGCTCAGTCGGGCACATGGTGGTGCGGCCGGCCGCCGACGGCAGGATGCGCTGGCCAAAATCAGCGAAGAAAATGGAATTGATCAGCTCGGATTTACCGCGCGAGAATTCCGCCACAAAGGCCACCGACAATTTGTCGTCGCCCAGTTTGGACAGTGTGCGCGCCAAGCGCTGTTCGGTCGACGCGTCGGCCAGGTCGGCCTGCACGACCCAGTCACGGTAGTTTGCGACGGCGCTCATGACGCCTTGGCGCCATTGGCTGTATTGTTCGAGGTCCCTTACCATTCTGCTCTCGTTATTTCTGGCAATTTACACAATAAAAAGTGGATCGCTGTCCCTGCTTGATCTGGCGCACAGGCGCGCCGCAACAACGGCAGGGGACACCAGCACGATCATAGACGAAATATGTCTGTTGGAAATACCCTGATTGCCCATTTACACCGATAAAGTCGCGCAAAGTGCTGCCTCCTTGCACAATTGCCTCGGCCAGCACGTCGCGGATGGCCTGCGCCAGGCGGTCGTAGCGGGCCGCACTGATGCGGTTGGCGGCTGTTTTAGGGTTGATCCCGGCGCGAAACAGGCTTTCAGAGCAGTAGATATTGCCCACGCCAACCACAATATCGCCAGCCATCAGCACTTGCTTGACCGCTGCGCTGCGGGTTCTTGTCTGTTCGAACAATAGTTTACCGGTAAAGGCCGGACCCAGCGGTTCAACACCCAGGCCGCGCAGCAGCATATGTTGTTCCAGATCGCCATCTTGTGCGGAATGCCACAGCACGGCGCCAAAGCGGCGCGGGTCGGTCAGGCGCAGCACATGCTTGCCGTCGGCGCCTTCCACCATCATGTCGAAATGATCATGTTTTTCCGGCGGGATGCCAGTTGGCAGCACGCGCAGGTGGCCGCTCATGCCCAGGTGGATGATCAAGGTGCCATGGTCGAATTGCAGCAGCAGGTATTTGCCGCGGCGGTCGGTCGCATTGACGCGGCGGCCTGCCAGCAGGGCAGGCAAGTCCTCCGGGAAAGGCCAGCGCAAGCCTTCGCGCCGCAGTACCACGTCGCGCACAATACGGCCTTCAATATGGGGCGCGACACCGCGGCGGGTGACTTCTACTTCTGGTAATTCAGGCATAAGTCAGGCATAAGGGTAGTTTTCTACCGGTTGGCGTAGAATCAAGTCTTGAGCCCGATTTGCAGGATCTTCCTTTGAAAAACGCATTCGCCATTGTAACCCTGTCGGCCATCGTGTCCGCCTGTGCAGTCGTGCCCAAGGAGCAGTCCGCTCCCGCACCCGAAGCTCCCGCAGTCCCGGCGCCGACGCCGGCCGCTGAAGCGATCGCCAAGGCCGCAGCGCTCGATGAAAAGCTGCCCAGCGTCGAGCTGACCAGCGATTTGTTCTACAAGCTCACCAAGGCAGAACTCGATTTCAAACGCGGCCAATGGCAAAGCGCCTACGTGACCATGATGGTGCTGGCGCAGCAGACGCGCGATCCGCGCCTGGCGCGCCGTGCTTCGGAAATGGCGCTGTCGGCCAAGCAGGTCAATGAAGCGCTGGCGGCGATCCGCCTGTGGCGCGAACTGGCGCCGGAGTCCGACGAAGCCGCGCAATACTTCCTCGGCTTTGCCGTGCTGGGCGACGACCTGGGCGAAGCGGAAGCGCTGTTCGCGCAGCGCCTGAAAACGGCGCCGGTCAACAGCCGTCCTCTGCTGATGTTCCAGATGCAGCAGTACCTGCAGCGCGCCAAGGACAAGGCGGCTGCGTTTGCGCTGATGGACCGCGTGCTGCAGCCTTACCTGAAGACCCAGGAATCGCACCTGGTGCTGGCGCAGGGCGCTAATGCCGCCGGCGACGCAGAGCGCGCGCGTGCGGAAGCGAGCAAAGCGGTGGCGATCAAACCCGACTCCGAACTGGCGACCCTGACCCTGGGCCAGATGCAGGGCGACCTGGATGCCACGCAAAAACTGTTCTCCGGCTTCCTGCAGAAATACCCGGCTGCGCGCGAAGTGCGTTCGGCCTACGCCCGCCTGCTGGTGGAGCAAAAGCAGTTCGACCAGGCGCGCGAGCAATTCCTGATCCTGCTGAAAGACCAGCCTGACAATCCGGGCACGCTGTACGCGATGGGCATCATGTCCCTGCAAAGCCAGGACACCAAGGCGGCGGAAGGCTACTTCAAGCATTACATCCAAGTGTTGGAAAGCCAGCCCGACCCCGAGCGCGACCCAAGCAAGGCCCTGATGCTGCTGGCTCAGATCGCGGAAGAAAACCGGGACTACGATGGCGCCCTGGCCTGGCTGGATAAAATCGAGGGCGACGATGCGCGCACCCTCCTGGCCGCGCGCCTGAAACGCGCCCATGTCATTGCGGCGAAGGGTGATATCGAAGGCGCCCGCGCCCAGCTGAAAGACATTACGCCGGCCGACCAGGCCGAGCAAGTGCAAATCCTGCAGACTGAAGGCCAGTTGCTGCGCGATGCGGGCCGCGCAATCGAAGCCTTCAAGACCCTGCAGGATGGCGTACTGCGCTTCCCGAACAGCCCGGACCTGATGTACGACTATGCCCTCGCCGCGGAAAAGCTGGGCAAGGTTGACGATATGGAGACGGCGCTGCGCAAGGTGATCGAATCGGTGCCCGACAACCATCACGCCTACAATGCGCTGGGCTACTCGCTGGCCGACCGTAATGTCCGCCTGGACGAAGCTTACGAGCTGATCGACAAAGCCCTGAAGATGGCGCCTGGCGACCCTTACATCATGGACAGCATGGGCTGGGTCCTGTTCCGCATGGGTAAGCTGAAAGAAGCCGAGCAATCGCTGCGCCAGGCCTACGCGCTGCGCGGCGACGCTGAAATCGCCGTGCACCTGGGCGAAGTACTGTGGACCCGGGGCGACAAGGCCGGCGCCGCAAAACTGTGGCGCGAAGCGCGCGCCAAGGATCCGAAAAACGACGCGCTGCGCAGCACCTTGGCGCGTCTCAACGCTGGAATTTAATGAGCTTTAGAACTCTCGCCGCCATTGCCGGCGCGGCCGCCATCCTGTGCGGCTGCGCCACGACGCCTGCCACACCGCCATCCACCGCCGCTGTCGCTCCCTACAAGGACACGCTGTCGCTGACCGGCCGCCTGAACGTACGCTATCTTAAGGATGGCAAGCAGGAATCGGCCACCGTCAATTACAGCTGGAAGCAGGATGCGCAGCGCACCGATGTGGCGCTGTCTACCCAGTTCGGCAACACAGTCGCCATGATCGAGGTCACGCCGCAGGGGGCCGTCCTGCGCGAGGGCGGCAACAAGCCGCCGCTGAGCGCCCCCAGCATCGACGCGCTGAGCGCACGTGCACTTGGCTGGTCGCTGCCGGTGTCCGGCCTGCGCGGCTGGCTGCAAGGCCACGCCACTGGCGCCGATGGCAAATCGTGGACCGCCAGCCCTGGCAAAAGTGAAGTCATCACGCGCGAAGGCTGGCACTTGCAATACGTCGACTGGCAGGAAGGCAGTGCGCCGCCGCGGCCTAAACGCATCGACGCCGAACACCCTGGTGGAGGCGACGTGCAGCAAATGTCGCTGCGGATTGTCATTAACGAAGAATAATGAAAAGCCTGTTGAATTGCCCGGCTCCGGCCAAGCTGAACCTGTTCCTGCACGTGAACGGCCGCCGCGCCGACGGTTACCACCTGCTGCAATCGGTATTCCAGATCATCGACCGTAGCGACACGCTGCACTTCTCGCTGCGCGAAGACACGGAACTCCACCGCACCAACGATATCGAAGGCGTGCCGGCCGAGCAGGACCTGGTGATTCGCGCCGCCCGCATCCTGCAGTCCGAGGTGAGGCGCCGCACCGGCATGATGCCGCCTGGCGCCAATATCACGGTCGACAAGATCCTGCCCATGGGCGGCGGCCTGGGCGGCGGTTCGTCCGACGCGGCCACCACCTTCATGGCCCTCAACAAACTGTGGCGCGCCAGCCTTACGCGCGAAGAACTGATGGCCCTGGCCCTGCCGCTGGGCGCCGACGTGCCTTTCTTTATCTTTGGCGAAACCGGCTTTGCCGAAGGCGTGGGCGAAGATCTTCAGCCGGTCGATGCACCAGACTGTTGGTATGTTGTTATCGAGCCAGGTGTGGCCTGCCCGACGGGGCAGATTTTTACCTCCGAGCATTTGACAAGGGATACGCCGCCCGTTAAGATGTCGGACTTTTCCAGCTACCATGCAAATCGACAAGATCTGCGGCAGTTCGGGAAGAACGATTTGCAACAAGTGGCGTGCCGCTTATTCCCGCAAGTAGCAGAAGCGGTAGAATGGCTGGGCGCTTTTGGTGACGCCAGGATGACTGGCTCCGGAGCTTGTGTGTTCGTCGCCCTCCATAGCGAAGAACAGGCCGATGCGGTGCTTGCGAAAGTGCCAGCCGCCTGGACCGGATGGAAAGCGAAGGCGCTGAAACAGCATCCGATCATCGCAAAGTTGTGAAGCGTAAAAAGATTTGGTTTTTCGTGAGATAGGCTATATAATGTCGGCCTACTGACGGAAGACAGTCAGTTAAGAGTAGGGGAATCGCCAAGCTGGTTAAGGCACCGGATTTTGATTCCGGCATACCAAGGTTCGAATCCTTGTTCCCCTGCCACCGTTTTCCCTGGGCCTGTCGAGGCAGCAGTCTCCAGCCAGGGTTAAGACAAATACTCCTGTTACGCAGGAGTGCCTCAAAGAATTCAACACTACCTCTCGGGACTCCCAATGGCTTACGAAAACCTGATGGTTTTTACCGGTAACGCTAATCCAGCCTTAGCAGAAGGGGTCGCAAAAAATCTCGGCATCCCACTCGGCAAAGCAGTCGTCTCCAAATTCTCGGACGGCGAAGTCATGGTCGAAATCAACGAAAACGTCCGCGGTAAGGACGTATTCGTGCTGCAATCGACCTGCGCGCCAACCAATGACAGCCTGATGGAACTGATCCTGATGGTCGATGCCCTGAAACGTGCGTCCGCTGGCCGTATCACCGCTGCAATTCCTTACTTTGGCTATGCCCGCCAGGATCGCCGTCCGCGCTCCGCCCGCGTGGCCATTTCGGCAAAAGTCGTTGCCAATATGCTGGAAAGCGCCGGCGTCGAGCGCGTCCTGATCATGGATCTGCACGCAGACCAGATCCAGGGCTTCTTCGATATCCCGGTTGACAATATTTACGCTTCGCCAATCCTGCTGGGCGACCTGCAGAAGAAGGCTGAGGAAAACCTGCTGGTGGTGTCGCCGGACGTCGGCGGCGTGGTACGTGCCCGTGCACTGGCCAAGCGCCTCGGTTGCGACCTGGCGATCATCGACAAGCGCCGTCCAAAAGCTAACGTTTCCGAAGTGATGAACATCATCGGCGACGTGGAAGGCCGTAACTGCGTGATCATGGACGACATGGTCGACACCGCAGGTACCCTGGTGAAAGCTGCCGAAGTGCTGAAAGAGCGCGGCGCCAAGAAAGTGGTCGCTTACTGCACCCACGCTGTGCTGTCCGGTCCGGCAATTGACCGCATCTCCGGCTCTTCGCTGGACGAGCTGGTGGTGACCGACACCATCCCGCTGTCCGAAGCGGCCAAGGCTTGCGGCAAAATCCGTCAACTGACCTGCGCACCGCTGCTGGCAGAGACCTTCAAGCGCATTATCAAGGGCGATTCCGTGATCTCCCTGTTCGTCGACTAAAAGTCTTTCCGGCCGTGGCGCAAGCCGCGGCCGATTTGTTGAAGTGCCCTGGTCGCGGGGCACTTCTTTTACCGACAAGGCGCGAGCCTTGTTTTATTTTTTGGAGTATTCCATGAAAGTTGTAGCATTCAAACGTGATCTGCAAGGTACGGGTGCGAGCCGCCGCCTGCGTATTTCCGGCCAGACCCCTGGCATCATCTACGGTGGCACCGAAGCCCCTGTGAACATCGCTCTGGACCACAACGCACTGTTCCACGCGCTGAAAAAAGAAGCTTTCCACTCGTCCATCCTGGACATGGAAATCGACGGCTCGGTACAGAAAGTGCTGCTGCGTGACTTCCAGATGCACGCGTTCAAGCAACTGGTTCTGCACGCTGACTTCCAGCGCGTTGACGCCAACAAGCCACTGCACGTGAAAGTTGCTCTGCACTTCGAAAACGCTGAAGTTTCCCCAGCTGTGAAACTGCACGCTGCGACCATCAGCCACGTGGCCAACGAGATCGAAATCTCCTGCCTGCCAGCTGACCTGCCAGAGTTCCTCAGCGTTGACCTGTCCGCTATGGACGTTGGCCAGTCGATCCACGCTTCCCAGCTGAAGCTGCCAAAAGGCGTGACCATCGTGACCCACGGTTCCGATGCAACCATCGCTACCGCATCCGTGCCAGCCGGCGCTGTTGCTGCTGAAGCTGCTGCCGCTAAAGAGTAATCCTCTTTTGCTGCACTGAAAAACCCCGCTTCGGCGGGGTTTTTTTATGGCCGGGGCTGGGGCGCCGCCGGCGGCACCGTGATGGGGGCGTTCAGGCGCAAGAACTTGAATCCCGCCAGGCCGTTGTTGGCGCGCGCCTGGGTTCGCGCGATGAAGGCTTCGAAGGGCTCTTCGCGCACCGCCGGGGCGGAGGAATGCAGGAAGCGGCGCTGGCCTTGGGCGTCCAGTACCACCAGGCCGACGTGGGTCACCATGTGCTGGCCCTTGCGCACAGAGACCACTTCCACCATATCGCCTTCGCCCAGTGTGCTGAATTCCTGTGCCGCGCGCTCCACCGGCAGGTAGGCCTCCACTGTGTCCTGCACCGGAATGTCGCGTTGAACATTGTGCTGGGTTTTCAGGAACTGGGCGCGGTCGACGCGCATCAAGTAGCTCTCGCCCTTGCTGGTGTCGGTCAGCAGCCAATGGTTATTGACGTTCCAGTCCACCTCCATGTAGTGGTTGCGGCTGGCGACTCCGATCACGCCATCCTTGTAGCGGATGCGCTGCAAGGTCCAGAAGAATTCCTCCCACGATCCGCTGAGGGCCATCGCATAAGTATGCTCGGCGAACACCAGGCAGTCGCTGGCTTCCAGGCTGTACATGGGCAGGCTGTCATGCGCTTCGTAAGGAAATTCACCGAGCAGGTTCAGCCTGTATGGCTGGCCGATATTGCGGCGGCCGATGGCGGCGATGCGCTTGCGCAGGTCGGGCTCGCTGCGCCGTTCTTCCGCAATGAAGGCGCCCGCTTCCTGCGGTGTCATCTGGTAAATCGGTTTTGTATCGACTGCCGACGACAAAGCAGCGGCAAGAATCAGGCTGGCAAGCATCTTGAATCCGATGGGTAGACAGTAACGTCAAGTAGTCTATGCTGAGAGGACAATTCACCACAAGGAGGGCTGCCAAATGAAAGTGCAACTTGCAGGGGTGATGGTGCTGGCTGCCGTGTTTTCGGCGCCGGTGTTTGCGTCCGATGCCAAGGCCGATATGGCGGGGATCAAGGCCCTCGACCAGAACTGGTTGAAGGCCTTCACGGCTGCGGATGGCGAGGCAATCGCCAAGCTGTACGACGAGAACGCGGTGCTGATGCCGCCCGGTGCGCCAGCAGTGAAAGGCCGCGCCGCGATTCGCGACTTCCTGGTGACGGAAGCGCAGGGCGCAGGAAAGGCCGGCATGGTGTTCAGCTTCGGCGAGGCCTCCGACGGCGGCGCCAATGGCAATCTGGGCTGGTCGTCCGGCAGCTATGTCGTGAAGGACAAGGACGGCAAGGTGGTTGAGACCGGCAAATTCCTGTCCGTGAACAAGAAGGTGCACGGCAAATGGATTTACTGGCGCGATACCTGGAACGCCGACAATCCGCCACCGAAATAATTCGGTGGCGCGCCACGCGTCGGCCTATGGCGCCTGGGCTGCTTGGTTGAGGTCACGGGTATAATCAGCGGTTTTGCACTCGCAATCGCAAGACCATGCCCATCCGCCTGATCGTTGGCCTCGGAAATCCCGGCGCCGAATACGAACAAACCCGCCACAACGCCGGCTTCTGGCTGGTGGACAATCTCGCCAACTCGCTGCCGAACGCGCGCCTGCAGCGCGAGTCGGGTTTCAACGCCATGGTGGCCAAGACCATCATCGGCGGCAACCAGCTTTGGCTATTGGAGCCGCAAACGTATATGAACCGTTCCGGCCAATCGGTCGGCGCGATCGCGCGCTTCTACAAGATCCAGCCTGATGAGGTGCTGGTGGTGCACGACGAGCTTGACCTGCCGCCAGGCGCGGCCAAGCTGAAGAAAGGTGGTTCCTCGGGCGGCCATAACGGCTTGAAGGACATCACTTCAGCATTGGGCACCCAGGATTACTGGCGCCTGCGCATCGGCATTGGCCACCCGCGCACGCTGAACCTGAACCAGCCTGTGGCAGACTTCGTGCTCCACCGTCCGCGCCGCGAAGAGCAATTGCTGATCGAAGAAGCGATCGAAAAATCCCTGCGCATCATCCCCACCGCCGTCGCTGGCGATTTCACCAAGGCGACGATGGAGCTGCATACTCCTTAAGTCGTGCTGCCGGCCTGCCGCAGCAGGCGCCAGACCATTCCCGCCACCACGACCACGCCGAGCACCAGCACGCCCCATAAAACCATGAGGCGGCGTTGGGCGGAGCTGTTGTCTTCCACCGCACGTTTTGCGGCGCTGGCCAGCGCTTCCGCCTGCGCCTGCGCCGGGCTGGCCGTTGCGCGATCAAGCTTGCGCAATTCAGCAGGCGTGAAGCCCGGCGCCACTTCACCGATGTCGCGCGCCGCCGGTGCAGCCTTGTCGCGCCCCACGGCAAGAGAATAGGGCGGAGTGCCGCCTGCGACGAACACCAGCGTAGACGGTTCCCAGCTCACGCGCAGCGCTGGCTTGCTCGCAAGCGGCTGGTCGAAGCGCAGCACCCAGCGTGAGCCGAGCCAGGACGGTACCGCGATATCGCCCGATGTGCGCGCCTTGCCATCCTGTTCCAGGCGATAGAAAGTGGTGCGCGCAGCGGGTTCAAAACGGAACTGGCCGGAACGGCGCATTTCGACATAGCTGCCCAGCATGGCAGGCAGCACCACATTGCCGCTGTCGATTTGCAGTCCCACGCGTTGCGGCGCGACGCCGGCAGGTATGGCGTACTGCAGGTCGCGTGCTTCGCGGCCTTGCTGTGCTGGAAGCAGCAGCGACTCCGTCGGCGCTGCTGCCGTGCCCTGTACCGGTGACTGTGCGCTGATGCCGGCGAAATGCAGCGGCTCGCCGCCACGCCAGCTTAGCCGCGCATAACGCATCTGGCGCGCCGGGAATTCCAATTTGTCATTGGCCAGCGTTTCCGCGCTGTCATTGGCGAGCCAGCTCAGTTCAGCAACGCCAATGGCATCCCAGCGCTTCAGGTCGTCGCTGGCTTCCAGCCACACCTGGCCCGAGTAGGTAGTGCGCCCGGGCGGTAGCGTGAATTGCAGGGCATCGATCAAGGGAGGTTCTGCGCTGGCGTCCTGCCGCAAGTCGAGCACCAGCCCGGCCAGTCGTTGCGGCGCGTGCGAAGTTGCGGCATCACGCGCCGCAGGCAAGTGCACCGATACCATGCGGCCATCGGTACCAATGTTCACCTCCAGCCCTGCCAGCGGTGCGTCCGTGCGTTCGGCCATCACGGGGAAGATGCGTACCGGAAGGATGCGCTGCGTGATGGTCGGTGAGGCCTCCGGGTGGCGCAGCGCGAACGGCTGCGGCACTCCGTTGGCATCGAACACGCGCAAGTCATTCAGGGCCGGCGAGCGCGCATTCAGATAGGCGTCACGCGGCAGCTGCAGCTGCACCACGCTTGGCTTGCCGTTGACTGCCAGCGGGATCACGTGGGTGTAATCCTGCGGCACGTCGCTTGGCGCAGCGGCGGCCACCGCTGCGGCGAAAAGCAGGGTGTTCATGCGGCCTCCTTGCGTTTTTCCCCGTCGCGGTCCGACGGATAGGGGGCGAGATAGCCGATACCGACCATCAGCGCACCAACGCCGAGGAAGGATACGATGCGTTCGACACCGCCAACGTTGGACAGGTCGACCAGGAACAGCTTGGCCACCACCACGCCGAGTAGCGCTGCGCCGGCGATCCACAGCTTGCGCTCTTGCCTGCGCGCGGCCAGGCGCATCAGCACCAGGGCCGTCACGCTCCACACCAGCGACAGCATCGCCTGCACGAATTGCGACGCGAACAGCTCATCGAACTTGTAAGGCACGCCCATGTAATTCGATACGGTGCGCAGCAGTGCCAGGTTGAACCAGGCATAGGCCACCAGCGACGCGATAGCCAGCAACTGCGGACGGTACGGCTCCAGCACGTCGCGCAGCAAGCGATAGGCGGCGATCGACAGCAGGAGTGCAAACACGCTGGTCAGGTCGAGCGGGTTGGCCAGCGGGACGTAGGGCAGGGGCGCCATGGCGCCATCCTGCGTCAGGTTCCATACTGCGACCAGCAGCAGCGACCACGCACAGCCCAGCGGCAGCAGCACGTCGCGGTACCAGGCAGCGACAGGCTTGACCGGCCAGCCATCGGCGCGCACGCGGCGAATCACCCATGCCAGGCCGCCCATCATCAGCCAGGCCGGCAGGAAGTTGGCCCAGGCAGGATCGGCGCCGCTGCCTTCCAACCCGCGCGAAATCCAGTAGGCGCCGACCGGCCAGATCATCAGCCATGGCCCGGTTGTGCGTACGGTATGCAGCAGTACCAATGCGGCCCGCGGCAAGAACGCGCTGCGCATCATCCATTCGGACAGCAGCCACAATGCGGCGTAGGCGACCCATTCTTCGCCGACCGGCATGCCGCCACGGCCATACAGCACGCCGAGCATGGAAACGGTCGAAACACCAAACAGCAGCCAGGCAGGAATCGCCGCGGAATCCAGCGCAGGCCATTGCAGGCGCCTCGCCAAGTTGAGGACCAATGGCGTCGTGGCGGCGATCAGCAGGCTGTAGGCGCTTGCGCGTAGCGCGCTATACGCGTCGAACGTGCCAGTGGTGACGATTTCGTAATGGGCCAGCAGCCAGTTGGAGAGCGTTGGAGCGACCACGAAAAGCCACCACATGCCGGCGTATGCGAGCACCGCGTTCGACATCTGCGTCTGTTCGCTATGGCGCTTCAGCATCAAGGCGGTGAAAAGCGCACCCGCGAGCAGCATCACGCTGCCGACGATAGGTGTTGCGAACAGGTCCGGCGACACGGGAGCGATCTGTCCGTTGCGCGTGATCAGGAAGGCGAGCACGAGGCCGGCCAGCAATTGCGCCGCCATGCTTAATGCGCGCGCCATTGGCCAGGCCAGCCGGCGCCAGATCAAGGCCATCACGACGGCTGCGCCAAGTGCGCTGGCTACCAGCAGATTGGCTTGCAGGGTGCCGGTGGTGCGCAGCACGACTTCGGTCCAGGCGCCGCCGATCAGCCACGCTGCGGAACCGGCCAGGAACAGGCCGCCCAGCAAAGCCAGGCTGCCGTTGCCGTCCTGTTCGGAATGGCTTCGGAAGCGCATGGCCATGATGCATGCGCTGATTGCGAGCAGCAGGAAGCCCAGCCACAGGTTCGAATGCAGCGCGGCTTCCTTGTCCAGGCCAGTGATCGCGCCGACAAAGCTAAGCCACGCCCCCAGTTGTACCAGCAGGCCGAAGCCCCAGGCCAGCGGCTGGCGCTGGCGCAAACCGATCCAGACAATGCCGGCGCCTTCCAGTGCCCAGGCCGCGGAAGTCCAGCGGCCATCAAGCGCCATCGGAATCGCCAGCGTGCCGAACACCACGGCCAGCGCGGTGAAGGCGTCTACCAGCAAGCCGTAAGTGGCGCGGCGGCGCTGCAGGACCATCGACAGTACGCCGTAGAACAGACCGAGAACGAGGGCGGAGTAGGCCATGCCGAACTCGAAGCCTTTCACCAGCCCGAATTGAAGGCTGGCCGCCAGCATCGGCGTGCCGAACACCAGGGTGCCGTCGACATAGCTTTTCAGCTTGGGCGCTTCAAGGTGGGCATAGGCGACGGCAATGCCGACGTAGTACAGGAAGAACAGCGCGAGGAAGCACTGCGCGGACGCATAGAACTGCGGCTCGTAGCGCAGCACGCCCCAGGCCGTGCCGATGGCGAAGGTGAACACAAAGCCGAGCAAGTTCAGGGCGCGCCAGGAGCGGATCAAGGCAATCGCCAGGATGCCGGCGTTAAGGAGGGCGTAGTAGCTGAACAGGGCAATATGGCTGCCCTGTCCGGTGGAGGCCAGGATCGGCGCCGCAAAGCCGCCGACGATGCCGAAGATGGCCAGCCATTGGGCGTTCTGCAGCACCGCCAGCAGGCAGGTGCCAATGGTGAGCAGGAACAGCATGACGAAGGCCATGCCGCCGGGGATCAGGTGGTAGATGCGGAAGGCGCCAAACACCACCAGCATCAGCACGGCCATGCACGTGCCTTGCAGCGGCAGGCTGACGCCCTGGTTGTTATTGCGGATGCGCCAGGCCCAGGTCAGCGCTGCCAGGTCGACCAGCACGATGCCGGCCAGGCGCAGTTCGATCGGGACGGTGATGCGGGCGGCGGCATATTTGAGCAGGAAGCTGACGCCGATGAACAGGATCAGCAGGCCAATCTTGGCAACCAGGTTGCCCTCAAACAGCCAGTTGCGTGCAGCTTTGAACCAGGCTGGAGGTTCGCTTGGTGGACGGCGCGGCGTTTCCGGTGGAATCGGTGGGCGCGGTGGCGGCGCGTCGTTGCGCGCGGCTTCCTTGGCGGCTGCCCAGGCTTGGTCTGGCGTGCTCGGAGCTTCGCGTTTGGCTGCGAGCTGGCGCAGCGCTTCTTCGTCGACCGGAACGATACGCGATTCCGCCGCCGGCGCGGGCTGGGGCGGGGCGGAGGAGGAAGCCCGCGGAGGCGTGACCAAAGTGCGGACGACCAGCGGCTCGCGTTCGGCAGCCTTCGACGGAGCCGGTGCGGTGGGCGGCACAACGACGGCCGGCTTCGCGGCTTCTGGCGATGCTGCTGCCGTAGTGCGCTGCTGGAGTTCGAACAGCGCGATCTCCACCGCAGCCAAGTCGCGCTGCAGTTGAAGCGCGTGCTCGCGTGCCTGGCGCGCATCGCGGCGGGCCAGCCAGGCCCATCGCGCGACAAGCGCCAGAACGATCAACCAAAGCAAATCCATGATTGCTCCCTATATTGTTCTCTTGGCATTATTTGCCAGCGGTAACAATAGTGCAAGCCCTGGCGATACCCGTATCGCCAGTCGCCCAGGGGCGTATCAGGATTCGATCCTGTTCAAAGCACCGCTTCGGGCACCAGCATCAGCAAGTCTGTCACGCCGACGTCGACGCCAGCCTGGGATAGCAAGGTGGTGGCCTGGCCGCGGTGGTGGGTCTGGTGGTTGAAGAAATGCAGCAGCAACTGGCCGAGGGACTTGTGATGGGCGTCGCCGTTATAGCGCTGATAAGAGATGACCGCGTCCAGGTCCTCGTCGCGCAGGGTGGGAGCCCAGTCCAGCACCTGGCGGTCGAGGAAGGCACGCCGCTCGCGCAACTCGCCAAAGGAGGCGAACAGCAACTGGTCCAACGTGGCGGGCGCGGGCAGGTCAGCAACCGGCGCCAGCGCGGCGGCAAAGCGCGGGTGGCTGGCGAAACGCTTGAGCCAGATGGTATCGGCCACGGCGATATGGTTCAGGGTCGCCAGCAGGGAACCGAAGAAGGCCTTGCGTTCCGCCTCCAGCTCGCCCGGCGGCAGCGCGGCGGCCGCCTCGTAAAGCTTGTTGTTCATCCACTCGTTGTAGCGGGCCAGCAGGGCAATATGGGCGGTTCCGGGCATGATCTGGGGTACAATCTTGGTCTATTTGCGGAAAATTCCGTAGCAGAACATTATATTTAAAGGTTTTCCATGAGTCTCAAATGCGGCATCGTCGGCCTGCCAAACGTCGGCAAGTCCACCCTTTTCAATGCACTGACCAAGGCCGGCATCGCGGCCGAGAACTACCCGTTCTGCACCATCGAGCCAAACGTCGGCGTGGTGGAGGTGCCTGATCCGCGCCTGAAACAATTGGCTGATGTCGTCAAGCCAGAGCGCATCGTTCCTGCCATCGTGGAATTCGTCGACATCGCCGGCCTGGTGGCGGGCGCCTCTAAAGGTGAAGGCCTGGGCAACCAGTTCCTTTCCCACATCCGCGAAACCGACGCCATCGTGAACGTGGTGCGCTGCTTCGAAGACGACAACGTGGTGCACGTGTCCGGTCGCGTTTCCCCGCTGGACGACATCGAGGTGATCCAGACCGAGCTGGCGCTGGCCGACCTCGGCACCGTTGAAAAAGCCATCCACCGCGAGCAGAAGAAAGCCCGTTCCGGCGACAAGGATGCCGCCAAGCTGGTGGCCCTGCTGGAAGTCCTGGTGCCGCACCTGAACGAAGCCAAGCCAGTGCGCGCACTGCGCCTTGACGATGAAAAGATGGAGCTGATCAAGCCGCTGTGCCTGATCACCGCCAAGCCAGCCATGTACGTGGCCAACGTCTCCGACAGCGGTTTCAGCAACAACCCTCTGCTGGACCAGCTGACCAAGTACGCCGAAGAACAGAATGCACCTATCGTGGCCATCTGCGCCGCTATCGAAGCGGAAATCGCTGAACTGGACGACGCCGACAAGGAAGCCTTCCTGTCCGACATGGGCATGGCCGAACCTGGCCTGGACCGACTGATCCGTGCCGGCTTCAAGCTGCTCGGCCTGCAAACCTACTTCACCGCCGGCGTGAAGGAAGTGCGCGCCTGGACCATCCACGTGGGAGACACCGCGCCACAAGCCGCTGGCGTGATCCACACCGACTTCGAACGCGGCTTCATCCGCGCCCAGACCATCGCGTTTGACGACTTCATCAACTTCAAAGGTGAATCCGGTGCCAAGGAAGCAGGCAAGATGCGCGCTGAGGGCAAGGAATACGTGGTCAAGGATGGCGACGTGTTGAATTTCCTGTTCAACGTCTGATCCCGTTTGCCCCAAGAGAAGAGCCGCGCACTGCGCGGCTTTTTTTGTCGGTGTGACAGATGGAGAGACTTTAACTAGTTGCTGTTCGGTAAGCTTGCGGCTTTTGTAATTTTTCAAAGGCCTTTCGTGCTGAAATTCTTCCTTCAACGTCGTACTGCGGCCTGCCTGTTGGCGTGCCTTGCCTTGCTGACCGCTTGCGGCGGTGGTGGCAACGACAGCAAAACCAGTTCCGGCGCCAACACCGGCGCCAACACTGGAACCAATAGCGGCGCCAATAACGGCAACACCTCCGGCAATACGCCGCCTCCGGCAACTGCGGCGGCACTCGGGTTCTCGCCGAATATTGTTACCGCCGCGCTTGAGTCCGGCTCGACCAATACCATCCTCGTGACGGCAAGCGTCAAGCGCCCGGCCGACTTCAATGGCCAGGTGTATGCCGCGATTGTCGATAGCGCCGGGGTGCTGCAGCCGAATGCACGAATCGATGCCCAGACTGAAACGCAGTACGCGGCGATTTTGCACACCAGCACTTCGCTGGCGCCCGGTTCCTACAAAGGCAATTTCACCGTGAACCTGTGCAAAGACCAAGCGTGCACCCAGCATTTCCCAGGCTCGCCCATGCAGTTGCCATATGAGTTCACGGTGGCTGCTGTCGCGTCGAACCTGATTGCCGTGGCCAATGGTCCGCTCAGCCAGACTCTGAACCAGGGCGCGCCTGCGCCGGCGCCGGTGACAGTGAGCGTGAACGGTACACAGCGTAGCTGGACTGCCAGCGCCGACGTTTCCTGGCTCGTTTTGAAGAATGCCAGCGGGACCGGCAATGGCAACTTTACCGTGTCTTTCGACAACAGCCAGTCCGCGTTGGGCGCCCAGCAGGGCAGCATCACGGTGAAGGCCAGCGATGGCCAGCTTTTCGTGCTGCACGCCACCATGAATACTCTCGGCAAGGCGTTCACGGCGAGCCAGAACAGTTTCAACTTCACAGCGATCAATGGCACGACGATCGCGCCTCAGCAAGTCAGCTTTAGCATCCCTGGTGGCGGCACCTGGACGGCAGGCAACGATGTCACTTGGCTTTCCGCAACCCCCAATAGCGGCACCATGCCTGGCCAGCTGAACCTGACTGTAGACCCCAGCAAGGTGGCGCTGGCGAGCGGGACCTACAACGGCAACCTGATCTTGCAATCGCCGGATGCCGCCCCCCGCAGCCTGCTCGTGACGCTGAACCTGGTCAAGCCAACGCTCGCCACCTCGGCCGACACCGTTGTCCTGGGTGGTCCGTCAGGACGCGATTTCTCGGCCAAGCAGCTGACGCTGTACCTCAACACCCTGAAGAACAACTGGCCGTGGACTATCGGCGCGCTGCCGGCTTGGGCCAGTGTGTCGGCGAGCAGCGGCCAGGCCAATATGGACGGCACCGCTGTTCAGTTCAATGCCAGCCCGAACATCTTCTGGACCGGCAGCAGGAGCGCGCTGGTGACTGCGACGGCCAAGGTCAATGGCGATACGCTGACCAAGTCGATCGCGCTGACCATTAACCGCGACCAGGAGAAAATCCTGCCGTCCGAAATAGGCCTGGCAATGGTGTCGGTTCCGGGCTGGTCGCGCCTGGTTCGCACCTTCACTGTAAGCGACAACTACGGCGCCGACGTCGGCTGGTGGGCAAGTTCGGACCAGTCTTGGCTGCATGTGGCGATCAGCGGCAATACGGTGACCCTGACCGGTGACCCATCCCAGCTGCCGGACGATACGATCAGCTATGCCACCGTGACCTTGTCCTCCGGTACAGCTGGCGTGACCACACCTGAGACTGTGCGCGTGGCGCTGTGGAAGGGCAGCCAGGCTCCGGTTGCGCGAACCGAAATCCCCGGTACCTACTGGAAAGTGCTGGCCGATGCTATCCGCCCCCTGGTCTATGTCCACGGCGGTGGCAGTACGCTGGATGTCTACAATGTGTACACCGGCCAGAAAGTCGCCAGCAGCACGGCCCTGGGTGGCGCACTGGGCGATATGGCGATGAGCCAGAACGGCGACCGCCTGTATGTGTATGACACGGCGAACAAGAGCGTAGTGGTGGTGAATGTCCAAACCCTGGCCAAGCAGGACGCCTGGGTCCTGAGTAGTGCCGCCAGCCCTATGTCGCGCCTGATCTCGGTGCGCCCGAACGGCAAAGAGTTTTTGCTGACCACCACGGGCGATGCGTTCCGCGTCTCTGATGGCCAGCGTACGGCAGTCCAGCTGAATGGCGCCATGGATGCCACGCGCGACGGCAAACGCTTGTACGTGCTGGATGCTCTCCAGGCTCCATCAACGACCAAGGCATACATCCTCGATTACACGGAGATATCGAACGGCGGCCTGAACGTGGCCACCGCGGGCAGCTTCAGCGCCGGTTCGAATGGAGCGGATATCGCTGTCAGCCTCGATGGCAAACGTGTCTACTCCGCTAACGCCAACACGGGCTTATGCGGCATTAACGATGGCGTGACGTTGAAGAGCCTCAACTATCTTCCTGGCGGTTCGCTGTACCCGAACAGCGTCAAGGTGGACAGCTTTGGCCGCGCGTATTGTGGCGCAGCTGGCCTCAACAATGCAGTCGATGTCTGGCTGCACTCCAGCGCCGGCGTCCAGCTGAAGCAATTCAAGTTCTCCAGCATCGGCGCGGCCTTGCAATACCGCCAGATGGCGGTCAGCGCGGATGGCATGATGCTGATCGGCCTGACCCAGACTCCGGTGTTGTCGATCATGGCCGTCGGCCCATAAGTGTTGCAGGCAAGTCGCAATTTATATCCTGACTTGCCTGAATCACCCCTTATTTTAGTAATGTGATAATTGGTGAGACTTTTATAAGTGCAGTAAAGTAAGCTTCAGGCTTTTGTATTTTTGCAAAGGCCTCTTGTGCTAGAACAATTTTTCCATCAGCGCGCCGCAGCTTGCCTTATCGCTTGCGCGGTGCTGCTGACAGCATGCGGCGGCGGCGGTGGCGGCGGTAGCACTAGCCCCACCACCGGCGGGAGCACCGGCCCAACCACAGCTGCTGCACTCACCTTCAACCCTGGTACTGCCACCGTTTCGACTCCCTCAGGCACGTCCACGACGGTCACCGTGAACGCAAGCGTCAATCGCCCCGCCGATTTCAATGGCACTGTCTACGCCAAGGTCGTCGATACCACTGGCGTGTTGCTGCCGACCGCAAATATCGTTAGCCAGACGCCTTCGCAGTACTCCGCAGTGCTGCAGACCAGCGCTTCGTTAACGCCTGGCAATTACAAGGGTAATTTCACTGTTAACCTGTGTCGTGACCAAGCGTGCAGCCAACATTTCCCTGGCTCGCCAATGCAACTGCCTTATGACATCACCGTGCTGGCGGGCACGACGAAGTTGGTAGCGCAGCCGAATAGTCCTTTATTCCCCACCTTCAACTTGGGCGGGCTCGCACCTTCTCCGGTGACTGTCGCCGTGCAGGCGGGGCCGTTGAATTGGACTGCCACTACCACCTCCCCTTGGCTAATCCTGAAGAATGCCAGCGGTACCGGGAACGGTAGTTTTGCGGTGGAATTCGATACCAGCAAGGCGACAGTGGGTGTTCTGTCGGGCATCATCACAGTTGCTTCTACCGATGGCCAGCAGATCGTTTTGAACGCCAGCCTGACCACCAACGCGCAAAGTTTTGCCCTTGTCAGCCAAACTGGCATGGCGTTCACCGCTATCAACGGGGCGCCGATCGATCCGCATCAATTCAGCTTCAATCTTGACGGCGGCGGCAACTGGACTGCCGAAAGCAATGCAGCATGGCTTGGAGTTACGCCGTCCAGCGGCAGTTTGCCCGGAACATTTGCCCTGACCGTCGATCCCGCCAAGGGCAGCCTGGCCAGTGGCCACTATGTCGGCAACCTTATGCTGCATTCGCCAAATGCCAAGGATGGCAACTTCCTGGTATCGCTAGACTTGACTAAGCCCACCTTGACCGTGTCGGCCGATACCGTCACTTTCGGCGGTACGTTCGGACGTGACTTCAAGGCCAAGGACCTCATGATGCAGCTCAACACCATGAAAAACAGCTGGCCATGGACCTTCAGTCCCTTGCCATCGTGGGCGAGCGTATCGGCGCGTAGCAGCCAAGTAAATGAAGACGGTACCACGATCCAGATCACGCCGAACGCAGACAGCGCTCCAGTTGGCAGCACCAACGCTGTAGTGAACGCTACGGTGCAGGTCAATGGCGATACAGTGGTAAGGCCGGTCGTATTGACCATGAACCGCGATCAGAAGAAAGTTCTCCCGGCGGAAACCGGGGTGGCCATGGTGTCGGTGCCTGGCTGGTCGCGCTTGATCCGCAACGTCGATGTTCGTGATAATTTTGGCTACCATACCGCTTGGACGGCAACGTCAAATCAACCTTGGCTTACGATCGCGCGTTATGGCGATTCGTTGACCTTGACTGGCGACCCCACTGGATTGCCAGTCGATTCGATCAGCTATGCCACAGTCACCCTCACCACGACTTCAGTTGGCGTCACTACGCCGGAAGTCATTCGTGTAGCACTGTGGAAAGGAAGTGCGACACCGGCCGGCAAAACGGAAATCAGGACCACTTACACCAAGGTGTTGGCAGACGTGATCCGTCCGTTGGTCTACGTCCACAATGGCGGCAGCACGCTCGATGCCTACAACGTCTACACTGGCCAGAAGGTCGCCAGCAGTGCTGCGTTGGGCAGCGCGCTCGGCGATATGGCAATCAGCCCTAACGGCGACCGCCTGTACGTGTATGACATGCTCAACCGCAATGTTGTCGTATTGAACGCGCAAACCCTGGCTAAACAGGATTCCTGGAGCCTGCGCAGCGACGTTAAGCCAGATTCGGGACTCTTAGCAGCACATCCGAATGGCGAAGAAATTGTACTGACCAGCGCAGGGGATGCGTTCCGGGCAAGCACTGGACAGCGCTTCAGCACGCAGTTGGGCACACTCAGAGCCGTGACCAAGTTTGGTCGTTTGTACACCACGACAGGAGCTTTTGACCTCGATTTCACGTCCATCGCAGGTGGGACTTTGCATACGACCTATGCCGGGCCTGTTAACAGCGATTTGGAGGATATTGCGCCTAGCTATGACGCGGGTGAGTTTTTCACCGCGAGCGCCTTCCCCTATAAGTGCCAACTTTTCAGCACCCTTGGTTTCAAGAATATCGGTTCACTCCCGGGCGGCTTGCCATATCCGAACAATGTAGAGGTAGATTCCCTGGGCCGCAGCTATTGCGGTATCCAGGGCGCTAATCAACCTTATGACGTCTGGATGCACAACATCTTTAACACGCAAGTGAACCAGTTCAAATTTGCCGGTGATGGACACAGCCTGATTCCGCGCCAGATGGTCGTGTCCTCTGACGGCATGATGCTGATCGGCTTGACCAACGACCCGATGATGGCAATCATCGCGGTCGGTCCCTGAACGGATTACGGTTTCTTGGCTTCGAATTCGCGGATGGTTTTAGCGAAGCTGTCCATCAAAGGATTGGGCACTGCCAGCGAGAGCTGGTAGTGCTCGATCTTGAATCCCTTGCCGGTGTTGAGCAGAACACCGCTGGCCTGGCAAGTTCCCATCTGTGTGTTCAGCTGTTCGTCGAACCACACGACTTTTTTATCCGGCGAGAAGTAGACATTGCGCTTTTGTGCGGTGAAGCTCCATGCCTTCTTGCGGTCCCAGAAGCGCTTGGCCCAGGCTTTGAATTCCTTGTAGCTCCACACTTCGCTCTTGTCGGTGCCGATGAAGACGGCGTCCGGCGTGAACTTGTCCCAGTAGTCGGGACGGGTGTTGGCGGCGTCGTCATGCCAGCTGTCGACGAAGGCGTTGACCTGCTGGCGGAATTCGGTGTCGGGATCGGCTGCCAGGGCGCTGTGCATCATGAGGGCGGTGGCGGCGGCGATCAGCAGGTGCTTCATATTGTCTCCTCGGTCTAAGTTAGCGGAATAGTATAATCGTCAGATTGTGCACAAGAGATATCTACCATGGCTTCACCCAACGAAAACGCCAGCATGGCACTGTTCTGCGACTTCGAAAACGTCGCACTGGGCGTCCGCGACGCCAACTACGAGAAATTCGACATCAAGCCTATCCTGGAACGCTTGCTGCTGAAGGGCAGCATCGTGGTCAAGAAGGCATACTGCGACTGGGACCGCTACAAGGGCTTCAAGGCCCCAATGCATGAGGCAAACTTCGAACTGATCGAAATTCCGCACGTGCGCCTGTCGGGCAAGAACTCGGCCGATATCCGCATGGTGGTCGATGCCCTGGACCTGTGCTACACCAAGGCCCACGTCAATACCTTCGTCATCATTTCCGGCGACTCCGATTTTTCGCCGCTGGTGTCCAAGCTGCGTGAAAACGCCAAGCGCGTGATCGGTGTGGGCGTGAAGGATTCGACTTCCGACCTGCTGGTGGCCAACTGCGACGAATTCATTTTCTACGACGACCTGGTGCGCGAATCGCGCCGCCAGCGCCAGGCTACTCGTGATTCGCGCGAGCAGCAGCCTAAGCGTACGCCGGAAGAAGAGAAGCGCCGCCGCGAGGAGATGGACAAGCGCCGCAACCAGTGCATCGAGATCGCTTACACCACGTTCGACGCACTGGCTGCGGAGCGTGGCGAGGGCAAGATCTGGGCATCCGTTCTGAAGGAAGCGATCAAGCGCCGCAAGCCGGACTTCAGCGAGTCGTATTACGGTTTCCGTACCTTCGGCAACCTGCTGGAAGAAATGAAGGCGCGCGGTTTGCTGGAATTCGGTCGCGATGAAAAGTCGGGCGCGTATGTGTACCGTGGCAACCAGCCGGTGGTGCTGCCTGTGACTGAGGCTTCGGCCGAACAGGAGCCGGCTGCAGATGCAGTCGCTGGCGAGTCGGCGGAGGGCGCGGAGGAAGCCGTTGCCGCTGCGCAGGGCGAAGCTGGCGAAGCGCGCCGCGAGCGCGAAGGCCGCGATGGCCGCCGTAATCGTGGCAACCGTGGCGGCCGCGGGCGCCGTGGCGAGGGCGATGTAGTGCCCGCTGCTGCAGCAGTTGAAGTTCCGGCAGATGCCGAAGTTGCCGCCGTGGCGGGAGTAGAGGAGCTTGCTCCGGTGGTGGAGGCCGTCGCTGAAGCCCCGGCCGAAGCGCCTGCTAAAGCTCCTGCCAAGCGCACCCGTGCTGCGGCCAAAAAGCCGGCTGCCAAGAAGACCAGCTCGCGCGGCAGCAAGGTAGCGCAAGCCGCGGCCGATGCGGCGGAAGCGGTGCAGCAGGCGGAGGCGGTGCTGGCTGCGGCTTCCGAAGCTGCGGTGGTGGCAGAAGCGGCGGCAGTGGAGGCGCCAAAGCGCGCCAAGAAGCCGGGCATGCACAAGCCTTCCGCGCGCAGCAAGCTGCCGAAGAAGCCGAAAGCAGAAGCGTAATTTCGAACAATCGCCGTGCAACGCACGGCGATGTTTTTTCTGCCATACTCCCGGGCACTATGCCCTTCATCTCCGAACTCACACTCTACCCGATCAAGTCCTGCGCCGGCCTGTCGCTGAAGCATGCGACGCTCACCCGCGCCGGCCTGATGACCGAGCAAATCTACGACCGTGAATGGATGCTGGTCGACGCCAACGGCATCGCCCTGACCCAGCGTGAGCATCCGCGCATGGCCCTGATCGTGCCGCGCCTGAAATCGGAAACCATGGAGCTGCGCGCGCCCGGCATGCTGCAACTGGAGATCCCCCTGGGCCTGCCGGATCCGGAGACCGCGCCAAGCCTGCAAGTCCAGGTCTGGGACGATACCGTGCTCGCCTACGATTGCGACGACCTCACCGCCACCTGGTTCAGCAAGTTCCTCGGCATCGAATGCCGCCTGGTGCGCTTCCACGCCAACGCAAAGCGCCTGACCAGTGGCAAATGGACCAATGGCGACCAGCACCCAACCCTGTTCTCCGACGGCTACCCGATCCTGGTGATCGGCACCGGTTCCTTGCAAGACCTCAATGAGAAACTGCAGCAGCAGGGCCGCCAGCCGCTGCCGATGAACCGCTTCCGCGCCAACCTGATCGTCGGCGACCTGGATGCCTTTGAAGAGGACTACACCGAAGCATTCCGCATCGGCGAGGCCGTCCTGAAGCCGGTTAAGCCCTGCGCGCGCTGTCCTATGCCGTCGGTTGACCAGTCCACCGGCGAATTCGGCCCCGACCCGCTGGACATCCTGCAAAGCTACCGCGCCAAGCCGGAAGTCGATGGCGGCATCTGCTTCGGCATGAATGCAATCGTTACAACGGGTGATGGCGTAAAACTATCGGTTGGCGACCAAATCGAGGTTACACTGTCGTTTTAGTAGTGAATGGCGGCGGGCGATGGAGATCACGCAGAAAATCACGGGCAAGCAACCCACCCAGGCGGAACTGGCGGCGGAAAACCAGTCCCTGCGCGCCCGTCTTGCCTACCTGATCGACCAGGCCGAACGCAATCACTCGATCATGACGCGCCACCAGGCGTTTGACCTGGAAATCGTCGGCGCGGCCAGCTTTCCCGAACTGATTGGCACCATTTTCCGCACCTTGCCGGTGATTTCCGATCTGGATGCGGTGACCCTGACCCTGGTCGACGTGGATGACGATATCCGCAACGTGATGGAAAAGCTGGGCGTCAATTTCTCTGAATTTCCCGACCTGGTGTTCGTTCCCGACGTGGCGGACCTGGCCTTCGATTTCGAGCCTGGCCACGCGCCCAAGCCACATCTTGGCATGTTCGACGCGCAGAAGCACGGCCGCCAATTTCCGCAACCGGGCGCACGCCTGCAAAGCGTGGGCGTGGTGCCGCTGCTGCGCAACAAGCGCCTGATTGGTTCACTGAACCTGGGCAGCGCGGACCCGACGCGCTTTTCACCTAGCCTGGGCACGGACTTCGTTGAGCATATGGCGTCCATCATCGCCATCTGCCTGGAGAACGTGATCTCCAATGAGATGCTGAAATACATGGGGCTGACCGATGCGCTGACCGGCGTGTTCAACCGCCGCTATGTCGATCGCCGCCTGCTGGAAGAGATTTCACGTGCGCGCCGGCAGTCGTATCCGGTGTCGTTCATGTACATCGATATCGACCATTTCAAGCGGGTCAACGATACCGTGGGCCATGGCGGCGGCGATGAGGTGCTGCGTGAGGTGGCTAGCCGGATCAAGGCTGAACTGCGGCTGTCGGATGCCTTGGCGCGCTTTGGCGGCGAGGAGTTTGTGGTGCTGCTGATTGATGCGGACCTGGAGAGCGCCACCTATGTTGGCGAGCGCATTCGCGCCGGGATTGCGGCCAGCATGATTGAGCTGTCGCATGGGGTGAAGGTGTCGATTACTGCGTCGGTTGGAGTGTCCAGCCTGGCGCAGGTGCCGGAGGATGCGAAGCCGGAGGAGCAGGCGGCGCAGCTGATTGAGCAGGCGGATGAGGCGCTGTATCAGGCCAAGGAAGGCGGGCGGAATCGGGTGATCCGGTTCGCGGCCTGAACCCGGTAAACCTGGGTCAGACCCAAGGGTCTTACCCTGAGACGCGACGGTTGCAGGTGCGGGTCTGACCCTTGCCGGATGGCCGTCCCGTCGTACCCTGGGTTACCGGGTTTAAGCCAGCAGATCACTCTCCGCGCGCGACACTTCTTCCGCCGTCCCGCGCAACACCACCACATCCCCCGCCTCGAGTGTCACGCCTGGTTCCGCATCCAGGCGCGTCTTCCCGCGCCGGATCGCCGAAATCTCCGCTCCCGTCTCATCCAGCCCCAGATCCCGCACACACTTGCCGATGCACGAAGCCTGCTCGCCCAGCGGCACCGAATGCAAGCGCACCATCTCCGCCTCCTCACCGCTATCGCTCGCCCCGTGGAAGTAGCCGCGTAACGACGCATACCGCTCCTCACGCGCCCGCTGCACGCGGTGCACCACGCGGCGCAGCGGCACGCCCAGCATCACCAGCGCATGGGACGCTAGCATCAGCGAGCCTTCCATCAGTTCCGGCACCACCTCTGCCGCACCGGCTTCCTTCAGCCGGTCCAGGTCCGAATCATCGTGCGAGCGCACGATCACCGGCAGCTCCGGCGCGAGTTCATGCACCAGGTGCAGCACCTTCAGCGCGGAAGGCGTGGAGGCATAGGTAATCACCACCGCCGATGCGCGCTTGATGCCCGCCGCCACCAGCGACTCGCGCCGCGCGGCATCGCCGTAGGAAACGTTGGCGCCGGCCGCCTGTGCTTCCTGCACGCGGATCGGATCCAGGTCCAGCGCCTGGTAAGCAATCTTTTCCTCGGAAAGCAGGGTGGCCAGCGACTGGCCCGAGCGGCCAAAGCCCGCCACGATCACATGCTTTTGCGCCGACATCGTGCGCGCCGCGATATTGGTCAGGTTCAGCGACTGCATCATCCACTCATTGGCGGAGAACTTCATCACGATCCTGTCCGACTGCTCGATCAGGAAAGGCGCCAGCAGCATGGACAGCACCATCGAAGCCAGCACCACCTGCACTACGAAAGGATCGACCAGCTTCATGCCGCCCACCACGTTCAGCAGCACGAAGCCGAATTCGCCCGCCTGCGCCAGCGCCAGGCCGGTGCGCATGGAAGTCGAGGTGGAAGCGCCGAACAGGCGCGCCAGGCCTGCAATCAGGGTGAATTTGAGCAGCACCGGGCCGGTCAGCAGCACCAGTACCAGCCACCAGTTTTCCAGCACCACGCGCGCATTGAGCAGCATGCCCACGGTGATGAAGAACAGGCCAAGCAGCACGTCGCGGAAAGGCTTGATGTCCTCTTCCACCTGATGCTTGTATTCGGTCTCGGAAATCAGCATGCCCGCCAGGAAGGCGCCCAGTGCCATCGACAGGCCGGCCTGCTCGGTGATCCATGCCGCGCCCAGCGTTACCAGCAGCAGGTTAAGCATGAACAGTTCCTGCGAGCGGCGCAGCACGACGATGGTGAACCACTTGCGCATCACCTTCTGGCCCAGGAACAGCAGCAGGATCAGCACCACGGCCGCCTTCAGGCCCGCCAGGCCCAGGGTCTTGGGCAGGTCGGCCGGATTCTGCGCCAGCGCCGGGATCAGGATCAGCAGGGGTACCACCGCCAAGTCCTGGAACAGCAGGATGCCGATGATCTTGCGGCCATGCTCGCTTTCCAATTCCAGCCGCTCTGTGAGCAATTTGACCACAATCGCGGTGGAAGACATGGCCAGTGCGCCGCCCAGGGCGAACGAAGCCTGCCACCCCAGGTGGATGGAGGGCGGCAACAGGAAATGGATGATCCAGCCAAATAGCATGGTGGCGGCGATGGTCAGCCCCACCTGGGCCATGCCCAGCCCGAACACGATGGAGCGCATGGCCATCAGCTTGGGCAGGGAAAATTCCAGCCCGATCGAGAACATCAGGAACACCACCCCGAACTCGCCTAGCAGCTCGGTGGCGTGGCTTTGCTCCGCCAGCCCCATGGCATGGGGGCCCAGCAGGATGCCGACGGCCAGGTAGCCCAGCATCGGCGGCAAATGCATCATACGGAAGGCAACCACGCCCAAAACGGCGCTGCCTAAGAGGAGAAGAGTCAGTTCAAGAGGCGTGAACATCCGTTGTTGTTTTGTCTGGCAAGTTTTTTGCTTATCTAATTCGGCTATACTTCGGGCATGAGTGTAACCCATGAAAAAACAATGCTGAAATCTTTTGATGCCAAGACCGCAACCCGTGCCCTGGAACTGGCGCGCGAGGCCCTGCAGATCGAGACGGACGCCCTGGCCGCGCTGAATGCGCGTCTGGCGAACGACGAGACTGTGGGCCAGGCCGTGTCCCTGTTGCTGCAATGCAAGGGCCGCGTCGTGGTTTCCGGCATTGGCAAGTCTGGCCATATCGGCAAGAAAATCGCCGCCACCCTGGCCTCCACCGGCACCCCGGCCCTGTTCGTGCACCCGGCTGAAGCCGCGCACGGTGACCTGGGCATGGTGACCCCGGAAGACGTGGTGATCGCGATTTCCTATTCCGGCGAAGCGGCCGAACTGATGGCCATCCTGCCTGTGGTCAAGCGCATGGGCGGCCACGTGATCGCCATGACTGGCAAGCCGACTTCGAGCCTGGCCAAGATCGCCGACGTGCACCTGGACGTATCGGTAGCCAAGGAAGCCTGCCCGATGAACCTGGCGCCGACCGCATCGACCACCGTCACGCTGGCGCTGGGCGACGCGATTGCCGTGACCCTGCTGGACTTGCGCGGCTTCAAGGAAGAAGATTTCGCCCGTTCCCACCCTGGTGGCGCCCTGGGCCGCCGCCTGCTGACCCATGTGCGCGATGTGATGCGCAAGGACGGCGCCATTCCGGCCGTGGGCCTGGAAACGCGCCTGCCGGACGCCCTGCTTGAAATCACGCAGAAGGGCATGGGCATGACCGCCATCGTCGATGCGGCGAACAAACCGGTCGGCGTGTTCACCGACGGCGATTTGCGCCGCATGATCGAGAAGGTGCAGGACTTCACCAAGGTCGTCATCAAGGACGTCATGCACCTGAACCCGCGCACCATCGGCCCCGACCAATTGGCGGTTGACGCCGTGGCGGTGATGGAAGAATTCCGCATCAACCAGATGCTGGTGGTGGACCCGGACGGCACGCTGGTTGGCGCGCTGCACATTCACGACCTGACACGCGCCAAGGTGATCTGATGACGCTCAATCGTGAAGACCTGGTCGCGCGCGCTGCCAAAGTACGCCTGTTCATCTTCGACGTGGACGGCGTGCTGACGGACGGCAGCCTGACTTACGGCGCCGATGGCGAGTCGGTGAAGACCTTCAACGTGCACGACGGCCTTGGCATCAAGCTGCTGCAGGAGGCCGGCATCAAGACCGCGATCATTTCCGCCCGCCGCACGCCTATCGTGCTGGCGCGCGCCAAGGACCTGGGTATCGATTACGTGCACCAGGGCGGTCATGACAAGCTGACCCCATTCAAGGCCCTGCTGAACGAGTTGGGGCTGGAAGAAGAGCAGGTCGCCTTCATCGGCGACGACGTGGTGGACCTGCCACTGCTGCGCCGTGTCGGCTTTGCCGTCAGCGTGCCGAATGGCCGCAAGGAAGCGCATCAGCATGCCCACTACATCACGGAAGCTGCGGGCGGCCGCGGTGCGGTGCGTGAAGCCTGCGAATTCGTGCTGCACGCAACCGGTAATTACGAGCGCGTAATGGCGCAGTTCCTGGTGTAAAAGGATCGAGCGATGCGCAACCAGAGGATAGCCCACCGCTTCCGCCTTTCCGTCGGCATGATATTGGTGCTGCTGGCGGCGCTCGGCAGCTTCTATCTGCTCGAACTGCTGAACCGCGCGGGTGAACAGATGCAGGCCGACAAGCGCGCCAATGAGCCGGATTACATCATCGAGAATTTTTCCTTCGTCCACATGTCGAAGGATGGCAAGCCAAGCTATATCATTGCCGGCGACAAGCTGACGCATCGTCCTATCGACGATTCGTCCGTGATCGACAAGCCGCGTGTTCATAGCCTGGCCAGCGAGCGTCCGCCGATGGAGATCCTGTCGGAGACGGCGCGCGTGGACCAGGGAAATAGCCGGGTCACACTGAACGGCAAGGTCACGATCGACCGCGCCCCGGCGCCGAACGCGCAAGCGCTGCATATGGCAACGGAAAAGCTGGTGGTCTTCCCTGACGAAGACCGCATGGAAACCGACGTCCCGGTGAAGATGAAAATCGGCGCCACGACTGCCTCGGCCAACAGCATGCGCGCCAATAACGCAACGCGCGAAATGCACCTGCAAGGCGCTGGCACGCTGGTGCTGCCGCCGAAGGCACAATAAAAAGGAATGAATATGAAACGACTACTGTTGTCGGCTGCCCTGCTGCTTTGCGCAGCCGAGCCGGCGCTGGCCGAAAAGGCCGACTCCTACAAGCCTACCGTCATCAATTACGCCTCGATGGATATCGATGACGTGAAGCAGATCACCATCCTGTCGGGCGGCGTCAAGCTCTCGCGCGGCACCCTGACCATGACCGCCGAACGCGCCTTCGTCAAGCAGTCGCCGGAAGGCTTCCAGCAGGTGACCCTGTTCGGTGACGGTAAGAAGGCCACCTTCCGCCAGAAGCGTGATGGCGCTGGCGACCAGTGGGTGGAAGGTGATGCCGACCGAATCGAATACGACGAGCAGGTCGAATTGGTGAAGATGTTCACCAAGGCCACCATCCGTCGCCTGGAAGGCGGCAAGCAGAATGATGAAGTGCAGGGCGAGTTCATTTCCTACGACAGCCGTAAGGAGTTCTTCAGCGTGCGCAATACCGCAACCGGCGAGAGCAAGCCGGGCGGCGGCCGTGGCACCATGGTGATCCAGCCTTCGCGCACCGAGCCGCCCGCGGCATCGGCCGCAGCGTCGGCCGCGGCATCGGCTACAACCACGCCTCCTACCACGTCGGAGAAGAAGTAAGCATGCAAGCAAATTCCTGCGCCAGCACGCTGGTCGTGCGCGGCCTCCAGAAAACTTACGGCAAGCGCCAGGTAGTGCACGACGTGTCGCTGCAAGTCGATTGCGGCGAAGTGGTGGGCCTGCTGGGTCCTAACGGCGCCGGCAAGACCACCTCCTTCTACATGATCGTGGGCCTGGTGGCCTCGGACGCCGGCACCATCGATATCGGCGGCACCGACGTCTCCAGCCTGCCGATCCACAAACGCGCTACGCTGGGCCTGTCCTACCTGCCGCAGGAAGCTTCGGTGTTCCGTAAGCTGACGGTGGAAGAGAATATCCGCGCCGTGCTGGAGATCCAAAAGGTCGACGGCAAGGCGCTTAGCAAAGCCGAAATCGACCAGCGCCTGGAAGCCCTGCTGGCGGACTTGCAGATCGAGAAGCTGCGCGAGAACCAGGCCCTGTCGCTATCCGGTGGTGAGCGCCGCCGCGTGGAGATCGCGCGCGCACTGGCTACCAATCCGCGCTTCGTGCTGCTGGACGAACCGTTCGCCGGCGTCGACCCGATCGCCGTGATCGAAATCCAACGAATCGTGCGTTTCCTGAAGGAGCGCAACATCGGCGTTCTGATCACCGACCATAATGTACGGGAGACCCTCGGCATTTGCGACCGCGCCTACATCATCAACCAGGGCGCCGTGCTGGCTTCGGGCCGCCCGGACGACATCATTGCCAATGAATCCGTACGCCGCGTTTATCTCGGCGAACACTTCCGCATGTAAGCGAAGGCCATGAAACAAACACTGCAACTGCGAACCTCGCAACACCTGGCGCTGACGCCGCAGCTGCAACAATCCATCCGCCTGCTGCAGCTGTCCACGCTGGAGCTGCACCAGGAGTTGGAACAGCTGCTCGGCGACAATCCGATGCTGGAGCGTCTTGACGATCCGCTCGACCACTCTGTGCGGCTGCTGGCCGATGGCGCCATCAGCCAGGGTAGCGGCAATGGCACCGAAGGCCCCGCCACGCCAGCGCAGGAAAGTGCGCCGGGCGAGTGTGGCGAAGCCCCGGCCGCAGCCTCCGAAGGCGACGCCTATGAAGGCGGCGAAGGCGAGGGCGGCAACGGCAGCGACGACACGGACTGGAGTTCCAGCTCCGGCAGCAAATCTGCCGACGACGAAGACAGCCGCCCGCAGCTGGAAGCTTCCGGCTGCACCTTGCGCGAACACTTGCTGGAACAGATGCGAGTGACCGTACAGGAGCCGCGCGACCGCGCCCTGATGGAAATGATCATCGACGCGCTGGACGACAATGGCTACCTGGAAGAGCCGCTGGAAGAAATCCACGAGCGTCTGCCGCCCGAGCTGGAAATCGAACTGGATGACCTTCGCTGCAGCCTGGTGCTGTTGCAAAGCTTTGACCCGGCCGGCGTGGCCGCACGCAATGCTTCCGAATGCCTGGCGCTGCAGATCAAGCGCATGCCAGGCGTGCCGATGGTGACGCGCCGCATGGCGCTGGTCATCGTCGAGAAGCACCTGGCATGGTTCGCCCAGCGCGAGTTCACCAAACTGAAAAAAGCCCTCGACTGCGACGACGAAGATTTGCGCGAAGCGCAGTGCGTCATCCGCCAGTGCAACCCGCACCCGGGCGCCGAGTTCGCATCGGGCGATTCCGATTACGTCGTGCCCGACGTGATCGTGAAGAAGGGCCGCGGCGGCTGGCTGGTCATGCTGAATAACGACGTGGTGCCGCGCCTGCGTGTGAACGCGCTGTACGCCAACCTGCTCAAGCAGGGCAAAAGCGAGTCGCAGATGAACGGCCAGCTGCAGGAAGCTAAGTGGCTGATCAAGAATATGCGCCAGCGCTTCGACACCATCCTGCGCGTCGCGGAAGCGATAGTAGAAAGACAAAAGAATTTTTTCAGCCATGGCGCGGTCGCCATGAGGCCCCTTGTGTTGCGTGAAATTGCTGATACACTGGGACTACACGAGAGCACTATTTCTCGCGTAACAACTCAAAAATATATGCTCACCCCGCATGGCATGTTTGAGTTGAAATATTTCTTTGGTAGCCACGTCGCGACCGAAGCTGGGGGTGAAGCTTCATCGACTGCGATACGGGCACTGATCGTGCAACTGACAGGAGCAGAAGACCCGAAAAATCCTTTATCCGACAGTAAGATTGCGGACATGCTGGGAGAACAAGGCATGGTGATTGCGCGACGGACTGTTGCCAAATATCGAGAAGCGTTGAAAATCCCTCCGGTAAGCCTCCGCAAATCTTTGTAGTGCAGTGCATGGGTTCCTCTGTGCGTTTCGGCGTACACGAACTCGAGAGCGACATCATCTTTAGGAGTGTGTATGAATCTCACCATCAGTGGACATCATGTCGAAGTGACCCCGGCCATTCGCGAGTACGTGCAGAGCAAGCTGGAACGAGTCAAGCGCCATTTCGATCAAGTAATCGATATTGCTGTCATCCTGACTGTAGATAACCTCACCGAGAAAGAGAAACGTCAGAAAGCGGAAATCAACCTGCGCATGTCTGGCAAAACTGTTTACGTCGAAAGCCTGTCGCAAGATCTCTACGCCGCCATCGATACCCTGATTGATAAACTGGATCGCCAGGTCATGAAATACAAAGACCGTGTGCAGAACCACAGTCATGCGGCCATCAAGCATTTCCCGGATACGTACGAAGCACCACCCACCGCCATGTAAAGGACTGGCCGTGTAGCACACCAAAGGGCGCAATTGGCGCCCTTTTTTGCGGTTAAAATATTTGCATGAGCGAACACGTCCAAACCCATATCTCCAACGGCACCGGCTTCATCACGCTGGACCGCCCTAAAGCCCTCAATTCCTTGTCCCTCGACATGGTGCGCGCAATGACCCAGGCGCTGCTGGATTGGCGCGATAACGCGTCTGTGGCCGCCGTGGTTGTGCGGAGCACCAGCGAACGCGCCCTGTGCGCAGGCGGCGATATCCGCTTTTTCTACGATGTCGGCCGCGCCAATACGCAAGGCGACAGCGCGCTGCTGGAAGACTTTTTCACCGAAGAATATGCACTGAACCACTTGATCCATTTCTATCCAAAGCCTTACGTGGCGCTGATGGATGGCGTGGTGATGGGCGGCGGCATGGGCATCGCGCAAGGCGGCCCTGACTGCGGCGTGCGCATCGTTACCGGCCGCACCAAGATGGCCATGCCGGAAGTGAATATTGGACTGTTCCCCGATGTGGGCGGGAGCCATTTCCTGTCGCACGCACCGGGGCAGCTGGGCATGTGGCTCGGCCTGACTGGCCTGACCGTCGGCGCCGCTGATGCCCTCTACCTGGACCTGGCCGATTACTTCGTGCCGGAGACTGAGCTGGCCGCCCTGACCGCGCTGGTCGAATCCACACCCGGTAAATCGCTGCGCGACGCGATCGCTGTCTTCGCCGGCCCGCACAACGCCTTCGCCGGCGACAGCGAGCTCGAAGCGCAGCGCGCGCTGATCGACAAGCACTTCGCCGCAGGCTCGGTGCCGGCCATTATGGAATCGCTGCGCGGCGACAGCTCGCCCTTTGCGCAGAAGTCGCTGAAGGCGATGGAGCTGCGCTCCCCGCTGATGATGTGCGTGACCCACGAACTGCTCAAGCGCGGCGCCGCGCTGGGCGTGTCGGACTGCCTGCGCATGGAGCGTAATCTCGTGCGCCGCAACTTCGAACACGGCGAGATCTTTGAAGGCGTGCGCGCGCTGGCGATCGACAAGGACAACCAGCCGAAGTGGAATCCAGCGACGCTGGCCGAAGTCACGCCCACGATGGTGGCGCGCTTCTTCGAACCATGCTGGCCGGCCTGGGCGCATCCCCTGCGCCACCTCGCATGAGGGAACTGGACCGGATCGACCGCAGCATCCTCAATATCCTGCAAGAGGATGCCAGCACGCCTTTGCGCGAGATCGCGGAGCGCGTGCATTCATCGGTCGCCACCTGCCAGCGCCGCATCGAAAAGCTGCGCACTGACGGCGTGCTGGTGAAAGCCGTCGCGCTGGTCGACCGCGCGCTTGCGGGCCGCCCGCTGACGGTTTTCGTATCGGTTGAGCTGGAGAAGCAGAACACCGACATCCTCAAACAATTCGAACACCGCATGCGGTCCGAACCCGAGGTAATGTCCTGCTACGAGGTGGCGGGCGAATTCGACTTCCACCTGATCGTCACAGTGGAATCAATGGAAGAATACAGCGCCTTCACCCGCCGCGTCTTCACCTCCCACCACAACGTCATCAACGTCAAAAGCCTGTTCGCCATGAACTGCTCGAAGTTCGAAACCAAGCTGACGCTTTAAGCCTGTTCGCCCCGAACCTTTTCGAAGAAGGTTTCGGGCGCCTTGGCGACAAACACTTTTTCTTGCAGGGTCTGTCGCAGGAAAGCGATTACGGCTTGTTCTGCGTCGTTGTTCTGCAATAGCGAAAGGTCTTTTGCATCCTGGCCTTTAAGTAGAAAGCGATAGTGCCGATTCTTTTCCTGGCCGTAGACTTTAACTTGTTCGATGTCTTCCAGTGGGATGGACTCTACGGTTTTTTGGAATCCTGGATTTCGGAATAGCAGCACCCCATCCTTGACTGCGACAATCGGCTCTCCATCCGGCCCGAGCTTTCGCATTTGGAAGTAGCGAATGATTGCAAAGGCTGCAAACAATCCAACTGCGCCCGTCAAATGGCCACTGCCGACCATGTGCCAAACCACGACCAACGCAGCAGCAATTCCGTAGAAAACCAGCTCGCGGGCTATGGAGGTTGGCTTGAAGATGCCATTCTCGGTAACGTGAAACGAGGGGAGTCGCGTCCGCATGTCGTAGGCCGCGAATGCCACTGAACAACATGGCAGCCAAATCCATAGTATTTCAGACTTGATGACCGCGATTCCGTCAGGTCCGAGGAAGCGATCCGCAGTCAAAGGCGAGACCTTGATGAACTGCGTGGGGAAGAACAATCGTTGATCCGACAGCGGCCACCAGAGGGCCGCTCCGAGGCCTCCAGTCGTGCATATATCGAGCAATGGATGCGAGACGCAGGCGGCCGCCACAAAGGCGCCCGCAACCCACCATCTCGCGCGGAACCACGGCGCCACCAAGGCTGCCAGGGCTCCCAAGGCAAGTGCAAACATGACCGAGTGCGATGCGCCGCGATGACCGAATTGGTTGGCGTATTCGATGCCGAGTTTGAGCCCGACCACGTCCAGGTCAGGCACCATGGACGCAAGCATCCCAGCGACCAGCAGCCTGCGGGAAATCCGTTTCGAACCGAGCGCTACGCCGAGTGCCAGCGGGATAGCTGCATGCGAAATGATGGTGGGCATGATGCTTACTCGCTGTGCCCGAGAACGACCATCCAAACGAACCAGATCAGGGCAGTCGTAAGCACTGGCGCAAGTATGGCAGCGACGCTAGTTTGGATCACCTTGCGCATCGGCGGCAACGGAATGTTGCGTGTCAGCTTGTGTTGTATCAGGCTACAAGCAAACAGTGGCACGAGCAAGATGATGGCGTGAGTTAGAGGCGATGGCGTGCCGCCGCCAAGGACGGCCATGACGCCGACGAACCAGGCGCACGCAAAGAGGACCGCGAGTCCGAACGCTTTCAGCGCAGTCACTCTTTAGGGCAATCGACTGGCGGCAGTGGGCCGAAGACGACTTCGGACTCTGGCGGGCCGGAAGTCTGCAGGATGTAAACGACTTTGGCAACGGTGTCGATGTACATCATGTGCGCGCGGCCGCCGGGTAGCATGCCGGGAGAGTTGAGGTTGATCTGGCGCGTTTCGCGCAGGTTTCCCGGCAACTTCGGCACGGTGGGCCACTTTTCTTGCGTGCCGGAAGGCGACACGAAGTGGCCGTAGTGCGCGGCTGTGCAACGCCAGATCGGATCCGGGTCAACGGGTGCAGCGCCCAGCGCTGCTGCAAGCAGTAATGAGATCGCCATATGCAGATAATAGATCAATAATCCAGTGACACATGAACTAAATTGTTACCGTTTGCTGAGCTGCGGCCTGGCTGGCGGCGCGCCGCTCTCCATACGAATGCGCAGTACGCCGTCCTCCTTCACCAGCAGGACCGCGTAGGAATGCGAGAAGGACTCTACGCCAGCTTTGTCGCTGCGCGCGACACCGCCAGTGATCATCACCGCCTGGTCGCCAAGCTTTTCAAATGCCAGGTTTTGCCAGCGGAACGTGACGGGCGGCTTCCAGCTCGTCGCATATTCGCCGGACAGCTTGTCGAACGAAATCTCTTCTTTCCATTCCCCGCCAATGAAAATGGCGCCGCGCCGGGAATAGCGGTTGGCGAGCGCCTTGCGGTCGCCAGCTGTGACGTCGTCCGCGTACGTATCCATGAAGAAGTGCGCGAGATCGAGGATGTCGGTGGCTGCGGGATCGGCACAGGTGATCCTTGGCAGTGGGCCGAAGATCACCACGGTGTCCGGCGTGCCGGCGGTTTGTTCGATATAGGCGTTGCCCGATTTGGGATCAACATACATGACATGCGCCTTTCCGCCGGCGAAAAGGCCAGAGGTGGTAAGCAGCATGGACCTCTTGCCGCGCAAATGCTCCGGCAAGGATTTCAGCACAGGCCATTTAGCCGAGCTGCCGGAAGGGGAAAGGAAAGCGCCGTAATGTTTCGCTGTGCAGCGCCAGGCGGGATCTGGATCGATATCGGCACCAGCGGCGCCAGCGGAGGCAGCCAAGGCGGCGACCAATATGAGTAATCTCATTTTTCCTCCAGCGATGTGTAGGCGGGAGAGCTTAGCATAAAGGGAAGTGAAAAAATTTCCCACGGCCCTGCACGTAATCGGGAAATCGTTTCGCGCGCACTGCCTAAGATGATCGCTCGTCGTTTGAAAGGAGAGCATCATGATTGACCACGTATCCATCGCCACCCGTGACCTGCCGCGCGCTGTGGAATTCTACAAAGCCTGCCTGGAGCCGCTGGGCTACAGCGTGCAGCACCAGGACGCAGGGCAGGCCATCTTCGGCGCAGACGGCCACTGGGCCTTCGCAATCTATCCGGCGCAAGGCGATGCGCCGCTGGTAGGGCAGCGCGGGCATATCGCCATCAAGGCCAAGTCGCAGCTGGCGACACATGCTTTCCATGCGAACGCCATCGCGCAAGGCGCCGTCTCGCTCCGCACTCCAGGCCTGCGCCCTGACGTGAATGAGCGCTATTTTGGAACGATGATCACCGATCCGGACCAGCATACGATCGAAGTGGTGCACTGGCTGGACTAATTTGGTGCAGAGGGCCGGCCGGCGGCTGGCCCGCATCTTGCTGTTACGCTTGGGTCATTCACTTTACCGAAGCGCTCATGACCACCATCCGCTCTGCCCACCCGGCCGATGCTGCCGCCATCGCGGCAATTTATAACCATTACGTCGCAACCAGCACCATCACTTTCGAGGAGGCCGAAGTCGGCGTCGACGACATGGCCAGCCGTATCACGAAAGTCATCTCATCCAAGCTGCCCTGGCTGGTATTCGAACAGGACGGCAAAATCCTCGGCTACGCCTACGCCAGCAAATGGAAGGAACGTTCCGCGTATCGCTTCTCGGTCGAGAGCTCGATTTACCTGCACCCGGAAATGCGCGGCAAGGGTTTTGCGCGCAAGCTGTACCAGCATTTGCTCGACATCCTGCGCCAGAGCGGCGTGCACCTGGTGATCGGCGGGGTGGCGCTGCCGAACGAGGCCAGCGTGGGCCTGCACGAGAAGATGGGCTTCCAGCGTGTCGGTGCATTCAAGGAAGTCGGCCGCAAGTTCGGCCGCTGGATCGACGTCAGCTACTGGCAGCTGCGGCTGGAGTGATCAGGCCTGCTCGCGGTGGCGCAGCACCACGGTTTCAGTTGGCGCGAAGTGTCGCGCCAGGCGCTCGGCCATATACACTGAGCGGTGCTGTCCGCCGGTGCAGCCTACCGCCACCGTCAGGTAGGAACGGTTGTCGCGCTTGAAGTGCGGGAGCCATTTGGTGACGAAGCCTTTGATATCCTGGAACATCTCTTCTGCGCTTTCCTGCGCATCGAGGAAAGCGATCACCGGCGCATCGCGGCCGTTCAATGGGCGCAGCGCTAGGTCGTAATACGGATTCGGGATAGCGCGCACGTCGAACACGAAATCGGCATCGAGCGGAACGCCGACCTTGAAAGCGAACGATTCAAACAGCAGCGTCAGTGGCGCGTTCTCGCTGTGCACCAGGTCCTTGATCCATGCGCGCAGCTTGTTGGCGCTCATCTCCGACGTATCGATCACGTGGCCAAGCTGCTGGATGGCAGACAGGCGCTCGCGTTCTTCGGCGATACTTTCAATCAGCGTGCGGCGTGCGGCCGGATTCTGGCCGGGGTGGATTTCATGCGACAGCGGGTGGCTGCGGCGGGTTTCTGAAAAACGCGCGACCAGCGAATGCGTGTTCGCGGTGAGGAAGATCACCTTGACCTCGTGACCGTCTTCTTTCAGCTTGCGGTATTCACCGGGCAGGCTGGCAAGGCTGGAGGCGCTGCGCGCATCGACCGCAACGGCAAGCGCTTGTGTGCCATCAACGGAAAGGCGATTGACGAGATCGGGCAGCAGTGCAGGCGGCAGGTTGTCGACACAGTAGTAGCCCGTGTCTTCGAGGACATTCAGCGCAACGGATTTTCCGGCGCCGGAGATACCAGTGAGTAGGACGATTCGCATGTGACCGATAGTACCATCAAGTGGCATCAATCACCGCTCATCGCCTGCCGCTGGCGCTCCATGAATTCTTGCAAGGTGTCGATGCCGCGCAACTGCAGGATGGTGTTGCGCACTGCGGCTTCCAGCAGAACCGCGATGTTTCGGCCAGCCGCCACAGGAATCACGACTTTGCGGATCGGAAGTCCCAGCACGTCTTCGGTTGGGAACTGGAACGGCAGGCGCTCCACTTCTTCTTCCAGCGCGGAGCGACGCACCAGGTGCACGATCAGTTTCAATCGCATCTTGCGGCGCACGGCGGTTTCGCCGAAGATCGCCTTGATATCGAGCAGGCCAAGGCCGCGCACTTCCAGCAGGTTTTGCAGCAGCGGCGGGCAACGGCCTTCGATCATGTTAGGCGCGATGCGCGCGAATTCCACAGCGTCGTCGGCCACCAGGCCATGCGAACGTGAAATCAATTCAAGACCCAGCTCGGATTTACCGAGGCCGGAGTCGCCGGTAATCAGTACGCCAACGCCCAGCACGTCCATGAACACGCCGTGCATGATGATGCGCTGCGCCAGCTTCTTCGACAGGTAGACGCGCAGGAAGTCGATCACCTGCGCCGCAGGCAGCGGCGTGGAAAACAGCGGGATATTCTTTTCGTCGCAGATCGCCAGGATGTCCGGCGGCGTCTCGAGGCCTTGCGCGATGATCAGCGCCGGCGGGCCGCCTGCGATCAGTTCACCGATGACATGCGCGCGCGTCAGCGATTTGAGGCGCTGGTAGTAATTGATTTCCTGGTGGCCGAACACCTGGATACGTCCGGGGTGAATCGTATTCAAGTGGCCAACCTGGTCGGCGGCCGAAGCCACGTCGCCGGAGATCAGGCGCTCGCCGCCGGGGAAGCCGGCGAACCATCCCAGTTGCAGGGTTTCGCGATTGTCGTCGTACAGTCTCTGGATCGTCAGCGGCGTTTGCAGCATGGCTTAACTCGCCGCCTGCAGGCTAGGCTGCCAGTTGACGATGCGGCTGTAGACCGATTTTGGATCAGGATCTTCCGTCAGCGCGGTGCGGAAGGCGTCGTCCGAGAACATTTCTGCGATCTCGGACAGAATTTCAAGGTGCTGCTGCGTCACGTGGTCAGGAATGAGCAGGAAGAACAGCAGGTTCACTGGTTTACCGTCCGGCGATTCGAAAGGGATCGGCTCGGCCAGGCGGACGAAAGCTGCCAGCGGCGCCTTCAGGCTCTTGGAACCCTTGATGCGCCCGTGCGGTACCGCCACGCCGTGACCAAGGCCGGTGGAGCCCAGGCGCTCACGCGCGAACAGGTTATCGGATACGGTGGATCGGGCGATGCCGCAGTTGTTCTCAAAAATGAGACCGGCTTGCTCGAAAGCGCGCTTTTTACTGGAGACTTCCAGGTCGAGCTGGACGTTCTCTAGCGAAAGGATTTTGCTCAGGTTATTCATGACACGACATTAGGTGCTGTTGCGAGCGCATTATAGGCTTGTTTCTCAGCCGTGTAACTCGAATTTCACGCAATGTTTCCCTTGGGAAAAACCTTTTACTGGCGGGCGTTGCGCAAATTGGACGGCCGCTGTGCACTACTAAAGTTGGTGCGCCATGGGTTGATATCAAGACCGCCCCTACGGGTATAACGCGCATACACCGTCAAATGTTGAGGCTTGCATTGACGAAGGATGTCCGTAAAAATGCGCTCGACGCACTGCTCATGGAACTCATTATGCTCCCGGAAACCGATCAGGTATTTGAGCAAGCTTTCCTGGTCGATTTGCGGGCCGTAGTAGCTGATCTGCACGCTGCCCCAGTCGGGCTGGCCGGTGACCAGGCAATTTGACTTCAGCAGGTGGGAAACGAGGGTTTCCTCTACTGGCAGTTCGTCGAAGTTGGCTTTCAGCGTTTCCGGTTGCGGGGAATAGTTGTCGACATCGATGTCGAGGCGGTCCAGCAACTGGCCTTCCAGCTCACCCATTTCCAGTTTGGCGAAGTCTTCCTGCATGGTGAGGGTGACGTGCACGCTCGCGTCGGCGGCGGCGGACAGGTCCTGCTGCAGCAGCATCTTCAGCGCGTCCGGACCAGCCAGCTTGGTCTGGTTGAAGGAATTGAGGTAAAGCTTGAAAGATTTAGATTCGATCAAGTTCGGCGAGTCGGCTGGGATGGTGAAGCGCGCCACTGCGACTTGCGGTTTGCCGCGCATATTGAGCCAGGAAAGCTCATAGCCGTTCCAGATGTCCACGCCGAAGAAGGGCAGGGTGCCATTCAGGCCCAGCTCGTCACGCTTGCCTTGGCGCGGGATAGGGAACAGGAGTTCCGGCGCGTAATCGGTGCGGTAGGCGGAGGTTTTGCCGAGGGGGGAATGTTCTGGGAGGTTGGACATGGCAGAGTTTTCTTGAAACGGTCTGCCAGTTTACCTGAAACCCGGTAAATCAGGGTCTGACCCGCAGGGTCAGACCCTGTAGGGTCTTGGGGACGCGGGGTTGGTTCGAGGTCTTTGACTTTTTGAGAAGATCAATGGCGCATAACCGACATCAATAGCTGCTGATCTGACGGGGTCTGACCCTGCGGGTCAGACCCAGGTTTACCGGGTTTAAAGGAACAGCTTGTACACCGGATTCTGCGACTCATCCCAATAGCGATAACCGAGAGTCGCCAGGAACTGCGTAAACTTATCCGCATCCTGCGCCGGCACCTGCAAGCCGATCAGAATCCGTCCCACATCCCCGCCTTGCGAGCGGTAATGGCACAGCGAGATATTCCACTCCGGTTCCATCGAATCAAGGAAGCGCATCAGTGCCCCCGGACGCTCCGGGAACTCAAAGCGATACAGCAGTTCATCCCGAGCCAGCTCGCTCTTGCCGCCCACGAGGTGGCGCAGGTGCGACTTGGCCAATTCATCATGCGTCAAGTCCAGCGTCTTGAAATCATTCTCTTCAAAGCGTCGAGCAATGGCCGACGATTCGCTACGGTCCGCAATCTGCACGCCAACGAACACGTGCGCCTGCTCCTTGTCGCTTATACGGTAGTTGAACTCCGTCACATTGCGCGGACCCACCAGGCCGCAGAAGCGCTTGAAGCTGCCGCGCTGTTCCGGAATGGTGACCGCAAACACTGCCTCGCGCGCCTCGCCCAGCTCTGCCCGTTCCGCCACAAAGCGCAGGCGGTCGAAGTTCATATTGGCGCCGCTGCACACGGTCACCAGAGTCTCGCCCTTGATCGGAAACTTACCCATTTCCGAGCGTTCCACATAAGCCTTGGCGCCGGCAACCGCCAGCGCGCCGGAAGGCTCGAGGATCGATCGGGTATCGGTGAACACGTCCTTGATCGCGGCGCAAATCGCATCGGTATCGACCACGATCACTTCGTCGACAAACTGCTGCGCAAGGCGGAAGGTTTCCTCGCCCACCAGGCGCACGGCGGTGCCGTCGGCAAACAGGCCTACGTCGGACAGGGTCACGCGTTCACCAGCCTTGAGCGAACGGCCCATCGCATCCGAATCCATGGTCTGCACGCCGATCACCTTGATGTCCGGGCGCAGCTGCTTTACGTAGGCGGCAACGCCGGCAATCAGGCCGCCGCCGCCGATCGGCACGAAGATGGCGTGGATAGGGCCGGAATGCTGGCGCAGAATTTCCATCGCAATCGTGCCCTGGCCGGCGATCACTTCCGGATCGTCGAAGGGGTGCACGAAGGTCAGCTTCTGCTCTTTCTCGAGTTGCAGGGCGTGGTTGTAGGCGTCCGTATAGGACTCGCCGTGCAGCACCACTTCCACGCTGGCGCCGCCGCGGCGACGCACGGATTCAACTTTCAGCTGCGGGGTGGTGGCCGGCATGACGATGAGTGCACGGCAACCGAGTTTGGCTGCGGACAGGGCGACGCCCTGCGCATGGTTGCCGGCCGAAGCGCAAATGACGCCGCGCTTCAATTGCGCGTCGCTCAGATTCGCCATCTTGTTGTAAGCGCCGCGTACCTTGAAGCTAAAGACGTCCTGCATGTCCTCGCGCTTGAAGTAAATCTGGTTTCCAATTCGTTGCGAAAGAATCGGCGCCAGTTCAAGCGAGGTTTCATGGGCCACGTCGTAGACGCGGGAGGTCAGGATTTTCTTCAGGTAGTCGATAGTCATGATTTGCAAAGTAAAAGGTGTGGTGCAAAGACTGTCAACGGCGGGTAACCGGAGGAGGCGCACGCCTGCCATGCGGGTATGCGGGTGGCGGGCTGTCTAACGTGCATTGAGCTTGGTATGGATGATTATAATTGAACCCATGATTGAACACGCTATCCACTGGCTGCTGAACCTTTTGGCGGCGCCCGAAGTGGGGCTGACCTCGGTATTTATCATCAGTTTCGTTTCGGCTACGCTGGTGCCTTTGGGGTCGGAGCCCGCCGTTTTTGCCGTCTGTAAAGCCAACCCTTCTTTGTTCTGGCCTGCCATGGCCGTTGCCACCCTGGGCAATACGCTGGGTGGCGTGGTCGACTACTGGATCGGCTATTACGCCAAGAAAGCCTTCACCAAGGAGCGTTCCAGCCGCTGGTTCGGCTGGCTGGCGCACCATGGGGCCAAGACCATGCTGCTATCCTGGGTGCCGGGTATTGGCGATCCCTTATGCACGCTCGGTGGCTGGCTCAAGCTGCCATTCTGGCCGGCTACGATGTACATGGCGATCGGCAAAGGCTTGCGTTACCTGACCATGACGTCCCTGCTGCTGTACGTGCCGGATGGGTTCTGGCGCTCGCTTGCAAATGCTTTTGGTGGTTAAAGATTCCGCATAGCAGCAAAGTTGCAAAATTCCGGGTAGGGAGGGGCGGAATTTTCTGAATTTATGATCTGTAATTTACGAATTTTCAAGCTAATATTCAGTAGATTGACGTTAACGGAACCCGCTTGCCTACTAAGGCTGTTTTCATCTTGTGCGCCGCAATAAGATAGAATGGCCTGTCCCAGCGTCAGCCCCCCGTCCACGCATAATGAACGCACCAGCACAAATCCAGGCACTGCTCGCCGAATCGCCAGATGGCCACGCCCCTACCCGCCTGCGGGAAATTCCATACAACTACACCTCGTTCTCTGATCGCGAAATTGTGATCCGCCTGTTGGGCGAAGAGTCCTGGGCGGTGCTGGATGAATTGAGGGCGTCTCGCCAGACCGGCCGTTCCGCGCGCATGCTTTATGAAGTGCTGGGTGATATCTGGGTCGTGCGGCGCAACCCCTATCTGCAGGACGATCTGCTGGATAATCCGAAACGCCGCCAGGCCCTGATCGACGCGCTGCATCACCGCCTGACGGAAGTGGACAAGCGCCGCACCACCGTCGACGCAGCAGACGCCGAATCGCAGAAACGCAGCGGCAATGTGGAGAAACTGCTGCGGGCAGCCAGCAAGGCAGTCGCCGACTTCGGCGAAGAATTCCGCCAGATGTACGACCTGCGCAAGCGCACGCAGAAAGTACTGGGCAAGTACACCGAGAAGCACAACATCTGCTTCGACGGCATGAAGCGCATTTCCCACGTGACCGATGCGACCGACTGGCGCGTCGAGTATCCGTTCGTGGTGTTGACCCCGGACAGCGAAGATGAAATGGCCGGCCTGGTGAAAGGCTGTATCGAACTTGGCCTGACCATCATCCCGCGCGGCGGCGGCACCGGCTACACTGGCGGCGCGATTCCGCTGACGCCGCTGTCGGCGGTGATCAACACCGAAAAGCTGCTCAAGCTGGGCGCCGTTGAAATGAAGATGCTGCCGGGCCTGGACCGCGAATACGCGACCGTCCACTCGGAAGCAGGCGTCATTACCAATAAAGTCAGCGAAGCTGCCGAGAAGTCGGGCTTCGTCTTCGCAGTCGACCCTACCTCGGCACACGCATCCTGCATCGGCGGCAATATCGCCATGAACGCGGGCGGCAAGAAGGCCGTGCTGTGGGGCACCGCATTGGATAACCTGGCCTCGTGGCGCATGGTCGACCCAAACGGCGACTGGCTGGAAGTCACGCGCCTGGACCACAACCTGTCCAAGATCCACGACACGCCGCTGGCCCGCTTCAAGCTGGAATGGACACACCCGAACGGCCGCGGCGAATCGAAAGGCGAGCCGTTCAAGACCGAGATTTTGGAAATCGAAGGCCGCAAGTTCCGCAAGGAAGGCCTGGGCAAGGATGTCACCGACAAATTCCTGGCCGGCCTGCCGGGCGTGCAGAAAGAGGGTACCGATGGCCTGATTACCTCGGCGCGCTGGATCCTGCACAAGATGCCGAAGTTCACGCGCACCGTCTGCCTGGAGTTCTTCGGCCAGGCGCGCGATGCGATTCCGTCGATCGTCGAGATCAAGGATTACCTGGACGGCCTGCCGGCTCAGGGCGAACAATTCAAGACCATCCGCCTGGCTGGCCTGGAGCACCTGGACGAGCGCTACCTGCGCGCGGTCGGCTACGCCACCAAGTCCAAGCGCGCCGTGCTGCCGAAGATGGCGCTGTTCGGCGACATCGTCGGCGACGATGAAGACGCCGTGGCGCTGGCCGCATCCGAAGTCGTGCGCCTGGCGAACACCCGCGTCGGCGAAGGCTTCGTGGCTGTGAGCCCGGAAGCACGCAAGAAATTCTGGCTGGACCGTGCCCGCACCGCGGCCATCGCGAAGCACACCAACGCCTTCAAGATCAATGAAGACGTGGTGATTCCGCTGAACCGCATGGGCGAGTACACCGACGGCATCGAGCGCATTAACATCGAGCTGTCGATCAAAAACAAGCTGCAGCTGGCGGAAGAGCTGCGCGCCTTCCTGGCCGCCGACAAACTCCCGATCGGCAAGAGCGACGACGCTTCCGACGACAAGGTCGGCTACGCTGAAATGCTGGGCGACCGTCAATCCCAGGCGCTGGCGCTGGTGGACCAAGTGCATGCGCGCTGGACCTTCACCCTGGCCAACCTGGATAAGCCGCTGGCCGAAGTGCGCGGCGAGCTGCTGGCGCTGGGCCTGGAGCACCTGGCCGGCGCGCTGGACGACCGCCTGCAGCACCAGCCGCAAGCGACCCTGTTCGACGTGGCGCAAGACCGTACCGTGCGTATCAGCTGGAAGCAGGAAATCCGCGCCCAGCTGCGCCAGATCTTCAACGGCGGCGCCTACAAGCAGATCCTCGAAGAAGCGCAAGCGATCCACAAGCGCGTGCTGCATGGCCGCGTCTTCGTGGCGCTGCACATGCACGCCGGCGACGGCAACGTGCACACCAACCTGCCGGTCAACTCGGATCACTACGAGATGCTGCAGGACGCGCACAAGGCTGTAGCGCGCATCATGAAGCTGGCCCGTTCGCTGAATGGTGTGATCTCGGGCGAGCACGGCATCGGCATCACCAAGCTGGAATTCCTGACTGAAGAAGAAATCGGCGAGTTCCGCGAGTACAAGAAACGCGTCGACCCGGAAGGGCGCTTCAACAAGGGTAAGCTGCTTAACCTGCCGGGCATGGAAGCGACGCTGGAAAACGCCTACACGCCGTCCTTCGGCCTGATGGGCCACGAATCGCTGATCATGCAGCAAAGCGATATCGGCGATATCGCCAACAGCGTCAAGGACTGCCTGCGCTGCGGCAAGTGCAAGCCGGTGTGCTCGACCCACGTGCCGCGCGCCAACCTGCTGTACTCGCCGCGCGACAAGATCCTTGCCACTTCGGCGCTGATCGAAGCCTTCCTGTACGAAGAGCAGACCCGCCGCGGCATCTCGATCCGCCACTGGGAAGAATTCGAAGACGTCAGCGACCACTGCACCGTGTGCCACAAGTGCGCTACGCCGTGCCCGGTCAATATCGACTTCGGCGACGTGTCGATGAATATGCGTAACCTGCTGCGCAAGATGAACAAGCGGTCGTTCAATCCGGGCAAGAAGGCGACCATGTTCTTCCTGAACGCGACCGATCCGGCGACCATCAACGCGACCCGCCAGACCATGATCGGCTGGGGCTACAAGGCGCAGCGCCTGGGCCACGAAGTATTCAAGGCCGTGGCGCGCAAGCAGACCAAGGCGCCGCCTCCGACCGTCGGCAAGCCGGCCGTGCGCGAGCAGGTGATCCACTTCGTGAACAAGAAGATGCCTGGCAACCTGCCGAAGAAGACGGCGCGTGCGCTGCTGGACATCGAAGACAACAAGATGATCCCGATCATCCGCGATCCGAAGAAGACCAATGCCAATACGGAAGCGGTGTTCTACTTCCCGGGCTGCGGTTCGGAGCGTCTGTTCTCGCAGGTCGGCTTGGCAACTCAGGCCATGCTGTGGGAAGTGGGCGTGCAGACCGTTCTGCCACCGGGCTATTTGTGCTGCGGCTATCCACAGCGCGGCGCGGGCGATTTCGACAAGGCTGAGAAGATGATGACGGATAACCGCGTCCTCTTCCACCGCATGGCGAATACGCTGAACTACCTGGACATCAAGACCGTGGTGGTGTCTTGCGGCACCTGCTATGACCAGCTGGCGACCTATGAGTTCGAGAAAATCTTCCCGGGCTGCCGCATCATGGATATCCACGAGTTCCTGTTGGAGAAGGGCGTCAAGCTGGAAGGCGTCGAGGGTACGCGCTACATGTACCACGATCCTTGCCACACGCCGATGAAGCAGCAGGACCCGATCAAGACCGTGAATGCGCTGGTGTCCACCATCGATAACGTGAAGATCGAGAAGAACGACCGCTGCTGCGGCGAGTCCGGTTCGCTGGCCAATGCGCGTCCGGATATCTCGACCCAGGTCCGCTTCCGCAAGGAGCAGGAGATGGTGTCGGGCGCGGACAAGCTGCGTGCCGACGGCTTCACCGGCGACGTCAAGATCCTGACCTCCTGCCCGTCCTGCATGCAAGGCTTGACCCGCTACAACGACGATTCGGGCACCACCGCCGACTACATCGTGATCGAAATCGCCAAGCACAAGCTGGGCGCCAACTGGCTGGTGGATTATGTGGCGCGCGCCAATGACGGCGGCATCGAACGGGTGCTGGTATGACGACGACCGCGACTTGCGACCTGTGCAAGCTGCTGGCCGGCTTCGATGCGGCGCCCGCCGGCGCGGCGAGCCCGCTGGTGTGGCGCGATGAGCGCCTGGCTGTGGTGCTGGTCGACGAGCCGGGCTATCCCGGCTTCACCCGTGTGGTGTGGCATGACCATGTGCGCGAGATGACCGACCTGTCACCGGAAGACCGCGACCACGTGATGAAGGTCGTATGGGCAGTGGAGCAGGCGCAGCGCACCGCGATGGCGCCGCACAAGGTCAACGTGGCCAGCTTTGGTAATATGACGCCGCACGTACACTGGCACGTGATCCCGCGTTACACTGACGATGCGCACTTCCCGAACCCGACCTGGGGCGCGAAGCAGCGCGAAGCCGATCCTGCCGCCGTGGCAGCGCGTGCGGCCTTGTTGCCGGCCCTGCGCGCGGCGATTATCCTGAACCTGAAATGAAAAACCCAACCGGCCTGACTGTCCACAGCAAATCGCGGTACCTCGAAGTTTCCTTCGATGATGGCGCGAGCTTCAATATCCCTTTCGAACTGCTGCGCGTGTATTCGCCATCGGCGGAAGTGAAGGGGCACGGCCCGGGCCAGGAGGTGCTGCAAGTCGGCAAGCGCGACGTCGCCATGACCAACCTCGAGCCGGTCGGCAATTACGCTGTCAAGCCGACCTTCGACGATGGCCACAACTCCGGCCTGTACACCTGGGATTACCTGTACGACCTGGGCGAGCGCCAGGAACACCACTGGGCCGAATACCTGAAGCGCCTGGAAGCTGCCGGCTTCCCCGGCGACTCCGGCCGCGAACCGGGCACCGTGCTGCCTGGCGCCGCCTCCAAAGCCCACGCCTGCGGCCACCACCACTGATTCAATCCCGGTCCAGCTCCGGATGCTGGCGCATGTATTCCTCATACTCGCGCACGTGGCGCAGCCATACATATTTGTACATTGCGCGATTCTTTGCAGGCATGGTCCGCAGGAACTCCGGAGTGAAGCAGATCACCTTCGGTTGAGCTTTTGGTTTTCCAGCGAATATCTTCAGTATTTCCTCATGAGCCGCGTCCATTTCCGCCTTGTCCACAGGATCGATGTCAGGAAAGTCAACGTCCTCCGGTAATTTGTAGTGTTTCATAGTCGGTCTCCAATAATTGAAGAGGTGAAACGAAATTCAGCGCCGAAAGGCCTGCTTGCTCAAGTACGATCCGAAGGTACGCCAAGCGTGATGCTTCCAACTGTTGCCAGTCCCACGTGGCATAAAGATCGATGCCGAATAAGCCTGCACAGGCAATTTCTGAACCAATTTTGCTTGTATTCGACCTAAGACCTCCGCCTGCCAGAAAAAGTTCCAGCTCGGACGTGAAAATATTTTCAGTTGTAAGCACATGGAGCGGCTCGGCCGCACGGAGGCGTGCCGATGCCAAAGCAGTTGGGCCGGCCTTGATCTTGTCGAGTGCGAACGTCGAGGTACAGAGGTTGAGGGTGTTGGGAAGGGTGCGGAACCAGCGCCGGGTCAGCGTCTGGCAGGTGCGCGCGTAGGCGCTGCGGGCTGGCGGGTCGGCCAGGGCACAGAGGATGGAAGTGTCTAGGTAAATGTTGCAGGGCATTGGGCCAGCTTACGCTTGGCCCGAATGCCTGCTTTCGGATACATCAAGGATTGGGCGGCATGTTGTCGCCCAAATAAGATTTTTCAGTTGACCATCATTTTACGGCGCTGGAACTCTTCGTAGCGCTGCTGCTCGCGTTCCCAGATGTAGCGGAAAGCGGCACGTGCTTCTGGAGTCAGGCGGCGGATTGCCTCGACGTTGAAGGTCATCGGATGCGGCTCAGCGGACGCCAGGGCGCGCGACTGGGCGCGGGTGGCATCGATGAACTGCTTGGTGGCTTCGTCGATATCCGGGAAAAAAATGTCCGCGGGCAATTTTTGCTGAAGCTCCATCTGAAATCTCCTAATTACGACAAATCGTCTGAGCCATAAAACGACTCGTTGAGCATTCTGGTTGACAAGCATCATCAAAATCTGTGCGCCACCCCACAAATGTATAATGCTGCAATCTCAAGGCACCTTAAAAATGACCAACACCACCCATTTCGGTTATAAAACCGTCAACGAAGACGAGAAAGTCAAGGAAGTCGCCAAGGTCTTCCATTCCGTCGCCGCCAAGTACGACATCATGAACGACCTGCTGTCCGGCGGCCTGCACCGCATCTGGAAGGCGTTCACTATTGCTAACGCTGCCGTGCGTCCAGGCATGAAGGTGCTGGACATTGCGGGCGGCACCGGCGACCTGGCCAAGGCATTCGCCAAGGCGGCGGGTCCGAGCGGCGAAGTCTGGCTGACCGATATTAACGAGTCGATGCTGCGCGTTGGTCGCGACCGTCTCTTGAATAAGGGCCTGGTGACCCCCACTTTGATTTGCGATGCGGAAAAGTTGCCATTCCCGGATAACTACTTTGACCGTGTCAGCGTGGCTTTCGGCCTGCGCAATATGACGCACAAGGATGTTGCTCTTTCTGAAATGCGTCGCGTGCTGAAGCCGGGCGGCAAGCTGCTGGTGCTGGAATTCTCGAAAGTGGATCCGGTCTTGCAAAAGCCATACGATTTTTATTCCTTCACGGTGCTGCCGTGGATGGGCCAGAAGGTGGCCAACGATTCGGAGAGCTATCGCTACCTGGCCGAATCCATCCGCATGCATCCTGACCAGGAAACGCTGAAGACCATGATGCAGGCGGCGGGTCTGGAGCGTGTGCAGTATTACAACCTGACTGCTGGCGTGGCCGCCCTCCACACCGGCATCAAAATGTGAGTTTTATGACAATGAAGATGAAGAAGTTCCTGGCCGGCGCGATGATCGCGCTGACCGCCCTGAGCATGATGAGTGAATTGTCGGCACGTCCTATGGGCGGCGGCAAATCCTTTGGCCGCCAGTCCTCGAACGTGAGCAGCATGCCGCGCCAGGCTGCACCGGCGCCTGCGCCGGCTGCGCCGACTGCAGCGCCTAACGCTGCACGTCCTGCCGCCGCACCTGCAGCGGCGCCGGCGGCTCCAGTGGCCAAGAAGCCAAGCATGTGGAAGGGTATTCTCGGCGGCGCGCTGCTGGGTCTCGGCTTGGGCGCACTGCTGTCGCACTTCGGCCTGGGCGGCGCAATGGCGTCGGCCATCAGCTCGATCTTGATGATCGCCCTGATCGGCGGCGTGATCTTCTTTATCTTCAGCATGCTGCGCCGTAAGTCGCAGCCTGCGCTGCAGCCGGCTTTCAGCGGCAACAACGCTTATAACGGCGGCTCCTCGACTCCGGACATCGGTTCGGGCCTGCACCAGCAGCAGGCGCAGCCTGCGGCTTTCGAGCCCGTGGTTCAGCCGCTGGCTGCCCCTGCGGTTGCTCACACTCCTTGGGGTGTGCCTGCTGATTTCGATGCGCCGGGTTTCCTGCGCGCGGCCAAGTCCAACTACATCCGCTTGCAAGCGGCCTGGGATAAAGGTGATGTGGAAGATATCCGCACCTTCACCACGCCTGAAGTCTTTGCTGAACTGCGTATGCAGATCCAGGAGCGCGGTGCGCAAGCCGAGTACACCGATGTGGTAGCGATCGAAGCCGAGATGCTGGGCATGGAAAACGATGGCCGGGATCACCTGGTCAGCGTGAAGTTCTGGGGCAAAATGAAACCTGCCGCAGATGCGCTGCCGGAATCGTTCCAGGAAGTCTGGAACTTCAGCAAGCCGCTTAACGGCAACACCGGCTGGATGCTGGCAGGTATCCAGCAGCTGGCCTGACCTGGCGTGCTTTAACTGGTAAGATCGAGACCGCCCTGGCTATCCGGGGCGGTTTTGTTTTATTTGGACCGACTTGAATATGTTCCCATCCCCGCCAAAGTTGCCCGGCCTGAGCATGCCGGCAGCCGCCACCATCAACCACCTGCTGGCGCAGGAGCCATGGGCGCGCACTGAGCTCAAGCTGCACGCCGGCAAAGTCGCGGTGATCGACGCCAGCCCGGCAGTGCTGCGCCTGCGCGTGGCGCCGGATGGCATGGTGGAGGCGGCGGGCAGCGACGCGGCGGCGGTGACGATCCGCCTGAAATTGAGCGACCTGCCGCTGATTGCGCAAAATCGTGAACGCGCCTTCTCTTACGTGCAGATCGAAGGCGATGCCGAATTCGCCAACGCCATCTCGCGCTTGTCGCAATCGCTGCGCTGGGAAGCCGAGTACGACCTGGAAAAATTGGTCGGCCCGATCGCGGCTGTGCGCCTGGTGCAGGGCGCCAAGGCGCTGGTGCAAGGCGCGCGCAACGGCCAGCGCAAGGTGGCTGAAAATGTCGCGGAATACTTCCTCGACGAGAACCCGCTGCTGATTCGCCCTTTGACGGCTGAAGGCTTTGCGGCCGACGTAACCCGCTTCCGTGATGATGTGGAACGCGCCAGCAAGCGCCTGGAAAAACTCGAACAAAAATTGGCTAAATGATCCGTAAATTCCTCCGGCTGTTCAAGATTGTCCGCGTCTCCGTCCGCTACGGGCTGGACGAAATCGCCATTTCCGGCTTCGACAAGCCGCGCATCAGCAAATTCCTCGATATCGTCTTCTTCTGGCGCGACCTGTCGACGCCGCGCGCCGTGCGTTTGCGCCGCGCGCTGGAGGAGCTGGGCCCGATCTTCGTGAAGTTCGGCCAGGTGCTTTCCACGCGCAGCGACCTTTTTCCGCTCGATATCGTGGCCGAGCTGTCCAAGTTGCAGGACCGCGTGCCGCCGTTCGATTCCGACCTGGCGATCAAGATGATCGAAGAGTCGCTGGGAGCGCACCCTGACGAATTGTTCGCGCGCTTTGAACGCGTGCCGGTGGCTTCAGCTTCCATCGCCCAGGTGCACTTTGCAGCGCTGAAGGATGGCACCCAGGTGGCGGTCAAAGTCCTGCGCCCGGGCATGAAGAAGCTGATCGATGAAGACGTGGCGCTGATGCATATTGCGGCCAACTTCATCAACCGCGTGTGGGCCGATTCCAAACGGCTGAAGATCCAGGAAGTGGTGCAGGAGTTCGATAAATACCTGCACGATGAACTGGACCTGATGCGCGAGGCGGCCAACGCCAGCCAGCTGCGCCGCAATTTCGCCGATTCCAAGCTGCTGCTGGTACCGGAGATGTATTGGGACTACTGCTCCAACAATGTGATCGTGATGGAGCGCATGCATGGCATCCCGGTGTCGCAGATCGATCGCCTGATCGAAGCAGGCGTGGATTTGAAAAAGCTGTCGTCCGACGGCGTGGAGATTTTCTTCACCCAGGTGTTCCGCGATGGCTTCTTCCACGCCGATATGCACCCGGGGAATATCCTGGTGTCGATCGAGCCGGAATCGTTTGGCCGCTATATCGCGCTCGACTTCGGCATCGTCGGTACGCTGAACGATTACGACAAGGATTATCTGTCGCAGAATTTCCTGGCCTTCTTCCGCCGCGATTACAAGCGCGTGGCAGAGGCGCATATCGAATCAGGCTGGGCTCCCAAGGAGACCCGCGTCGACGAACTGGAAGCTGCGGTGCGTGCTTGCTGCGAGCCTATCTTCGATCGTCCGCTGAAGGATATTTCGTTTGGCCAGGTGCTTTTGCGCCTGTTCCAGACTTCGCGCCGCTTCAATGTGGAAGTGCAGCCGCAGTTGGTGCTGCTGCAAAAGACGCTGCTGAATATTGAAGGCCTGGGCCGCCAGCTCGATCCGGACCTGGATTTGTGGAAGACGGCCAAGCCTTACCTGGAGCGCTGGATGGCGGAGCAGGTGGGCTGGCGCGGGTTTATCGAGAAGTTCAAGGCGGAGGCGCCGAGATATTCGCATATCTTCCCGCAGTTGCCGCGACTGGCGCACCAGGCGCTGACCGTAGCCGCTGATCGCGATGTGGAGACCAAGCAACTGCTAGCGCACCTGGTGGCGGAGCAGCGGCACACCAATCGCTTGCTGTCGTTCTTTGCGTTCTTTGTTGGGTCGTTTGTGGTGGGCGCGGTGGCGTTTGTGGCTTATGCCCGACTTCACTAACCGCGATCCGCGGACGGCGGAGTTTTGGGACCAGCGGTTTGAGGCGGAGTTTACGCCTTGGGATCGGGGCGGGGTGCCGGCGCAACTCTCTGCTTGGCTCCAAACCGGTAGTTCGGTGTCTGACCCGCAGGATCAGACACCTGGCCTGCGGCGGCCGCGTCTCGAGGTGTCTGACCCTGCGGGTCAGACACCGCCCTACCGGTTTTCGGCGCTGATCCCCGGCTGCGGCATCGGCCACGAGCTGCAAGCCTTCTGCGAAGCCGGCTGGAACGCCACCGCCATCGACTTCTCCCCCGCCGCCGTTGTTGCGGCGCAACAAGCCGTCGGCCGCTGGCGCGAGCACGTCATCCAGGCCGATTTCTTCGAGTTCGAGCCGGTCCAGGCGCTCGACGTCATCTATGAGCGCGCCTTCCTCTGCGCCATGCCGCGCGATATGTGGCCGCGCGTGGTCAAGCGCTGGGCTGATTTGTTGCCTGAAGACGGCCTCCTGCTAGGCTACTTCTTCTTCGACAACAACCCCAAGGGTCCACCCTTCGGCGCCGACAGCCAGCAGCTGGAGAAGTTAATGAGCGCTCACTTCAGCAAGGAGTGGGACGAACCGGCCAGTGACTCCATCCCGGTATTCCAGGGCAAGGAGCGCTGGATGGCCTGGCGCCGGAAAAAAGCTTTATAATTCAGGGTTTTGATGTTTTTTGCGGAGTAATAGATGCCAATCTACGCTTACCGCTGCGAGGAATGTGGCTTTGCCAAGGATGTGCTGCAAAAGATCTCCGATCCGCAGCTCACGGATTGCCCTTCCTGCGGCAAGTCCACCTTTAAAAAGCAACTGACCGCGGCCGGCTTCCAACTGAAGGGCACCGGCTGGTATGTCACCGATTTCCGTGGCGGCACCGCCCCGGCGACCGGCGTCGCCAGTGCGCCTAAAACCGACGCTCCGGCAGCAGCCGCTCCGGCGCCTGCACCGGCACCAGCGAAGTCCACCAGCGAGGCGTAATTACCCCGCACAAGGAACACGATGCGCAAATATTTCATTACCGGCTTGCTGATCCTGGTCCCCCTGGCGATTACCGCCTGGGTGCTCAATATCATCATCAGCACCATGGACCAGTCGCTCCTGATCGTTCCGGAGCGCTGGCAGCCGCGTACCCTGATCGGTTTCGATATCCCAGGCCTGGGCACTATCCTGACCGTGCTGATCGTGTTCATTACCGGCCTGCTGACCAATAACCTGGTCGGCAATTTCGTCGTCAGGCAGTGGGAAAAGCTGCTGCACCGGATTCCGGTGGTCAGCTCCCTGTATGGCAGCGTGAAGCAGGTATCGGATACGCTGTTCTCCGATTCCGGCAATGCTTTCCGCAAAGCCGTGCTGGTGCCTTACCCGCATGCGGGTTCGCGCACCATCGGCTTCCTGACCGGCGCGCCGGCCACCGAAGTACAGAAGCACCTGGATGGCGAGTACATTTCCGTCTACGTGCCAACCACGCCGAATCCAACTTCCGGCTTCTTCCTGATGATGCCGAAAAATGACGTAGTCGAACTCGATATGAGCGTCGATGCCGCACTGAAGTACATCGTTTCGATGGGCGTTGTCGTCCCTGAATAAAAATTTAACCTGAAACCGAGAATCAATATGTCCATGCGTACCGAATACTGCGGCCTCGTTACCGAAGCCCTCATTGGTCAAACCGTCAGCCTGTGCGGCTGGGTGCATCGTCGCCGCGACCACGGCGGTGTGATCTTCATCGACCTGCGCGACCGCGAAGGCTTGGTGCAGGTGGTCTGCAACCCGGACCAGGCGGAAGTGTTCTCCGTCGCCGAATCCGTGCGTAACGAGTACTGCCTGCGCATCACCGGCACCGTGAAAGACCGCCTGGCCGGCACCGTTAACAACAACCTGAAGTCGGGCAAGATCGAAGTCGTTGCCGCTAAAGTGGAAGTGCTGAACGCTTCCGTGCCAGTGCCGTTCCAGCTGGACGACGACAACCTGTCCGAAACCACCCGCCTGACCCACCGCGTGCTGGACCTGCGCCGTCCACAGATGCAGAACAACCTGCGCCTGCGTTACAAGGTGTCGATGGAAGTGCGCAAGTACCTGGACAACCTGGGCTTCATCGATATCGAAACCCCGGTACTGACCAAGTCGACCCCGGAAGGCGCGCGCGACTACCTGGTGCCATCCCGCGTGAACGCGCACGAATTCTTCGCGCTGCCGCAATCGCCGCAGCTGTTCAAGCAGCTGCTGATGGTCGCCAACTTCGACCGCTACTACCAGATCACCAAGTGCTTCCGCGACGAAGACCTGCGCGCTGACCGCCAGCCGGAATTCACGCAGATCGACTGCGAAACCTCGTTCCTGAACGAGCAGGAGATCCGCGACCTGTTCGAAACCATGATCCGCAACGTGTTCAAGAACACCATGGATGTGGACCTGCCAAACCCATTCCCTGTGATGGACTTTGCAGAAGCGATGGGCAAGTACGGTTCGGACAAGCCGGACATGCGCGTGCAGCTGGAATTCACCGAACTGACCGACGTGATGAAGAACGTTGAGTTCAAGGTCTTCTCCGGCGCCGCCAACATGGCCAACGGCCGCGTGGTTGGTATGCGCGTGCCTAAGGGCGCCGACATGCCGCGTTCGGAAATCGACGCGTACACCCAGTTCGTCGCCATCTACGGCGCCAAGGGCCTGGCTTACATCAAGGTCAACGACAAGTCGAAGGGCCGTGACGGCCTGCAGTCGCCGATCGTGAAGAACATCAGCGACGACGTGCTGAACACCATCCTGGAGCGCACCGACGCACAAGACGGCGACCTGATCTTCTTCGGCGCCGACAAGGCGAAGGTTGTGAACGATGCGATCGGTGCGCTGCGCGTGAAGATCGGCCACTCCGAGTTCGGCAAGGCCAACGGCCTGTTTAACGACGTGTGGGCGCCGCTGTGGGTGATCGACTTCCCAATGTTCGAATACGACGAAGAAGAAGACCGCTGGACCGCAACCCACCACCCATTCACTTCGCCAAAAGACGGCCACGAAGACATGCTGGAAACCAATCCAGGCGCATGTATCGCCAAGGCTTACGATATGGTGCTGAACGGCTGGGAACTGGGCGGCGGCTCGATCCGTATCCACCGCGAAGAAGTGCAGTCGAAAGTGTTCCGCGCGCTGAAGATCGGTGCTGAAGAAGCACGCGAGAAGTTCGGCTTCCTGCTGGATGCGCTGCAGTACGGCGCGCCTCCGCACGGCGGCCTGGCCTTCGGCCTGGATCGTATCGTGACCCTGATGACCAAGTCCGATTCGATCCGCGATGTGATCGCTTTCCCGAAAACCCAGCGCGCCCAGTGCTTGCTGACCCAGGCTCCATCGCCGGTCGACGAGAAGCAACTGCGTGAACTGCACATCCGCCTGCGTGCGGCTGAGCCTAAGGTGGCCGGCTAAACCCGGTAAGGCAGTGTCAGACCCAAGGGTCTGACACTCCACTGACCGCGCCGCAGACAGGGTCTGACCCTTGGGTCTGACCCAGGTTTCCCGGGTTAAGAATGAAGCCCTACAAAATCCCCGAATCCGTCCTGGTGGTGATCCACACCGCCGACATGGAAGTGCTCCTGATCGAGCGCGCCGGCAATCCCGGCTACTGGCAGTCCGTCACCGGCTCCAAGGACGCCCTCGACGAACCCCTGCTCACCACCGCCACCCGCGAACTGTTCGAAGAAACCGGCATCGTCGCCGACGGCAAGGACATCGTGCTGCGCGACTGGGGCCTGCAGAACATCTACGAGATCTACCCGATCTGGCGCCACCGCTACGAACCTGGCGTCACCCACAACCTCGAACACATCTTCAGCGTGCAAGTGCCGCGCAACATCCCCGTGATGCTCAGCCCGCGCGAACACACCGACTACGTTTGGCTGCCTTACCTCGAAGCCGCCGACCGCTGCTTTTCCCCATCCAACGCCGAAGCCGTCCTCCAGCTCGCCCAGCACATCTAACTAGCATATTGCTCGTTAATCGCACTCTTGGCGTTTGGCTATAATCGGACATCGACTGACCGCTGGGGGCAAACGCCATGTCGGAGACACAGGATATCTCGCTGGAGCAGTTGCAAGTCGGCTTATACGTCCACCTCGACCTGAAGTGGTTCGAGCATCCATTTGCCTTCAGCCATTTCAAGATCAAGTCGCAGGAGCAGATCCACCAGTTGCGCAGCCTCGGCTTGCACAAGATCCGCTTCGACCCTTCCCTGAGCGATGTGCAGCCGGTCGCGCTGTCCGTCACCGCACCCGCTGCTGCGGCGGCCGAAGCTGCAGCGCCGCCAACGCCGGCGCCCGAATCTCCCGAACTCGCCGCCAAGCGCGCCATGATGGAGCGCATGCGCCAGCAGCGCGAGAATGCGGCCCGTATCGAACATGCCTTTGTCGACACTGCGCGCGCCATGAAGGACATGGAGAAGAACATCTTCGCGCGCCCGGCCGAAAACCTGCAGAAGGCCAGCGAGATGATCGGCAAGATCGCGGACTCCATCCTGAGCGCGCCGGAACTGGCAATCCACGTGATGGGCGACCGCACCGGTGGCGAGGAGATTTACCTGCACTCGCTGAACGTCACTATGCTATCGATGATGATTGCGCGCGACATCAAGCTGCCGCGTGAGGTGGCGGGCCCGATGGGCGTCGGCGCCATGTTCCATGACCTTGGCGTTCGCAATATCCCGGACAAGGTGCTAAGCAAGACCGAGCCCTGGACCCATTCCGAGCAGAACATGTACGAAACCCACTGTGCGGTCGGCACGGAGATGGGCCAGCAGCTCAAGTTCCCGGCCGCCGCCGTGGCCATCGTGCGCGACCACCACGAGATGTACGACGGCAGCGGCTACCCGCGCCACCTGAAAGGCGAGGAGATCGGCGTGCTGGCGCGCATTGTCGCTATCGCCAACTATTACGACCGCCTGTGCAACCCGGTCAACGGTACTCCGGGCCTGACCCCGCATGAAGCGCTGTCGCTGATGTTCGCCAAGAATCGCGGCAAATTCGATCCCAAGCTGCTGCAGGTCTTCATCCGCTGCCTGGGCGTCTACCCGCCCGGCACCATCGTGCAACTCTCGAACGGCGCCACCGGCATGGTCTCCACCGTCAATACCGAAAAGCCCAACAAGCCGGAGCTGGTGGTGTTCGAGCCCGGCGTGCCGCGCGAAGACGCGATCATGGTGGACATGGAACGGGAAGCTGACCTGAACATCATGCGCGCCATCAAGCCTTCGCAAGTGCCGAAGGAAATCTATGCCTACCTTAGTCCGCGCAATCGCGTCAGCTATTATTTCGATGCTACCAAACCGGGCCAGGGAGCTGCGGGGTGAGCACAGAACTGCGAATCCAATTGCGCCAGCTGATGCTTGATCACAGCCCGCATATGATGTTGCTGGTCGATCCATCCGACTTGCGCATCATGATCGCCAACAAGGTGGCGGAGCAGGTGCTGGGTTACACGGCGGCGCAGCTGATGGAGATGCTGGTCACCGATATCGAAAGCTCGCTGCAGGACGTGTTCTATTGGGAGGATGTGCGCGGCGGCCATTTCCAGGACATCGATGCGCAGGAGGGCGAGTACCAGCGTGCCGACGGTACGCAGATCATGGTGATGAAATCGCTGCGCGTGCTGCGCCATGAAGAGCGCTGGCTGATCCTGATTCTGGCCCGCGATGCGCGCCAGGAGCGCAAGGTGGAGGACGTGCTGGAGCAGACCCTCTCCCAGCTGCGCACCACGCTGGAGGCTACCGGCAACGGCATCCTGGTGATCGACTGGCACAACAAGATCGCCAGCATGAACCGCCAGTTCAGCGAGATGTGGCATATCCCGGATGCCTTCCTCAGGAGCGGCAACGATTCTGCCATCCTCGAATTCCTGACCGAGAACGTGGTTGAACTTGATGCGTGCCGCGAGCGCCTGCAGCAAGTGAGCGACCCACACGAGGCGCTGGACCTGCTGCACCTGCGCGATGGCCGCGTGTTCGAATGCCGTTCGCGCCCGCAGTTCCTGGGCGAACGCATTATCGGCCGCGTGTTCGGCTTCCTCGACATTACGGAGCGCGAACACACCGAACATGCGTTGCGCGAGTCGCGCGACCAGCTGGAGGACCGCGTCCATGAACGTACGCTGGCGCTGCAGATGGCAAACATCACGCTCGAAAGCGAGAAGGCGCGCCAGTCGGAATTGATCCGCAGGCTGGGTGAGGCGCAGAACCAGTTGCTGCAATCTGAGAAGATGGCCTCCATCGGCGTGCTGGCTGCGGGGGTGGCGCACGAGATCAACAACCCAGTCGGCTTCGTCAACTCCAACCTGAGCAGCCTGCAGCGCTATATGCAGTCGCTGATGCGCCTTCTCGATGCTTACGAGGCCCGGGAAATGCATTTGCCCGACCAGGACCGCGGCGAGCTGAATGCCCTGCGCAAGGAGATTGACGCCGACTACCTGCGCGAAGACCTTGGCAGCCTCCTGGCCGAATCGATGGATGGCCTGGACCGCATCAAGCGCATCGTGCAGGACATGAAGGACTTCTCGCACGTTGGCGGCGGCGATGTGTTGGTGGCCAACCTGGAGACGGGCCTGGACAGCACGCTGAACGTCGTATGGAACGAACTGAAATACAAGGCGGAAGTGATCAAGGAATACGGCGGCGTGCCGGAGATCGAATGCATTCCTTCGCAGCTGAACCAGGTGTTCATGAACCTGCTGGTCAACGCCGCCCACGCCATTGAGTCGCGCGGCCGCATCACGGTGCGCACCAGCTATGAGAACGAGATGGTGACGGTGTCGGTGAGCGATACGGGCAGCGGCATCGCGGCCGAATACCTGGGCCGAATTTTCGAGCCCTTCTTCACCACCAAGCCGGTAGGGAAGGGAACGGGGCTGGGCTTGTCGCTGTCCTACAGCATTGTGCAAAAGCACGGCGGCCGCATCGAGGTGGAAAGCGAAATCGGCAAGGGCACCACCTTCCGTGTGATCCTGCCGCGACAGATGTCTCCCGCCGCAGCGGAAAACGATGTTGTAAATTGACTAAGTGCGCCGCCGCTCGTTAAGATGCGGCGCATGAAACGCTTCTTCCACCTTGGCCCACGCGCCAGCACCATCCGTCCCCAGCACACCGGCGCCTGCCATAACTGCCACGCCCCGGTCTCCGCAACGTATTGTGGTCAATGCGGCCAAAAGGCGCATGTGCATGTCGCCAGCGCCCACGAGTTCATTCACCATTTCGTCGGCCATTATGTGGCGGCGGAGGGCAAGCTCTGGCCGACGCTGAAGGCATTGCTGCTGCGCCCAGGACAATTGACGCTTGAATTCATCCGCGGCCGCCGTACGCGCTTTATCGACCCGTTGCGACTCTTGCTGACGGTCTCGTTGCTCGCATTTCTCGCCGTGAAGCTGACATTCATGGTTAATCCGATCATGCCGCCGGCAAATGCTGCCAAGCATCCCGGTAGCACCCAGGCCGAGATAGAGGCGAAAATGGTGCCCCTGCAAAAGTTGGTCGTGGAAGCGTTCCGGCGCAACAGCACGACATTCTCTGAAAACTATGGACGCATGTATTCCTTGTCGAAAGAGGAGCAAACACAGGAAATCATGAATTTCTGGCTGGCGACCGGGCCCACCGTCGCACTGCTGCTGATCCCGGTTCTGGCAGGCTGGCTCAAGCTCGCGCAGCTGGGCACGGGCTGGCGCTATGGCGAGCACCTGGTGTTTTCCATCCATTGGCTGGCGGCGGCCCTGTTTGGGTTATCGGTGGCCACGATCAGCGGCAACTATGTGTGGACCGCCTTCATGGTGGCCGCGCCCATCTATCTGCTGCTGGCAATGCGCAAGGTGTATGGCGGAAACTGGCTGCTTGTCTTGCTGCGCGGCGCCGCAGTTGCATACCTGATCTGGACCAGCTTCCGCTTCTGTATGTGGATTGCCTTGTACGGCAGCATGGCGCTGAAGCACGCGCCCGTCAATTGAAGCAAGGGATGGCGAAGTCGACATGGTAATGCTCGTCATGCCGCACCCACGGCTTGCCCTTCATGAAGTTGAGCTGCTTTAGCGCGGAACCGCGCGGCGTGTCGAACAGGCGCGGCAGGTAGGCGGTGTCGAAGATGACGAGGGCGAGGCCGTGGCCGCGTGCGCGGGCGGCCTGGTCGAGCTGGTACAGGTGCTCGGCGATCGCAGCGAAGTCGATGCTGTATTCGCCGTAGCGCGCGTCCTTGTCGAATTCAATGTCATAGCCGAAGCGCTGCGTGGCCGGCGTCGGCAGCCGCGCCGGCTTGCCAGCCTTGTCGCGCACCGGCACGAAGAAGTCTACCGAGAGGCCGTTGTTGTGCGTGCGGTGAGGACGGATGCGGCCACCGTGCGCGAAGCCGGTTTCGCCATATACGTAGAGCGAGGCGGGCGCCGCGCGTTCGAGCTTGGCATATGCGTCCAGCATAATGGCCGCCACTTCGCTGTGCACATAGTTGCGGCCCATGGCCGCGCCTAAGGCGCTGTAGGCCGAGAAGTTGGCGCCATCGGTTGGCAGCTGCACGCTGTCCTCGATACTGCCTTTGTTGACGGTGCCATGGCAGGTGCTGGCGGCATCCGCCGAAACCGAGCACAGGGCCAGAAGCACGGTGGCGGCAAGACAAACCGGCTTCATCGCGCAGGAGCGGAAAGGAAGCGGCGCAGCCCATAGCAGGCCGGCAGGGCCAGCAAGGTGAGCAAGACTGCAGCGCTGGCTCCCTCAGCATCCGGCCAGAACGTGAGGCTGGTATTGACGGCGGCGTGCATGGCAATGCCAGGGAGCAGGGAGCGCGTGCGTTCGTACAGCCATCCCGCAACAATGCCGAAACAGGTCGCGCCAACGAACTGGTACATATTCCCGTGGGCAAAGCCGAATACCACCGCAGAGCCAAGAATGGCGTAGCCGCGATCGTATTGCTGCAGAAAGCTGCGCAACACGATTCCTCGGAACAGCATTTCTTCCACGATGGGCGCCATCACGCAAGCGGCAACGATTTGCGGCAGCCTGAGTTCGCTCATTACGCGGAATTGTTCTTCCAGGCTGGCGTTCATGGGGAAGGCGGCTTGCAGCAGGTCTTCCAGCCAGCCCATCACCAGCAGGTATAGGGGCGTGGCCAGCAGGACCAGCGGTACCACCAGGAGAATAGTCGCCGCCGAGGCCGAACGTGAGGCGGTGAACAGTTCGCGGTAGCTCAGGTTCTTCCATTGCAGCAGCGCGGTGAAGAGGATGCCGTTTGCCAGCAGCTGGGCAATGGTGCCAAGTCCATAGAAGTCTTCCATCCCCAGCCAATGGCGGGCGTCGTACATGGCACTGGCCATCAGGCAATCAAGGCCCCAAAGGCAGAGCACCAGGAAGAAGGCCTCGAGGGCGGACGGGAAGGTCGCGTGTCGTTCGTTCATGGGGCATGACTATAATGCAATTCCAGACACTTTTGACACTGAGCAAGCCGGGCAGTTGGGGTTAGAATCAAATCCATGATGATTCGTGTAGCCACATACAACATTCACAAGGGTGTGTCGTACCGCAGCCACCCCCGCGTGCATGCCTTGCGCCATGCGATCGAGGCCTTCCATGCCGACCTGGTTTTCCTGCAGGAAGTGCAGGGCCAGCACGATCGTATAGAGGCGCGTTATGGCGAAGAAAGCCAGGGCCACCGCCATTGGCCCAAGAAAGCCCAGCATGAATTCTTTGCCGGCGAATCGCACCAGTCCGTCTACGGCCTGAATGCGCAATATGACCACGGCCACCACGGCAATGCGCTGCTCAGCAAATATCCGATTGCGCACTGGACCAATACCGATATTTCCGACCACGCCTACGAATCGCGCGGCATCCTGCATTCGGTAGTCGAAACGGATGGGAAGCTGGTGCACTGTTTCGTGGTCCACCTCGGCCTGTTCGAGCGCAGTCGCGTGCGGCAGGCTGATTTGCTGATCGAGGCCGTGCGCGAATCGGCGCCGAATGGCGAGCCGGTCATCATCGCCGGCGACTTCAACGACTGGCGCAACACACTGACGGACCGGCTGCAAAGCGCGCTCGGCGTGCGCGAAGTGTTTGACGAGGTTGATCATGGCAGCCCGGTGGGCGACCTGGTGCGTACATTGGCGCGGCGAAAGAACGCCCAGCGCCCGGCGCGCACCTTCCCGGCAGCCTTGCCATTTTTCAGGTTGGACCGCATCTATGTGCGGGGCTTCAAGGTAGAATCCGCGGAAGTCCTGCATGGCCCGTTGTGGGCCAAGCTGTCGGATCACGCGCCCATTGTGGCGAACCTGAAGCTGGTTTCCTGACACATGCGCCACGTTGATTTTCTAGCCGATAACGAAGTCAAACTCCTCCACTGCGGCACCGATTACTTTCCGGCGCTGGTCGCGGCTATTGATGCAGCGCAAGCCGAAATTTACTTCGAGACTTATATCTTTGCCGAGGACGAGACGGGCAGGCGAGTCATGGCCGCGCTGGCCGCTGCCGCCCAGCGCGGTGTGATCGTGCGCATGATTACCGACTGGTTCGGCACCGGCCATAAGCCCGCCTATCGCCTGCATGCGGAGGCAGTTGCAGCGGGCATCGAGCACCGCATCTTCAACCCCTGGTTCCGGCGCGGCGTGACGCGCACCCACCGCAAGATTTGCGTGGTGGATGGGGAGGTAGCCTTCGTCGGCGGCATCAATATCAACGACGACCTGTTTTCCGACCGCGACCGCAGTATTGCCTTGTCTGCGCCGCGCTGGGATTTTGCCGTGGTGGTGCGCGGGCCACTGGTCGAATCCATCCACGCCGAGGCGGAAGCGCAGTGGACGCGCCTGGGCCATATGAATATCGTCAAGCGCCTGACCCTGTTCAACGAGATGCGCAAGCTGAACAAGATCGCGCGCCAGAGCACCATGCAGGCCGGATTTGTGGTGCGCGACAACCTGCGCAACCGCCGCACGATCCAGCGTGCCTATTTGCAGGCGCTGGGACGGGCGAAAAAGAGCGTGCTGCTGGCCAATCCATACTTCGCCCCGGGGCGTAAATTCCGCCGCGCCCTGGCCGCGACTGCCCAACGCGGCGTGGAGGTGGTGCTGCTGATCGGCGTGGGCGAATTTTGGCTGCAGGATGCGGTGGCGCACTCCTTTTATTCCAAGCTGCTTGAAGCCGGCGTGAAGGTGGTGGAATACCGCAAGACACAGCTGCATGCCAAGGTGGCGGTGATCGATAATGAATGGGCGACGGTTGGTTCGTCGAATGTGGACGGGCTGAGCCTGTTCCTCAACCAGGAAGCCAACGTCGTGATCAAGGATGCCCAGTTTGCGCTGGCCCTGCGTGCGCAAATCGAAGCGGGCATTGCCGATGGCCAGCCTATCCATCAGCTTGATTTCGAACACATCGGGCGATTCAGGCGTATTGGATATGAGGTGGCGTTCTTCTTCTACCGCACGCTGATGCGCATTTTTGCAATTGGGAAGTACACATGAGTGATGTAAGGATCGACAAATGGCTGTGGGCTGCGCGCTTTTTCAAGACGCGCCAGCTGGCCATTGATGCCATCGACAAGGGCAAGGTAAAGCTGTCGAGTGGCGAGCGCATCAAGCCTTCGCGCAATGCGAAGCTGGGTGAGCGCCTGCACATCGATAATGATGCGGACGAATGGGACGTGCTGGTGGTGGGGATTTCCGGCAAGCGGGAAGGGGCGCCGATCGCGCGCCTGCTTTACGAAGAAAGCGCGGAATCCCTGGCGCGCCGTGCCGCGCTGATCGAGCGCAAGAAAATGTTCCCTGAGCCGTTTGCCGACAACAAGGGTCGTCCCACCAAGCGCGACAGGCGCCAGTGGGAACGCGCCACGGATAGCTAGGCTTGCGGCTTACTTGGATGGGCCCTGGCCGCTTGCCAGGACTTCGCTCACCGTCGTGCCGCCGATTTCATTGCAGTCGAGCGGCTTGTCGCTTAGCAGGCGAATTGCCGTGCCCTCGACGATAGGGCGCGCCAGGCGCCATGGGAAGAAACCGAAGTGCTGGGCGCCATTGTAGTGTGCAATCGCATTTGCGCCGTGGGCCTCGGCCTTGGCAACGAGGGCGGGGACGATATCTTTGGCTGCGCCGTAGGTGCCCTTGGCGTGTTTCACGCGGCCCAGTTGTTCATATTTGATGTCCGCTGGCGGCAACTCTTTGAACAGGCAAAACTCATTGAGCTTTGCTTTCGAGACTTTGGTGGCAGCGGCCGGCACTGGCGCAGGCTTCTCTACAGGCAGGTTTTCCAAGCCCGGCACTTCCTTCGGCTCAAATGATTGTTGCGCTTGTGCGGTGCAGATGGACAAGAGCAGGGCGATAAACAGGGAGGTCTTCTTCATGGGAAAAGTTGGATTGCAAAAACATTAATGTAAATTTCCAGATCATAACTGTCAATGTCCAACGTGGGGTCAGGAACAAAAGTGGACATTTTCCTGCAGGAATGTCCACTTTTGTTCCTGACCCCACGGTGGACATTTGTTGCGATGCAACAATAGAGGTGCACTTCTAGTAGTGCCGTTTGACTTTCGCCACACGCTGGATAATAGTACGAACGTTCGCAAATATTTTCACCAGCGACCGATCCGTTAGAGAGAGAATAAGGTTTTTCCTTCTACGTGGATGGGTTCAAAAGTGAGCGGCGTTATTGTAAATACACCAACTAAATTCATGCGCAAAGGCGAAATGACCCGTGCGGCCATCCTGGATGTGGCCCTCGACCTGGCAAGCCGTGACGGCCTCGAAGGCCTCACGATAGGTTTGCTCGCCGATAAGATGAACATGAGTAAGTCCGGCGTATTCGCTCACTTCGGCTCGCGAGAAGATTTGCAGATTGAAGTTTTGAAGCTGTACCACCATCGTTTCGAGCAGGAAGTGTTCTACCCGGCGATGAAGGAGGCCCGTGGCCTGCCTCGCCTGCGCGCCATGTTTGCCAACTGGATCAAACGTGTGAGCGTGGAAATCGCCTCGGGCTGCATCTATATCAGCGGCGCCGTCGAATACGACGACCGTCCTGGCCCGATCCGCGAAGAGCTGCTGGCAATGGTCGGCGCGTGGCAGGCAGCCTTGCTGCGTTGCGTGCGCCAGGCTGTCGACAACGGCGACCTGCGGGCCGATACCGATGCTTCCCAGCTGGTGTACGAGATGTATGGCCTGATCCTGGCCCTGCACCATGAGGCGCGTTTCATGCGCACTCCGGGCAGCGTGGACCGGGCCGGCGTGGGCTTCAACCGACTGATCGAAGATTACCAACCGACTTAAGGCTGCGCACCTGGCAGCAGCCGAAACAACATAACCTTTTAGCCTTCTGGAGAAAAAAATGGGTCAATACGTCGCGCCAATCCGTGATATGCAGTTCGTGCTGCATGAGCTGCTGAAAGTGGAAGAGAAGCTGAAAGAGCTGCCTGCCCACGCCGAAACCGACGCGGACATCATCAACCAGGTGCTGGAAGAAGGCGCCAAATTCACCTCCGAAGTGCTGTTCCCGCTGAACCACTCCGGCGACCGCGAAGGCTGCCACCACGATGCAGCGGCCAAGACCGTGACCACGCCAAAAGGCTTCAAGGAAGCCTACGCGCAGTACGTCGAAGGCGGTTGGGCCGCTCTGGCCTGCGATCCTGAATTCGGCGGCCAGGGCCTGCCTATCGTTCTGAACAACTCGTTCTACGAGATGCTGAACTCCGCCAACCAGGCATGGACCATGTACCCAGGCCTGTCGCACGGCGCCTACGAGTGCCTGAAAGAGCACGGCACCCCGGAACAGAAAGCCACCTACCTGCCTAAGCTGGTTTCCGGCGAATGGACCGGCACCATGTGCCTGACCGAGCCGCACTGCGGCACCGACCTGGGCATGCTGCGCTCCAAAGCCATCCCTAACGCCGACGGTTCGTGGGACATCACCGGCGCCAAGATCTTCATCTCGGCCGGCGAACACGATATGGCCGAAAACATCCTGCACCTGGTGCTGGCTCGCGTGCCGGACGCTCCTGAAGGTTCGAAGGGCATCTCCCTGTTCCTGGTGCCTAAGTTCATCCCTAACGCCGACGGTTCGATCGGCGAGCGCAACCCGATCTTCTGCGGCGCGATCGAAGAGAAGATGGGCATCCACGGCAACTCCACCTGCCAGATGAACCTGGACGGCGCCAAGGGCTGGATCATCGGCCAGCCGAACAAGGGCCTGAACGCGATGTTCGTGTTCATGAACGCCGCCCGCCTGGGCGTAGGCGTGCAGTCCCTGGGCCTGACCGAAGTGGCTTACCAGAACGCGCTGGTGTACGCAAAAGACCGCCTGCAAATGCGCTCGCTGTCCGGCGTGAAGAACCCTGAAGGTCCTGCCGACCCGATCATCGTGCACCCTGACGTGCGCCGCATGCTGCTGACCGGCAAAGCCTACGCTGAAGGCGCGCGTGCTTTCGCTTCCTACGTCGCGCTGCAAATCGACCGCGAACTGCACCACCCTGACGAAGAAGTGCGTAAGGAAGCCGGTGACGAAGTTGCCCTGCTGACCCCGATCATCAAGGCCTTCATCACCGACAACGCATGGATCGCCACCTCCGACGCAATGCAGGTGTACGGCGGCCACGGCTACATCTCCGAGTGGGGCATGGAGCAGTATGTGCGCGACGCGCGTATCAACCTGATTTACGAAGGCACCAACACCGTGCAGTCGCTGGACCTGCTGGGCCGTAAGATTCTGATGGACAACGGCGCCAAGCTGCGCAAGTTCGGCGAGAAAGTACGCGCCTTCGTTGAAGAAAACGGCACCGACGAAGCGATGTCCGAATTCGTCACCCCGCTGGGCGACCTGGGCGAGAAGCTGACCAAGCTGACCATGGAAATCGGCATGAAGGCCTTCCAGAACCAGGACGAAGTGGGCGCCGCCGCCGTGCCTTACCTGCGCGTCGCCGGTCACCTGGTGTACTCCTACTTCTTCGCTCAAATGGCGAAGATCGCCCTGGAAAAAGAAGCGTCGGGCGACAAGTTCTACACCTCGAAGCTGGCAACCATCCGTTTCTACTTCGGCCGCCTGTACCCAGAAACCGCAACCCTGATCCGCCAGGCGCGTTCCGGCGCAGCCAACCTGATGGCCCTGGACGCTGACCTGTTCTAATTAAAGGAAAAACATGAGCAACTTCAACGTGAAAAAAGTAGCGGTGCTGGGCGCCGGCGTGATGGGCGCGCAAATCGCGGCCCACTGCGTCAACGCCAAAGTGCCAGTCGTTCTGTTCGACCTGCCGGGCAAAGAAGGCACGCCTAAAAACGGCATCGTCCTGAAAGCCATCGAGAACCTGAAGAAGCTGTCGCCTGCGCCGTTCGGCGACAAGGCCGACGCGGAACTGATCCAGGTCGCCAACTACGAAGACAACCTGGACCTGCTGGCCGGCTGCGACCTGATCATTGAAGCCATCGCCGAGCGCATGGACTGGAAGCATGACCTGTACAAGAAGGTCGCTCCGCACATCGCCCAGAACGCGATCTTCGCATCGAACACCTCCGGCCTGTCGATCAACAAGCTGGCCGAAGGCTTCGACGACGAACTGAAGGCGCGCTTCTGCGGCGTGCACTTCTTCAACCCACCGCGCTACATGCACCTGGTGGAACTGATCCCGACCACCTCCACCAAGCCGGAGATCCTGGACCAGCTGGAAACCTTCATGACTTCCGTGCTGGGCAAGGGCGTGGTCCGTGCCAAAGACACCCCGAACTTCATCGCTAACCGCGTTGGCGTGTTCGGCATCCTGGCCATCATCCACGAAGCCGAAAAGTTCGGCCTGTCCGTCGACGTGGTCGACGACCTGACCGGCGCCAAGCTGGGCCGCGCCAAGTCCGGTACCTTCCGTACCGCCGACGTGGTTGGCCTGGACACCATGGGCCACGTGATCAAGACCATGGAAGACAACCTGCCGAACGATCCGTTCGCAGCGCTGTACAAGACTCCAGCCGTGCTGTCCGGCCTGGTCGCCAAGGGCGCCCTGGGCCAGAAAACCGGAGGCGGCTTCTACAAGAAAGTCGGCAAGGACATCCTGCGCCTGGACGCAGCCACCGGTGAATACGTCGCCGGCGGCAAGAAGGCAGACGACATCATCGCCCGCATCCTGAAAGAAAAGGATCCGGTCAAGAAGATGAAGGCGCTGCGCGATTCGACCAACCCGCAGGGCCAGTTCCTGTGGGCGATCTTCCGCGACGCTTTCCACTACATCGCGATCCACCTGGAATCGATCGCCGACAATGCACGCGACATCGACTTCGCCATGCGTTGGGGCTTCGGCTGGAACGTCGGCCCGTTCGAAACCTGGCAGGCAGCTGGCTGGGGCCAGGTTGCACAGTGGGTCAAGGAAGACATCGAAGCCGGCAAGGCGCTGTGCAATGCACCGCTGCCAGCATGGGTCTTCGAAGGCAAAGTGGGCGAGCAGGGCGTACATACCCCTGAAGGCTCGTTCTCGCCAGCGAACAAGTCCTACACTCCACGTTCCGACCTGGCTGTGTACAAGCGCCAGGAATTCCGCGCTCCGGTAGTGGGCGGCGGCGGCGCCGATCCTAAGACTGCCGGCGTGACCGTGCACGAAGACGAATCCGTACGCCTGTGGCACACCGGCGACGAAGTCCTGATCCTGTCGCTGAAGACCAAGATGCACGTGATCGGCAAAGGCGTGATCGGCGGCATCCAGCGCGGCCTGGCCGAAGCCGAGAAGAACTTCAAGGGCCTGGTGATCTGGAACACCGACGCAGCCGAAGGCGGCGCCTTCTCGGCCGGCGCCGACCTGCAGGAAGCCCTGCCAGCCTTCATGGCCGGCGGCGCGAAAGCAGTCGACCCGATCATCAAGGAACTGCAAGACACCTTCATGTCGATGAAGTATTCCAACGTGCCAGTGGTGGCGGCTATTGCCGGTATCGCCCTGGGCGGCGGCTGCGAAATGGCGCTGCACGCTTCCAAGCGCGTGGCTTCGATCGAATCCTACATCGGCCTGGTGGAAGTGGGCGTTGGCCTGATCCCTGGCGGTGGCGGCCTGAAAGAAGCGGCTGTACGTGCAGCCCGCGAAGCCAAAGGCAACGACATCCTGCAATTCCTGAAGACCGGCTTCACCAACGCTGCAACCGCGAACGTTTCAAAGTCCGCGCTGGAAGCGAAGGCCATGGGCTACCTGAAGGAAGACGACATCATCGTGTTCAACGCCTACGAGCTGCTGCACGTGGCCAAGACCACTGCACGTGCGATGGCTGACGCAGGCTACCGCGCTCCGATCCAGCGCCCAGTGCCGGTGACCGGCCGTTACGGCTGGGGCACCATTCGCGGCCAGCTGGTCAATATGCGCGATGGCGGCTTCATCTCCGCCCACGACTACAAACTGGGCGACATGATCGCCGAGATCGTGTCCGGTGGCGACATCGACCAGGGCAGCGTGGTGAGCGAGCAGTGGCTGCTGGATATGGAACGCAAGGCCTTCCTGGAATTGCTGAACCATCCTAAGTCGCAAGAGCGCATCATGGGCATGCTGCAGACCGGTAAGCCGGTGCGCAACTAAGAGCAAATGTCCATCCTGTCGCTGGCCTTCAAAATCCTGTTGCGAGTGAAACCTAGCATGGTCTATGAGCAAATCAAGAAGCACATGACGGAGTCGCTGCCGTTCGTGCGCCTGCTCGGCATCCGCATCGACAGCATTGGTCCGGGAACGGCCGAAGTGTCGATGCCGGACGACGGCAAGCTGCACAACCACCTCGGCACGCCGCATGCAGGTGCGATTTTCACGCTGGCCGAAACGGCGTCCGGCGCGGCCATGGCAGGCGGCTTCGCCGACCTGATCATGGACATGCGCCCGGTCGCCAAGGAGTCGCGCATCCAGTACCAGAAAGTAGCCAAGGGCGCGACGCGCGCCTCCGGCAAGGTGCCGGGCGACTTGGCCGCGATCCGCGCCCAGCTGAAGGATGAAGGAAAAGTAGCGTTCCCGGTCAACGTCGACATCTTCGACGAACACGGCACGCTGGCAGCACAAGTACAGGTGGACTGGTACCTCTCCGCCAAACGCTAACGAACACAGATACTGGAAAGCTTAAAAATGAGCAAACAACTCCAAGACGCATACATCGTCGCCGCTACCCGCACCCCGATCGGTAAAGCACCGCGCGGTATGTTCAGCAAGACCCGCCCGGACGACCTGCTGGTCGCAGCTATCCGCGGCGCCATGGCTGCCGTGCCTAACCTGGACCCTGCACTGATCGTCGACGCCATCGTCGGCTGCTCCTTCCCGGAAGCAGAGCAGGGCTTCAACATTGCCCGTAACTCCGTCGTGCTGGCAGGCCTGCCGAACACCGTCGGCGGCGTGACCATCAACCGTTACTGCGCTTCGGGCATCACCGCCCTGGCCATGGCCGCCGACCGCATCCGCGTTGGCGAAGCCGACGTGATGATCGCCGGCGGCGTTGAATCGATGTCGATGGTGCCGATGATGGGCCACCACCCTTCGATCAATATGGACACCTTCAAGGACGAAAACGTGGGCCTGGCTTACGGCATGGGCCTGACCGCCGAGAAAGTGGCGCAGCAGTGGAAGATCTCCCGCGAAGACCAGGACGCCTTCGGCCTGGAATCGCACCGCAAGGCGATCGCCGCCCAGCAAGCCGGCTTCTTCAAGGACGAAACCACCCCGGTCGAAATCATCACCCGCACCCCTGACTTGCGCACCGGTGAGATCAAGATTGGCAAGCGTACCGTGGATACCGACGAAGGCGCGCGCGCCGACGCTTCCATGGAAGGCATGGCCAAGCTGAAGCCAGTGTTCGCCGCCAAGGGCACCGTGACCGCCGCGACCTCCTCGCAGATGTCCGACGGCGCCGGCGCGCTGATCGTGGTCTCCGAGAAGATCCTGAAAGAACACAACCTGACCCCGCTGGCCAAGTTCTCCTCGTTCGCCGTACGGGGCGTGCCGCCGGAAATCATGGGCATCGGTCCTAAAGTAGCAATTCCTGCAGCCTGCGAGGCCGCCGGCATCACCCAGGACCAGCTGGACTGGATCGAACTGAACGAAGCGTTCGCCGCACAGGCCCTGGCCGTAATCCGCGATCTGAACCTGGACACCAGCAAAGTGAACCCGATGGGCGGCGCAATCGCCCTGGGCCACCCGCTGGGCGCAACCGGCGCGATCCGCGCTGCGACCGTGGTGCACGCACTGCGCCGCAACCAGCTGAAATACGGCATGGTCACCATGTGCGTTGGCGCCGGCATGGGCGCAGCAGGCATCATCGAGCGCGTATAATCCGCGCGACGACGCAATAACGCTTTAGCAAGGCGGGTCAGATGGCCCGCCTTTTTCACATTTGGAGACAAGGAATAATGGCAATCCTCACCAGCAAAGCCAACGGCATCCTGACCCTGGAATTCGACCGCCTGGACCGCAAGAACGCGATCACCTCCGCCATGTACCAGACCATGGCCGACACCATCAATGCCGCCGAGACCGATGCCGAAGTGCGCGTGCTCCTGATCACCGGCAAACCGGAGATTTTCACCGCCGGTAACGACCTGGTCGACTTCGCAACCACCACCGCCGCCAACGACGGCGTGGCGTTCACCGACCGTCCCGTGATTCAGTTCATGAAGGCCCTGTTCAACTTCAGCAAGCCCGTTGTGGCAGCCGTCAATGGCGCCGCCATCGGCATCGGCACCACCTTGCTGATGCACTGCGACCTGGTGTACGCCGCCGACAACGCCAAGTTCTCGGTGCCGTTCGCGCAACTGGGCCTGTGCCCTGAATTCGGCTCCAGCATGCTGCTGCCGCTGAATGCAGGCCATGCCCGCGCCGCAGAGAAGCTGATGCTGGGCGAACCGTTCGGTGCGCAGGAAGCCTACGATATGGGCCTGGTCTCCAAACTGCTGCCAGCGGGCGAAGTGCTCGCCCACGCCCAGGCCGCTGCTGCAAAACTGGTGGCCCTGCCGGCCGCTTCCATCCGCCACACCAAGCGCCTGATGAAGGCCGGCCGTGACGCGCTGAAAGCCCACATCGACGTGGAAAGCGCGCAGTTCGGCGCCATGCTGACCGGCGGCGAAGCCAAGGAAGCCTTCACCGCATTCTTCGAAAAGCGCAAGCCGGACTTCTCCAAGTTCGACTGATGACAGCCTTCTATGTGGCAGTGCTGGTGTTGATCATCATGAATGTGATGGTCACCAGCCTGATTCGTCGAAACGATGAGACGCGCTTCCTGCAAAACATGCGCATTGCGATGTTGTGGGTGGCGCCCTTTATCGGTCTGCTGTTCTCGCTGGGCGCGACCGCGAAAAGAAAAGAGGTGAACCTGGCGGAGCAAGCGATCCTGCCAGGCACCATCGTCGACGAGGCGCCACTCAAGTTGATCTTGGCCGGCGCCGGCCAATTCAATGTGCAGGAGCATACCTACGTAAGTGGCGAGTTCCCGGTGCTGGACTGGAATGCCGTCCAGGAATGGGCCGATAAAGGTCCGCAAGGGCTCGGCTACCAGCTCGGTAAGAAGGCCTGGCTGATGCACCTGCGCGATGCCCTCGGCCCGAGCTATCGGCTGTATGAATCTGCCGATGCCTTCATCCTGTCCCCGCTGGAAAACAATGTCGTGCTGGCGACTGCGGAATTCATCTCCACCACCCGCAAGCGGATTGAAAAGGTGCTGGGTGACCTGGCCAGCTTCCCTGTCGCGGACAAAAGCGTCCTGCTGGTCATGCCCGACGAAGAGGCGTATTACAGATACACATCCGGCTATCAGCGCGATGGCGGGCATGTGGCGGGAAGCAGCGGAATGTTCATCCACGCCGGCTGTCCGCACTTTGTCGTACCTGTCGCCGGCCTGCACCAGATCGAGCCGGTCATCGCCCATGAACTGACGCATAGCGCTTTGGCGCACCTTTGCCTGCCGCGTTGGCTGGATGAAGGACTTGCAGTGAATACCGAGATTCGCCTCACTGGTTTCGGCATCAATGGGTCGCCGCAAAAGGAACTGCGCGAACGGCATCTCGCGTTCTGGGGCGAAAAGGAAATCCAGGAATTCTGGTCGGGCGCATCCTTCTTCCGTCCAGACGACGGCAATGAACTTTCCTACGAACTGGCGCGTATCCTCGTCGCGTATCTGGGCAAGCAGTGGGAAAGTTTCAGCAGCTTCGCCAAAGCATCCGAGCGCAGTGACGGCGGCGCTGCGGCGGCGCAGGCGGCCCTCGGCGTCTCACTGGGCACGCTGGCGTGCGGACTGCTCGAGCAGGACTACAGCAGCTCTTGGGAACCAGCGCGGACTGACGAATGCAGCTGATCTCCACACCCGCCTGGCTGCCTTTCGGCTTGCTGGGCCTTTCGATTGCGAGCACCGGCCTGGCGGCCGGGCAGGGTAAGCGCCCGGCTTTCCTGGGCCATCTCTGGATGCTCCTGCTGGGACTTGCCGTTGGCGCCGGCCTGGCGGCGGACGTTCTCCATGCCACTGCCGTGGCGAGCATCGCTGCCTTGCTGGCTTTCGCACGGCAGGCGAGCCGTCATGGCAAGCCTGCCGTGCGCGCACTGTTTACCGTATTGACGCTGCTGCTGTCACTCGCGCTGGCAATGCACGCGGTTCCAGGTTACGACAATCCCTTGCTGTTGAAGGATGTCCGGCTGTCGGCCGACTCGGCGCCATTCACCATGTACGCCAACTTCGACAAGGGGGTGGTCGGGCTTGTGCTGATGGCCTTCCTTTGCCGCAGGGCCAGCTCTTGGCGGGATTTTGCCGATGCATGGAAATCGCAGGCGTTTGTGCTTGCGGTACTACTGAGCAGTGTACTGGGCCTTGGCTGGGCAATCGGATTCGTTCATCCGGAATTCAAATTTTCGCCGCACTTGCCGCTGTTCGCCATCGTCAACCTGCTGTTTGTTTGTGTCGCCGAAGAAGCATTCTTCCGGGGCGTCATCCAGGAGCGTCTCTCGGCATACAGCAACGCCTTGGCTGTCGCGGTTTCAGGATTGCTGTTCGGGGTTGCGCACCTGGGTGGAGGCTGGCAGTTCGGCGCGCTCGCCAGCCTGGCCGGCCTCGGTTACGCGCTGCTGTACTCCAGAACCCGGCGCATCGAAATCCCGATCGTTGCGCACTTCCTGTTAAACCTGCTCCATTTCATTGCGTTCACTTATCCGCGCGCAGGTTAGTGTTCTCCGGCCGCAGTGATCTTCTTAAAATGTTGTGATTGGTGTACAATAATTGCATTTTTGGTAATTTGCCAAGCACAACATTCCGGGATCCTGATGAAAAAATTGATTAAGCCGGTGCGCAATGCATCCGCCGTGTTTCTCCTTACCTCGTTTGCGGCATGTGGCGGTGGCGGTAGCGGTAGCGGTAGCGGGGCGACAACGTCTGCGCCGGGTAACAATTCCCCTATCACCCCGACCACTCCAGTGGTGACGCAGCCCGCCGATGGTATGGGCGAAGCCGGCCATCTGGCCGGAACTGCCCTGCTGGATGCCGAATTGCCGAAAGGGCTGCTGATCAGCCAGGATTTGGGACTGGCGGTGGGCATGTCGTATGAAGGCAAGGCGCTGGCAGTGTGGCAGATTCCGGAAAGCGCTGAGGTCAGCGAACAGAAGGTCGGCTGGGCCCAATCAAATACCGCCGGCGTGTTTGCACCATCGAGCGTGTTGTCGCAGGCGGGCAAAGGCGTGGGCAGGGTCAGGCTCGCCATGCGCATGAACGATACCGGCAGCGCAGTTGTCGGATTCGCCAATGTGGCCGGCGCCAATGTCGTACCGCGGGTCGCCAGGTTTATTGAAGGCAGTGGCTGGGATTCAGCCATTTATAACCCAATGGGCCTCAATGGCAGCGCCCGTGCGACGACAGCTGGCACGAGTTGGGATCTGAGCATCCTGTCCGATAACTCCTTCACCTTTAGCGGCGCCAGTTCCAATTTAGTGTCCGTGGTACAGACGCGAGCAGCGGGGCAACAGGTTGTCGCGCTCGAAACTTTGTTCGACCCAAGTGGCAAAGTTTCCGAATACAGTTATTTCGCGCCAAAAGGCACAGGCGGCGGCTTGCTGTATACCGGCAAGAGTGTGGACTCCACTTTCAATGGACAACTTCACAATACGACCGATATCAGCGTGCGGCTGGCTGATATCAAGGGCGGCATGTTTGCCCCAATTCCAGTTGGGAATTTTGGTCCGCTTTGCGACCTTCCGAACTATGAAGGACCGATGGTCGCCGCGACGACGGTGAAGTCCGAAGGGGTCTTGGCGCTTAACGCCATGGAGCAAGACGGCTGCGCAACCTCAAACCTCCAGTTAGTCCGGGTATATACGCTGAGTGCCATGCGAGTTGAGAACCGTCGACTGAATTCGGCGGGGACATTTCTTCCCGTGGCGCCGGTCGTCACAGTAGACAAAGATGGCAATGCGCTGGCTGTATGGATGGAGACCGTCGGCCAGCGTTCGACTGCGACGTCGGCTAATACGGTGCGTCTCATGTGGTCACAATCGCTGTATGGCGGTGCATGGTCGACGCCGCAGGCTCTCGCTAGCAACACTACTGGGTCCGGCGACGATTTCATGGGCCGTTTCCCGATTTCGCTGGCGATGAACGCTTCGGGCCAGGCCGTGGTTGCACTGCGTCGTGGCATTGAAAACCCTGTCATATCGGTGCGACGCTTCGATTTCAATTCGGGTTGGACAGACTGGAAGGCTGTCGCGAATAAGCAGAATTTATCGGCCCCGGCCGTTGCGATTAATGCAAGCGGCCAAGCCGTCGTGGTTTACGCTGGCATGGATACGCTGCGTGTGAATGGCAAGGCAGGCAATTCAAGCACTGGCCGTAACGAAATGCGCATGTACTCCTTGCGCTTCTAAGAGCGCTGTACCCGCGTATAATCCACGCGACGTTTTCAACCGGAGATCCATTAATGACTATGCAATTCCTGCGCCGCGCCGCTGCGCTGACCGCGCTGGCAGCCGCCATCGCCATCCCTGCCCACGCTGGCAGCTCGGCTTCCTCCGCATCGAGCGCTGGTTCCGATATCTCGGGCAGCGTGTCCGATTCGATCAGCGGCTCCAGCAAGAGCTCCGCCGGCGACGACAAGAAAGTGGCCGCCGGCCAGTACCGCGTGATCGACGTGGTTGAAGCGCCAGGCAAGCCAGGCTCCACCCGCCTGAAGCTGCAAGGTGAAGGCAATGAATTCTTCCTGGACCTGCCGAAAGCCGCCCTGGCGCAGCGCGCGCTGCCTGCGGGCGCACTGGTGCAAGTGAGCGAGCGTCCATACGGCTATGAATTCGCCTACGCGGACACCCGCCAAGCCTTCTTCCTGGCCCTGGACGACGCATGGCAAAGCGACCTGCGCTCGCACGCAATCTGATCGCCGCCTGCCTTGCGCTGGGCTTTCATGCCGCGGCGCAGGCTGGTGGAATGATGTTCTGCGACCGTCCCGCCAAAGTGACGGCGACGGCGCAGGATCACGTGCTGCGTTTCAGCGCAGTCGTGAAGGAAGAACTCGAACGCTCCGGCGCTACTGCCGCCGTGGTGTCGCGCGCCGGCCTTGACCTGGCGCGTTTCGGCTTGCGTTATTCGCACGCGGGCCTCGCACTCAAATCCAATCCCAATAGTCCATGGTCGGTACGCCAGCTGTACTACGCCTGCGACGAAGCGCGCCCGCGCATCTTCGACCAGGGCATGGCCGGTTTCGTGCTCGGTGCGGAACAGCCGACCGAGGGCCACTTGTCGATGGTGCTGCTGCCGCAAGAGCAGGGCGCCGCACTGCAGGCGGCGGCGCTGGACGGCAAGACTCCGCTCGCGCTGCTGGCGGGCGAATACAGCGCCAATGCGTACGCCTACAGTACCCGCTACCAGAACTGCAACCAGTGGCTGGTGGAAATGATCGCCAGCGCCTGGGGTGCGGCAACGGCAAAGCGGGAAGAAGCGCAGCGCTGGCTGAATGAGCGCGGCTACGAAGCGGAGCCGGTAAACGTTGGCCGGCCGCTGATCTTCGCTGCCCACTTCGTGCCGATGGTGCACGTACTGGATCACCCGGAGGAAGACCTGCGTGCGGCGACCATGCGCGTCAGCATGCCTTCATCCATCGAGCATTTCGTGCGCCGCCAATCGCCGCAGGCGCAGCGCGTCGAGCTTTGCTACAACGCCAGCCATATCGTTATCCATCGCGGGTGGGATGCACTTGGCCCTGGCTGCGAGCCCCAGGAAGGCGACGAAGTCGTTTCCTGGTAGCGCGCGCATCGCAGCTATATCCAATTCACGAATTTGTAAGCTTGAAATCATTCGTGTGCCATTTCCCCCGGCACCGGTAGTCTGACGCTATCACCATAACAGAGCGCTGCAGCATATTGGCGCCGAACCGGGGGTAATACATTGGAAAAACTACTGACTTTTCCAGATACGTACGGCATGGCGCTTTCAATTCGCGCCAAGGCACTCATGTTCCACGATCCGCGCTCCGCGGAATTGCTGGAGCAGGTTGAACGCATCGCACCTACCGAAGCCACGACGCTGATCATCGGCGAAACCGGCACCGGCAAGGAGCTGATCGCACGGCATATCCACAAAATGAGCGGCCGCCGCGGGCCTTTCGTTGCAGTCAATTGCGGCGCTTTCAGTGAAACGCTGATCGATGCAGAATTGTTCGGCCACGAAGCGGGCGCCTTTACCGGCGCAACGCAGGCACGATCCGGCTGGTTTGAAGCGGCCAATGGCGGCACGCTCTTCCTCGATGAAATCGGCGACTTGTCGATGGCGCTGCAGGTAAAGCTGCTGCGCATTTTGCAGGAGCGGCAGGTGGTGCGCCTTGGCGCCCGCACGCCGATCTCGTTGAATGTGCGGCTGGTGGCGGCGACCAATGTGGATTTGCACAAGGCTGTGGAGGCGGACCGTTTTCGCTCCGACCTGTACTACCGCCTGAGTGTGGCGACTGTGCACCTGGCGCCTTTGCACGAGCGTCCAGGCGACATCATTCCGCTGGCGCGCCACTTCATCAACGTCTACAGCGAGAAGATGAGGGTGCAGGAGGCGGCGCTGTCGCCGGCTGCACGGCAGGCGCTTTTGGAGTACGACTGGCCGGGCAATATCCGCGAGCTGGAAAACGTGATCCATTTTTCCCTGATCGTCTGCCGCAACGGCGTGATCCAGCCGGATGACCTGAAGCTGTCCGGCGTATCGCGCCGCCGTCCGGCATCGCGCGACGAAGTTCCAGCTCCGCACCTGCCGTCAAGCATTCCCGCGCCGGCGGCGGTATCGGGCGAAGGGTTCCGCCAGCGCCTGGCCGCACTGGTCAGCGGCATGATCGAAGCCGACCAGGCGGACTTGTACGAGACACTGGAGGAAACGGTGATACGAACTGCCTTCGAACATTGCTACCGCAACCAGGTGCAGACCGCGCGCGTGCTGGGCATCAGCCGCAACATCCTTCGCACACAGCTGAAGCGCTTTGGCTTGATCGGCTTCGAGCCTGGCGCGCCGGCCTTGCGGAGTGCCGAGCTGCGGCAATGAAGCCGCCCGCTTTGCAGGCTCGCGGCCTGGCATGCGAGCGAGGCGGGCGGCGGCTGTTCGAGGCGATCGACCTCACGTTGTCCGAGGGGCAGGCCTTGTGGCTGGCCGGCTGCAACGGCAGCGGTAAAACCAGTCTGCTGCGCTTGCTGGCAGGCCTGGGCTTGCCGGCGGAAGGCGAGGTGCTTTGGCGCGGCCGCCCGGTGCGGGAATTGCGCGAAGATTTCCACCGGCAGATGCTGTTCTTCGGCCACGCTGCGGGCATCAAGGACGACCTGTCGGCATGGGAAAACGTGGCGTGCAGCGCTGCGCTGTCGGGACACCGCATCTCTCGTGCGCAGGCCGAAACCGCGCTGGAACTGGCGGGGCTCGATGACGTGGCGGCTTTGCCCTCGCATGCGCTGTCGCAGGGGCAGCGCCGCCGCGTGTCGCTGGCGAGGCTGTACCTTGAGCCCCTGCCAGCCTTGCTGCTGCTCGATGAGCCGTTTACGGCGCTCGATGCGCGTGCCGTCCAGGACCTGGGCGATCGCATTGCCGCCCATCTCGATAGCGGCGGCATCGCGGTCTACACCACGCACCAGGCCCACGGTCTGCGGCCGCAACACCAGCAGCGGCTGGACCTCGATGCTTTGGCGGGAGTGGCAGCATGATCGCGCCGTTTGCCTGGACCGTCAGGCGCGACCTGCTGCTGGCATGCCGCCGCAGCGCCGATGCATTGGGATCTCTGGGATTTTTCGTCATCGCCTGCTCGCTGTTTCCACTGGGAGTGGGGCCGGAGCCTACGGCCTTGCGCAACATGGCGCCCGGCGTGCTGTGGGTTGCTGCGCTGCTGGCTGCCACGCTTTCGCTGCCACGACTGTTCAGCGCGGACCATGCGGATGGCACGCTCGAGCAAATGCTGCTGTCGTCGGAGCCGCTGGTGCTGATCGTGGCAGGCAAGGCGGTTGCCCACTGGCTGGTATCCGGTTTGCCGCTGGTCCTGCTGTCGCCACTACTGGCGCTGCAATTCGGCCTGGATGCGCAAGCGCTGGGCGTGCTGGCGGCGAGCCTGCTGCTGGGAACTCCCATTCTCAGCCTGGTAGGTGCGGTGGCTGCCGCGCTCTCGCTGGGCGCGCGTGGCAGCGGCGTGCTGGTGGCGCTGCTCGCATTGCCGCTTTATACGCCGGTACTTGTATTTGGCGCCGGCTCTGTCGATGCGCTCGCTGCAAGCGGCGCGGCGGCACACCTTCTGCTGCTTGGTGCAGGACTGGGATTTGCGCTTGCGTTGGCGCCATGGGCCGCTGCGGCCGCGCTGCGTATTGCGCTGGAATGAACACGTAATTCAAAGGAGTCACAATGTCAGGGCAATTATCAATCGCCAAACCAGGCGCCCCTGCGCGGGGCAGGCGCTGGCTGCAGTTCGCCTCGCCGCAGGCGTTTTATGGGCCGGCTGGCGTGCTGGTTTCTCTCCTGTTGCCGCTGTCGGTGGTGCTGGCGGCTGCGGGCCTGTATGTTGGCTTCCTCATTGCGCCCACGGACGCGCAGCAGGGAGACGCTTACCGCATCATCTTCGTCCATGTTCCCGCAGCATGGCTCTCGATGGTGATTTACGCAGCAATGGCCTTCTGGTCGGCGGTTGGCCTGGTCGCCAACACGCGCTTGTCAGCCATGATGGCGGGCGCGCTGGCGCCAACCGGGGCGCTGTTCGCTTTCCTGGCGCTTTGGACCGGAGCTCTGTGGGGCAAGCCGACCTGGGGCGCGTGGTGGGTGTGGGATGCGCGGTTGACGTCCGAGTTGCTGCTGCTCTTCCTCTATCTGGGCTTCATCGCGCTGCAGGCGGCGATCGACGATCCACGCCGCGCCGACCGTGCGGGCGCCGTGCTGGCGCTGGTGGGAACGGTCAACCTGCCCATCATCTACTTCTCCGTGAAGTGGTGGAATACGCTGCACCAGGGCGCTTCAGTCTCTGTCGCCTCGGCCCCGACCATCGCAACGCCCATGCTGCTAGGCATGCTGGTGATGACCCTGGCGATGTGGGCATACGCCGCCGCGGCCGCCCTGGTCCGGCTGCGCTGCATCATCCTCGAACGCGAAAGGCATTCGGCCTGGGTGGCGCGCCTGGCGCAAGGAGGTGTCGCATGATCTGGCTCAGCTTCGAAGAATTCATCGCGATGGGCGGCTACGGCGCCTATGTCTGGGGTTCGGTGCTGGTCGCCGCCGGCGCGCTGGCGCTTGAACTCGTGCTGCTGTCACGCCGCAAACGTTCCGCCTTGCTGGCGGCGGCCCAGGCTTCGCGCAGGAGGCAGGCATGACGCGCCGCCAGAAACGTTTGCTGCTGCTGGCGATTTCGCTGCTGGCGCTTGGCGGCGCGTCAGCCATGGTGCTGTCGGCCTTCCAGAAAAACATGGTGTTCTTCTACTCCCCGGCGCAGGTGGCGGCTGGGGACGCGCCGCAGCACCGCAGCTTCCGCATTGGCGGCATGGTGCAGAAGGGTAGCGTGCAGCGCGAGGCGGATGGCCTGTCCGTGCAATTCATCGTCACCGATTTCGCGCGTACGATTCCCGTGCGCTACAAGGGCATCCTCCCCGACTTGTTCCGTGAAGGGAAAGGCGTGGTGGCGCAGGGCCGGCTGGAAAACGGCCAGTTCGTCGCCGATGAAGTGCTGGCCAAGCACGACGAGAACTATATGCCGCCGGAAGCGGCCAAGGCGCTGGCCGACGCCAAGGGAGGTACCCCATGATTGGTGAGTTGGGCAGTTTTTCGCTGATGCTGGCATTGGGCCTGGCGCTGGTGCTGGGGACTTTCCCCTTGGCGGGCGCCTGGCGCGGCCGGCAGTCTTGGATAGCGCTGGCGCGGCCCGTGGCCTGTGCGCTGGCCTTGTTCGTGATGCTGTCTTTCGGCCTGCTGCTGGCCAGCTTTGCGCAGAACGATTTTTCCATTCGCTACGTGGCGGCGCATTCGAATTCGATGCTGCCGCTGCATTACCGGCTCGCCGGCGCCTGGGGCGGGCACGAGGGTTCGCTGCTATTGTGGATGCAGGTGCTTGCGTTATGGCTGTCCGCCGTGGCTTATGACAGCCGGCGCTTGCCGCAAGACATGGCGGCCCGTGTGCTGGCGGTGATGGGGCTGATCGCCTTGGGTTTCCTGGCCTTCATCCTTTTCACCTCCAATCCATTCGAGCGCCTGCTGCCTGCGGCGCGCGACGGCGGCGACCTGAATCCGCTGCTGCAGGACATTGGCATGATCATCCACCCGCCCCTGCTGTACATGGGCTATGTCGGATTTTCGGTGGCATTCGCTTTCGCGGTGGCGGCCTTGCTGGGTGGGCGGCTCGATGCGGCTTGGGCGCGCTGGTCGCGGCCCTGGACCCTCGCCGCATGGGCCTTCCTCACGCTCGGCATTTTCATGGGCAGCTTCTGGGCCTACTACGAGCTGGGTTGGGGCGGCTGGTGGTTCTGGGATGCGGTGGAAAATGCGTCCTTCATGCCGTGGCTGGCTGGCACGGCGCTGCTGCATTCGTTGGCGGTGACGGAGAAGCGCGGCGCTTTCCGCGGCTGGACCGTGCTGCTGGCCATCCTTGCGTTTTCCTTGTCGCTGCTCGGGACCTTCCTGGTGCGCTCCGGCGTGCTGTCGTCGGTACACGCATTCGCCAGCGATCCGCAGCGCGGCTTGTTCATCCTGGGCTTCCTGGCCGCGGTGATTGGCGGTGCGCTCGTGCTATACACCTGGCGCGCACCGGCGCTGGCTGGCGGCGGCGCCTTTTCCTTGTGGTCGCGCGAGACGCTGCTGTTGCTGAACAACGTGCTGCTGCTGGCGGCAACTGCAGCCGTGCTGCTTGGTACCCTGTACCCGCTGCTGCTCGAAGCGCTTGGCATGGGCCGAATATCGGTCGGCCCGCCTTATTTCGACGCCGTGTTTGCGCCGCTGATGCTGCCGGTGCTGGCGTTGCTGGCCGCCGGGCCTTTCGTCGCGTGGAAGCGCGATACCTGGCAGGCATTGCCGGCATCGTTGCGCTTTGCTGCATTGGCCGCGTTTGTGGCCGGGGCGACGGCGGTTTTGGGCGCGGGGCTTGGCCTGCTGGCCGCAGCCAGCCTGGCATTGGCCTTGTGGATTGCGCTGGCCAGCGGCCTGCACTTGTGGCATCGCCTCGGCGAGGGCGGAAGCTGGCGCCACCGCCTGCTGCGCCAGCCTGCCAGCTATTGGGGCATGCTGGCGGCGCACGTTGGACTGGCAGTGTTCGTGGCAGGCGTCTCCCTCGTCAAATCGGGCGAGAGCCACGTCGATACCAGCTTGCGTGTCGGCGCCTCGGTGCACGCGGGAGAGCTGGAGTACCGCTTCATGGCAGTGGATCGCCACGACGGCCCGAATTATGTAGCGGTACGCGGCACATTCGAGGTCTGGCAAGGCGCCCAGCGCATCACCGTGCTGCAACCTGAAAAGCGCTATTACCCGGTGCAGCAGTCGCCGATGACGGAAGCGGCGATCGATCGCGGCTGGACGCGCGACCTCTACCTGTCGCTGGGCGAACCGGCCGCCGACGGCGGCTGGCAGGTGCGCATCCAGCATAAGCCCTTCGTGGCCTGGATCTGGAGCGGCGCGCTGGCCATTGCGCTCGGCGGCTTCCTGGCTGCCGTCGACCGCCGCTACCGCGTGCGGCGTGCTGCGCCGGAACAGATTTCACAACTTACCTCGCTTGAAGGAGTTTCGGCATGAAGCGTTATATCCCCGTGGCGGCCCTCGCCGCTTTACTGGCCCTGCTTGGCCTTGGCCTCAAACATGACGAACGCCCGACGGCGCTGGCTGGCAAAGCGGCCCCCGAATTCAGCTTGAAGCGCATCGGCGCGGATGGCCAGCCTTTCCAGTCGCAGCAATTGGCGGGCAAGGTCTGGCTGCTGAATGTGTGGGCTTCCTGGTGCGGACCTTGCCGCAAAGAGCATCCAGTGCTGGTGGACCTTTCGCAGCAGGGCGTGGCGCCGATCGTCGGCCTCAATTACACCGACAAGTTCGAGGATAGCGGCAAATGGCTTGCAGAGCATGGCAATCCCTATCTGGCCGCCGTGTTCGATGGCGATGGCCGGGTGGGCATGGATTGGGGCGTGGTCGGCGTTCCTGAAACCTTTGTCATCGACAAGCAGGGGCGCATACGCTTGCGCCATGTGGGTCCGGTGACCGAGCAGGTATTGCGAGAAAAACTGCTGCCGCTGGTGAAGGAGCTGAATGGTGCGTGATTTGACAGCAGGCCTGGTCCTGGCAGCGGCGGCGGGCGCCTTTGCCGCTGCGCCAACCACAGGCGCCGATCTGCAAGCACGGGTGGATAAGTTGGCGGCGGAGCTGCGGTGCCAGGTGTGCGATAACCAAACCATCGCCGATTCGGACGCGAAGCTGGCGAAAGACATGAAGGCAGTCGTGCAAGAACAATTGGCTTCGGGCCGCAGCGAGGACGAAGTCATCGCCTTCCTCAGCGAGCGCTATGGCGACTACGTGCTGTATAAGCCGCCGGTTCGGCCGAGCACCTGGCCGCTGTGGTTCGGCCCCTTTGTCCTGCTGGGTGCGGGCCTTTACGGGCTATGGCGGGCGTTGAAAAGACAGCAAGGAGAAGAAGTATGACTTGGTTCTTTGTGGCGGCCGGGGTAATGGCTGCTTTTGCTTTTGCAGCGGTACTGGCGCCGCTGGGAGGGCGGCAGCGCTGGCGCAGCGGACTTCCTATCGCCTTAAGTGCGCCGCTGCTGGCGCTAGGCCTGTATGCCGCGCTCGGGACACCCGCGGCTTTGCTGCCTGCGCAGCAGTCGCTTGACGCCGCCACTCCGCCACAAGTCGAGGCGATGGTCTCTCGGCTGGCGGCGCGCCTGAAGACCCAGCCGCGCGATGCCGATGGCTGGCGCATGCTGGCGCGTTCGTATGAAACGCTGCGCCGCTTCGACAAGGCGGCGCAAGCCTATCGCCAGCTGATTGCGCTGGAAGGGGAAAGTGCGGACCTGCTGGCTGATTATGCGGTGGTGTTGGGCATGGCGCAGGGAGAGCGTTTGTCCGGTGACCCTGAGCAGGTCCTGCAGCGTGCGCTGGCGCTCAACCCGCAGCATGTGCAGGCGTTGGCGCTATCAGGCAGCGCCGCGCTGGAACGCAATGACCATGCCGCCGCTCTACGCTTCTGGAAGAAAGTCCTGGCGCTCGCACCCGCCGGCAGCAGCATGGCCCGTTCAATCGAGGCCAGCATTCAGCGAGTGGAAGCGCAAGCCGCGCTGCAGTAGTCTCAAAAAAAGGGGCATGCGCAAGGCATGCCCCCGAAGGCTGCTAGCTTATCCCCTTACTCAGTTCGCAGCAAAGCAGTACAGCAGGCCGGCGCCGCCGGTGGAGACCAGGTTTTGCTGGCCACAGCCACGGCTCGGGTGCGCCGAGTTCCACGAAGTGTTACCGCCCCCAGTACGGTCGAAGTGGCCCAGCTGGGCGGAGCCTTCTGCCGTGCTGCTCGTATAGTTTTTGCATGTGTGGTCGGCTGCGTCGGCGAAGGCGCGGCCATCCGGCGTGGAGCCGGTCAGGATATCGTGCTCGTTCGGCTTGTCGCCTGCGCCTTTCACCGGCTCGTTCTTTTCCGTCAGTACGGTGTTGCGGCTCAGGTTATTGCCCAACTGCGCAGCTTCCAGCGAGTCGCCGTGCAGGTGCGCGACATCGCGTGCGACCTGCACGCCGCGGGCGTTGAACCATGGGCCCTTGCCGATGCGGTCCCGTGCGTTGACGGCAGGCTTGCCATCCGCAGCTTGGGTGCTCAGGTAGGCGTGCCAGGTACGGCTGCCTGCGCCGGCCGCGGTGGCCAGCTTCTGGCAATGGGCGTCGGCGCCGGCAAGGCCGCCCAGGTCGGCGCCTTTGCCAACGCCTTCGCTGGTGACGAAGAAACCCAGCGGCTTGGATGGATCCGGCGCCTGCTGCTGCGCCAGCACGTGGCCGGCCAGGGCGGCAGTCACCAGCGCAACGCTGGCCAGTACGGTGGTTTGGAGTTTGCTCGCCATGGATTACTCCTTTGCCTTGAAGTCGTCGTGGCAGCTCTTGCAGGTGCGTTGCAGCTTGCCGAATTGCGCCTTGATCGCGTTCACGTCGCCGCCGGCCGACAGCGATGCCAGTTCGGTCGCCTCTTTGGCGAAGCTGGCGTTGAGCTCCCCAAACTTCTTCGGGTCCTTGAATAGTTCCGGCTTGGCGCTGGTGTCGTGCCAGCCCTTGCCTTGCTCTGTGCCCGGCGCAAACAGCGCCGCCAGGCCGCCGTTGGCGATGGCGGCGATGCTGGCGGCGGCGCGCTGCACTTCTTCCTTGTTGTAGCTTCCCTCGAGAGAAGTCTTGATACGGCCGGTATTCCAGGCGACGACCTGGAAGGCGGACTGGCGCCATTTGATCAGGTTTTCCGGCTTGGGAGCTTGCTGGGCAAGGGCCGGGGCGGTGGCGGCAAAGGTGGCTGCCGCCAGCGCGGCGGCGCCGATGAGGGTTGCTGCTTTCTTCATGGGGGTCCTCGGGTTGGTCGTGAAAGTGTGTTATTTGGCGCGGCCGGTGAAGCCTTGGGTCAGCGTGGCGATCTTGTACGCGGAACCGCGGCCGACTGCATACAGGGTTTTCTTGCCCGGGCCCGCGAAGGCGATGTTCTGCGGCGCTTTAGGCAGGGCGATGATGCCCAGCGCTTCGCCCTTGTTGCTGAAGACCTGGATGCCGGCCGTGGTGGCGACATACACGCGGCCTTCCTCATCGACGGCCAAGCCGTCGGCGCCGCTGGTGCCGCCGGTCTCGGTTTTGCGGTAGCCTTCCAGCTTGGCGAAATTGCGGCGCTGGCCGACCTTGCCATCGCCGAGGATGTCGTAGGCCAGAACGTATTCGCCAAAAGTGTTGGCGACGTAAAGTGTCTTTTCGTCTGGGCTCAGCTGGATGCCGTTCGGGCGCTCAATGTCGGCCGCCAGGCGGGTGAGTGCGCCTTCGCTGGAGATGTGGTAGACGGCGGGCTTGGCCGGTTTCTCCGCTGGTTGCGGCGCGGGTGCTGCGCCTGGCGCCGGAGGATTCACGCCCGAGTCGGTGAAGTACACGCCGCCCTTGCGGTCCAATACGATATCGTTAGGGCGGCCGAACGGTGCACCATCGTAGCGCACCGCCAGCACGCGTGCGCTGCTGGCTGGGTAGACGATGCCTACTTGCGGGTCTTTTACCTGCACGGCGTACACATCGCCATCCTGGCTGATGGCCAGGCCGTTGGAGCCGTTGCTGTTTTCCAGGAAAGTGGAAATGCTGCCGTCCGGCGCAATGCGCGTAATGCGGTTGGCCTGGGTTTCGGTGAAGGCGAAGTTCCCATCCGGCAGGGCGACCGGGCCTTCGGTGCCATTAAAGCCTTCCTTGATCAATTCAATCGGGGTGCCGGCGGCGACCACGCCCGAAATGGCCGCGGTCGATTGCTGGGCGTTTGCATTTGCAGTGAAGGCAGCGAGCAGCACTGCCAGTACAGGGGCGATGGTGAGGGGTTTTTTCATTGTTCTGGTCCTTGGTTTAACTACGTTTGCGTGGCAGTTGCTGTACGGCTTCCAGCGCTTTTTCAACGTTGGCTGCCGGCGTCAGGCCGCCAACGGTCGCAGCGATGCGGCCATCGGGCGTGACGATAAAGGTGGTGCGTTCGGTGGCGGCATGGTCGATGTCGGCGCCGCGCGTATCTTTTTTGCCTGCGGCGATGTCGCGCACCGCCAAGGCATACGAGCGGGCGATGCTGCCGTCGGCATCGGAAGCGACCGGGAATTTGCCTGCACAGTATTCCGGGTCGGCGGAGAAGTCGTTCAGGCGCTTGATGCTGTCCAGCGATACGCCGACGACGGTGGCGCCGGCGGCGGTGAACTTGTCATGGTTGACGGCGAAGGTATGCGCTTGCACATTGCAGCCGCCGGTGTAGGCGGACGGATAGAAATAGACCACGACCGGGCCTTTCTTCAGCGCATCCTTCAGCGAATATTCGAAGGCCTTGCCCGATTGCGATGCCTGGGTAGTGAAGGCGGGGGCGGCGTCGCCTGCGTTCAGGGCAGCGTGGGCCGGCAGGGCGCTGATATTTCCCAGCGTTGCCAGCGCGGCGGCGGTCACGATTTTTTTTAGCATGTTCTCTCCTTTGTTGTCTTACATTTCCGACACGTAGAGTGCGAGCGCGTCGATTTCTTCATCCGTCAGCCGGGACGCGGCGGCGCGCATGGCGGGGTGATTGCTGCGTTCACCACTGCGCCAGTTGTGCAGCTGCTGTGCGAGGTAGCGCCGCCCCTGGCCGCCGATGACCGGCCCTGCACCGGCCAAGCCTTCGCCTGCCGGGCCGTGGCAGGCGGCGCAGGCGGTGACCTGGCGCGCGGAATCGCCTTGCCGGAACAATCGGGCAATGGCGCTGTGCTGCACGGTTTCCTGGCGCGGCCCGGCGCCCGCCATGGCCGGCTGCGCGGCGAAGTAGGCGGCAATGTCGGCCACGTCCTGGTCGCTGACGCTGGCCGCCATCATTGCCATGAAGTCGCCCTTGCGCCGGCCGGCGCGGAAGTCCTCCACCTGCTTGACGATATAGGCGTGCTGCTGGCCGGCGAGGCGGGCGAATTTGCCCTCCTCGCCGGCGCTGTAGCCCTGTCCGACACCAGCTTGCCCATGGCATTCGAGGCAGCGCTCCGAGTCGGCCTTGAGCCGGCCGGATTCGGCGTCGCCCCTGGGCAGGACGGCAGACAGCAGGCCTGCCAGCAGCACGGCGTGGGTTGCTGCCATCCGCCTATTCCTTTTTGTAGAAGGTGTGGCAGGTGCGGCAGGTGCGCGACAAGGTGGTGGCCTTGTCGGTGGCGGCTTCGAACTTGCCGGTGGCGACCAACTGCACGATTTCGGTCGACAGTTCACGGCTTTGCCGTGCAAGGTCTACCGCGTTGGCGGCATCGGCCTTATGTTCGAAGAAGGTTTGCACCTCCAGGAACATGCGGGCCAGCTCCTTCGCATCGTCGCCGGCCGCCTGCTTGTTGCCCAAGGCGATATCGGATGACAGGCTTTTGTTGGCGTCCTCAATGTTTTGCATCAGGTCCATGCCCATTTCCGGTTCAGCGCAAACCGCATTCAGGGCGATGGCAGCAGACAGCAGGGGGATAAGGATTAGTACTTTTCGCATGCGTCTCCAAGGTCAGGCAAGCAGTTCCTTGATTACCTTCCCGTACACGACGGTCGGGCGCTCGGAACGTCCGTTGTTCAGGAACGTGGTCTTCAGGTGGTCGAGGCCCAACAACTGCAGCACGGTGGCGTGCAGGTCGTAGGTATCGACTGCCTGGTCCTTGTTCGCCACCTGCAGGCCGATTTCGTCGGTCGCGCCATGGGTGTAGCCGGCTTTGACGCCCCCGCCCGCCACCCATTGCGTGTAGCCCCATGGGTTGTGGTCGCGGCCGTTGCCGCTCTGGCCATACGAGGTGCGGCCGAATTCAGAGGTCCACACCACCAGGGTCGAATCGAGCAGGCCGCGCGATTGCAGGTCGGCCAGCAGGCCGGCGATCGGCTTGTCGATCATGCGTGCGTTGACGCTGTGGTTCTTTTCCAAGTCGTTGTGGGCGTCCCAGCTGGTGACCTCGGTCTGGCCATCCGGGGCGCCGGACACCACCTGCACGAAGCGCACGCCGCGCTCCACCAGGCGGCGCGCACGCAGCAGGGTGGTGCCGTAGCTGGACGAAGTTTCGTCGTTGATGCCGTACAGTTCCTTGGTGGCGTCGCTTTCCTTGGACAGGTCGACGGCGGCCGGCGCCGACACCTGCATGCGGTCGGCCAGGTCGTAGGAGCGCAGGCGCGCCTTTAGTTCGGTGTCGGACGGATAGCGTTCGGCGTTTTTCTGGTTCAGTTTGCGCAGCAGATCGAGCGAGGCATGCTGCTGGCCTTCGGTGCGCAGTTCCGGGCGCTCCAGGTAGAAGATCGGCGACGGGCCGGGACGGAAGGCCGTGCCCTGGTACACCGCCGGCAGGAAGCCGGAGTTCCAGTTGACGGAGCCTGCGCTTGGTTCGTTCTTGCCGTTGTACAGAACCACATACGGCGGCAGGTCGGGATTGGCGGAACCCAGCGCGTAGCTGATCCAGGCGCCCAGCGAAGGGCGGCCCGGACTCAGGTCGCCGGTGTTCAGCTTCAGGATCGAGATGTCGTGGGTGGCGCCCACGGTCACGCTGGATTTGATGAAGGCGATCTTGTCCGACTGGGTGGCCAGGTTCGGCACCAGGTCCGAGAACCAGTGGCCGCTGTCGCCATGCTGTTTCCACTCACGCTTGGAAGCGTACAGCTTGCCGACGCCGCCCTGGGTGCTGGTCTTGATCCCCTTCAGGAAGGAGGCCGGCACGTCCTGACCCGCAAGCTTGATCAGGTCAGGCTTGTAGTCGAACAGGTCCAGCGTGCTGGGGGCGCCGTTCATATGCAGCCAGATGACGGATTTGACCTTGGCCGGGAAGTGCGGCGCTTTCGGGGCCAGCGGATCGACCAGGTCGGCCGCCATGGCGCCCTGCAGCAGGCCGCCGCCCGGCAACAGGCCGGTAACAGCGGCGGCGCCCAGGCCAAAGCCGGATTTCAGCAGGAAGTCGCGACGCGAATTGAAGCACATGATTGTTTTTCCTTTTGGTTGTAGTCGGGTTCAGAAGCCGGTATCAGAAGCGGTAGATGAAATCGTTCGAGTTGGCGACGGTGTGCACCAGGTCCACCAGCGCCGCGGCGCGGATCGGGTTCACCTTCTGCTTACCGTCCAGGCCAGTCGGGATGCTTACCTCGAACTTGCCTTCGTCCTTGTCGCCGGCTACGCTGCTGCGGGCCTGGATGATCTTTTCCTGCTGGTCCAGGAAGCCTTTCAGGGTGGCGCGCTCCTCCTTGCTTGGCGTACGGGCGAACAGGATTTCGTACAGGCGGTTCAGCTGCGCGTTTTCATCGCTGCCTGCTTCACGGATCACACGGCCCGCCAGCGCTTGCGACCAGCCCAGCACCACGTCGCTGTTGAACAGGGCCAGCGCCTGCAGCGGGGTGGTCGTCACGTTGCGCTTGTGGTGCGCTTGCGATGGATCGGCCGGGTCGAAGTTCTGCGTCAGCGGGTAAGGCACGCTGCGGCGCACGAAGGTGTAAATGCTGCGGCGGTACTGGTCATGCGGATCCTTGGAATCGGTCCACAGGTTGCCGGCGCTGAAGTTGGACGGCACTTTCGGGAACACGGCGGGGCCGCCAAGCTTGTCTTCCAGGCGGCCGGAGGCTGCCAGCAGCGAGTCGCGCACTTGCTCCGCTTCGAGTCGCTTGCGTGGGTAGACGCCCAGCAGCTTGTTGTCCGGATCGGCCGCCGCAATATCCGCGCGCTCGGTGGACGATTGGCGGTACACCGAGGACAGCAGGATCTGGCGGTGCAGCTGCTTGACGTTCCAGCCATTCTTCACGAAATCGGTTGCCAGGAAGTCCAACAGTTCCGGGTGGGTCGGCTTCTGGCCAGCGCGGCCAAAGTCCGCCACCGTGGCAACGATGCCGTTGGCGAAGTACTGGCTCCAGACGCGGTTGGCGAAGACGCGCGCCGTCAGCGGGTTCTCCGGACTGGCCAGCCAGTTGGCGAGCGCAGTACGGCGGCCGGAGGAAGTGGCGGTAGGCTTGATCTCGACCTTGGCGCCATTGGCCCACAGAGCCGGAATGCCTGGTTCCACCGGATCGAGCGGCGCCTCGTGCACGCCGCCGAAGCGGACATGGGTTGGAGGCGCGTCCGCATGGCCAAGTTCCGTAGCGGCGGTCAGGAACAGCGAGCCGCGATCGGGGCGCTGCTTGTCAAACTTGCGCAGGTCGGCGGTCAGCTTCTGGTATTGCTTCCACTTCTCGACGTTCTCCGCGTTGTAGTCCGCGCTGTCCTTGTCTTCCGCAGTCAGTCGCAGATATTGCACCACGTCGTTTTCCGTGCTGACGCTTTTCAGGCGGAAGTTGACCCAGCGGTCCAGCGCCGTCCATTGCGCTTCCGGTTTGAAGATCGATTCGCGGCTGTCGGTCAGGTAGCGCTCCTTGTGGTACTTCACGCCGGCTTCGCGCACGGTGTCGAGGATGGCCTTCTGCTTGTCGCGGATATCCTTGGTGGCGGCGCGGTAAGCGGCTTGCTTCTTTTCGTACTCCAGCTCTTCCGGGCCCTTCTCGGCGGCCACCTTTTCGTCAAAGCTGGTGTTGGCAAAGAAGGCTTGCAGCTGGAAGTACTCCTTCTGGCTTACGCGGTCCGCTTTGTGGTTGTGGCAGCGCGCGCAACCGATGGTCGAAGCCAGGAAGGTCTCGCCGACGGTGTCGGTCATATCGGTGGCGATCTGGTATTTGCGCTGCACCAGGTCGCGCGAATTGGAGTTGTCCGGGTAGCCGGCCAGGAAGCCGGTGGCGACTTTCGCTTCCTGGCTGTCCGGGAACAGTTCGTCGCCCGCTACCTGCTCCTTGATGAAACGGTCGAAAGGCTTGCCGCTGTTGAACGCCTTGATCACGTAGTCGCGGTAGCGGTAGTTGTTGGGGCGGGTGTTGTCGTTCTGGAAGCCAGCGCTGTCTGCGTAGCGGGCCAGGTCCAGCCAGCGACGCGCCTGGCGCTCGCCGAAGTGCGGCGACGACAGCAGGCGGTCGGCCAGCTTCTCGTAAGCGTCCGGCGATTTGTCTTTAACGAAGGCTTCGACTTCTTCCGGCGTCGGCAGCAGGCCCCAGGTATCGAGCGTGGCGCGGCGGATATAGGTGGCGCGGTCGGCGTCAGGGGATGGCTTGAGCTTCTTCTGCTCCAGCTTGACCAGGACGAAGGCGTCGATCGGGGTGCGCACCCAGGCCTTCTGTTTGACGGCGGGGACTTCCGGCGCCTGGACCGTGGAGTACTGCCACGCCTTGGCTGGTGCTTTCTCGTCCGCCGCGATGGTGACTGCGGTGGATGTGGCCAACAGAATGGCTAGGGTGGTGGTTCTGAGTTTCATCTTCAGCAGCTCCTGTGGATTGGTTTTATGCCTGAAGCTCTAATTAGCAACCCCCGTGCCGGGTCGGTCGCTTAGCGCAAGTATTTGATTCCTAAGGACTTCGCGACCGCATTGCGGCGGGCAGGTGGTGCGCCGCAGGCAGCGCGGCAGCACCACTGTTGTTGGATCATCAGTACGCGCTTACAGCGTGCCGCTGACCACCAGGCCCGCCCAGCGCGATACGGCTGGCGTGTAGCTGTTCCAGGTGCGGGTGAGCGGCGCGTCGTTGCCGAAGGCGTTTTTCACCACCACGCTGACGTCGAAAGAGCCGCCGCGCGTGCCAAGGCCCACGGCAAGGTCGGTGATCGACGAAGCGCCGATCCAGCCATAGCTCGACAGCGTGTTGTCCGCGTTGTAGCGCGAGTTGAAGGCCGTGTTGAAGCTGGCATGCACTTCCTTGTTCGACCAGACCGGCTTGCGGAAGTCGGCGCCGATGTTGAAGGTGAACTTCGATGCCCCCGGCAAGGCCTGGCCCGTAACGTCGCGGTAAGGCGCAGCGCCTGGATAGCCGTTTTCCGCCGGTTGCGCCGACTGCTTGAAGTCCTTGTAGAAAGCGTCGGTATAGGCGCCGGAGAAGCGCAAGGTCGTGTACGGGATGCCCGAGTAGGCGCCGTCGAACTCCAGTCCCTTGGCTTGCACCTTCGGCGCATTGCCAGTGGCGGTGGTGTAATACAGCTGGCCGTCGTTGTTCAAGTTTGTGGTGTACACGTCAAGTACGCGCACGGCTTGCTGGTAGTCCTTGATATTCATCAGGAACAGGTTGGCGTTGATCAGGAGCTTGCGGTCCAGCAGTGCGGATTTGATGCCGGTTTCGAAAGCGCTGGTCTTCTCCTTGCGCACCAGGTTGGAGACGCCATTGGTCAGCTGGGAGATACCGGCCTTCTCACCGTACTGCCACGAAGCGTAAGCCGTCAGGTCCTTGTTGAACTTGTAGGAAGGGCTCAGCACGAAGGCGGGCAGGGTGTCCTTGAACGGCGCCGCTTCGGTCGATGGGAAGATCACGCCGATCTGGGATGCCCGGATGGCTTTCGCGTCTGCCACTTGTTGCTGCTGTGCGGCGCTCAGTGCGCTATAGGAAGCGGCGTTGAAGTATTTGGCGGCCAGTTTGTTGGCCAGGGCCAGTTGGTCCGCGCTATTGCTGGCCAGTAGGGAGCCATTGGCGGCAGTCGCAAAGCCGCCAAAGGAGACGCCATTGATCGAGACGGGATTCAGTTCCGGCGCGTTGCCGTAGTTGTTGACCAGGGTGCTGCCGGTGTTGCGGCGGTCTTCACGCGTGAAGCGCAGGCCGGTGGTGACGGTCAGCGGATCCGAGAAGTGCCAGTTGGCCTGCGCGAAGATGGCGGCGCTCTTATTGCGTATATCCTGTGTGCCGGCCGGCGAGTTGAAGGACATCTGCAGGCGGTCGAGCGAGTTTTGCAGCAGGTAGCGGCCGGCGGCGTTGGCGTCGAGGCGGTTGTACTGCGCGGCGTTGGCATACCAGGCGCCGGCGTCGTTGCCCCACTCACGGCGGTAGTCGGCCTGGTTGTTCACCTTCATGAGGAAAATGCCGGTCTGGTAGTCGACAAAGCCGCCCGGCTGGGAGCTCAATCGCAGCTCCTGCGTCACCTGGCGGTAATCGTTCCAGAAGCCGCCCGAGTTGCGATGCACGTCGAACGGCGTGCCCTCGTCGTTGGTGGCGTTGAAGTGATAGTCCTTGTAGGCGCTGATGGACGTGATATTGAATTTGTCCAGGGTCCAGTTCAGTTCCGCCGCAGCGCCGTTGCTGCCGGTGACCAGGGGGCGCTGGTTGTCGTTGTTGACCTGTCCGTTCTTCTCGTTCAGGAAATTGTCCTGGTAGGTGTAGCCGGTCTGCTGCGTGAACCAGCGGCGTGCGAAGCGGACGGCTGCGTCGGTGGCCAGCGTATTGGGGGCGCCGTTGGAATAGACGTTCGGCGTTGGCGTGTTGATAGTGCGGCCGTTGGTGGTTTCGCCGGCGCGCGGCTGCACGTCGAGGGCGATGCGCGCGCTGAAGGACGGATCGGGCGTCAGCAGGAATTGCAGGCGGCCGGAAACGCGGTCCTTGTTGGTGTAGGTGATATCGCGGTTGTAGGCGTTCTTGATGTCGCCCGCACCCTTGCTGACCGAGAGGTTGGCGCGATAGGCCAGCAAGCCGTCGACGATAGGGCCGCCGGCGGCAAAGCGCCCCTGCACGGTATCCTGCTGGCCCAGGGTCAACGACCACGATGCATCCGGAGTGAAGGAAGGGCGGCGGGTGGTGACGTTGACTACGCCGACGCTGGTGTTCTTGCCCAGCAGCGTGCCTTGCGGACCGCGCGTGACTTCAACCGCATCGACGTCGGTGAAGTCGAAGCTGGAGGACAGGGCGTTATAAGCGTAGTTGACGCCATCGACGATCAGGCCGACGCTCGGATCTTGGGCTTCGGTCTGGCCTTGCTTGCCGACGCCGCGAATGGCCAGGCTGGCGGTGCGCTGGTTGCCCTGGTTCCAGGAGACGTTGGCGGCGCGTTGTGTCAGCGACTTGATGTCGGTCGCCTGCAGGCGGTCCAGTTCCTTGCCAGTGACGACCGATACCGACAGCGGAACGTCCTGCAGCCGCTCCAGGCGGTTACGGCTGCGCACTGTGACTTCACCCAGGGTTTGCGATTCTTCCGCAGCCGGCGCAGGCGCCGCTTCCGAAGCGGCAGCAGTTTCCGGAGCGGCTGCAGCTGCAGTCTGCGGATTCTGCGCTGCGATGATCTGCTTGAGGCGCGCTATTTCGGCCTGCAATTCGGCGACCGTCGGGTCTGCGGCGTACAGCGGAGACGATGTCAGGAGGGCTGCGCCGGCCAGGGTGGCGGCGATCGGCGACAGGCGGAATGGGAGCGGGGAGCGGCGTTTTTTATGGTTCTGCATGCGAGGCTTTCGTTCAACAAGGGAATAGCCTCAGTTTTGCAATTGGCGTGCCAGAGCAGAAAGCCTTTAGGTAAAGGATTCCTCAGACAGGTGCTGTTGGCAGCGCAACAGCACCCAGTCTTCACTGCACCGAACCGTTCATGGCGAAAGCCATATATGCATATGGCCCTTTACAGCTTTCCGCTGAAGGTTACGCCATACCAGAGCGGATACGGATTGGGCGAGTAGCTAAGCCATGCCGGTTCATGCTTGCGGTTTTCGAAGGCGTTCTTCACGACCAGGCTGACGTCGAAGCCGCCTTTGAAGCCGATGCCGAACGACAGGTCGGTGGTCGCTCCTCCGCTGACCCACCCATAGGAAGACAGGGTGTCCGTATTGTTATAGCGGCTGGTGAGGGCGGTATTGAAGCTGGCATGATATTCCTTGCCTTCCACCGGCCTGCGGTATTCGGCGCCGATATTGCCGGTCCACTTGGCGGCGCCCGGAAGCGGCAGGCCGCTCTGGTCGATATAGGCGCCCGGCAGGTAGGCCAGTTCTTCGGGCTTGGCCGCTTGCGGGAAGCTGGTATAGCGGGCGTCGTTCCAGGCGCCGGAGAAGCGCACCGACAGGTTCTGGATGCCGCTGTACACCCCGTCGAACTCGAAGCCCTTGGCGCGTGCGCGCGGCACATTCCCCTGGGCGGTGACGTAGGCGATCGGGTTGGTCTGGTTATTGGAGATATTGGTGGCGGTGGTGAATTCATCGACCACCCGTACGGCGGACTGGTAATCCTTGATCTTCATCAGGAACAGGTCTGTATTCAGCACGAGGCCGTATTGCGGCAGGCTGGTTTTCAGGCCGACCTCGAAGGCATGGGTCTTTTCGGGGCGCACATTGGCATTGACGCCGTTCACGTTCAGGGCGGAGCCGGACTTTTCTCCATACTGCCAGGAGGTGTAGGCGGTGTATTGGTCGTTGAAGCGGTAGGAAGGCGCGAGGGCGCCGGTGTAGAGCGTGTCCTTGTACCGGCTCTCGACGCCAGGAATCAACTGGCCGATCTGGCCAGCGCGCAGCGCCTTGGCGGCCGCTACCTGCGCCCGCTGGACCGCGGTCAGGCTGCCGTAGGATGCGGCGCCAAAGTACTTGTAGGCGACGGCATCGGCCAGCGCCAGTTGTTCGGGGCTGTTGCCGGGTGCCAGCGTTCCGCTTCCTGTGCTGTTGAAGCCACCCAGCGCCACGCCTCGCACCGCCACCGGATTGAGCGCAGCGCCGGCGCCATTGGCCGTCAGGACCCGGGTATCGGTGGTGGTGCGGTCCTCGCGTGTGACGCGCAGCCCGCCGGTCAGGCTGAAAGCGTCGGTCGCATGCCAGCTTGTGTTACCGAAGATGGCGGTGCTATTGGTGTGCACCACGGTGTCGCCCTTGACGACCAGGTCATCCAGGGAATCCTTCAGCAGCGAACGGCCGGCGCCCCGGTTGGCGCCGGCGTTGCGGTCAAGAGTGTTGTACTGGGCATTGGTGGCGAACCATGCGCCGGCATCCGAGCCCCAGCCGGATTTAGAGGCAATGTCATCGTCGGTGCGGATATGGAACAGGCCCGTCACGTAGTCGAAGGCGCCGCCCGGCTTCGACTTGAGTTTGAATTCCTGCGTAAATTGCTTGTAATCGACGCCGCCGCCGCCGTTGCGGCTGATGTCGAATGGCGTGCCCTCGTCATTGTGCGCATCGAAGGAGTAGGTACGCACGGCCGATTGTGAGCTGAAGGTATGTCCCGGCAAGTCCCACACCAGTTCCGCCGAGGCACCTTTGCTGTGCACGGTCTGGCCCTGGTTTTCATTGAAGTTGATGCGGTCGTCGCCGATGTAGTTGTTATCGTAAGTGTAGGGCGCGCCATTGAACGAGCGCCCCACGAACCAGTCGCGCGGCCCGGTGAAGGCACCGGCGGCATTGCGGAAGCCGGCCAGTTTGGCGCGTGCGGTAGTGCCGCTCGGGTCGGTCAGGCTGCCGTCGGCGAAGGTATCGGGCGCATTCTTGTAAAAGGTCAGTCCGTTCTGCAGCTGCGGGGCGTGCGGTTCCACGTCGAGGCTGATGCGTGCGTTGAAGGTGCTGCTCGGGGTGAACAGGAACTGCGTGCGGCCGCTGACGCGGTTCTTGTTATACAGGCTGTAGTTGTGGTCGAAATTGTTATCGTAGTAGCCGCGTGCGCGGTGCACGATGAAGGAGCCGCGCCAGGCCAGAAGCTCCTCGATCACCGGACCGCCGAAGTTGGCCTTGGCGATCACGGTTTCGTTTCGGCCATAGGTGAGCGAGTAGTCGGCCGTGGGGTAGAACGAAGGCTTGCGCGTGTTGATGCTGACGACGCCGGAGCTGGCGCCCTTGCCGCCGAGGGTGCCCTGCGGGCCGCGCGTCACGTCGACCGACTCCACGTCGTAGAAGTCAAAGTTGGCCAGCTGCGACAGGCCGTAGCTCACGCCGTCCACTACGACGCCGACGCTCGGGTCCTGCGTCTCGGTGAAGGAGCGCTTGCCCAGGCCGCGCACCGACAGCGAGGCGCCGCGCGTGTTGTTCTGGTTGAATTGCACGTTGGCGCCGCGCTTGGTGATGGAGGATAAATCCTGCGCTAGTTCGCGGTCCAGTTCCTGCCCGCTGACGACGGAGAAGGAAACCGGCACGTCCTTCAGCGTCTCTATCTTCTTGCGCCCACGTACCGTGACCGCGCCCAGGGCCTGCGCCTCCTCTTCCGGCGCGGCTGGCGTCGTTGGCGCGGCCGCAGGCTCGGCCTCCGGCACAGGGGACGGCGTTTGCGCGGCGAGCGCTTGCCGCAGGCGTGCATTCTCGGCCTGGATGCGGGCCAGTTCTGCGCGCAGTTCGGCAATGGCGGGTTCGTTTGACTGTCCGGCAGCGTGGGCGGTGATCCCGCTGCTCGCGAGCACTGCGACGATCGGCAGCAGGCGAATGATATGACGGCGATGAATTTGCTTATGCATGTATGGCGTCCAGGTCATGGTGAAAATGCCTTACGCGTCGCAAGGACCATGCCATTGAAGTAAGCCCCGTCGTTGCTGGAAGTCGGCTGTTTTCACTGATGTCGCCGCAGCACCGGATAGGCGTGACTGCTGTTGCGGCAACAAAGTCGCAAGGTGCTGCGTTTGCAGCAGCGCAGTATGGCGCTTGCTGCCCGGGCACCAGTTGCAATAGTGCTCAATGCGCGGGACGGTGGCGGCAGCTTGGCCGGGAGGCCAGTAACGGCGCGGCTTGCAGCCGGTTTTGCGGCGTTGCAGCAGCAACTGGCACGGTAGTTGCGATCACCCATGGCGACAGCGGTGCGATTCGCGCACTGCGCTTTTTAAGGAATGCCATGAAAGCCCTGAAATCCCTGATCACCTTCAGCCTGGTCCTGGCGGCCGCATCGTCCTTCGCGCAGCAGGCGCCGCAGGAGTGGAAATACAAGACGAAGCAGTTGGAGCGCGCCGAAGTCGACAAGCTGCTGGCCAAGCCGGAAAAGCTGTTGGTGGTCGACGTGCGCCGTCCCGACGAATTGACCGCCAAAGGCAGCTTTCCGGTCTACCTGAATGTACAGGCCAAGGAAGTTGAGCAAAACCTGGCCTACATACCGAAAGACCGCGTGATCCTGACCGTGTCGAACCACGCCCACCGCGCAGGCGCCGTCGGCGACCTGTTGACCAGCAAGGGCTACAAGGTGGCCGGCGCCACCGGGTCTGAAGACTACGAGGCGCAGGGCGGCAAAATCACGCGCGTAACGCCACCGCCTGCACGCCCAGTCGCCCAGGCAGCACCGCAATAAGGAAGCCTCTTATGAGTTCCCGCATTTACGTTTGGGACCTGCCAACCCGCTTGTTCCACTGGTCGCTGGTGCTGTCGGTGTCGGTGGCGATTGCGACCGGCCTGGTGGGCGGCGACTGGATGACCATCCACAGTTATGCGGGCATTGCCATTATCGGACTGGTGGCGTTCCGGCTGGTGTGGGGCCTGGCCGGTGCGGCGGCCGCGCGCTTTGTGAATTTCGCCCCGACACCAGGCCGCCTGCGCGCCTATCTTGCGGGCGAATGGCAGGGCCACGGTCACAACCCGCTGGGCGCGCTGTCCGTGTTTGCCTTGCTGGCCCTGTTGCTTGCGCAAGCGGGCACCGGGCTGTTTGGAAACGATGAAATCTCCTTCCAGGGGCCGTTGGCCAACCTGGTTGACGAAGCGCGCTCGCTGCAGCTGACTGGCTTGCACCAGAAGCTGGCCTACGTGCTGTTTGGATTGATCGCGCTGCATGTGGCGGCCATCGCGGCCTACCTTTTGCTGCGCAAGACCAACCTGGTCAAGCCGATGGTCACCGGCTGGAAGAACGCCGCCAGGCCCACAGGGCAAGGCGTCGCCACCTGGCACTGGAGCGCGCTCGCGGGCGCCGTCGGTGTCGCCGTACTGGCGATGAGCCTTGCCAGCGGCGCCGGCCTGGCAAAAATCTGAGAAAGGAATCCCATGACAACCCTGACATTCGACAGTATCCATTCGGCGTCTTATGCACCGCGACGAAGCCGGACGCGCAGCACGCCGCGCCCGGTGGTGAAAGCGCCGCAGCCCACCGCCGCCGCCGTCCGGCCGGACCTGCTGAAGCGGGGATTGCAGAACAAGGCGGGCCTGGGCCTGCTGGCCAGCGCCGCTGTACTACTGCATGCCGCCGTCATCATCGGCGTGCAGAATCTGCCTGCCGACGCAAGGCTTCCGCCGCCAAAGGCCGAACCCCTGGCGCTGGAATTCGCTCCACCGCCACCGCCGCCTCCGGAACCGCCCAAACCGCAGCCGCAGGTAGCAAAGGCGGTGCCGGCGCCGGTACGACAGCCCGTGCCGGTCGTGCGCGAGGTGGTCGAATCCGGCCCCCCAAGCGCCGACACGGTGGCGGTTGCCACCACGCCGCAGCCGCCGGCGCCCGCTCCTGTGCTTGCACCGCCAGCACCGCCGGCGCTGGAACCGGTCACAGAACCGCGCGGCTTTGCGGGCTACCGCAACAACCCCGCGCCGGACTACCCGGCCCTAGCCCAGGACCGCGGCCTGCAAGGGCAGGTGATCCTGAAGGTGCAGGTGCTTGCCACCGGCAAACCTGCCGCCATCAACGTCGAAAAGTCCAGCGGCCACAAAATCCTGGACGATGCCGCCGTCAAGGCCGTGCAAGGCTGGGCCTTCGAGCCCGCCCGCCGCGGACAGACGCCGATCGACGGCTGGGTGAAAGTCCCACTGAATTTCAAACTCTCGTGAATCTGCTGAAAGGAACCGTCAATGCAATCCCATTACCTCGAACTGATCGTGCAGGGCTCCCTGTACGCGCTGGTGCTGTTCTCCGTGGTGACCTGGGTGCTCATCGCCGCCAAGGGCGTACAGCACTACCGTGTGAGCAAGCGCGATAAGGCCTTCGGCAAAGCATTCTGGAGCGCCGCCTCGCTGGATGCGGCCGCCGCGCTGCCCAATGGCGCCAGCCCGAAATCGCGCTTGGCAGAAGTTGGCTTCGAAGCCCTGTATGTGAGCGATGCCGACGCCGGCGCCGACCTGGAACACGACTGGGGCCGCCGTGAACTGCTGGAACGCTACCTGCGCCAGCAAATCCATAAGGAATACCAGTCGCTGGAAAGCGGCCTGGCGATCCTGGCTTCCATCGGCTCCACTGCGCCCTTCGTTGGCCTGTTCGGCACCGTGTTCGGTATCATCCACGCTCTGGGTGCAATTGGCGCCAGCGGCTCGGCAAGCATCGACGTGGTGGCCGGCCCGATCGGCGAGGCGCTGATTGCCACCGGCGTCGGCATCGCGGTCGCGGTGCCTGCCGTGCTGGCGTTTAACTTCTATGTGCGCCGCCTGAAAGTCACGGCCGCCGAACTGGATAATTACGCGACCGACTTCGTCAATCTCGCGCAGCGCAACAACTTCCGCGTGGCGAATCCTCCGGCGGCCAGGGCGCAGCAGCGCAGCGTTCCGTCGCAGGGCGCATCGACAGCCGGCCTGCCGGCAGGAGCAGCGGCATAATGGCTTTCACTACTGGCAGGGATAGCGGCGACGTGGTCAGCGAAATCAACATCACTCCGCTGGTGGACGTGATGCTGGTGCTGATGGTGGTATTCATCCTCACGGCCCCGCTATTGAACAACGCGGTGCGGATCAATCTTCCCAAGACCTCCACCACGACCCCGGCCACGCCCAACAAGAGCGTGACGGTGAGCCTGGACGGGGAAAACCGCATCTTTATCGATAAGCGCGAAGTACCGCTTGAATCGCTGGAGGGTGAACTGCACGTCCTGGTGGGCGGCAACCCGGATCTTGCACTCAGCCTGCAAGCCGATGAGGGCGTGCCCTATCGTTCGGTAGCGAAGGTAATTGCACACATCCAGCGCTCCGGCGTGACCAAGCTGTCGGTGCTGACGGAGCCGGCCGGCTAGCCGGCTCCCGGATTCCGCTTAGGCGCGGTCGTAGCCGAATTGCAGGCCGGCGGTGCCGCCGGTCTCAATGAACAGGTTCATGAAAGCAGGCACTGTATCCTTGCGCTGCCAGTCGCGCTGCAGTTCGCAGAAAAGCTGCGCCACGCTGATCATCTTGCCGCCCGCCTGCTCGATGCGGCGCAGCGCCATATCGTGGGCGGTAACGGAGGTGCCGCCCACCGCATCGGCCACCACATAAACTTCATACCCTTCGCGCAGGGCGTCGAGAGCAGGGAAGGTCAAGCAGGCCTCGGTCCACAGCGCGGTCATGATCAGCTTTTTACGCCCAGTAGCTTCCACCGCCTTGCGGAATTCGATGTCTTCCCAGGAGTTGATGGTGGTGCGGTCATAGGTCGGAAAGTCACCCAGCACTTTGCCGATCTGGTGGATAGGCGGTTTATTCAGTCCGGTTTTCACGTTGACGGTTGAGTGCACAATCGGCAGTCCGTACGCAACGGCAGCCTTGCAGGTGCCAACGATATTGTTGACCAGCAGTTGGCGGTCCATCGATGCGATGGAATTCACTTGCACCGGCTGGTAGTCGATGATGACGAATGCCGAGTTTTGCGGGGTGAGCAAGTCGTCTTTCTTCGGATCACGAATAGCTTCGCTTGTCATGGTAGTCTCCTTCTGGTTAAGGGCGTGGGCCGTTCAAGGGACAAAGCCAGTTCAGTATGTGCCATGAAGTGCATGTGCGATACCGGCAATTTTTTGGTCGACAGTGTTCCATTTCGAGAACAATGTGATGGCGGCTTAAGGGCGATGTAATAAAATAGCCGGGTTTGCCCAAAAGTAAGCCGATGACCGTATGAATACCCCCCTTGCTTCGCTCTACCTGATCTCCGTGGGAGCGTTAGCAATGTCCGCATTCCAGGCCGCGATGCTCGCCCGCAACAGCTCCTATGTGCGGGCATGCTGGACATTCGCCCTCATTTGCCTGACTTTTTCGTTCTTCCAGTACGCGAATGTGCAGCAGCAGCTGGCGCTCGACGTGGAACAGGCTATCCGGGCGCATAAATGGGTCAATTTCTTCTCCCTGTCGCTGGTGCCGCAGGTCTGGTACCTGCTCGCCTTGCTCGACAAGCGTCCTGTCGCGCTGCGTGTAAGTTACGGCGTCGCCCTGGTTTCGCTTGTTCTGGTACTCGATAACCTGGTCGCGCCGTTCGGCTACCGTTTTTCGGAGTTGGCGGTCGATGCACCCGTCGACCTGGCATGGGGCGAGCGCGCCTTCCTGCTTTCGGGCGAAACGACGATTGCGTACCGGTTCAACCACCTGCTTTTGCTGGGAGCGGCCGTATTGGCGGCCGTGATTTGCGTCCGTGACTGGCGCCAGCGCGCGCGTTTCAGGAGCCGCCTGGTATGGACTTCGGTGGCCCTGGTCGCAGTGGCCGGGGCACTGGGTGGCGCCGCCGACAAGGGCATGCTGAAGCTGCCGTACCTGACCGGGTTCGGTTTCCTGTTCCTGGCCGCCTCCTTCCTGCTGCTGATCCGGCGCGAAGCGACGCAGCGCCTGTCCGAAAAAATCCGCATCAGCGCCGCCCTGGAGCGCGAAGTGGAGAGCCACAAGTTGTCCAGCCAGCGTTTCGAGCGCGCCCTCACTAATGACGCCTTGACACGCCTGCCGAACCGCGAAGGCGCGCTGGAAAAACTGCGCGCAATGTTCGTCTGGAGCGAGTCGAGCCTGACCCGCACGGCAGTGCTGCTGCTGGACCTGGACCGACTTGCGATCATTAACGGAACGCGCGGCTACGAGGCCGGCAACCAGGTGCTGATTGAAGTGGCGCAGCGCCTGCGCGACCATTGCGGCAAGCGCCGCCTGGTGGCGCGCCTGGGCAGCGCGCGTTTTGCGGTCGGCATTGCGGGCCACAAGACCCTGGCGGGCATCGAGCGCGAAGTGGAGGGCGTGCTGGCAGCGATCAAGGCGCCGTTCACCGCTGCCGGCACCGTATTGAACATGACCTTCAGCGCCGGCGTGGCCATTTATCCCGACCACGCCAATACAGCGGAAGATCTGCTCGCTTCGGCGGGGCTGGCGCTGCACGAGGCGCGTGACCTTGGACCGGGCAACCTGCGCGTCTTCCGTCCCTCCCTGCAGCAGTCGCTGAGCGAGCGTATCGGCCTTGAGAATGAGCTGAAGGAAGCGCTGACAAATGGCGAATTCTTCCTGCACTACCAGCCGCAGGTTTGCGCCAAGACCGAACGCGTGATGGGCATGGAAGCGCTGATCCGCTGGCAGCATCCGGAACTGGGCCTGGTGATGCCGGACAAATTTATCCCGCTGGCCGAAGCGACCGGCTCCATTGCAGCGATCGGGGCCTGGGTGCTCGAAACAGCCTGCAAGCAGTTGCAGGATTGGCGCGCGCTGGGCTTCAGCGAGGTGCGCATGGCGGTCAACCTGTCGGCGCAGCAGCTGCTGCTAAGCGACTTGCGCGACAACGTGCAGGCAGCCCTGCAGCGTGCCGGCTTGATGGGCGCGGACCTTGAGCTGGAAATCACCGAGTCGGTGCTGATGCAGGATCCGCAACACTCCATCGAGAAACTGGAATCCTTGCGCAGCCTCGGCGTGCGCCTGTCGATTGATGATTTCGGCACCGGCTATTCCTCGCTGGGCTACCTGAAGATGCTGCCGGTGCATTCCTTCAAGCTCGATCGCAGCTTTGTACGCGATATCGGCGAATCCGAAAAAGACCTCGAAATCTGCGCCACCGCCGTCGGCCTGGCGCGCAACCTCGGGCTGGAACTTGTCGCCGAAGGTGTGGAAGACGCTGGTCAGGCGGCGCAATTGCGCGACCTGGGATGCGACCTGTTGCAAGGCTATTATTTCGCTCGCCCGCTTGCCGCATACGCAGCTACCAACTACCTGATGGAAGAAAGGGAAGCTGCCGCCGCTTGACCGGGAGTCGCCGCTTCGTGGTAGATTCCAGTTACATTATTGAGAATAGGAGCGGAAGTGGGAATCCTCGACGGCATGCTGGGTAACGCGTCCAAGATCGACGTGGCGGACCTGCGGGAAGACTTCGCGAAAATCCTCGCGCCCAATGAGCGTGTCGAACATGCTTACCAGCTGCTGCGCGATTATTTCGTATTTACCGACAAGCGCCTGGTGGTCGTGAATATCCAGGGCGTCACCGGCAGCAAGAAGGAGTATCACTCCATCCCATACAAGAGCGTGACGCATTTCAGCATCGAGACTGGCGGCACGCTGGACCTGGACGCTGAACTGAAGATCTGGATTTCCAGCACTTCTGAACCATTCAGCCAGAAATTCAACAAGCGCCTGAGCATCTATGAAGTGCAGGCCGTCCTCGCGAGCTACGTCCTCAAATGAAGCTCTTTGTCACCATTCTGTTGCTGGCCGTCGCCGCCCTTTTTATATGGGGCGACCCCGTCGGAATGCTGCAGCGGGTCAGCATGTGGGCCTGCCAGTGGCTGCACGTGTCCCGAGGCTGCTGAGGCTTCCACCATTCGTTCGCGGACGAATTGTTGCGTGAACACGCCAGCTAGCATGATGGCTTTTACGGGAGCCGGATATGCCAGTATACGAAGTGATCGACATCCCCAGCCACCAGCCCGCGCTGGTGGCGCGCGTCCGCCATACCAGGCCTGACCGCGCCAATGGCGCGCTGCCCGTGCTGTTCGTGCATGGGTCTTCCTTTCCATCCGGCTTGTCTTTCGATTTCCGCATGGATGGCCAGTCCTGGATGGATTGGCTGGCGGTGCGCGGTTACGACGTGTATGCGCTGGATTTTCCCGGCTACGGCCTGTCGGATCGCTACGCTGCCGATACAGAGTCGCCGCCGGGCCGCGCGCGCGAAGTGGCGCAGGATGTGGGCAACGCCGTCGACGCGATTTTGCGCCGCAGCGGCAAGCAGCAGGTGCTGCTGGTCGGGCACTCCTGGGGCGGCTCGGTGGCGGCGCGCTATGCGCAGGACCATGCGGAAAAGGTGGCAAAGCTGGTGTTGTTTGCGGCGATCACGCCACGCCCCGCGCCAGCGGACACCAGCGGCCTGCCGCAAGCCCCCGCAAGCGCCTACGAGGAACTGACGCCGGCACAGCGCATCGCCGCCATGGACAGCCTGCGTCCGCAGCAGGAGCCGCCGCAGCTGCATGCCGATGTCTTCCAGCGCTGGGGCGCACACTGGCTGGCTTCGGATGGCCGTAGCGAAGGGTCGGTGCGTTTCCCCTCCGGACCCAGCGCCGACCTGGCGGACCTGTTGCGGGGCCGTTCCTATTACGACCCCGGCCGGCTGGAAATGCCGGTGTTGCTGGTGCGCGGAGAATGGGATGCCTGGCCAAACGATGCGGACTATCGCCAGATGCTCGGCGCAATGCATGCCGCACGCAGCAAACGTTACGCGGTCATACCGCGCGGCACCCACGTCATGCACATGGAAGCGGCGCGCACGCAGCTTTATGAAGCCGTAGGCGAATTCCTCGATTAATTGACGCCGTAGCGGGCGCGGATGGCAGGCAGTGCGCCGTTTTGTTCGAGCTGGTTAATGGCCTGGTTGATACGCGTGAGTTGCGCTTGCGTGGTGCTCGCCGCATTCAGCATCAGGTGCACCGGTGCACGGTAGGGGATGTAGGGCAGCTGCACGATTTTCACATTCAGCTGGCGTGCGACATGGCGCAGGGCGTTGGCGTCCCCCATGATCAAGTCGGCGCGCCCGGCTTCCAGCATCTTGATGCCCTGGTCGAAGGTGCTGAAGGTACTGCGCCGGCCTTCGGCATTCAGCGCCGGAATGGCGCGCTCATAATCCTCGCCGTAAAAACCCAGGCGGGGCGCCAGCAAGCTGGCGTGCTGGGCGGCCATGGCCTGGAAACTGTCGATATGGCGTAGCTTGTCCATTTTTTCCGGCACCGTGAACAGGCCCACGGTCTCCTGCCGGTAAGGAAGGCTGAAACGGGCGAAACCGCGCCGCTCTTCGGTGGCCGAGGCAGCCATCAGTAAGTCGAGTTTGCCTTGCTGGAACAGGACATTGCGCCGTGCAATAGGCATTTCTTTTTCCAGCTGCAAGATGCAGCCGGCATGGCTGAGTATGGCCTGGAGTAGTTCGAAATCGACGCCGCCCAGCACGGACTTGTCATTATGATAAAAATAGGGTGGCCATTCTTCAGGCGCCAGGCGCAGGGTGCAGGCGCCAACAGGACTGGCAAGTTGAATCAGTAGGGCAGTAAGCAACAGCCTCATGGCTGAGGGCATCCGAAAGTATCCACTTGGACAGTGTTTCAGATGAAAGCGTCGCTGTAAAGCGGAAAGCTGGTCAATGTGGTGCCGGTATATTTCCCGACCGCCGGCCCCGGTAGTGACGCCGGAGCGCCAGATGCACGCATTTTGGCGGCCGAATGTGACGGCGGTTTGACGCCCGTGTGACGGCTTGGTGTAATACGGGCCATGACTGAAATCCATGTACTCCTGAAACAAGCCGTCGCCTTCCACCAGCAGGGCGAACTGGGACGCGCGCAAGCGCTCTACGACGATGTGCTGCGCGCCGAGCCGCTTAATTTCGATGCACTGCACTTGAGCGGCGTGTTGGCGCGCCAGCAGGGTGAGCCCGATCGCGCCCTGGCCATGATCGACGGCGCGCTTTCCCTCGACGCCGCCCGTCCCAAGGCCCACTGCAATCGCGGCGTCGTGCTGCAGGATATGGGACGCTATGAGGAGGCCCTGGCCAGTTTCGAGCGCGCCTTGGCGCTGCAACCGGATTACGCCATGGCCCTGAGCAACCGTGGCAATGTCCTGCGCCACCTGGGGCATATCGACCAGGCGCTCGATAGCTACGACGCCGCGCTGCGCCTGTCGCCAGGTTATGCGGAAGCCCTGTGCAACCGCGCCCTGGCCCTGCAATCGATCGCCCGCCATGAGGCAGCATTGGACAGCTTTGGCGCCGCGCTGGCGGTGAAGCGTGCTTACCCGGAAGCCCTGCATGGCGCTTCGGTTTCGCTGCTTGCACTGGGCAAACCGGTAGATGCGCTGGAGGGCCTGGAGCGCGCATTGGAACTGCAGCCAGAATATGCGGAAGCCTGGTGCGCACGCGGCGCCTTGCTGCTGCGGCTACAGGAACTTGACGAGGCGCTGGCCAGTTTCAGCGACGCCCTTTCCGTGCGTCCCCGTTATGCGCGTGCCCAGCTGGGCATGGCCAATACCCTGCGTGCCATGGGCCGCCACGAGGAAGCGGTCGAAGCCTACCAGGCCGCGCTGGACTTTGGCGCCGATCCCGGTACCGTCGGCTATATGCTGGCCATCATGGGCGCGCAGCAGGCGCCGGGAGCCTCGCCTGCTGCGTACGTGAAGGCGTTGTTCGACCAATACGCCGGCGATTTCAACCATCATCTCGTCGACGTGCTGCGCTACCGCACGCCGACCTTGCTGGTGGAGGCGCTGCGCCGTCACCTTCCCTTGGGCGAACTCGATGTGCTGGATGCAGGCTGCGGCACCGGCTTGTGCGGCCCGCTGCTGCGGCCGCTGGCCTGCCTGCTGGAAGGGGTAGACCTGTCGCCGCACATGCTGGACAAGGCGCGCGATACGGGCTTGTACGACGGGCTGTATTGCGGCGAGATGGTGGGCTACCTGCGGGTGCGTCCAGACAGCGCCGACGTGATTGTGGCGGCCGACGTGTTTGTCTACGTGGGCGATTTGAAGCCCGTGTTTTCGGTGGCGCGGCTGGCGCTGCGCAACGGCGGCGTCTTTGCGTTTTCGGTGGAGGAGCACGAGGGCGCGGAAGCCTTCGCACTGCGCGCCTCCGGGCGCTACGCGCATTCGCGCGCCGGCATCGAGGCGCTGGCGCGCAGCCACGGCTTCGCTATCCGCGAAATCACTCCGAGCACGCTGCGCCAGGAAAGCGGCGAAGACATGCGCGGCTTGCTGATCGTATTGGGCACCCATGCAGATTAGCGCCCTTGAAATCATCGCCAATGTGGTGATGGCGGTGTCCATCGTCCTGGCGGGACGCAACAGCATTCATTCCTGGTGGAGCGGCATTGTCGGCTGCTCGCTGTTCTCCGTACTGTTCTACGGATCGCAGCTGTATGCCGACGTCGCGCTGCAGCTGTTCTTTATCATCACCTGCATCATCGGCTGGCGCCAGTGGTTGCGGGGCGACCATGGCCATTCGCTGCATATCCGCACCACGCGCCTGGCCACGTTGGCGAAGATGGCGCTGGGCGGCGCTGCCGCTACCGCTGCGTATGGACTGATGCTGAAGCATTACACCAATGCCTACGCACCCTTCATCGATTCGGCCGTGCTGATGTTCTCCGTCATCGCCCAGGTGCTGCTGATGGGGCGCCGCATCGAGAACTGGCCGGTGTGGCTGCTGGTGAATACTGTCTCGGTGCCGCTCTACGCCAGCCGTGGGCTGTACCTGACGGCTGCGTTGTACGCAGCCTACTGGATCAATGCTCTCGTCGCGTGGCGCCACTGGCGCCGCCAGCGTGCCTCCGGCGTTTAGAACTGGCGTTCGTAGCTGGCGCGTATCCAGGCCGGGTTGCCGATGCTTGTCGCATTTGTCTTGCGGCCGTTTGCGTCCGTATAGACGTTCCTTGAAAGCGATGGCTGGCGCAGCAAGTTGCCGGCTGTGATGCGCACTTGGCTCGCCGACGAAGGGCGATAGCTGGTGTAGGCTTCAAGATTGCGTTCAGCGCTGTTGTAGACCGACTGCCATTGCGTAGTGCGGACCCAGCCCGTTGCGCTGTAAGTCAAGCTAGCGCCCGCACTCCAGGGGCCTGAGCGGTATTCGCCGCCGGCATTTGCTGTCCAGCGAGGCTGCCGCGCCAGTCGGTTATCGGGGCCGGGTACTGCATCGACATGCGACCAGTAACGGCCAGCATTGAGCGAAAAGCGCAGCGGTGTGGTGGGGACTGGGCCTTTCCATTCCAGCTCCAGGCTGTTGGTGCGCGCCTTCCCGAAATTGGAAGGCGAGGAAACCCAGCGCCCATCCTGCTCGCCGACCGCGTTGAAGATCACATCAGTGATTTGGCGCGTTCCCGCAGCCAGCGAAAACAGCGCACCGTCTTTTCCGTACGATTCGAAGGCGATGTCCAGGCCGCGCGCCAGTTCGGGCCGGAGGTTCGGATTGCCGCTCGAATCGGGCGTCAGTTCTGTGTTGACCAGGCTGAGGAAGCGGCGCGGCATGAGCTGGTTCGTGGTGGGCGCCTTGTAGGTTCGCGCCAATGCAAAGCGGAACTGGCGGCGCTGCTCGCCAGGCAGCTTCCACAAGGCCTGCAGGATAGGGCTGGTTACGCCGGCCCGCGTGGTCACGGCGGAAAAGTCCGATCCGCTGCTGCGCGTTTCGCTTGTCTCGCGCCGCAAGCCGCCATACACCGACCAGCCTTCGCCAATCTCCCATTCGTCCTGCACATAGGCCGCCAGGCTGCGCAGCCGTGCATGCGACGCGCGGTCGAAATCCGCGGCGTTCGCTTCGGCTGTCGCCGTTTCGTCCTGCAACTCGTGTTCGCGCTGGCGGCTGGATGAGACGTCCCAGCCGAGGCCAAGCGAATGGCCCCGTGCCGGCGGTAGCGCCAGTTTGCCGATCCAGCTGGCGCGCCGGCTGCTCCCGTCAACATCGTAACGCCGGTCGAGGGTGCGTTCGCCGGCGCGCATGTCGTAGCTTGACTTGCGGTCGCGCTGCGCCTGGTCGCCGCTGATGCTCGCTGTCGATTCGATGCGGCCGCCATCGCCCCATTTCCGCGACCAGTTGACTTCCGTGCGCAGGTTTTCCACTTCGTCCTTGCGCCAATAGCCTGAGCTGGCATAGGGAAGTACAGAGCCGCCGGTAAGCTGCACTTCACGCGCACGGTCGGCGTGGAAGCGCACCGCGCTGGCAAAGGTTTGCCAGCCCAATGTTTCATCGGGGGACAGGGTCCAGTTCACGCGGCTGTTCATATTGAGGAAAAGGAAGCGGTTGCGGCTGCGTTCCTCTTCGACGCGCTGGCTGGTGACCGTGCCCGCCGCGCTGGTTTCCAGCACGTCGCTATGCTCCGGGCGGTGGTTGTTACCTTGTGTGACGCTGGCGTTGAAGGTGTAGCTGTGCGCGTCGCCTTTGTCGGCCAGCCCGAGGCTGGCGCTGCGCGACGGCAGGTGTGCGGGCGCGGTGGCGGAGGTGCGCCATTCGCGCGACGGCTTGCTTGCCGACTTGCGCAGCACGATGTTGATTGTGCCGGCCACGGCCTGCGTGCTGTGCTCCGCTGTCGCCGCGCGCATGATTTCGATCTTGTCGATCATGTCGGGCGTCAGGTTATCCAGCGAAAAGCCCGGCGGTGGGCGGTCGCCGTTGACGAGGATTTGCGTGTAGCCCGCGCCGAGACCGCGCATGCGCGGAGCGCCGTCGCTGACGGAGACACCGGGCAGGCGCTTCAGCACGTCGAGCGCACTGGCATCGCCGAACTTGAGGATTTCCTCCCGCGTAATGGTGGTGCGGGCGGCTGTGTCGCGCTGGCGCTGCAGGTCGGCGCTGGCTTTAACCTGCACGATAGGCGGGATTTCCTGGGCGTAGGCGCGTGTGAAGACCATCGCCGCGCAGGCGATTGTGCGGAGTTTCATGGGTTTAGTCTTACTTCAGGACGAAGATGGCATTCACGGTTTGTGAATAGGCGATGGAATCGGGCACGCTGTAGTTGCCTGTCTGCGGGGCGGTGCCGCGGGTTTCACGGCCTTGCTGCATTTCGAGGAAAGGCGCGGCAATTTGCGTGAGCGGGCCGCGCGCGACTGCGACCACTGGACCGAGCTTGCGGCCGAACGCCTTGGCAAGGGAGTTGCCTTTGCTGCGCGCGTCGTCGGCAGCGGCGGCCATCAACTGGGTGTTGATGTCGTCGCCGTCGGTGCGGTCGAAAGTGGAGCTGATATTGGTGATGTGCTCTTTTTCGACCAGCTTCGCGATCAGGTCCGGCCACTGCGCCAGGTCGCGTACGCGGGCATGGAACAGGCGGCCCATCGAATAGACGGTCGGCTTTTCGCCGTCGACGGGAACGGTCTTCTTTTCGACTTCGTAGGACTCGACATCCTCTGCCTGCACGCCGTGATCGGCGAGCAGTTGCATCACGCTGGCGCTCACTTCCTGCAATTGTGCGGCTGCCGCCCCAGAGCTGGCATCCTGCGAGCCGGCTTCGAATTTGACTTCGCCGATGTCGGGACGCATCCACAGCTGGGCCTTGCCGCTGGTGCTGACGAAGGGATGCGGCGGCAGGCCGGCGCCCGTTGCCTGCGCGCTGCAGGCGGCCGATACGGCCCACAGCGCCAGTGCTGCAATGGTGGTGCTTAACTTCATGCGATCACTCCAGGGTCCAGACGTACTGCATTTGCTGCCAGGTGGCGACGGGCTTGCCGCGCACCTTGGCGGGTTTGAAATGGCACTTGGAAATGCCCACTTGTGCTGCCTGGTCGAGGCCCGGGTGGCCGCTGGAACGGGCGACTTTGGAATCGGTCACATTGCCGCTTTCGCTGATATGGAATTTCAGCGTGACGGTGCCGGTATGCTCGGCTTGCAAGTCGTCTTGGGGCCACAGCGGTTTGGAGCAGCTCTTGAAGTCGACGATGGCTGGCGTGCGCGCCTCAGGCGTATTGGCCGCTTCAACGCGGGCATTGGCGTAGCCGGTCAGGCAGGCCGCTGCCACGCTCAGGACGGCCAGCAGTGCTTTCCAGTTGCCGTGCTGCTCCTGCGGAACGACCAGTTGGCGGATGCGCTGCGTCAGGTCGCCGCCGTCGGCGGCCAGCGCGAGGCGCTGCGTGGCGAACTGCATCTTTTCCAGCTCGGACAGGGCCAGTGCAAGGCGGCGCGGTTCGCCCGTCAAGTCGGCGGCGATGGCGTCGGCCACCAGTTCGCGTTCGTGGCGGATGCGGCGCGACAGCCACCACACGGCAGGGTGGTAAAACAGCAGGATCTCGACCACGTTCTGCAGCAGGTTGACCAGGAAATCGTGGCGGCGCACATGGGCCAGTTCGTGCGCCAGCAGGGCTTCCAGCAACTCGGGCGGCATGCGCGCCACCAGCGCGGCCGGCATCAGTACGACGGGGCGCCACCAGCCCGCAGTAATCGGGCTGGCCAGCGCTTCAACAATGCGCAGCGATACTTCGCGGCGGATGCCAAGGCGCGCCGCCAGTTGCGACAGGCGCTGCTGCCAATGCACGTCGCGGCCGCCGGTGCGGCGGGTGCGTGCGATCCAGGCGAGGCCGAATGCGCTGCGCAGGGCCAGCGCGCAGACGCAGGCAAGCCAGGCGCTGACCAGCAGCGGCAGGCGGTTGTCTATATTGGTCAGGAGTTCACTGTGCGCAAACACTTCGTTTGTGGGCGCTGCGAGAAGAACTTGCCAGGGACGGGTCGGCGCTTGCAGCGCGCTGGCGAATTCGTAGGCAGGCCACAGCAGGCAGGCCAGCAGCGCCAGGCAGGTCACCGTGTAGCGCGAGCTGGGGCTGAAACCGCGCATCATGCGCAGCAGGGCGGCTGTGGCGATGCCGACCAGTGCGCCTTGCCACAGGAAGTGGATCAGGGTCCAGCCGGCGGCGTTGATGATGTTATTCATTCGGCTTGTCCTCCTGCTTCAGCAGCTCTTCGATTTCGGTGCGCTCTTTTTTCGAAATGCCGCTTTTCAGTGCCGCCAGCACCAGCGCCTTGGCGGAACCGGCGAAGGCGCGCTGCAACAGGTCTTGCAGCATATTGCCCTGCATCGCTTCGCGCGCCACGGCGGGGGCGTAGATGTGGGAGCGCTGGCTCTCGTCGCGGATCAGCAAGCCTTTGCCGTGCATGATCTGCATCAGTCGCAGCACGGCGCCGTAAGCCAGGTCTGGCTTCTCGGCCAGCATCGCTTCATGCACTTGCTTGGCGGTGGCGGAGCCCAGCGGCCAGATCGCTTGCAGCAGTTCCAGCTCGGCCGGAGTAGGTTTCGGAATGCTAGCCATGTTTATTTCCTTCTAACGTTTTGACTAGAATAGCCTGTCTAGACAGAGTTGTATACTTCGGTGTTTTCCCTGTGGCGGAAAGTAGACATGGCTGTCTATATATTCAAAATGCATATAGGTCTGAAATTTAATTCGTTTCAGAAATGAAATGGCTCCCTTATAGTTGCCGCATGAAAACGCTAGTCACACATCACCGCCACACCGTCACCATGAGCTGCATGGCGCAGTTCATGTGCCGCTGCTAAGCCTTTCCCCCATCCCCGCAATACCGTTTTGCCCAAGCCGCCCATAAGGCAGGCCGGGCGCTGCACACCCAAAAGGAAGAACAATGATCAAGCCCCTGAGCATTACCCTGGCCATCGCGGCCGCATTCCCGCAATTCGCAATCGCTGAAGAAGAACTGGCCCGCGTCGTCGTCACCGGTTCGAATATCCGCACCTCGCAGAAGGAAGGCGCCAGCGCCGTGCAGGTGCTGAGCGCCAAGGAGTTGGCGGCCACCGGCAAGACCACCGTGGCCGACGTGCTGCGCACCATTTCCGCCAACAGCGGCAACAGCTATAACGAGCAGTACACCGGCAGCTTTTCGGCCGGCACGGCGGGTCTGTCGCTGCGCGGCCTGGGGCAGAAGAACACCCTGATCCTGGTGAACGGCAAGCGCGTCTCTTCCTACGCCACCGCGCAGGACCTGCAGGAAGTCTTCGTCGACCTGAATTCGCTGCCGCTGGCAGCGGTGCAGCGCATTGAAGTGCTGAAGGATGGCGCGTCTTCCGTCTACGGTTCCGATGCGGTGGCCGGCGTCGTCAACATCATCCTGTACAAGGAATTCAAGGGTACCGAGGTGAGTGCGCAAATCGGCTCTTCTACCCAGGGCACCGGCCAGCTGGAACGCAGCGCCTCGCTGCAGACGGGCTTTGGCAGCCTGGATGAACAGGGCTGGAGCGTGGTGTTTTCGCTCGATGCGCTGAAGCGCGACAAGCTGCAGCAAACCGATGTGTCCTACCTGCGCGGCAGCGACTTCCGCGGCAATGCCAACGGCACGCTGGCTTGGACGCCGACCAATTACTACGGCACCTCCGATCCGACCAGGCAACTGGGCGGCGTGCAAGGCCCGCTGCAAGTGCAGAACTACGGCGACATCGCCCCTGGCAAGAGCGGCAAGGTGCTGGCCTTTAACCCGGCAGAATACCGCACTCTGATCCCGGGTGTGGAGCGCGTGCACACCTCGCTGCGCGGCACCCTGAAACTGAACGAAGTCACCGAAGTCTATGCGGAAGGCCTGTACGGCTACTCGTGGGCCGAGCAGACTTTCGGCGCCCCGCTGACCGTGGGCAGCGGCCTGCGCGCATGGAACAACGCCTTGCAGAAGCTGGATAACATCAACGTGGTGCTGCCGGTTGGCCACCCGAACAATCCGAGTCCGACTCCGCTGCCTTTCACCGCAACCCTGTTCGACCTTGGCGCGCGCCAGAAGCAGGACAAGGTGGACTTCTACCGTGTGCTGACAGGCATCAAGGGCGCGTGGAACGGCTGGGACTATGACGCTTCCATCGCCCGCTCCGGCAGCAAGCTGAAAGAAACAGTGCAGAACTTCGTCAACCGCTACGAATTTGAAAAAGTTCTGGCAGATGGCAGCTACAACTTCGCCGACCAGTCGAAGAACAGCGAGGAAGTGCGCAACCGCCTGCGCCTGTCGACCCTGCGTCCGGCGGAATCGACGCTTACCGTGGCCGATTTCAACGCCTCGAAAGAACTGGCGCAGCTGCCTGCCGGCGCTCTGGGCTTCGCCTTCGGCGGCCAATGGCGCCAGGAAGAAATGAATTCGAATACGTCCACCGCCGTACTGTCGGGTACCGAGCTGCGTCCAGCGATCAACATCATCCAGGGCAAGCGCCAGGTGAGCGCGGCCTTCGCCGAATTCAATGTGCCGGTGCTGAAAGACCTGACCGTCAACCTGGCCGGTCGCGCAGACAAGTACAGCGACTTCGGTTCCGCCTTCTCGCCGAAGGCCAGCGTGCGTTACCAGGCCGCCCCGTGGCTGCTGGTGCGCGGCACCGTGTCGCGCGGCTTCCGCGCGCCGTCGCTGCCTGAGATCACCAATTCGACTTCGGTCAGCTACGGCTCCGTGATCGATGCAAAAGACCCGATCACGCCGACCCAGCCGCGCGGCGTGACCAATATCACGGTCGCCAATACCGAGCTGTCGCCTGAGCGTTCCAAAAACTTCAACCTGGGGTTTGTGGTATCGCCAACGGCCAACAGCAGCGTGGGCGTGGACTTCTATCACATTCGCACCAAGGGCGTGATCGATACCGAGAGCACCGACACCATCCTGGCCAACGAAACGACCCATCCAGAGAAGGTGGTGCGCGATGCACAGGGCCGTATCCTGACCCTGTACCGCCAGTACGCCAACCAGGGCGAACGCGTGGTAAGCGGCATCGACGTTGACCTGCGCCACAAGTTGCCGAAGACTGCTTACGGCACCGTGACATTGAACGCGCAATTGAGCCGCGTGTTCAAGTACGAGCAGCCGCTGTCGCCAGGCGAGCCGCTGACCAACGGTGCAGGCACCAATGACTTCGGCTCCATTCCGAAATGGCGCGGCACCACCAGCGCTACCTGGGAGCTGGGCCAATGGAACACCAACGTCGCATGGAATTATGTCGACGGCTACGAGCAGACCACCCGCCCCGGCGAACGCGTGAAGCCATTCGCCACCGTGGACCTGAACGTGGGCTACAAGATCAGCGCAGCCACCAGCGTGAACCTGATCGTGGCCAATGCGTTTGACCGCAAACCTTCGTGGGATAGTTCGTTCGCCTTCTTCGACTACACGCAAGGCGACCCGCGCGGCCGTTTCGCGTCAGTCAAACTCAATCACAAGTTTTAAGGATTGAGGTGCGGTAGCTGCTGGGAGTAGTACCCATCCGCTCGCGGAAGGCAGTGGCGAAATTGCCGGCATTGGCAAAGCCCAGCAGCAGCGCGATATCCTGCACATCCATGTCGGTATCGCGCAGCAGGTGAATGCCGCGCTGGATGCGCGCTTCGCGGATATAGGCAAACACCGTCATGCCGGTGTGGGTGCGGAAAAGCTGGTTCAGCTTTTCACGGTAGGTGCCAACGCTGGCGGCGATTTCCGCCAGGCCGGGCAGGGCGGCCAGGTTGTCGTAGATCAGGCGCTTGGCTGCATTTACGATGACCGAGTCGGTATCTGCCGGCTCATTGCCCATTGCCTCTTGCGGAGGACGCTTCATCAAATTCAGGTGCACGTGGATGCGTGCCGCCAGTTCACCAGGGGTGAAGGGCTTGCTGACAAAGTCCACCCCGCCCAGCTGAAGACCCATGATGCGGTCTTCCACCGCCTCGGTGCCGCTCAGGAAAATGATGGGAATATCACGTGTGGCGGGGTTGGCTTTGAGCAACCTGCAGCAGGTATAGCCATCCATATTCGGCATGCGCACGTCGAGCAGGATCAGGTCAGGCAGGCCGGTCAACGCCAACTGATAGCCTTGTTCACCATTAAAGGCCACCGACACTCGGTAGGGCATTTCGCTCAATAAGTCCACAAGCATGCGCTGCTCAAACGCGGAGTCATCCACGATGAGGATATTTCGCACTTGGGCGTCGCTGGTCAGGTACATGGGCTCATTATGCCCATGTTTCAAATAAAGTTGCGCAATTCACATCTAGCAAAGGAATTGTCGCTTCCGCCAAAGGTTATGTGCGCCGCAACAACGCAGAATGGAAAGAAGATAGCTACGTTCCTTGCAAGAGTGATTTTTGGTGAGTCTTTTGAGGGTGTTTTCGATGTTCAATTGAGCCTGAAGCATTCAACTGGTTAAACCAGACGATCCAATCAACTAGGAGGCAATATGAAACATACCGACTTTGGCCAAATGCCTTGCCCGATCGCGCGTAGCCTCGGCAAGGTGGGCGAGTGGTGGAGCATCCTGATTCTGCGTGATGCGTTCTATGGCCTGACCCGCTTCGATGAATTTGAGAAGAGCCTGAAGATCGCGCCGAACATGCTGACCCGTCGCCTGGCCGGTCTGGTCGAGGGCGGCCTGATGGAGCGCCGCCAGTACAGCACCCGTCCGCCACGCTATGAGTACATCCTGACCAAGGCTGGCCGTGACTTCAAACCTGTGCTGCTGGCTTTCATTGCCTGGGGGAATGAGCATCTGTCGCCGGAAGGCGCCAGCTTGCTGGTGGTGAGCCGTGAAACCGGCAAGCCGGCTGACCAGGTTCTCGTCGATGCAAATAGCGGCCTTGCCATCAATGATGAGGACTATATGTTCGCGCCGGGGCCTGCAGCACCGGAAGTGATGCGTAACCGTATCACTGAAGCCGGCCGCCGCATGCCTAACTAAGGCTGGAGCTGTTCGTAGACCGCGTTCGCGATCTGCGACAGCTCTTTCTTACCGACGGCGGCTGACAGCGCATAGCCGAAGCTGCCGTCGATCCAGTAAAACACTCCCACATTTCCCTCTTGCGCGAAACGGAAGCCCGTGTCGCGATTCTGCTTTTGTCCCGAGCTGACGTACATGGTCAGGCGCTGGCCGCTCGCGTCGGCGTACATGAATTGGGCGACGGGGCCGTTGTCGCCCGGGAGCAGCCTGCCGCCTACCAGCTCATATCCCTGCTTTGCCAGTTGCGGCGGACGCAGTTGCTTGCCCAGGCGTTTTGACAGCCAGGTGACCAGGTGTTGCTGCTGGTCGGCGCCGACTTCCACCGGGTGCTTTACTTCGGGCGTGTAGACGGCGTGGGCGATGGCGGCTTGGCGCGGGAGTGCGGCCAGGGCTAGCGAGGGGCCGCTGCCAGTGCCGGCACCGCGCAGCGCCCAGCCAGCCGTGCCGCCAATCAGGCCGGCGCCGACGGCCACCACCACCATCGCGGCCATGCGGCGCCAGGCGGGGATGCTCCAGGCGGGCGCGCCTTGGGCGCCGGCAGGCGGCGTGGCGGATGAAGAGGCGTTTGGGCGCAATGGGGCCAGCGTCTCGGGTACCTCGGCCTCGAGCAGGTCATCGAACAGCGCGTGCAGTGCCACGTTCTGTTCGCGGTAGGCTTGCAGGCGCGCGGCTTCAGCGGGGTGGTCGGCCAGGTAGCGTTCGACCGCTGCTTGCCGATCCGGCGGCAGGCGGCCATCGACCCAGGCTTGCAATTCGGCTTCGTTCATTTCACGACCTTCAGAGTGGCGGCGGGCGCTTGGCCCGTCATCAGCCGCCGCAAATTCTCGCGTGCGCGGCTCAGGCGCGACATCACCGTGCCAAGCGGGATATCGAGCATGGCCGCCACGTCTTCGTAGCGCATCTCTTCGAGCGCCACCAGGAGCAGCACTTCGCGCTGGGCGGATGGCAGCTGTTGCAAGGCGCGCTCAAGGTCGCGCACTTCCAGCGATCCAGTGGAAGGCGCGGCCGGCAGGTCGCCATCTTCCAGTTCCACGGAGGGCGGCGGGGCGCGCCGCAGCTGGTCGATGTGCAGGTTGTGCATGATGCCGAACAGCCAGGCGCGCAGCTCGCCATCGGGACGCCACTGGCCGATACGCGACCAGCCGCGTTCCACGGTGTCCTGGACCAGGTCGTCCGCGCTGGCGCTATCGCCGGTCAACGCCCGCGCATATCGGCGCAGGCGCGGAAGGCATGCCAACAGGCGTTCATGCAGTTCCTGCATCCACTCAATCCTTAACGACGTGCCAGATGTCTTTCATATTGTCGCCGGCGCGGTCGCCAGCCTTCTTGTCGCCCACGAACAGGTAGACAGGCTTACCCTTGTAGGCCAGTTGCTTGCTGCCGTCGTCACGGGTGATGGAGGACCATGGCGCGGCCAGGTCGCCGCTGGCTGCGACGGCTGGCCAGTTTTTCAGGCAGCCATCGACGCAGGCGCTCTTGCCGCTGCCGGCAACGTCCTTGTCGAAGGTGTAGACGGTCATCCCGGCGGCATCAACGTACACGCCGTCAGCCTTCTTCAGGGGCTCGGCGGCGTAAGCGGCGGTGCTCAGCAGGGCGGCCAGGGTCAGGGCGATCAGTTTCATTGCAAGTCTCCTTAACAGGTGGGAAGTATTGCGTATACGTAGCGTTTGGTCGGCTTATTCCATCCTCCCTAAAATATTTTTTCTGCCTATTTTGTCACGGAGAATGAAATGGACGCCTCCCCTCCAGTGCCAGAAAAGCGATGAGCGGGCAGGAAAGGGAAAGCAGGAGGAAGAT